>JBBQQR010000054.1:0-1759 GCA_038215615.1 Vulcanimicrobiales bacterium | reverse complement strand
TTACGGATCGTGCCGTCGCCGCCGATAAGAAACGTCGTGCGCGCGTCCACTCCGAACGCCTCGTACATCTTGCCGTCCGTGTCCGCGATGAGCGGAAACGGCAGTGAGTACTTGGCTTTGAATTTTTGATGGCTCGCAACGGAGTCTTTACTGACTCCGATGATCTGCGCGCCCTTTGCGCTGAATTGGTCGATGGCGTCGCGAAACTGCGAGCCCTCGTTCGTTCAACCCGGTGTGTCGTCTTTGGGATAAAACCACAAGACGAGTGGCTTGCCGAGCAGCTCGCGCGTATTAAATTTCTTGCCCTGGTCGTCGACAACGTCGAGCTCCAGCATTTTCGCGCCTTCGGTTAGCATGACAGTCCTTTCATGACTCCGCTTTGAATTGCGAAAGCGGTACGACGTAAAGCACCCGATCTTCGGGCTCCATCTCTGAAAAATCGCGTATTGAGCGCAGTTTCCCTGCCCGCCAAGCGTAAAGCGGCACGGTACCCTCGGCGCGCGGAAGCCGATCGGTCGCGCTGCGCACGCCGACGTTGAACGTCTCGTCGGCAAAAGCTACGCGTCCGCGCGTCCCCGGAAACCGAGCGAGCCCGGCGATCATCGGCGCGGTTAGTTCTGCCGCCGAGAACGATTTGGCAATGTTGAAATTGCGTTCGATGAGACGCGAAAAATCCGGATCGTTGATGCGCACGACCACTGGAATCTCCGGATTTTGCACGAGCGCGCCCAGCGCCGCTTCGAGATTGGCCGTATCGCTATCGGTGACGGCCACGAAACTGAGCGCCGAACCGAGATCGCAAAATTCCAGGGTATCGTCGCTCGTCGCATCGCCGGTAAGCAGATCGATACGCCGCGTGCGCGCCAGTTCGAGCACCAACGTGTCCGGGCGCTGCTCAAGCACGACGACCCGCTGCTGCATGTCGAGCAAAAAGTCGATGACGCGCGTCCCTGTGCTGCCGGCTCCGCACACGACGACATGGTCCTCCGCGCGGACGCGCCGTAAACCTTGAAGCGCCGTTTCCTGCGCACGGCTGAACGCCGACGCGATGGACGCGATGAAAATACCGGCGATCGTCACGCCACCCACCATGATCGCCATCGCGACAAACAACGAGAAGTCGCCGCCGTGCCGGTTGTAGGGGGTGATGTCGCCGTACCCGACCGTAAACATCGTCGCCGCCGTAAAATACATCGCTTGGATGAACGTAAGGTGCAGCTGGAACGTAAAGTACAGCGAGCCCGCGAGAAAAAGGAGCGTGGCAAACACGAACGTGTAGATGAGGAATGGCTCGTAACGGGCCGCGGCCCGGAACATGTCGCCCAGCCACTCCCGGCGGCGGCGAAGTTGCGGACGCGCCCGGCTACGCCGGTGCCACGCGTGCTGCAGCGCATCCATAGGCCCGAAAGCCACCACGCGATCGTCGCGCGTTATTCGCGCGGTACGGCCCGGCGCCACGCTATCATTGACGCTAATCAGGCGCATCCCCAGACGGCGCTCGGCTTCGCCGACGGTGGTATCGCGCAAACCAAAATCGCGCGCGAGCCGCTCGGAAAAGCCCACGAGCGGACCGTCAACATCGGGAAACTGCAGCGCGTACACGCACGCCGGATCGACCGCCGCGCCGGCGTAGGTCGCGGCCGCATGAGCCGCGGGTGATATTGCCGAGCAGTCGGAAAGATTCTGTTCGATCTTGTGCCCGAGCGCGCGATTGAATTGGCGCAACACGATACGGATTTTCGGATTCATCTCGCGTGCT
>JBBQQR010000053.1:0-2097 GCA_038215615.1 Vulcanimicrobiales bacterium | reverse complement strand
GCATCCGCGCATATCGAAGGCGTGCTGGCGGCGCTGCGGGCGGGCTTCGCCGGTGGCGGCGCGCGGATCGATGTGAGCGAAAATATTCCGCGGTGGGCGTCGATTGCGATGCGGCTGGCGTGCGCCGTTTACTTCGGGTTGAATCTTGGTGCAGGCGCCTTTCTGTTCACGACGGCGAAAAATTTCCGGGAAGTCGGCGGGTTCGATGAGCAATATTTTGCGGGCGAAGAAGTTTATTTCACGCAGGCATTAAAGAAAATCGGTCGCTTCACCGTTTTGCGCACACCTGTTTTCACCTCGGGACGGAAATTACGGATGCATTCCGCGCGCAAAATTCTGGTCGACAGTTTTCGAATCGTTATTTGCGGAAAACGCGGGGTTCGATCGCGTGCAAAACTTGATCTTTGGTATGACGGCGAGCGAGAAACGGAGGCATCACCATGAAGATAAACCGCCCACCGCCAGCAAATCCGCTCGTCGAGATTTGCCCCGGCATTTCCCGGCGCACGCTGGTGCACGGCGACTTAATGTATCAGATGACGGCCTCGCTCGCCGCCGGCAGCGTGATGCCAGCCCACCAACATCCGCAGGAGCAAATTGTTCACATTCTCTCCGGCCACGCGCGCTTGATCGTGGAGGGCGTAGCGCACGAAATGAAAACCGGCGATTCTTTTTACCTCGCGGCGAATGTGCCCCATGGCATCGAGACGATCGAAGAAACGCGCGTGCTCGATACTTTCAGCCCGCCGCGCCAGGACTATCTCGCCGCCGACGAGAAAAGGCGCAGCGAGATTTAGAGGCGAAAACAGTAGCTTTGTATTGTGCGACCCGATACCCTCGGCCGCTCAACCCATACATCTATGTTACACATCATCTGGTCCATCATCGTAGGTTTCATCGTCGGCTGGATCGCCTCCAAGATCATGCCCGGGGCGCAACAACTCGGCTTTATCTGGCTCACGCTTCTCGGCATCGGCGGCTCGATTATCGGCGGGCTGATCGGCAGAATGTTCTCGAAACCGGAGCCGGGTTCGTCATTCCATCCGGCCGGTTTCATCATGTCGATTATCGGCGCGCTGATTCTGCTCTTCGTCGTCATTAAACTAAACATCATTCACTAGGCGACGCGTCGCGCTCGACACTGCGGCGGCATGATCTCTCGGCGCACCAGTTCATCGCTGGTGCGCCGTGTCATGTACGGGCAGAGCCGAACGTGTAGGCGGGTTCGAATCATGGGCGATGAGAACACTCGCTTCTGTCGGATTCCTGCTCGTTATCTCGGTGTTCGCAGTCCGCGCGCACGAGGTGGACGAACTCGATCGCTCCGCGGTGTATATCAACGGCTTTGGCGCACCCTCCGAGCGCGAGCCAATTGTCGTCCAGCGCATTGCCACCGAAACGGGCCTTCCAGTCAACGTCGTGCGGGAACAGCGCGCTCGGACTAATCTCGGCTACGGCGAACTGCTCGTTGCCAATTCTCTAGCATCGGCCAGCGGACATAGCTTCGATGAAATTATATCGCGACATAGCGGCGGCGCCGGATGGGGCAGGATCGCGCAGGATTACGGTCTCAAGCTCGGACCGATCGTAAGTCGAGCGCACCACGCGGAAAACGCGCTCAAGCATGCCAAGGTGAAAGGCAAGAAGTCGAAAAAAGGCGGGAAGGATCGCGACGATGACGATGGCGATGGCGAAGGCGGCCATGGCAAGGGAGCGAAAGGCCCGAAATCTCACGGCCACGGTCACTAGACGGCCGTTGCGCCGCTAACTTGCGGCTCGGGATTCTTACGCTACACTGCGCACTTCGTTATGGCTGAAGTCACGACAACGGACCTCAAGGAGTTCCAATTGCACGAGAAGGATACAGGTAGCGCGGACGTCCAGGTCGCGTTGCTCACGAAACGGATCGGGCAGCTGACGGAACACTTGAAGACGAACATGAAGGATCATTCCTCCCGCCGGGGCCTCCTCAAAATGGTGGCGGTGCGTCGGAGTCTTCTCGATTACTTGAGCAAGTCGAGTTCCGACAGGTATAAAAACCTGCTCGAGAAGCTCAACCTGCGTAAGTAAGGACGGGCAACGCGGGACGCGTTTTAG
>JBBQQR010000052.1:0-2770 GCA_038215615.1 Vulcanimicrobiales bacterium | reverse complement strand
CGGGGCACCGGCGGTGATGACGGAGAGGGCCTGGGCAAACGGAGCAGCGGTCGGCGCGTTGGCGAGTGCGATGAGGACCGTCGGCGCCGCGCAGAGATGCGTGACGCCTTCCCGCGCGATCAGGGTGAAGATCAACGCCGGGTCAACTTTTGGTAGGCAGACGTGTGTCGCCGCCGCCGCCGTGACGGCGTACGGATAGAGCCAGCCGTTACAGTGGAACATCGGGAGCGTCCAAAGATACACGCTCTCCGGCCGCAGGTTTGCATGAAAGACTTCGGCCATCGCGTTGAGATATGCGCCGCGGAGGGTGTACATGACGCCCTTTGGTTGTCCGGTCGTGCCGCTGGTGTAGTTTATCGAGAGCAGCGTCTCTTCATCGAATGCCGGGCGCACGACGCGCGCCGGATCGGCTTTGGCGAGAAGCGTCTCGTAATCGCGCACAGCGTGCGTAATCGCGCCCGTGGTCACACGAATCGTTGGAATCGCCGGCGCGAGCTGCGCGACGAAGTCATCGAACTGGGCATCGTAAACGAGCAGCGATGCACCGCAGTGCCCGATGATGTAGCGAATTTCTTCGACGGCAAGCCGAATGTTGAGGGCGCACAAAACGCCGCCCGCGAGCGGCACGGCATAGTGCGCTTCGAGCAACGCCGAGGTATTTGGCGAGAGCATTGCCACCCGCTCACCCGTACGAATACCGGCTTGCTGCAGCACATCCGCGAAACGACGCACGCGTTCGAGCAGTTCCGGATACGTCCGGCGAGTGGCTCCGTCGACGACCGCAATTTTCTCGCGATACACGGCAGCGCTACGTTCCAGGAAATCGAGCGGGTCGAGCGCTTTGAGATGGACGGCGGTCGGGGCGGATATCATCGCTTGCCTCCTCGCTACCCATTCTTCGGGGAGCGCGGAAACCCAGGCTTTATCCGGGCTGGAACAAGAAGGTCCCGATCTTCCCCGCCGCATCAAAACCGATCGAGTAGATCAAGCGCGTCGTTCCGGCCACGGCGACGTACTGGAAGAGCATCTCGTGGTTGGGAGTGCGGAGTCGTACGGTCTGCAAGAACACGAGGTGGTCGACGATTCCGAGCGTGCCGATCTGGGTTGCGACGCTTTTGAGCATCTCGGAGGAGATTGCATTTCGCGAGGCCTCGGTGAATAGCGATCGATCGAACGTTCCACCGACGGCTGCACGGAAGAGCGCGAGCGCGCGCGCTGTTTCCGCCGGCTTCTCACCGGGCCCGGGACGCATGTCGCTTGCCGCAATTTCCGCATCGCTTACGCCGCCGATCAAGCGCGCAAAAATGCGATTGACGATCGGGCCTTCGTCGAAACCAGCGGTATTGGTGAAGACCACGATCTGGATCCGATCGTCCGGAAAAACCGCGTTGCGCGCGTTGAATCCGGGGACGCCGCCGTTGTGCCAGATCATCCGGTGTCCGAAAAGTGCATCATCGAGCCAGCCCGCCGCATAACCGGTGCGCAAGCCATCCGCCATTCCCGATGTCCTCAGAAAGGCAAGCGATGGCGCATCGACGACGCTGCCGCCGAAGAACGCGTTGTCCCAGGCGACGAGCGTGCTCGGATCGCTGTAAAGTGCTCCCGCCGTATACTTGGCATTGGAACTCCAAAGCGTAGCGGGCGTCGTAGAGTTGGGTGCGTAGCCGGTAGCAATATCGTTTGATGACGGCGGTCCGTAGGTAAGCGCCGCGAGTTTCTGCGGCCGGATGATGCGTTCCGCAAGAGCCGCCGAGAATGGCTTTCCGGTCATTTTTTCGACGATCATCCCGAGCAAATAGTAGTTCGTATTGCTGTATTGATACCGCAAGCCTGGCTTGAAATTGAGGTCGTCGGCCCCCATGAGTGAGACAAGCTCGTGCGGTGTCACCGACGTCGAATGTGCTAGGGCGGCAAATCCTGGTGTACTCAAGACATCTTCGTACCCCGATGTCTGATGGAGCAGTTGCCGAACGGTGACATCCGCTGCGTGCGGAACCTCGGGCAGGTAGCTCGAAAGCGGCGCGTCGAGTGAAACCGAGCCTTCATGGACGAGCTGCATGACGATCGCCGAGGTGAATTGCTTCGTAATCGAACCGATCGCAAAGCGTGTATCGTTGTCGACCGGTTTCTTCGCCGCAACGTCTGCGTAACCGAAACCGCGCGCGTACACGATTTGACCGCTGCGCCCGACGGCAACGCTGATACCGTTCGCAGCTTGCCGCGTCATCTCGGCTCGCACGATCGCATCGATGGCCTCAGCCGTCGTCGAATCAACTTTCACAATGTTGCTCGCAGCCGAACTCGCGATGGGCATCGTCAATGCCAGCGTTGATCCACACAGAAAACAAGCGATCAAACGTTTCATACGTTTCCTCTCGAAAGCTCATTGCGCGAAACCTGCTACCGTGCTTGGGGCTCCTACTGCGATGGTCGCCGAACGTTTCACAGCCGATACACAAAGAGCGAGGCCGGCTGACCTCGCTCTTTGTGTATCGGATCGGGTTGAGGTTAGCCCCCGCCGGCCCCGACGCGGTCCGCGCTCGGCTCGACCATGAGGCTGGGGTCGAGGATCTCTTTGAGTTTCGCTTCTCCAAGATCCGTGACGCGCAGCGAGACTTCGCGAATCGATTCGCCGGTCTTGGCCGCTTCTTTCGCGATGGCGGCTGCTTTGTCGTAACCGATGATCGGCGCGAGCGACGTGCAGATCGCAAGGCCGCGTTCGACCATCTCCGGTCCCTTGGCTGTTGCTTCGAGTCCGTTGATGCACTGC
>JBBQQR010000051.1:0-3834 GCA_038215615.1 Vulcanimicrobiales bacterium | reverse complement strand
ACCGAGGCGATGTGTGCGAGTTGTGTAGTAATCGCCTCCGCCAGCAGCCAAATTCCTTCTCGCATCAGTTCTTTCCATCTCAAATCGATCGACAAGCTGCTCGTACGTTCCGCTAGAGACTTGCTGAGCTCTTCGTAAGTTGTACGCAATCATCGTGCGGCTAATTTTCCAACGATTTGACGCCATTCCGATCTCGTCCACTAATTGCTCAATATCGTTGGTCAAGTTTAGAGATGCTAAGTCGGATTTCGGAAGTAGCAGCCTTCCGGCGACGTCGTCGCACAGTTTTTCATTTGCGTTGAGACTTCCGTATCCGCTGATCGCGCTTTCGCCAATGATAAGATGCGTAAGCTCGTGGAATAGGGTAAAAGCCCAAGCTGATTTCGCATCGTTATCATTAATGATGATCAGAGGCGCTATTGAATCGGGCAAAGACACTCCACGGAACACTCTGTCGCTTAGCTTGCTGGTGTGGTGTCCTAAATCTCCGATCAGAAGAACGAAGATCCCGAGTCGCTCGATACAATCTCGAGCGTAAGCAAATGCTTCAGACGCCAGACGCCGAGATCTGAAAACGCTTAGTTGGAAGTCCGAGACGCGCAGTATTTTGTCTGAAATGTAATCTGCATCGAAACGCCCGTCGATCGAACCGACTATGGGAGATGCAGAAAACTCGTCGGCATCCTGTAATGCTTCACGTAATATTGCTTGTCGAACAAGTGCGGTCCGAATTAGGACGTCAAGGCCTGCTTCGGACGTGTTAGTACTAAGGCGATTCGTGCGAAGGTCGTGAGCTCGTTCACCTTTCAGCGGGGGTCGCTCAACGTATAAAGCGAGGACTGGCCGATGGTACGCCCTCGCCATATTGTTCAAATTTGAGCGAGTCGGAGTACGCTCGCCACTTTCCATTTCTCTCAATCGCGTTGTCGCAGACTCGCCCTGGATTCCAATTTTGTGCGCGGCTTGCTCGATAGTGAGAGCAGCGGTTTCACGGGCCCACCGCAGATTTTCAGGATTTACGGCTGGCATTTTTCGGTTTCCGTTTGTCCGGTGACTGTTGGCGCAATGCAAGTTTAATGAGATCACAGAGCACGGCGCCACTGTAATTGCGGTCGGCCAAAGATTGTCGCTCAACTCCTGCCACGGAGCTAATCTTCGAACACGTGTATGCCATCACCCCGTCACACTCGTCTTGTGCTAGCGTCCGCCGCTGACCGAGAGCATGGCACCCGTGACGTACGATGCGGCCGGCGAGAGCAGCCACAAAATCGACTCGGCAACTTCTTCGGCACGGCCGGGCCGCTTCATCGGAATGTTTGGCGCGAGGCGCGTCGCGCGGTCGGGTGCACCGGACTTGGCGTGAATGCCGGTATCGATCAGTCCCGGCGAGACGGCGTTCACGCGGATGCCCTCGGTTGCGACCTCCCGTGCAAGGCCGATCGTGAGCGTATCGATCGCGCCTTTGGAGACGGCGTAGTGAATGAACTCACCGCCGCTCCCAAGGCGCGATGCCGCCGATGAGACATTGACGATCGCGCCGCCCGCACCACCGTGTTTAGTCGACATCCGTTTTACCGCTTCGCGCGCGCAGAGCATCGAGCCGGTCACGTTGACCGCAAGCACGCGTTCGATCGTGGCTACGTCGATCTCGTCGAGTCGGGCGAGCGGACCCGTGATTCCCGCGTTATTGACCAGCGCCGTGACCGGGCCTAGTTCGCGCGTCGCACTTGCAAAGAGTTCGATGACGTCGGCTTCGTGCGAGACGTCGCCGCGCACCGCAATCGCCGATCCACCAAGCGCGCTGATCTCTGCGACGACCGCATAGGCTGCCGCGTCGTCGCGCGAGTAGTTGATCGCGATTGCGTAGCCGCGCGTTGCCGCAAGACGCGCGACGGCCGCTCCGATTCCCGCGCTGCCGCCGGTGATGATCAGCGTTTCCATCGTGCGCGGTTCCACCCTGTACCTCGCCCGTCCTTACGGTCGAAGCTCGCCGCACAAGTTGCGACGTCCCGCGCCGCGAGAAACGGCTTCTTGACTAGAACGGACGAAGGCGCGACGAGATCGAAGTCCGGAGCATCGCGATGCAATCAACGACCTCGCTAAAAGACCTCATTGATCAAATTCGACTTGCCAACCCGACTGGAACGGTATACATGGGCATGTATCGCGCCGACTCGCGTTTTGCCGTGCCGGACGGTGGCGCGTATATGTATGGCTTCCTAGGCCAGTTCGGACGTTCGTTCACCGTGATACAGACGCGCTACGAGGAGATTGAGGGCGTACGTGTTCCTCGCGAGCTAATTTATTTCTGCCTCTGTCTCGCCGAGAACCGGGAGGCGGCGGCGAATTATCTTTATCAGACAGCGGCACACGTTCACTCGATCTGTTGCCTAAGTGCAAATGCCGGTAGCAGCGTAATCGTCGAAACTTTATTTACGGAATTCCCGTACGCTCAATGGAAAAAATTTACCCGCCGCTTTCCTTTTTCGGACATCCCGTACTTCCCACTGGGTGGTCGTTTCTTGGCAAAAGAGCAAACTATAAAGCTAGCGGGCAAGATTTGGGACCATCCCCGGCGGGAAAGACTTCTTCTTGCAATTTCGCAATATGAAGAGGCTCTTCGACTTTGGAAAACTGGAGCGGCGCCGCTTCTGTGCCTTCACCTGTGGATGGCTGTTGAGTCAATTTCTGAAGTCGTTCTCGAGAAAGTACTCGCAGACAAAGCCTACACGATGGACCAACTGGCAGACTTCTACAAAATTCCGCACACGCAACAATCGAAATGCAAGTCGTGTGGTAATGAGCACGAACAAATCGTGATTTGTCCAGCGTGCAAGTCCTCAAAGCCGCCGACAAAAAACGACCGAAAGTATCACGTGCGGGCCCGCGTAAAGAGAGAAGTCATTTTTCAAGGAGACAGTGAGACCTATAACCTGATTCGCCATGCGAGCGATGGGCTCGAGCACGGGTCAGGCACCTTTGCAGATATATGGAAAGTCGATTTCAGCATTTATGAAAAAACCGCAAGGTATCTGCGACTCGCAATCTTCGACCTTATCGCCCTCGAGGAGCCCGAACGATTAGTATTGGATTCTGCGCCGTATAATACAGTGTATCTGTCACCACGGCCGCCTGAGGCTCAAGACTTCGGAAAGCCGGTTGTCCCTTACGACGTTACCGTGCCGAAACAAGATTGGTACGCGTTTTACACGCCAAA
This sequence comes from Vulcanimicrobiales bacterium, assembly GCA_038215615.1. Lineage (GTDB taxonomy): Bacteria > Vulcanimicrobiota > Vulcanimicrobiia > Vulcanimicrobiales > Vulcanimicrobiaceae > Rubrimentiphilum. Next base: position 617 of record JBBQQR010000051.1, on the reverse strand, counting down.
GGTCGCGGAGGTTAAAGAAACAGCCGACAAGCGAAGTTTTTCAGTGCGCTACGAAACAAGCTAACTTCACGATCGTGACTAGACGGTTTTGTAAATCTTTGCGCGCGCAGCGCGCGCCATCTGAGCGGGCTGGATTCATTCCGAGTCCATTTGAGCAAATAGCTGCCGTCATAAGTAATGTACGCTCACTCGCGTGTGCATCTATCGTTGCAGTCACCTCGTCGCCGATCTGTATTCGCCCTGACGCTCGGTCCAGGAGGATGACACGACGACAAACGTGCACAACGGTCGCAATGCCGATTCCCAAACCGTCAACCTTTTCGATCGTCGCCGTTGACCGTGAAACTGGGGAAATCGGATGCGGCGTGCAGTCGAAGTTTCTCAGCGTCGGTGCGGCGGTACCGTGGGTGCGGGCGGGTGTCGGCGCCATCGCGACGCAAGCATTTTGCAATACGACATACGGTCCCAAGGGTCTGGATTTGCTCGCTACGGGAATCGGTCCCGATGAGGTGATGCGCGCTCTCGTCGACTCCGACGACGACCGCGAGGATCGGCAAGTGGGGATCGTCGGGCGGTTCGGTCGTTCGTCGACGTTTACGGGTAATCGATGCATCGGG
>JBBQQR010000050.1:0-3836 GCA_038215615.1 Vulcanimicrobiales bacterium | reverse complement strand
ATAAGGGATCCGCTCTAAGAAAACTTTAGGGAGACATGCGTTCAGGGTCGATCTTATTGTAAAACGCCCGCGAGCGCTCGGCCAGCCGCTCGAAATTGCGATAATATGAGGCTCCCCAGATCTCCCTATAAAGAGCGATCGTCGCATCCAAGGCGCGCCACGCCGTTACCGGCCCTCCGCGTAAGAACTCGATGAGGGGTGCCTCGTCAACGACGCCATATTTCGCCAGGATGCCGACCTCTTCGTACCAATCGGCGAGCCGGATTTCCAGGTGAGCTTCACGGTCGATTGGGTTTTCGCGCAGGCCGTCTCGGAACGTTTGGTCGGCCATTTTTGCCGGCAAGTCTTTCAGCACGAATATAAACCAGCGCTGAAAATCCGTCCCCGCAGAATGATCGGACACTGCCTGTAGCCCTGTGAGCTGATTGCTCCTGCTCGTCGATCGAAACTGACGCAATCCGACGATTGCGGAGACCACAAAGACAACGAACGTGCCGATTGACGCTATAGCCCAAATCAGATTAAGCATGATACCGATCGTTCTCGAAGAATTGAGTCGAACCCGGCCGGCAGGGCCTTTAAAAGGCTCGAGAAAATGTAGCTTGGGTTGAGCGCTTCGGTTGAGTTGCTGCGAGATAACGTGGATCCCGAAGATGTGGCGATCTTCAGTGGATTCACGATTTCCGCGACGTTTTGGCTGCTGCTGGCGACCGCCGTCGGCGTGTTACTCAGCTTTAAATTTCCCTACCCGGACTGGGCGACGAGCCCCTTTCTTTCTTTCGGACGCCTGCGCGCCATTCACACGAACGGAACGTTCTACGGCTGGGCGTCGATCGCGCTCGCGGGAACCGCCATCTACGTTGCGTCACGCACGTCCGGCATACCGGTCGCCGGCAAGCGGTTTGCTTGGCTTTCGTTAGTCTGCTTCAACATCGCAGCTATTTGCGGGACGATCACGCTCGACTTGGGCATGAACTACGGCGACCAGGAATACCGCGAGTGGATCTGGTGGGTCAAAATCATCTTCTTGCTCGGCGTGTTCTTCAGCGGTTGGAGCGTCGTGCAAACGGTTGCGCAGCGTGCCGAGCGCGAAATCTACATCTCGAATTGGTATACGATCGGCGGGTTTGTTTTTACGCTGATCCTCAGTGTCGTGGCCATCGTGCCGAGTTACCAAGTGGGGTTGGGCCAAGTCGCGGTTCAGGGATTTTTCATGCACAATGCCGTGGGAATGTGGTTTACGTTCTTGGCATTGGGCATTATTTACTACGCTTTACCAAAACTGTTGAATCGTCCGATTTATTCATACGCTCTCGGCGTACTAGGATTTTGGACGAACCTCATCTTTTATCCGATCATCGGGGCGCACCATTTCGAATATTCGCCGCTTCCGTGGTGGTTTCAGACGCTGGCGATTGTCTTCAGCGTCGGCATGCTCGTGCCCGTATGGTCGGGCACCGCAAATTTCGCCCTAACGATGCGCGGTCACGCGGAAACGATTCGGCGCTCGTATGCGCTGCCGTTCATAGTCGTGGGAGTGGCGTACTATTTTCTGGGATCCACACAAGGCACCGTCGAAGCTTTCCGCAGCCTACAATCGATCTGGCATTTCACGAATTACACCATCGGACATTCGCATGCGACGATGTACGGTTTCATCACTTTCATCGCATGGGGCGGCATCTATGCGCTGCTGCCGCGCGCGACCGGTAAACGCCCGAGTTCCATCGCGACCGGCCTGCATTTTTGGTTTGCAACGATCGGCGTCACGTTCTACGTCGTATCGCTCTCGGTTGCCGGCACGCTTCAGGGCCTCACCTGGGCCGCGGGCAATCCGTTCATCGCCTCAGTGGATGCAGCCGCACCGTATTGGTCCGGGCGCGCGGTCGCCGGCGGCCTGATGTTTCTCGCGCACGTGATCTTTGCGTACAACGTTTACTTGATGACGCTGGCTCCGTCAAAGGAAAGTCTGCACTATGAGCGGCCGAAGGCGGCGGGCGCGTGAACCGCAACGTCTGGACGATCGTCATTGCAAGCGCCGTTGTTTACGGCGTCCTCGCCATTCTTATGGGTGTCGTTCCGGGCATCATCCTCTCGCAGACGCGGCCGACCGCGGGCGCGCGGCCCTACTCGGCGCAGGCGCAACGCGGCAGAGACATTTATGTGAGTGAAGGCTGCGAGTATTGTCATACGCAGAACGTGCGTCCGCTCAAGCAGGACATGGTATTCGGTAGGCCGTCGATTGCCGGCGATTACGCGTACGACACGCCGGAGCTGCTCGGCGACCATCGCAATGGTCCCGACCTTGCGAACATCGGCGTCCGTCAGTCCAGTCAAATCTGGCAATACATCCACCTTTGGAATCCGCGCGCCGTCGTTCAAGATTCGATCATGCCACGCTACTCGTGGCTTTTTGCAGTCAAGCCAAGGCCGGATCCCGGCGATGTCGTCGTGCCCGTCCCTGCCGCGTTTGCGCCTCGGGGTGAAATCGTTGTTGCAACGCCGGCCGCGCAGGACTTAGTCGCCTATCTCGAGGCGCTCAAACAAGTCCCACTAACAAAGGGTCCGGCGCGATGAACGGCGCGCAGCCGCCGGCGCACGATGTCCTTGGCTGGATCGTCGTGGCGGCTGGTTCGATCGCGACACTTTGGACGATCGCGGCGGCGATCTTTTGGATCGCTCGCCCCGGCGAAACTGATCCTGCACATCCCAAGCGTTTGATCTTGAGGGATGATCGATGAACCCGCAGGGACTCGTCTCACTCACCGTCTTCCTAGACGACGCTGTCGAACCGCTGGCAACATATAAGCCGCCCGCGAGTTTTCAGCTCGATACGACGACGATGCCCGACGGCGAACATGTGCTGCGGATTCAAGCGGTCGACGCGCTCGGAAATGTGGGCGTGCGACGCATTCCGTTCACTGTCGCGAACGGGCCTGGCATCACCGTCACGGGTTTGCGCGCCGGATCGCACATACGCGGGACCGTGACGCTCAACGTCAATGCGTTCGGCGCCGACGAACCATTCGATCCCGTTCGCGCCGAATCCGGCGGCCCGGTTCCGGTATGGACTTGGGTGTTATTCGTCGTCATCGGCATGTGGGCAACGTGGTACGGATTGGAATACTTTAAGACGCCGGACGCGTTTGCTCGAACGCCGACCTATGCGTCCGATCCGGCGCTGGCTGCAGCAAATGCACCGGCAACGCAGACTAGCGTGAAGGCGCCGGGAAAGAACGTTGCCGGTTTCGATTATGCGACCATCGGCGCGCAAGTCTATGCGCAAAGTTGTCAGTCCTGTCATGGCGCAGCGGGAGTGGGCGTTCCTGGAACGTTCCCCGCATTGGCCGGCGATTCGGTCGTAAACGGAAACGATGCCGGCGCTCACGTAAAGATCGTGCTGCGCGGTTTATCCGGGAAAAGCATCAACGGTGTGCATTTCTCGGCGCAGATGCCCGCGTTCGGCTCGCAATTGACCGACGCAGAGATCGCCGCCGTTGTCGACCACGAGCGAACGTCCTGGGGAAATCACGGCCCGATCATCACGCCGGGCCAGGTCGCGAAAAGCCGCTAGGGACGGTACCTAGCCTTTCACGTTTCGAGAGAGAAATTAGCGTGACGAGTATAAAGCTCGAACTCAATCTTCGTTGATTTGATAAGAGGTCGTCCCGAAAATCGGGGACTTTAAAATAAACGCGGCGTAACTCCAAGATTACTTACACCTTAAGGAGTTACGCCATGAAACAAGTTTACCCCGAACCGATCCCGTTTGCCAAGCGTTCATCGCGCGATTTTGCCGCCGAACTCGACCTGCTCTGCCGACAGAAGATCAGCGA
>JBBQQR010000049.1:0-4236 GCA_038215615.1 Vulcanimicrobiales bacterium | reverse complement strand
CTGAGCGGTACGCCCGTACAAGTCGCCGCCGCTTTGCCCGAAAGGGTGCGCGGCGAGATCACACTGGTGGTGCTTCCGTCGCCGGCCGAACCCGTTTCACACTCGCCGCGCGAGCTCGATGCGCGCATCGACGCGCTGCTGGCGGACTCGCATAGCGTGGCGTCGGTTGCGAAAACGCTCGCCGCGCAAGGCTTTGGCGAGCGCAGCGCCATCTATGCCCGAGCGGGCAAGCGAAAACGCGCTCGCGGGGAATAGCGGATAGGTGCGTTCCTTTTACGTCACGACGCCCATCTATTACATTAGCGGCAACCCGCATATCGGGCACGCGTACACGACGATCGTAGCCGACGTGCTCGCGCGAACCGCACGCGCGGCCGGGGAAGCTCGCTTTCAGACGGGCACCGACGAGCACGGACAAAAAGTAGCCGACGCCGCTGGAGCAGCCGGAAAAACGCCGCAGGAATGGTGCGACGCGCTCGTTCCGCGCTGGAAGGAACTATTCGCGGTTTACAACGTGCAGTACGACGACTTCATCCGCACGACCGAGCCCCGTCACGAACGCGTCGTACAGGCGGTCTTTGAAAACATGCTTACCAGCGGCGACGTCTATCTCGGTAAATACGAGGGCTGGTACTGCGTTCAAGACGAGACGTTTTGGCCGCAAGCAAAACTCGTCGACGGAAAGTGTCCGACGTGCGGACGCGTCGTGCAGTGGCTCTCCGAGGACGACTGGTTTTTTCGCCTTTCGAAATATACCGAGCGGCTAAAAGAGCATTTTCGCGCGCATCCGGATTGGGTCCGCCCGCGTGCCGTGTACAACGAGATGATGGCGATCCTCGATGAAGGTCTGGAAGATCTCAGCATCTCGCGCAGCAACTTCGACTGGGGAATACCGGTGCCGGAGTCCGCGGAAAGCATTTCCGGCAAGGCCGTGATCTATGTCTGGTTCGACGCGCTGCTGAACTATATTTCGGCGCTCGGCTGGCCCGATGGCCCCGAGATGAAAACGTTTTGGCCCGCAAGCGTGCAGCTCGTCGGCAAGGAGATCGCGCGCTTTCACACCCTGATTTGGCCCGCGATGCTATGGAGCATCGGTGAGACCGCACCCGAGCTCGTCTTCGCGCACGGCTGGATAACGCTCGAAGGCGAAAAGATTGGCAAGAGCCGCGGGAACGCGGTCGATCCGTTCGCGCTGGCCGAGAGGTACGGCGCTGATTCGCTGCGCTATTTCCTGTTGCGCGAAGCACCTTTCGGCAGCGACTTCTCGTATTCGGAAGAGAAAATCGTGCAGCGTTACAACAGCGATTTGGGAAATGATCTGGGGAATTTGCTGCGGCGGTCGCTTTCGATGCTCGCGCAGTACCGTGAGAGTTTGGTGCCGCCTGCCGTCTCGGGCGAACTTGCCGAGCGCTTTGCCGACTTGGGTCCGCGCGTGCGCGAGCTGATCTTGCGCCTGCAATTTCGCGAGGCGCTCGAAGCGATCTGGGAGCTGGTCACCGCCCTCAATCGCTCCATCGACGAACGCAAGCCGTGGGTCCTATATAAGGAAGGACGGGGCGTCGACCTGGACGCGCTCTTGTACGAACTCTGCGAAGGGCTTCGCTGGCTTGCGATTCTTTTGGCGCCCTTCATGCCCAACCGGGCACGCGAAATGTGGGTGCAGCTCGGTGCAGGCGAGCCGATCGATGCGTCTTGGGATACGGCTTTGCGTTGGGGCGGATTGGCGGCCGGCACGCTGACCGTGCCCGGTGACGCACTTTTTCCGCGCAAGGAACCGGTGAGGTAACTCATGCGCGATCGCCGCCGGCGGTTGCTCTATCCCGCGATTCGTTTCGCGGTGCTCGTGCTTGCGATCGGCGCGACCGGCGCAGCTGCGCCCAAAGCCTTTTCGCACCTGCGTCCCGCAGACGGAGTTGCGCTGGGGGTGGCGCTCGTGCTTTTTACGCTGCTCGCGCGAATCAACGTGCCGCTGACGGCGCGCGGATCGTTCTACCGGCGGCGCAGCGCGGAACCCGGACGGATCACGTTGGAGTTGCCGCTGATTCTCACCGTCGTCAGCATCTACGGACCCGTCGTTGCGGCTGCGCTCACGCTGATCGCTTATCCGTTCGCGCTTACGAGCGAAGGCGGATCGCGCTTTCTGCGGCGCGTTTTCGAAGGCGCCCCGCAAGCCATTCTTTGGCTTTTCGCAGGGACGCTCCACGCCGAACTTTATCGCGGGCCCGTGGCGCTCTCGGTTCCATCGTTCCTCGCGTTCCTGGCGTTTTACACGCTGGCGATCTACATGTTCCTGTACGGTATCTGGACGCCGCTGCGCATGATCGCAACGCAGGTGCGGCTGCGCCGTTTCTGGCACAATCTTTCGCGCGACACGCGGCTGCTCGGTTTTCTTCTCCTGCTGACGTCCTGGGGGTATGTGTGCACGGTGATTTGGCTGCATGCGGGCATCGCAATCGGACTTGCGAGCCTCGCGCCGCTGCCGTTCCTGGCCTACACGCTTCGCGGGCTTCATGAATCGCAAGTCGAATTGCACCGGCTGCGGCTGGCGCGGGATGCGGTCCAAGCGATGCTCGGCGCCGGCGATCCGATTCCGCAAATGAATTCGCTGCTGGCGAGTTTGCACACGCCGACTGCGCGCGAGACGCTGCAAATCTTCGCGGCGATCACACCCGACGAAACGCGGCTGGCGCCGCTGGCGACGATCGGCCATCAGCCCACCGTAGAACAGGTCGAGCTCTGCAGCCGGGCGCTCGCGGAGTTGAGCCGTTCGGAGAGTCCGGCCGTTGTCGTGCGCAACACAAGCTACGTCGTCTTCGCCGATGCCGCGCGCAGCTCGGATGATGAACTGCTCGGCGTCCTCATCGCGCACCGCCCGCTCTCCACTTCACAGCTGCTCCAGCGCCGCCGCTTCGCGCAGGCCGCGGCCGACCTCGCGCCGTTGCTGCGCGACTTCCGCTCGATCGCCGCTACGCAGAGTGCCGCTGCGCTCGATGCATTGACCGGACTTCCAAACCGTCGCACGATCATGCAGCTGCTGCGCGACCGCGTGGACAACATCGCGTTCAGCAATCCATGCGCCGTGCTGCTGCTCGACATCGACCGCTTCAAGACGATCAACGATATGCTCGGCCATCCGGCGGGCGATCGCGCGCTGCGAGTCGTCGCCGGTACGATCGCGCGCTCGATCCGCAGCCACGACCGTGCCGGCCGCATCGGCGGCGAAGAATTTCTCGTTCTGATGCCGGAAACCAACAGCGAAACCGCCATCACCGTCGGCGAGCGCCTGCGCAGCGCGATTGCGAACGCCGAGATTCGCCACGCAAACGGCGACCGTGTGACCGCGAGCATCGGCGTTGCCGTCGCATCGATCAGCGACACGATCGAATCGCTGCTGGCGCGCGCCGACCACGCGCTTTATCAAGCCAAACGCCAGGGCCGCAACCGGGTCGTCGAAACCGTTCAGTAGTGTCCGTCCTGATCGACACGCACGCGCACATCCACGACAAAGCCTTCGACCCGGACCGCGACGCGGTCGTCGAACGCATGCGGTCGGCCGGAGTCACCGCCGTAATCACCGTCGGCTGCGATCTCGCCGATACGGAACGCGCGTTCGCAACCGCCGAACGCTACGATCTGCGCGCCACCGCGGGCATCCATCCGCACGAAGCGAAGGAGGCACCGGCCGACATGCGCGCGGCGTTCGAGCCGTTCCTAATGAACGAACGCATCGTCGCGATCGGTGAGACCGGCCTCGACTATTATTACGACAACAGCCCGCGCGATGCGCAGCAACGCGTCCTGCGCGAGCAGATCGCGATCGCGCGCGACGCGAATCTGCCGCTCGTCTTTCACCACCGCGACGCGTTCGATGACTTCACCGCAATTCTTCGGGACGAATGGCGGCCCGGTATGCGCGGCGTGGTGCATTGCTTCACGGGCGACACCGCCCAAGCCAAAACCTACGTCGGCGAGTTCGGACTGTACCTGGGAATCGGCGGCATCGTCACGTTCAAGACTGCGCAGCCGATCCGGGACGCGGTTGTCGCAATCGGCCCCGAACATGTCATCCTAGAGACGGACTGCCCGTACCTTGCGCCGGTACCGCATCGCGGCGAGCGCAACGAGCCGTCGTTCATTGTAGACACGGCGAGATACGTCGCCGAGTTGCTCCACCGGCCATTCGAAGAGATCGTTGCGCGGACGACGGAGAACGCGAAGAATCTCTTCGAGATGTAG
>JBBQQR010000048.1:0-4303 GCA_038215615.1 Vulcanimicrobiales bacterium | reverse complement strand
GCCGGCGGAGGTCGGCGTACAGCCGCCCAGCGTGTCGTTTAGGAACACATAATACGTGGCGTGCGGGAATGTCGCGCTGGTGGAAGCGCTTTCGTAGAGCGGGTTTGAGATGTTGGGCGTCGCGGAGGGCGATGGAACTTGCGATGCCGTGATTTGGTGGAAGAACGCGCCGGTGCCGTTGAGGGCGTGGTTTGGATCGGGGTCCGTATTCACGCGCACTTCGAACGAACTTGGAAAGAGCCGGCTGACAGCAAACACGATCTGCTGCGGCGCGTTCGGCACGCCGGTCGCGCCCGGGATGGGATAGATGAGCTGCGATTGTCCGTTGAAGAGGCATTGAATCGGAGGCAGCGTTATGCCGCCCCCATATCCGCCGGCGCACGCGGCAAAGCACAGCGGTAATGCGAGTGCAAGCGCGCGGGTGATTTTCACGACAAAGGCTATTGCCACAATAAGACGAGGCGTCCTTTCGGACGCCTCGTTCGGTGGTCAACCAGCTTCACATCCCATCCCACGTTAACACACCGATGCAGAACCGACAAGCGATTCGCGCTGGAACGTGAGGGAATCGAACCCTCGCAATGCAGGATGTGAAGCTGCTTGTCGGACCACCGAACGTCCCAGCATTTCGCTTTCACGACTGGGCTGGCAAATCGCAAGGTGATGCAACTCGGCGAAATGAGACGAGGCGCCCTTTCGAGCGCCTCGTTTGCGGTGGTTAACCAGCCTTAGATCCTAGTCCCACACTAACACACCGTCGACAGCACGACAAGTGCCATCGGCTGGAGCGTGCGAGTAGACGAAGGCTGGTCAAAGGCAAGGTGACAGAATAATTATTGCCGTTTTGTTAACATCGATCCAGGTTGCGGCGCCGATGATCGGGTTCGTAAGATACTCGAACGCGAGTTGCGTTTCTTCACGCGTGCAGCCGCGGTGGGAGCCGGCTTGCGCGAGGGCTTCGTCGACGAGAACCATGGCTGCGTCGATAGTGAGATGGGCCGATTCGCCTTTGCTGGCGCCGTTTGTTGACACCGCGCCGTTCGACTCCGCTGCGCTCCGCTCACGGTCGTTCGATACCTCACGATGACAACTCAACCCACCATGACCTAGGGTCTGCAAGTGCCAGCCGGTGGTGCCGACGAGATCCGCGATTACGCGGATGCGTTTGGATAAGCCGTGGTGGCGCTCCCATAACAGATCGGCGAGCGCGTCGGCGGCGTAGCCCGGTTCAAAAAGCGCGCGCAGTTCGAAAGCGTTGGCACCAATCGTGAGCGCGGTTTGCAGATCGGCGATCGTCCAGGCGCTGACGCCGTGCGTGTGGAGTTCGGACGTCAGTTTGAGTTCCTCACTGAACGCGGGGCCGACGATCGCGCAATACTGCGCGCCGAAGGCGTCGCGGTATTTGGCGGCTTCGAACACGTCGGGATCGGGGACGATGCTTTTGGCCGTCTTACATTCGAGCATGGCGCGGTAGCCGAGCGGGCCGAGTTGGGCGACGGCGTACCCGTCGGGCGCGCTGTCGCCGCCAAGGTGCGTCGTTGCGAATCCCAGGTGCGCGAACGCATCGCAGACCGCGATTTCAAAAGCGGCGGGATCGGCGCCGTGCGCGGTTTTGGAGAGGCGATCGATGAGGCCGTTCGACTCGGCTACGCCTCGCTCACGGTCCTTCGATACCTCAGGATGACAACTTGCGTCGCCATGACAACTTGCGTCACCATGACAACTTGCGTCACCATGACAAGTGGGGTTGGGCCAGTCGTCGAGCGGTTCGTTCACGCGGAAGTTGCGCTCTTCATCTTGCAGGATGACCGGTTTGCGTCCGGCGCCGCGGCACCGTTCGATATATTGCGTGAGCGCGGTGTAGAGATATTTGTGGCTGAAGTCGGGCGGAAGAAGTTTGCGCGCGATGGCTTGCTCGAGAATTTGCTGCGCGCTGCGGGGTTTGCCGTCGCTTAAAATGTCGAGCGCGGTGGCGAGGACGTGTCCGTGTCCGCGCACGCCGAGGTGCGGCGGTTTCTCGATGGCGATGACGTTGTTGAAGCTTTGCGGGCCGATGCGCGCTTTTTCAAGCGCGAAGACGTCGCCGGCTTTTTCTAAACGCGCGGGCAGCGTTTCGACGGTGACGGAGCCGTCGTCGATCGCGTGCAGCTCTTCCCAGTGCACCGGCAGGCAGATCGGCAGATGCGGCAGGCCGCGCGCGCTGTAGGGCAGCGCGGTGAATGTGCCCGGCGCGTTTTTGGCGACGGCGATGCGCACGAGGCCGTCGCCGCGCGCGTGCGCTTGGGTGACGAAGAGTTTGGGATGATCGCTTGCGACGCGGGCGGCGAGTTTGTGCAGCCATTCGCGCAGGACATCGAACGGCGGGTCGGTGACGGGCAGCCAGAGCGCGAGGCTGCCGCGTCCGTCGAGCAGGACGATGGCGTCGAAATTGAATTTCGCGAGCACGCGGCGTACGATGTGCGCAGCGTCGTGCAGCGCTTGCGGCGGCGTGTTGCCGGCGGGTTCGAGCAGGATGCGTCCGAAGGCGGGGCGTTCGAAATCGTCCGGCAGCGGCGCCCAGGAATAGAATTCCACCGAGCCGAGCGCGTGCGCCGCCCATTCGAGCGCGCGATCGTGCAGGGCGAGATACGTGTGCGTGCCCGACGGCGTGGCGGCGCGAACCGTCGCGACGGCCGGCGGCGGATTGTGCAATCCGACATGCCATTGCGCGGGCTTATAAAATCCATCGGGGAACGAGGCGGAGGCGACCGGGATGCGCCCGAGCGTCGCCTCAAGCAGCGGCCCTACGCGTGCATAATGCGCGCAGAGCGCTTCTGTGTAAGAAGCGGTTCTTGCCATGAAGTCACCTTCCGTAGGAGGGGATGTCGCCGAGAGGTTTGGCCGATCCTCTCACTCGTGACTGAGGGCGCTTTTCGTGCATGGGAAGTTCTTATGGTCGACTTGTTCCGGTCCTCACCACTCCAGAGCATCGAACCTCTTTAGGTACTTTAAATCGTCGGTAGTAACGATCGCTCCGACACCACGAAGCTTCTTAACCATCTCTTCTCGTGAGTCGGTATCATTAGATAGTACGCAGATATGTCTGCCGAGTACGTCTGAAGGCAGCGGCTTCATTTTACCGACTTGTACAAGGATTGTTCGATCTGGATGTATTCCGAACGCTTGACCCGCTTCAAAAAGGACGTTTGGCCGAGGCTGTCCCATAAGTTTTTTTTCGTGGTTCGGCTCATTTTTCTTGTGAAAAACCCTGCGGAGCTGTGCATCGTCGTCCGGGGTCAGTAAGACAACTACGATATCTGCAACATTGAAGGCTGTGCCCAGAATTGTGCCGACATAAGGGGAGCCTTGTTTTGTCCGCATTATAGCCGTTTTAAAATCGAGTACCCGCAGCCCGAGGGACTTAAGGATATTTGTAACCGCGTCACGAGCTTTGAGATCCCTGCCGTGGACCACCCACGCCGTGGACTGCTTGGGCCGCTTGGGCGCACTCGTTTTTTTGGATTTTTTGGAAGACTGAGGAGCGACAACAGACGGCGGCGTGAAAGTCTTGGCAACGCTACGGAGTTCTCTCAGTTCTTCGGCTGAGGCATATCTGCCCGGACTGATGCCGACTTTCGCCGCGAGCGACAGAGCCGCCAAATCTTTTGACAGCATCGTCTGCCGATGCTCATCGTCAATCAGTTGGTAGACGCGGGCTCTCGAAACGCCTAAATGCTTGCCAAGCCGCTGAAGTAAGTTTTGATTTATCCTTGGCATATCGCTAGTCAGTCCGTTTAGGTTTGCGCTTCCTGGCTGCTGATAGCGTATTTGCTACGACTTGAGTAGATGTATTGGAAAGCGAGGCAATATCGGCCGGCTCATAGCCAAGTTTGGCTAAGAATTCTATTCGAGCCGCAACAGTCTTGAATCGCTCAGGCTCATCGAAAATTCTCGAGACGGCCAGAGTCTTGGCGATAATTTCGCTCCACCGCGCCAACCGAACAAGCGGGTCCTCTTGGATAGGCACGGTAGTTTTTTTTCTTCTCTTCGGCATCAGCGCCCCGACCGCCGGCGTGGTTCCGGGATTTTGGCTGAACGCTTGGCTTTCGTTTTTCTTCTTCCGCGTGATATGTATGGTGCGATCGTAGCCGAGGAAGAATTCAATAGGCTAGCTATTTGATTCGGAGGTCGTGCCGATGTTCGGGGAAATTCGTTTAGCGGCGTAACTCCGTTGGTGCATTATCTCACGCAGCTTGCTGATCTGCAACTGCGATGTGTTGGTACCCGTCTAAGCGGCGCCAAGATGACGAGAGCCGCTTGATGA
>JBBQQR010000047.1:0-5035 GCA_038215615.1 Vulcanimicrobiales bacterium | reverse complement strand
GATCTTTAACGAACGCGAAAAGCTAGAGGCCCGAGAGCAGTGCTCTCGGGCCTTTTTCTTTTGCACCGCGGGGGACTTGAACCCCCAACCAATTGATTAAGAGTCAACTGCTCTACCATTGAGCTAGCGGTGCAAACCTTTGCGCCCCCCGGGACTCGAACCCGGGACCAACGGCTTAAAAGGCCGCTGCTCTACCGACTGAGCTAGAGGCGCACGTTCGACGTGCTTTAGGCAAGCTCCACGTCGCAGTGTAGCGAGGTTTACCCGCTTTGACAAGGAGCCTGCGCAGCAAAGGCTGCCGGATACGCGGCGACGAGTTCGTCGGCCGTTCGGGGCCTTGAGAAAAGAAAGCCTTGTCCGTAGCGGCAGCCGGCGGCAAGAAGCGCGTGTCGCTGTCTTTCGGTTTCGATGCCTTCCGCAACGACGCGCACATTGAAACCGTCTGCCAGCGTCATCAAGGCTCGGACGATCGGCTCGCTCGCGAGCTCTTCTCCGGGTCCGCAAATGAACGAGCGATCGATCTTCATAGAGTCGATGTGAAAGCGCTGCAGGTAGTGGAGCGAGGAGTACCCGGTGCCGAAGTCGTCGATGCAGACGCCGAAACCGTCCCGGCGCAGCCGCTCGACCACCTGCGGAGCCTTTCCATCGGGGTTCAGTACGATGTTTTCGGTGATCTCGAGCATCAGCTGACTGGGTTTCACTTTGAACTCGCTCGTGACCGCAATAAGACTTCGCTCGAACTCGGCTTCCAGCAGATCCGGCCACGCGACGTTCACGTTCATGTGGATCTCCAGGCCGCTCGTGTCGCGCCACTCCGCCAATTGTTGGCAGGCGAGCCGCGTTACCAGGCGCCCGATCTGCGTAGAAAGACCAAGCTGCTCGGCGAGCGGTATAAACTCGGTCGGCGACACGATCCCCGCGACGGGATGTTGCCATCGCAGCAGCCCTTCGCAGCCGGTGAATACGCCGTCTTCGAGACGGACGATCGGCTGAAAGAGTAAAAAGAATTCACCGCGCTCGAGCCCCGCGCGCATGTCGGACGATAGCTGGAGGCGCTCCTCGGCTCGCGCGGCCATCTTCGCGTCGAATATCGCGGTGCGGCTGCCGCCGCTGGCTTTGGCGTACCGCGTGGCGATCTGCGCGTCGCGTACTAGATCTTCTGCGCGGTGATATTGGGGCGAACCCATTGCGACGCCGACGCTGGCCGAAACGTATACGGTCCTCGCGCCTATCGTCAGCGGTTTCGCCAGCGCGCTGAACAGATGGCGCGTCGTCGCCTCAACGTGCTTTTCGTTACCTTGGGAACATGCCAGGATGGCGAATTGATCGGCGCCGACGCGCGCGATCAGATCGTGCGCACCGATTGCAGCAGTCAACCGCTGTCCGATTTGCGAGACGACGAACTCGCCCGCGTCATGTCCGAAGCCTTCGTTTATTTCACGGAAGTGATCGATGTCGAGCATGAGGACGCCAAACGACGCAGGGATTGACGTTTGCATGGTCGCCAGCTGCTCACGCAACTTCGATTCGAAGAGCAGCCGGTTCGGCATGCCCGTGAGTGGATCGTGCGTCATCTCGTGGAGCATGCGCTGCTCGGTTTCCTTAACGTGCGTGACGTCGCGGAGCAGGCAGATCGCGCCGCGCACGCTACCGCGATCGTCCTTTAAGCGCGAGAGCGAGCATGCGGTCCACATGCCGTCGCCGGCTGCTGTGCGCGCCTTCTGTTCAAACTCTAAGTGTGGGCGGTTTCCCTTAAGCAGTGCTGCGAATTCCGCTTCGTGATCGCGGAGCATGTCTGCCGAGTTCTCGCCGTACGCCTTGCGGAAGACGGCGTTCGAATCGCGCACGGCACCCTCGAGATCGAGGACGGCGATGCCGAAAGCCGAGCCTTCAAATACGGTCGCAAGGTTCGGGAGGCTGCTCACGCTTGGTACGTTCTGCCTAGCCGGCATCGGCTACTTTTGCAGGGGATTGGGGTGACTGACGGGGGTCGAACCCGCGGCCTTCGGATTCACAGTCCGACGCTCTAACCAGCTGAGCTACAGTCACCACACGCGCCCGGAGGGAATCGAACCCCCATCTTCGAGTTTAGAAGACTCGTGCCTTATCCATTAGACCACGGGCGCCTACGCCGAGCCTGAAATAGAATACCACGGCCCGCAAGGTTGCTTGCCCTGCGGGCCGCTATTTTGGTCGGGGCGACACGACTCGAACGTGCGACTTCTTCGTCCCAAACGAAGCGCTCTACCAGGCTGAGCTACGCCCCGATCTGCTTGTTAAACCATTTGAACTGTACCGCGGTTTTCCTACGATGACAGTTTGCGCATCGAACTTCGCACTTTTCGATCTCGTCCGAAATGCGGCGTTGGGAGAACCCGGAGGAGACCATTTCGCTTAGATTGCCGTGTTTATCGCCATGGACATGGTCGAACTCAAGCACTATTGGATCAACCTCCCCACAGTCAACGCACGGATGGCTCTCAAGATAAGCTGAGACTATCTGCCGATTTCTGGCACGGTAGCGCGCATCGTTCAGGCGATGATACTCGGAATACTGCCGTGGATTGTCACGGTAATGGGACCGGGCGTACACCTTGCAGCAACCTTTGCACATTGAGTGCCTTCTGCCTGACGCACGGGACCTGAAGTAGAAGTTTATCAGTGGCAAGATTGCCTTACATTCGCTACAAAGCTTCATTACAACACCTCGCTTTTGTCTATTATACAAAATGCAGGTGTTTACGTTGTTGCTAAAACATTAACGAACCGCCGCCGATGTAACGAGTTAGATCAGAATCGTTATTATCGGTTGCAAATATTTTCGTTCCGCTGATTCGCAAGCGCGCTTTCATCGCGGCGCGCAATATCTTCGTGTTGACTCCGGGAACGAGCAGCATGCACCACTCCGCGTTATAGTTGGCGCGAAGCGCGGCCAGTGCGTACGCGAGCATCTGAACCGAATAATTGTGCGAAACCGACGCCATCGGTCCAATTCGCCCGTTCCGCCAAACATATGCGTAGCCGGCGATCTCCGCTTCGCGCGTAAACACAAAGCCCTTAGCGTTATCCGCAAAATAAAGGTGATCGGTCGATCGACCAGACCCGCGCACCTCGCGGTCGAGTTGGTTGAGCGCGGTCGCATGCGACATCGGGTCAATTGGAACGGCACCAAACCGATGCTCCCCCGCCGCCATTTTCTCCAGCTCACTGGCCCGGGGCACTTCGCCCGAAACCTCGAGCAAAGGCATTTGCATCGGCACGGCGACGCGTGAGTAGAAAGCGACTCCCTCCAAATGCGCCGGATCCAACACCCCGCTGCGCGTAACCGCTCCGGCGCCTTCTGCCGCCGCCTTTAGAAGTTCTAGTCCCAATCCTCGTCCGCGGAACGACGGCTCGACATACAGATCGCTCAGAAACCACTCGTCCTCTAGCGCATGCGGCATCGCAACGCCAATTGCGGTTCCCTCATCGCGCGCTACGAATACTCCGTTCGGCGCAACGTGCGCGAGATCGACGTACAGCCGCGCGTCGTGCTCGCTGCCGGTGCGACGGCGCGCGAAGTGCGCGACCTCATCCGCCGTCGCCCTTCCAACGGCTTGCTCGTCAGCCACGGGCTCGCAATGCGCTCAAAAGCGCACTCGCTGCGCGGCCCCGATGACTGACTCGGTTTTTCGCCTCGTGGTCGAGTTCTGCAAACGTTTTGCCGGCGGGCGGATAAAAGAAAATCGGATCGTATCCAAACCCGAATTTCCCGTGTTCTTCTCCCGCAATCGTGCCGCGAACCTCGCCGTAGCCTTTGACCTCGCCACCGTCGGATACGATCAGCAGTATCGCGCAACAGAATTTCGCCGCGCGTTTATCAGGCGACACATACTTCAGTTCTTCCAGCAATGCTTCGCGGCGCGCGGGCCACGTCGCGTCCGGCCCCTGGTATCGCGAAGAAAGAACACCCGGACGGCCGTCAAGTGCCGCTACCTCCAGACCGGAATCGTCCGACAGCACCGCCCCGTCAACGCCCGCCTGCTGGAGCTGCTTGCGCAGCGCATTCGCTTTGATGGCGGCGTTTTCGACGTAACTCGTCTCGCCCTCAGCGGGCTCGGCATACAATGGATAGGTATCGAGATCGAGCTCGGTGCCCGCGAATATCTCTCGCAACTCCCCGAGTTTTCCGAGATTTTTGGTCGCGACGAACGTCTTCACGGCGACTTAGTCGCTACCCAGTCGCAGCACCGCCATAAAAGCCTCCTGCGGCAGATCAACTTTGCCGACGCGCTTCATGCGCTCTTTGCCGGCCTTCTGCTTCTCCAACAATTTGCGCTTACGCGTGATGTCACCGCCGTAGCACTTCGCGAGCACGTTCTTGCGCATAGCGGTCACCGTTTCACGCGCGACGATTTTTCCGCCAATTGCCGCCTGAATGGGCACCTCGAACATTTGCCGCGGAATCAGCTCCTTCAGTTTTTCCGCCAGCGCGCGGCCCCGGGCGGCGGCACGTTCGCGCGAAATGATAAACGAAAGCGCATCGACCACGTCGCCGCTCAGTAATATCTCCAGCTTGACGAGGTCGCCCTCGCGGTATCCGATAATGTCATAGTCCAGCGACGCGTAGCCCTTTGTGCGCGATTTCAGTTGGTCGAAGTAATCGATGATGACCTCGATCAGCGGCATCTCGTACGTCATAATGACGCGACCGTCGTGAAGGTACTCCATGTTGCCGAGTTCCCCGCGCCGCGCTTGTGTGATCTCCATGATCGCGCCGACATAATCCGGCGGCGTAATAATCGTCGCTTTGACGTACGGCTCCTCGATCGTCAAAATGAGCGTCGTCGCAGGCAGCTTGCTGGGGTTGTCGATCATCTCTACCGTTCCGTCCGTCCGGGTGACGCGGAACACCACCGAAGGCGACGTTGCTATCAGATCAAGGGCGTAATCCCGCTCCAGCCGCTCTTGAACGATCTCCATGTGCAGCAAACCCAGGAAGCCGCATCGGAAACCGAATCCCAACGCGACCGACGTCTCCGGCTCATACGTGAAG
>JBBQQR010000046.1:0-6326 GCA_038215615.1 Vulcanimicrobiales bacterium | reverse complement strand
CGCCACTTTACGGTCGGCGTGTGGGTTGGACGCGCGGACGGCTCAACGCGGCCCGGGCATTTCGGCCGGAACGAAGCCGCGCCTTTGCTGCTGAAGGTATTTGAGTTGCTGCCGAGTGAAGGACACGCACCAAGTGTCGCGCCGGAGGGTGCGTTCGAAGCGCAGAACGCCGAAGCGCTGCCGATCGCGCTGCAGCGCTTTCGGCCGCGTATCGGCATGGCTGCCGGTCTCAAGCGCGAGTTGCCGCCAAAGATTTCGTTTCCGCCGAACGGTGCGGTCGTAGCCGTGCAAACCGGCGGGCTCCAGCAGAAGATGCCGCTGAGGGCGGCGGGCGGAAAGGGCATGTTGCGGTGGGTGATCAACGGTGTGCCGCTTGCGGTTGATATCGGTTCCGGCCCCCGGGTTTGGTGGACGCCTGAAGGCGAAGGCTTTGCACGTATTACCGTCGTGGACTCGGCCGGGCGCAGCGATACAAGCCAAATCCGCCTCAAAGCCGAAAAATAGGAGAGCGCTGTGCGAATGATTCTTGGGATGGCGCTCTGCCTTGCACTCGCAGATAGCGCTGATGCGGTTACGCTCGGGGCCAACTGTGCCGATCCGCAATCGAATCTCGAAATGAAGATTTGTGCTTCGCAGAGTCTCGCAAAGGCGGAAAGCGAATTGAGCGCGGCTTTCGAGCGGGCACTGAAGGATGCGCAGAGGCAGTACGATTCCGCCCGGCATGAGCCCGGCTCCGAGAGGATGCCGAATATGCCAGACGAGCTGCGCAAAATCGAACGTAGCTGGGAGAGTTTCCGCGATGCCAATTGCGGCTATCAGAGCTTGGTCTATTACGGGGGCACAATGGCGCCGCTCGCCGTCCTGGGGTGCCGCCTCGACATGACGAAAGCGCGGATCAAGGAATTGAAGGATCTTGTCGAGTCTAAGTGATGTCCCGTTTCGTGCCGCGCCGCGCCGTTCGGTGAACTAAGAGCGCCTTGCGCCGATTTGTCGCCGCGAAGTCGTTGGCCTAACCAGGGCACAACGCACGGCCAATGTCCGATTCCCCACCAAGCCCGCCGCCGACCATCGCCCACGCGTGGCTCGCCCGCGCACGGGCCGCATTCGCTCCTGTCGAAGAGGGCGGTAGCGTCACCGGTCTCGAAGGCAGACGGCGCGCGTTCTTCCTCTTGTTTTGCAGTTTGATCGCGAACGGCATCGGTCAGACGCTGATGTTCGCGATCTTGCCGCCGCTCGCGCGCGATTTGGGCTTAAGCGAATTTCACGTCGGCTCGATCTTCGCGATCTCAGCGACGATTTGGGTGGTGTCATCGCCGTTTTGGGGTCGGCGCAGCGATCTGTGGGGCCGCCGTCCGATCATCTTGATCGGACTGCTATCGTTCGGCGCTTCGACGATCGGGTTTGCAACCGCGCTTTCGATCGGGCTGACGCACTGGTTCGTGCCGACCGTCACGTTCGTCACGCTTACCCTTACGCGCTGCGTTTATGGATTGTTCGGATCGGGCACGTATCCCGCCGCGCAAGCCTATATCGCGGACCGAACGTCGTTCAGCGAACGCACGGAAGCGATCGCCGGACTCAATGCCGCTTTCGGTTTGGGCCAGGCGATCGGCCCCGGCATCGGTGCGGCTCTTATTATATTGGGCGCAGCGGTGCCGCTCTATTTCGTCGGCGTGCTCGGCTTTGTTTCCGCCGCGATTATTTGGCTGCTGCTGCCCGAGCGTTCGCGCCCGCATCAACGGCAGGAGATGCCGAAGCTCAAGTGGAACGACCCGCGCGTCCTGCCGTTCATCATCTTCGGTGTGATGGTGGGCACGGCCGGCGCCATCCCGATCCAGACGATCGGCTTCCTGATCGGCGACATCCTCAAGACATCGGTCGGCGACACGACGCAATTGGCAGGTGTCGGTCTCATGGCCTCTTCCATCGCGTCGTTGTTTGCGCAGTTTGTGCTGGTGCAGCGCTTCAAGCTGACCACCCGGTTTCTCATCCGCGCCGGGACGGTCGTTGCGCTCGGATCGAATTTGATCTTCTTGCTGGCGCCGAATTACGGACTAATCGTTTTCGCGCTCGTGTTCTCCGGGCTTGGCTTTGGGATGGTGCGTCCGGGATATGCGGCGGCGGCGTCGCTCTCTGTGCAACACCATGAACAGGGAGCAGTCGCGGGACTGACAGGTGCGGCAGGCGCGTCTGGATTCATTTTTGCGCCACTGATCGGCAACGCTCTCTATGGCGTCAATCCGCATGCGCCTTATGTCTTAGGCGCCGCATTGATGGCGATGCTTGCTGCGTATGCGCTATTTAGTCGCCGGTTTCACAATTCGGTGAGTATGCCGTCGGAGGAACTTGAGTCGGCCTTGCCTCCCACTTAGGAACACCTAGTTGGAGCACTGGCGGAAATGCACTGGCGAAACCGCCACAATTTAGACTGATTCTAATGTCTCAGTGACAACGTTGCAGTGAATGCGAAAGGCTCCCAGGGCAAGAGCACAGCCTTCGTGAAGTTCGTCAGACGAGAGACACGATCTCTCAGGCTAACGGCTATCTACGGAGATGTGGGAGCATGACAATCATTCCGGATTTTGTTGAGGTTTCCGCCCAGCTCGCTAACGCGGCGACGCCCGACGATGTCTGGCGCGCGGTGAAGGGTGCCGTTGAGCCGCTTGGCTACGAGCATATTTGCGTGCTCGCGCATCAGTCGGACCTGCGGGAACGCATCACGCCGTCGGTGCTTTATTTCGATGCACCGCAGGGTTTTGCCGACGCGCTCGATCGCGCCGGACACGGGCCGAACAATCCGCTCGTGCAACGCGCGCTCACGCGCCTCGAACCGCTGGCGGTCAATGAAATTTGGGCCGCGCCGCTCAGCGACAAACAGAAGCGTGTGCTGGCTTTCATTAGCATGTCGCTCAACGTGCGGGACGGCTTCACGATTCCGATCCGGTTGGACGAAGCGCTAGACGGCATCGTGATGTTCGGCGGGCTAAAGCCGGATACGTCCTCTTTGGTGCGTTCATTGCTGCACTTGCTTGCGCATTGCGCCTTCAAACGCGCGCGTGAGTTGGCGCGGGCGCCGGTCCGAAAGAAAAAAGGCAGTCTTACCGCGCGGGAACTTGAGTGCCTGCGCTGGACCGCGATGGGCAAGACCGATTCAGAAATCGGCATCATCTTGTCGATCAGCGCGCGTACCGCACGATTTCACGTCGAGAATGCCAAACGCAAGCTGGGCGTCTCGACACGAATCCAGGCCGTGGCCGAAGCTCTGAAGCAAAGAGCGATCGCCGCCTGAACTTGAAACAGCGTTAGCAGCGTCAATCCGCTCCCCTCGGGGCCGGAAACTCGCTTTCGCTGTCGCTCCGGAAAATGACCAAACGAACGACGCCAAATACCATGAATGAAATCCAAGCTGCCGTCATCATCGCCGACTCCATCCGGCGTGCGCGCTCGACCGCTGAGATCTGGCGCGCGCTGAAGAGCTTCGTCGGGCCGTTGGGCTTTACGCAATTGACCGTCCTATCGGCTTTGGAGGCTAATGCGGAGAAGCTGAAGCCGCACATCGAGTATACCGACGCACCATCCGCGTTTATCGACGCGTTCGACCAACGCTCTCTGCTTCAGCATTATTCATTGGTGCAAAACGCGCTGACGAGCAAAGAGCCCTTTACCGTGCGGCAAGTGCAGACCGGCGGGCTAACTCCGGAACAGCGAAAGGCGCTTGAGTTCGTCGGCTCCGAGTTAAGCCTCACGGCGGGTTTTGTCGTGCCGGTACGCCGCGCTGGCAAATTGTTGGGCATCGTGCTGCATGGCGGTGTTCGCTGCCGGTCGGGGCCAATCGAGAGGTCGATCCTGCACTTGCTGGCTCACACGGCGGTGGTTCGAGCCATCGATCTCAAAGACGCGCCGAAGGAAGCCGTCCGCGCTGAGCTGAGCCCGCGCGAACTCCAATGCCTACAGTGGGCGGCAAAGGGGAAGACGGACGCAGAGATCGGTCTGATATTGGGAATTAGTCCGCGGACTGCTCGATTTCATATTGAAAACGCGAAGCGCAAACTCGGCGCGGCGACGCGGGTACAGGCCGTTGCTGAGGCGATGCGGCGTCACGCCATCGCCGCCTGACCAATGCGGCAGGTTTGCTTGCAGGCAGGCGTCACGCGCAGCCCTCATCCTGCCAAACGTCTCAGCAGAGCGCGCGACCAGTTTTCCGTACTGCCGGTCAATCGACATCGACTACTGGGCGCTGAAAACATGACAGACACGAAGAAGACGGTACCAAGTGAAGGAGAGCAGCTGATCGAAGCGCTCGACGACCCCGAGACGGTTGCTTTCCTCAAGGACTACCTCGCGATTTCCGACGACGATTTGCGGGCGCATGTGCGCCGCCTTGTCGAGGAAATTCGTCTCAACCGGAAAAAGAAATCCTGAGCGCTCAGGGGACGGTGGCGACGGCTTGGCGCAGTCGTAAGAGCAACGTCGCTGTGGCGTAACCGTCCTGGACGAGGCCTTCGGCTTTCTGGAAATCACGGATCGCCTGGCGCGTCCGCCGGCCGATGACGCCGTCCGGTTCGCCGACGTCGTAGTTGTGTTTGGCCAGCAGCGACTGCATTTCCATGCGATCGTTGCGCGCGAGGAGCGGATCCTCGTCGCGCGGCCATGGCGTGCGGATTGGCGCGCCACCGTCAAAGCGCTTGGCAAGTTGGCAAACCGCGAGCGCATATGAGACGGCGTTGTTGTAAGCGAGCACGGCCTTGAAGTTGGGATAAGCAAGGAACGCCGGCCCGCGGTGCCCCGCGGGTACGATCAACGCGGCAGATACGTTGGCAACGCTCTTGGGTAGCTTGTGTCCGTCGACGCGGACGACATCTTCGTCTTTCCACTCCTTGATCGGTTTTTCGATCGAGATATCGGCCTCGCCGTAATTAAAGTTCTTCGGCAAACGAACTTCGTCGAAACAAGGCTGGCCTGTTTCCCATCCCTTCTGCTGCAGGTAGTTGGCGGTCGATGCGAAGACGTCGGCGAGCGTGTCCCATAAGTTCCGCTTGCCGTCGCCGTTGCCGTCGCGCGCATATTGCAGATAGACGGTGGGAATGAATTGCGTTTGGCCCATCGCGCCGGCCCAGGAGCCCGTCATGCGGCCTGGTGCAATATCGCCTTCCTCGATGATCTTTAGTGCGGCTAGCAGTTGCTCGCGCCCGAAGGTAGCCCTGCGGCCCTGGTACGCCAACGTGGCGAGCGCCTCGATGACATTGAAGCCACCTAGATTCTTGCCGAAGTTGCTCTCCAGGCCCCAAATCCCAACGATGATGCTCGGCGGCACGCCGAACTCGCGTTGCGTGCTGCGAAAGATCTTCCGATTCTGGCGCAACAGCTCGCGACCACGCTTCACACGTTCGTCGGAGACCGCGCCGTCCAGGTAGTCCCAAATGGCGCGGTTGAATTCCGGCTGGTTCTCATTGAGTTCGATGACGCGCTGATTCAGTTTCACATCGCTGAACGCATCGTCGAAAGTCTTGGCAGAGATGCCTTGTGCCAGAGCCTCGACCCGGAACGCGGCAATCCATGCGTTAAATTCCGGCGGGCGCTCGGGTGTGTCGGAGACCGGTTGGGACGCGCGCGTGTCGGCGGGCGGATCGGCGCTTGCGGGCGCGACGCCAAATGCGCAAAACGCGAGCGCAAGAACGGCCGCGCGGCCCCCGAGAGCGAGAACGGTAAGGTATTGGCGGATCATGTGTTCTCGGATCGCATGTGGGGACAGGGTTAGGCAAGGGATGAGCATCACAACTGCCGCTCCCGGCGTTGACAAGCGGTAAAGGCCACCCCTATGGTCCGCGCCTTATTTTTCCCGGCCTTTTTGTGCAGCCTGTCACGAGATCGAAATGAAAGTCCGCAATTCGTTGAAGTCCCTCAAAGCCCGTGACAAGGACTGCCGTATCGTCCGCCGCAAGGGCCGCGTCTACGTCATCAACAAGAAGAAACCCCGCTTTAAGGCGCGCCAGGGCTAGTCACCCGGCCGGCGGGAACGAATACTGGGGCCGATAGCGGCCACGGGTGATTTGTCGTGCGTATGCCGGAACCAAAGGCCGAGGTGCTGGCGCGGCGCGTCGGGCTCATCGCGGGGCTGCAACAGCTCGTGCCGGACGGGGTGATCGCCGATCAGGACGCCCTGGCGGCCTATGACTGCGATGCCCTAACGGCCTATCGACAAAAGCCTCTCGCCGTCGTGTTGCCGC
Source organism: Vulcanimicrobiales bacterium (assembly GCA_038215615.1). GTDB lineage: Bacteria > Vulcanimicrobiota > Vulcanimicrobiia > Vulcanimicrobiales > Vulcanimicrobiaceae > Rubrimentiphilum. The sequence goes on along the minus strand of JBBQQR010000046.1, from coordinate 99 downwards.
GAACCGCGGACCAGGTCAGCGCAGTTCTCGCGTTTTGCCATCGCGAGCAAGTGCGGATCGTGCCGCGTGGTGCCGGCACGTCTTTGTCGGGCGGCGCGT
>JBBQQR010000045.1:0-6371 GCA_038215615.1 Vulcanimicrobiales bacterium | reverse complement strand
TCAACGTTTGCTCCCTAAGTTCGATGCCGAAGGCGCAATTCGACGAGAGGGTGGTCGAATCGTCGAGGTTGACCGAGCCAAGCTTCTGCGCTTGACATAGCGATTACTCACTAAGCTCCAAGTGCCGGCGACGTGTTTGCGTCGGCAGAGTCTGGAATACGGCCAAACCGCGCAATGCCCGTGCCGTCCGAGCCTTAAAGTAAGACCAGCGCGCTGCGTGGCGCACCTGAACGCGTTGACCGATGCATTTAGGCGCGTGTTTGCGAAACTTGAGGAAGGCGGCTTCGCACATAAAAGGTTTCACGATCTGAGACACACGGCCGCCATGCTAATGCTGGCGGCAGGCATCGACCTGAATACGGTGCAGCAAGTGCTTGGCCATAGCGTTGCCTCAACCACACTGAATACCTATGGTCACGTATTAAAAGGGCGGAAACAAGAGGCTGTTCGGCTTATTGATTCAGCGCTTGGGCTTTAGAAAAGTTTCGGCATCTAGAGACCAATAGGATCGGGGGCGCGCGCAAGGCGTGAATCTACCCATCGTCTACCCAATCACCCGTAACAGGGCGTAAAAGGCCGGTACTGAAATGGAAGTTTTACGCGGGAATTCCCCAGATTTACGCAGTGCTCGTGGAAGTTCGATTCCCGTTGGCGCTACCAATTTGAGCCCGTAACCACGGGCTTCTGCGTCACGGGCTCGCAGCCCGAACCTGCGCATCGAGTCCGGACTCGCTGAGCTCGCGTATTTGTTTTAGCGTCGCCGCGGTTTGCGCCACGTTGCGCGCAGTCAGTTCGGCTTTGCGTAGGTCAGCTTCGGCTGCCGTCCGCGCTTCGCGGCAATCGGCGATATGGCGTGCGCTTGCATCAACCCGTGCCGCGATCTGGTCAGCCTGTTGTGCCGCGTTTTCAGCGCGGCGTTCGTTTTCTGCGAGCCGGGATTTTTCTTGAGCGACGATGCCATGCGCTTCGGTCAAGCGCGACTCGAGCTGCTGGACGGAGTCTTCGGCAGCTGCGAGCTTCTGTCGTGCGGCGCGTAGCTCTGCGTCGATCCGAACGCGATGCGAGGCGGCGGCTTCCATCTCGGTAGCCAAGGGTTGAGCTTGAGCCTCGGCTGCTCGCTCCGTTTCGGCAAACTGAGCGACGCCCGCGCGTTTCTCCTCGAGATTCAGGTTCTCGGCAAGCGCCGCTTCAGCCGCCTCGTTCGCGAGCTGCTGCTCGATCTCGCGCGCTTCGGAAAGCAGTTTTTCGAGTCGCTGGCGATGGTCGGGCGGAACCGTGACGGATTCCCGGACCACGGCACCATTGACCGCAGGGAGGTCGGCGTTCTCACGCTCGCCCACGTTGAGATCTTTCAATACTTTGTCAAGCGGAGACTGAGGGTCGCTACCCTTGTTGCGCGACCCAAATGCTCGGCTCACGACGCTCATAAATGGGGCGTTCTTCGTCTCGGAGCCCTCCCAAGGGATCATCGGCGCGAGACGCTGTAGGCTATAGTCCGGTGGGCACCCAGCAGCCAGCAGCGGCGTTTGGTTAGTGTAAAGAAACCCGACGGCGCCGCGTAATCAAGCACGTTGATTGAGCCGTCGCGTAGAGTTTCCCATCCGCATCGCGGAGCGAGGCCTGCGCCACCACCACAGTCCTGCCGGCATGCACAACGTCCGCGCTCCAAAACATTTTCCCCGTACCGGTAGAAATCGACCGAAAATATTTTACGCTGAGATCGGTCGTCGAAACCGCATTCGCCATATCGTCGAGCATCGTGATCGATACGTGTCCCAATGCTAAGTCCAGCAACGTTCCGGCAAACCCGCCGTGCACCACCCCAAGCGGATTGTAATGGTCGTCGCGCGGGACTCCGGTGCCGGTTAGATGCCCCGACTCTATGCGGTCGATCTCGAAGTCGACAAACTTCCCGATCGGCGGATAATTCCGGCGCTCGTTCTTCATGTCATGCAGAAACGTCATACCGTCCATAAGCGAGTCGAAATTAGCGGAGGTGTCATCGGGAGCCTGTCGTCGTGAGCGCGTAACAAAACGTACACGCCGTCGCCTCCGCCGCGACGCGCTGTAACGATTAGGCGACCGCCCCATTGCGGGGTTCTAAAAGGCGGATTCAGCCTAGCGTGAAAATACGGCGCGAGGGAGGGTCCTTCATGACCGTGCCTTTTTTCAGCGTCGCGCGTTCGACGGCTGCGATTATTGCCTTGGTCGCTATCGGCGGCGCGAGCGTTTCGGCGAGCAAACTCGTGAGGCAACGCCCGCTCGACGCCCGAAAAATACCGCAGTTTGTGGAGAACTTGCCGGACTTCTCGGCGCTCGGACGGGTGGACGGCGACGTGCCGTACCGGGTGCGCTTCGAAGCGTTCCAGCAGAAAATTTTACCCGCGTCTTTCTATGCAAGACTTGCGGCGCCGTATTCCGCCGGCACGATGGTTTTTGGTTACGGAATGGACCAGGGTACAAAGCACTATCCGGCCCTTCCGCTCAAGGGGCTCTATCCCGGTTACACAGTTGTGGTTACGCGAGATCACGTGGCCTTCGCGATTTACGAAAACAACTTGAGTCCGAATCTGGCAAGAACGCTAACGATCGATCAAAGCATCGATTGGGCCAATCCGGCACATTCGGCGATGATGACTCACGGCATGGGGAATGCGGCACCGTACCTCGGCGCAATTCCAGCAGTCACGCATCTGCACGGCGCTGAGGATCCATCCGCGTTCGACGGTGGACCCAATACGTGGTTCACGCCCGGCGCGAAGGCGCGCGGCCCCGGTTTCGTCACCGATAAATACGCCTATCCGAATACGCAAGAACCCACGACGCTGTGGTTTCACGATCACACGCTGGGCACGACGCGACTCAATGTCTATGCCGGTTTGGAAGCGTTTTATTTGATCCGCGGAAATGGCGACGACGGCGTTCCGGGAATGGGCAAACTTCCCGCCGGACGGCAAGAAGTCGAACTGGTTCTCCAAGACCGGCAGTTCGACACCAATGGTCAGCTGTTGTTTCCCGACGGCTATCCGACGGGTTTGGACGGTCCGCTGCAAAATCCGAAGCTGCATCCTTATTGGATGCCGGAATTCTTCGGCGACGTCATCACGGTCAACGGCAAGAGCTGGCCCAAGTTCAACGTCGCGCCGAAGCGGTACCGGCTGCGTCTGCTCAACGGTGCCAACGTCCGGTTTTTCAATCTGCAGTTCTGTGTCAGCAATGTATGCCGGACGAAGGCGCCGTTTTACGTCATCGGCGACGACGGCGGCCTGCTCGACAAGCCGGCGAAAGTGAACCATCTGCTTTTCTCGCCGGGCGAACGTTACGACGTGATTGTCGATTTTTCGCGCTTCCGCGGGCAGGCGATCACGATGCGCAACGATGCGACCACTCCGTATCCGAGCGCCTTTGCAAAATTCACGCCCGCGCTGCAGGGCAGAGTCATGCGTTTTTTTGTCGGCGCGAATGCCGTCACCGACACGAGCTACAATCCAGGCTCGGGAGGCCGCCTGCGCGGTTCGGGGAGCACGGTGGCTCCTACGCTAGAGAAAATCGTCGCACTGCCCGGAACGAAGGGCGGGCTGCCGTTGAGTTCGCCGATTGCCGACGGTAAAAAAGTTCAGGCTTACCGGCAACTCACGCTCAATCCCATTTTCGGTTCGGGCGGCTGTCACTGGCCGGGCGCCGGCATGGGCGACGTGATCAATGCCATGCTGCTCAACAACACGGGATTCAAGGCCTCGGCAACCGAGAAGCCGCGAGTCGGATCGACCGAAGTCTGGGATCTGATCGATTTGAGCAACGACGACCACCCGATTCACATGCATCTGGTACAGTTTCAAATCATTGCGCGGATTCCGTTCAATCTGCCCGCGTACGGTGCGGCGTATTATGCCGCGTTCCCGCACGACCGGTGCATCGTCGAACACGGTCCGCCGCGGCCCTATAACGTTCCCAACCGCGCGGGCGCCCTCGGCGGAAACCCTGACGTCACGCCGTTCTTCTTGAAGAAGACGCTTCCATATTGTATGGACGATGGCACCGTAGATGGAACCAGTGGACCGGCAAGACCGGAGGAAAGCGGTTGGAAAGATTCCGTTATTGCTTCGTGCGGTCACGTGACGCGCGTCGTCGTGCGGTTCGTTCCGCAGGATTTACCGGCCGTCGCCAACGGTAAGCCGATCAACTACACGGGGCAGAACAAATTTCCGTTCGACCCGACGCAAGGTCCCGGCTACATCTGGCACTGTCACTTGATCGATCACGAAGATAACGAGATGATGCGTCCATTGATCATCGTCAAGTGACGGCAAACTGATGGCGGATAACCTGCTCGTCTGCGCCCGTCCGCGCGCCGGGGCCGAGGGCGACTTCGCGCAGTGGCCGCCGCGGCTGCAGAAAGCGCTGCTTTCGTTCGGCGGTGCGCTCAGTTGTGAGTTTTGGCCGCCCGCGCCGCCCGATCAAGAAGAATGGGTCGGCGCGCTGCGCTTCGAGTCCGTCGATGCGCTGCGCCGCTGGCGCACATCAGAGACCTATCGCACCTTGATCGCCGAGGTTGCGCAGCACGTCGAAGGCGGCCGCGTGACGCAGCTGCTCGGCGGCGCAGCGACCGAGTTTTACGTTCAAAACAGCGCGACCGAAGTGATCGTCACCGAACTCAAACCCGGTAAGGAAGCCGAATATCGGGATTGGGCCAACCGCATCGATAAGATGGAAGGCACGTTTCCGGGCTTCCGCGGATCGTACGTGCAGCCGCCCGATCCGGGCGGAACGATCTGGACGACGCTGCTGCGCTTCGATACGGTCGAGAAACTCAATGTCTGGCTGAACTCGGCGCAGCGCGCCGCGCTGTTAAAAGAATCGGAAGATCTCGTCGACCGCGTGGTCGTGCAGCACGTGGACACCTCATTCCCTGGCTGGGTGCCGCCCGATCCGGCGACCGGGCAGTCGCCGCCCAATTGGAAAACGGCGATGCTTGTAACGCTGATGCTTTTTCCCATCGTGGCCCTCGAACTAAAATTTCTTACGCCGCGTCTTCTGGCGGTGCTCAATCCCGCGCTGGCGACGATCATCGGCAATGCGGTCAGCGTCGGACTGGTCACGTGGCCGCTGATGCCGCTGGTCGCAATTAGGGCCTTCGGCTGGTGGCTTTACCCCGACGGCCTGCCGCGATGGGTGCGGTTCGCCGGTCCCGCGGCCGTCTTACTTGGCTACGCGATCGAAGTCGCAGTTTTTTGGCGCGTTCTTTAGCCTCTCATTATAAGGAAGCAGCTCCGCATGAACCTCAACACCGTCAAAGATCTCAAACGTCCAAAGTCTGCCGACGAAATCCGCCAGTGGCGTGACGGCTACGCGTGGCTTGGCGGCGGCACGTGGCTCTTCTCCGAACAGCAGGTTCACGTCGACACGCTGATCGATCTGCATACCCTGCAATGGCCGTCGCTGACCGCCGGCAAAGACGGACTCGAAATCGCCGCGACCTGCCGCATCGTCGAGCTCTACGATTTTAAACCACCGAAGGAATGGCGTGCGGGGCCGCTGCTCGGTGAGTGCGTCCGCTCGTTCTTGTCGTCGTTCAAAATTTGGAACGAGGCAACCGTGGGCGGCAACGTCTGCATGTCGCTGCCTGCGAGTCCGATGGTTTCGCTCGTGGTTGCGCTCGAGGGCGTGCTTACGCTCTGGCCCCGCGACGGCGCGCCGCGGGACGTTCTTGCGACCAATTTCGTGACGGGAAATCACCAGAACGTGCTCGCGCCCGGAGAATTGCTCCGCAGCATCCTTCTGCCTGCACAAGCGCTCTGTAAAAAATTTGCGTTCCGCCGTTCGTCGCTCACGCACTTGGGTCGATCGGCCGTGCTGCTGATCGGCACGCGCGCGCCGGGGGGTGATCTCACTCTCACGGTGACTGCCGCGACCGCGCGCCCCGTGCAAATGCGCTTCAAAGGAAGTCCGTCGGAGTCCGAGCTGCGCGGCGCGATCCACGCAGCGATACCCGACGAACTCTGGTTCGACGACGTGCACGGCTCGCCGCCGCACCGCAAGCATTTGACGTACCGTTTCGGTGAAGAGATTCGCCAGGAGCTCCAGGCATGAAGCTCAAGGTCAACGGTAAAGAGTTTTCCGCCTCGCCGCCCCCGGGCGAATGTCTGCGCATGTTTTTGCGCGACCTCGGCTGGTATAGCGTCAAGAAGGGCTGCGACGCCGGCGATTGCGGCGCGTGCACGGTTTGGGTCGACAACAAGCCCGTGCACAGCTGTCTCTTCCCCGCCTTCCGGGCGGACGGCCGCGAAGTGACGACGCTCGAGGGACTCGAGCGCGACGGCAAGCTGCATCCGATGCAGCAGGCGTTTTTGGACGCGCAGGCATTTCAGTGC
>JBBQQR010000044.1:0-6805 GCA_038215615.1 Vulcanimicrobiales bacterium | reverse complement strand
CGCGGCGTCGTTCAGCTTCAGCTTCTCGAGCGCGTCGCGCAGGGCGCCGTACTCGGCGCCTTCGTTGGGATACAGTCCGCAATACACCATCGGAACCGCTTTGCGATATCCGGTCAACGGCACGTGCGCCGGATTGCTCGCGCCGGTAATCGTGTCGCCGACGTCGATCTCGCCCAGCGATTTGATGTTGCCGATCACGTAACCGACGCCGCCCATGTCCAGCTTCGCCGTCGGCCGCATGTGCGGCGCGAAGACGCCGACTTCGGTGCATTCGAATACGCGCTGGTGCGCCATGGACATGAACTTCGTGCCGGCGTGAAGTTCGCCGTCGGCGACGCGCACGTACGCAACCACGCCCCGATATGAATCGAACTGCGCGTTGAAGACCAAACCGCGCAGATGGTCGCGATGCCCCTTGGGCGGCGGGATCCGGTGCACGATCGCTTCCAGTATCTCGTCGATGCCGACGCCGTTTTTGGCGCTCGCCAAGATGCACTCGCTGCGCTCCATAATCAGCAGCTCCTCGACCTCGCCCATCACGCGCTCGGGATCGGCCGCCGGCAAATCGATCTTATTGATAACCGGAATAATGGTCAGGTCGTGCTCCAGCGCGAGATGGTAATTTGCCAGCGTCTGCGCTTCGATGCCCTGAGCTGCGTCGATGATGAGAATGGCGCCCTCGCACGCCGCAAGCGACCGCGAAACCTCATAAGAGAAATCGACGTGGCCGGGCGTGTCGATCAAGTTCAGTTGATAAGTCTTGCCGTCGCGCGCCGGATAACTCAAGGTCACCGGATGCATGCGAATGGTAATCCCGCGCTCGCGTTCCAAGTCCATCGCATCGAGCGCCTGATCTTCCATGTTGCGCAGTTCGATCGTGCGCGTCACTTCAAGCAGCCGGTCGGAGAGCGTTGTTTTTCCGTGGTCTATGTGGGCGATGATGCAAAAATTGCGGACGCCCTCCGCAATTTCGCTACGGTGAGCGGTCAATAGCAGGCAAACGCGTTAGGCCGGATCAGGAGATTGTCCAGCAGCCACAACAGGAAAATCACGATCATGAACGACCAGTCGATGCCGCTCGTCGGGGGGACCAGGCGACGAACGGGGGCCAGCACAGGTTCGACCAGCATATCCACCCAGCGGCTCCAAGAGCCCCGCAGGTCCGGGACAAACGAAAGCACCGCGTAGACGAGCATGACGATCGTATAGAGCCAGATCGCTTTGTCCAGCACAAAAAAGACCTGGCAAGGCAAAGCGCTCATGGAATGGCGGTTCTAGGGAAGAGAGGCTAAAACTTTTGGCGGGACGCCGCTCAGGTAGGGCGCGGGATCAACCGCCGAGCCGTTGAGCATTACCTGATAGTGTAGATGCGGGCCCGTGGAGAAGCCGGTATCTCCGACCAGGCCGATCAGCTCGCCCTTGTGGACGTACTGCCCGGCTGAAACGTCGAAGCGCGAAAGATGCGCGTACCAGGTGTGGTAGCCGTTGCCGTGATCGATATCGATCTTCATCCCGTAGCCGCCGTCCCAACCCGCGCTGGCAATTGTCCCGGCGGCAGCGGCGTGGATGGCGTCACCGTAATTCGCGCCGAGATCGACGCCCGGATGAAATTCAACGTCGGGAGCCGAGCGGTAGCAGAAGCAGCCCACCACTTGGGCGCCTTCCACCGGATCGATTGACGGGATCGCAGCCAGCAGTCGTCCGCGAGCCATTTCCGCCAGATGATGCATGTTCAAAACGTGCAGTGTCAGCCGGCGCAAGTCGTCGGCTTGCCGGAGCGTTTCGTTTGAAGCTTGCGCGAGCTGGTCTACGTGCCGGGCCACTTGTACAACACCGGACTTGCCGTTCGAGGGCACCCACGACGTCTTCTGCACGCCGCCCCCGCGAGTTCGTGGCTTCGATCCCACGCCGATCAGTTGCTGAATCTCCTGGTTCTGACGCTGAACTTGCTGGAGCTGCGAACGGATGGCGCTCGCCTTTTTGTCGAGCGTCTGCAACTGCTCGTGCTGAGAATTCAGCGCGGCCTGTTGAGCATGGACTCGAAAGACTTGGAAACCCGCCCCAGCCAATACCAACAGCAAAACTGCCGCAAATATAGCGGAGCCTGAAACGATGTGTTTGCGCGTCACTTCAAAGCGATGAACGACATCGCCCCGTTGCGGCACGATCTTAATGAAGTAGCGTTCTTTTATAGTCAAAAAAGGCTCATCCGGCGTACGGTCGCCGGGACGAGGCAGGTTCGCGCCTGGGCGACCCCGCCCTCCCCGAATACACGTTCTTAACCACAACGGGAGTCAGGTGGCTCGCGGCACCCGTAAGGGCTCGCTTACCGTTGCTCCCTTCCGGTCCTGGCGGGGTTCACGAGGTTACGCTGCGTGAGGCCCGGCCCCCGTCATGGCGACAAGCATCATAGCACAAAGGGGCGATTTCCAACGTTTCCAAAAACGACACCCCTCCGGAGGTAAACCGTGAAGCGCATTGCCCTGACCGTTCTGATGCTTGCTTGCCCGCTCCCGGCCGCTGCGGCCGCCGGACCTAATCCCGTAAATTGGAACCTGACCAAAGACGCGATCGCTTCTTCTTGTAAAGTTGCGATCGCACAAGCCCAGAACCGGTTGAAAGGTATCCTGGCGCAACGGGGAGCGCGCACGTTCGCCAACACGGTGCTGCGATTGGAGAACCTGTCTTCGGATTTGAACGACACGACGATCGCCGATCAATTTCTTTTCAACGTCACTACCGACGCGGCCGTGCAACAAGCGTCGCTGAACTGCAACAACGACGAGTCATCCTTTTTCACCGACTTGACCGCAAGCCCGCAGCTCTACGCGGCTCTCGCCGCGGCGGCGCGCAGCAACACGGCCAAAAACGTCTATCAGCGAAAACTCACCTCGAGTTGGCTCGACACGCTCAAGCGCAGCGGAGCCGGCTTACCTTCGGCGGCCCGCCTCGAATTCGTGCGCCTCAGTAAAGAACTGACGGATTTGCAGAACACGTTCGCGCAAAACTTAGGAAACGACGCAACGACAATTACTATCTCGGCGGCCCAGGCCGCGGTGCTGCCGTCGGGTTTAACCGCGGGCTTGAAAACAGCGCCGGCCGGCGGCTACATCGTGCCGGTAAATGAAAGCACGATCGGGCCCTTCATGCAAAACCAATCGTATGAGCCGGCGCGCCAAGCCTATTATCTCGCGTATAACAATCGCGAAGCCGCTGCGAATACGCCGCTTCTCGAGCGCGCTATCGCCGTACGTGATCGGCTGGCTCATCTGCTCGGATACGAAACCTGGGCGGCGTATCAGGTCTCCGATCGCACCGCAAAAACGCCTCAGCGTATCGAAACGTTCTTGGGCGGCCTGGATAAGACGCTGCTGCCCAAAGCCCAGGCTGAGGTGGTGGCGCTGGCGGCGCTCAAAGTCTCCGGCACGCACGATCCCGGCGCGGTACTGCACCCATGGGACTTTACCTACTACGACAATATGCTTCATAAAACGCAGTATGCGGTCGACTCAAACGAGATAAAGCAGTACTTCCCGGTGCAGCACACGATCGACGCGGTGCTCGACGTCTACCACCGTCTGCTCGGCGTCGATTTCAAGCAAGTCACACCAACCGATGCGTGGAATCCCGACGTGCTCGAGTATTCGGTCAGCGATTCGGCGACCGGGCGTTTCATCGGAACGACCTACTTCGATCTCTATCCGCGACCGCACAAGTACGGGCACTTTGCAAATTTCCCGATCTTACCGGTGCGCAAGCTTTCAGACGGAAGTTACCGGCCGCCGTTCGCGGCCGTCGTCGGGAACTGGCCCCGGCCTGCGCCGGGACAGCCCGCGCTGCTGAGCCACGATGACGTCGTGACTTTCTTCCACGAGTTCGGCCATAATATGGCGGCCCTGCTCGCGACCGCGCCGTACGAATCGCTGTCCAGCGGCTTCGTCTGGGATTTCGTTGAAGCGCCCTCGCAAATGCTGGAGAACTTCGTGTGGCAGCCTTCGGTGCTCAAGCAAATCAGTTCAAACTGGCAAACGGGTCAGCCGCTGCCCGACGATCTGATAACCAGTTTGATCAAATCGCGCTACGTCGACGACGCCTACGCGACGACGCGCCAGATCATGTACGCACAGATCGACATGGCCTATCACACAAGCGGTCCACACGTCGATACGACCGCCGTCTGGGATCGCTTGGCGGCTACGCTCACGCCGATGCCGGCGGTACCTGATACTCACCCGCAAGCCTCGTTTGGGCACCTGATGGGCGGATATGACGCAGGCTATTACGGTTATCTGTGGTCGAAAGTCTATGCTCAAGATATGTTCACGGCGTTTCTGAACGGCGGCCTTGAGAATCCCGCGGTCGGAATGCGCTACCGCCGCGACATCTTGCAGCCGGCACGCACCTACGATCCCGACGTGGAGGTCAAGAATTTTCTGGGACGGCCCATGAATCCGAACGCGTTCTACGCGGAGTTCAACAGCCCGCAACCCCCGGGCGTCACGAAACCATGATGCTCATCGCAGCCGCATTCGCGTTGGCGTCCTACACATTCAGGCCAAATACGCCGCTTCCGTTCTCAGCCGTTTACGACAAGTGCGGCGGAGGCAACGTTTCGCCCGAACTGCATTGGTCAAACGCGCCGCGCGGCACGCGCAGTTTTGCGCTGATCCTCTACGACCCCGATGCAACTGGGGGTTGGTATCATTGGGTAGGCTATAACATTCCCGGGTCGATCGGCGAACTTCGCGCCGGGATCAGGTTGCAGCTCGCCGAGGTTGGCGCGACGTCGTTTGGACAATTGCGTTATGGCGGACCTTGCCCGCCGCCGGGGAAAGTTCATCACTACATTTTTACGCTGTATGCGCTGAACACGCGACGGATCGGCCCGACGGGAATGACCGGACCCATAGCGGAGGCCGCGATGCGCAAGCACGCCCTCGGACGCGCAACCGTGACCGGTCTCTACAAGCGCTGATGCCCTCGTACATGAAGGCGGGCGAACTCCCGCCCAAACGGCACATTCAATTCCGCCGGCCAGACGGTGAGCTTTACGCCGAAGAACTGTTCTCGACCAAGGGTTTTGAAAGCGCCTACTCGTTGCTCTACCACGTGCGTCCGCCAACGGCGACGCTTGATGTAAAGCCATGGAAGCGCGTCGTCGTCGAGCTGCTTCCCAACGAACCGCTGCGCAACCGCCATTTCAAGACGGCGGAAATCCCCGCCGGTAAGGACGCGATCGAAGCGCGCACGCCGCTGCTCGGAAACACTGACGTGCTTATGAGCGTCTCTGAAACCGCGGCGCCGATGGACTACTTCTACCGCAATGTCGGGGGCGACGAACTGCTCTTCATCCACCGCGGCGAAGGCATGATTCAAACGCCCTTCGGTAATCTCGCCTACCGCGCGCGGGATTATGTGCTGCTTCCAACCGGTACCACGTACAAAGTGCTGCCGGAATCGCCGACCCGCATGCTCGTCTACGAAAGCAGCGGTATGATCACGATTCCGCGCAAGTTCCGCAACGACTTCGGCCAGCTCGAGGAACACGCTCCTTATTACGAACGCGACTTTCGCGCTCCCGACCTGCGGGCTCCGATCGCAAAAACAGGCGAATACGAAGTGCGGGTCACCAACGCCGGGCGGAACGCTATCTACACGGTGCAGAATCATCCGTGCGATGTGATCGGATGGGACGGCTATTGCTATCCCTACGCCTTCAACCTTGACGAGTACGCTCCGGTCACGGGAAAGCTTCATCAGCCGCCACCGGCCCACGCGACGTTCGAAGCACCCGGCGCCGCATTTTGCGCGTTCGTTCCGCGTATGTTCGACTACCATCCGCTCGCGATTCCCATTCCATACAATCACTCGAGCGTGGATTGCGACGAAGTCCTCTACTACGTCAGCGGAAATTTCATGAGCCGGCGCGGCGTCGAGGAAGGCTCGATCACTTTGCACGCAGCCGGCGCGCCGCACGGACCACAGCCCGGAGCGGTTGAGGCGAGTCTCGGAAAAACCTCGACCGACGAAATTGCGGTCATGGTAGATACCTTCGCTCCATTGCAAATCGCCAAGCCGGCGCTCAAAGTCGAGGACGATGAATACTATCGTTCGTGGGTTTCATAGCCCGGGCAGGTTCCTTACCTCCGCGCGGGTGTCACCAGTCCGCTTACGTCCCCAAAACCGATTCGAGGCTTGCCGGGCGCCTCGCAGTACCCGGTCAGCGTCACTTCGTCTCCGTCCTCCAAAAAACGCCGTTCTTCGCCCGTGGCAAGCTTCAGCGGCCTTGTGCCGCGCCATGTAAGTTCGATTAAACTTCCGTAAGAGTCCGGCTGCGGCCCGGAGATCGTTCCCGACGCAAAGAGATCGCCCGGCGATATCGTCGCACCGTTGGACGTCGCGTGCGCAAGCTGCTGCGCCATGCTCCAGTAGAGATATTTTGCGTTCGAGCGCGATACGATCTCGGCCGAAGCATGTTCGCCCCGCATCTTCTGCGTTCGCAGCTCAACTTCTAAGGCGATATCGTAGTTCCAATCCCGCGCGGCGCGCAGATGCGGCAGCGGCGCCGGATCTTGTTGAGGAGGCGCCGTGCGGTACGGCTCGAGTGCGTCGAGCGTCACGACCCAAGGGGAGATCGACGTCGCAAACGATTTTCCCAGAAACGGGCCGAGCGGCTGGTACTCCCAGGCTTGGATGTCGCGCGCGCTCCAGTCGTTTACGAGCACCAGGCCGAAAATGTATTCTCGTGCGCGATCGATCGGAATCGGATCGCCGAGCGCGTTACCGCCGCCGGTGACAAAACCTA
>JBBQQR010000043.1:0-7220 GCA_038215615.1 Vulcanimicrobiales bacterium | reverse complement strand
ACGCACGCAACCCCGAGCGCTTCGTGCATGGCACGCCGGAACCGCCGGCCCTCAAACCCATCGTGTTCATCAATCCGCCGGAGCCGATCGCGGCATAGAATTTCTTCCTAAAAATGGCCTCAAACAGATTGACACATTCCGTCAAAGCTATAACAATAACCCCGACGAATGCGTGGAACGACACGGTGGACGGCAACCTGCTTGTTCACGTTAGTCTCGACGTGCAGGGAGGGCCGGGCGACGCCACCCTGGCTCCGTCGAATCTTTCGCTCATGTTGGCTCTCGCCAATGGCGGAAAAAAAGCCTACACGGCAATGCCGGTCGCTGCGCCGACGTATCAAAAACTAAGTTCGCTTGGCAGCACGATGCAGACCGCTTATGAGGTTGACCCTAGAGAAGACCTCGGGCGACTCGGATCCGTTATCGTGCCGGCGCACGGCACGGTTAAGGTGGTCGCGACATTTCTCGTAGGCAGCGATGTTATTGCGAATCCTACTGAAAATCGTGCGGTCACGCTCAAGTAATGAAAGTTGCGAAGGCTGCAATAGGTGCGTGTCTGATCTTTGCGTCAACGGCCGCGGCTTCGGCATGGCCGAAGCCGTATGCTGGCGAGCCGAAGCATACGCAGGACGGCGTTCTTGTCAATTTTGGCAATGGGAATCGAGCTGGCGGGCTCACCATTCGTGTTGCCAATGGCAAATCGCAAGACTATGCGACGTCGATCGGTCCGGACGGAACAAAATGGCAGCACCGGCTAATCTCGTGCATGTGGATGCCTGACCCAAAGAATTCTTCCTCGGCCTGCGCCGAATGGCCCAAGCAGATCGTCCCGGGCAAGACGATTGTACGCGTTACCTATTGGGTCGGAACGAACAATGGCCCGGGGATTCCAGGCAACGAACGAGTCGCAACTGACGTGTCCGTCGCTCGCTAGTACAAGGGTGTCTTAGTATGATGCCCGTTCGATTAGAATATCGAAGAGCTACAAGATGGGTGTGAAGCAATGTTAGCGTTTGTATCAGGCGGCGACGTTCGGAATTATGTAATCGTTTTGTAAGAAGCGCCAGCAAGGCCTCGTTCGGGACGAACAGAAAGTCAAGAGATTGCTCAAAGAGATGCGCGAGGTCGCTTATAAGAAAGGCGGCTTATGCAGTGCGGCTCCACGTGCCTCATTTCAACCGATCGCAAACGTCATAATGGAGACTACTTTGTTTCGTAGTTCATATCTCGCCCTCGCTTTAGCGATGAGCGCTACTCTCATTTCTTGCGGCTCCGACCCGAAGGCCGCTAATAACGGCAACTTTGCCCACGCGATCGACACATTTCTTGAAAAATCTGAAAAGGCCGGGAAGATGTCGCTTTGCATGAAGAATCCCGCACGCATCCCGGATGACGTTTCCGCAGGCGCGGACGGCGCAGCGAGGCGAGCAATTCTCGATCCCTATGTTCGTGCCGGGCTCGCTACTCGTCACGAAGCGATGAAGCCGGTCAACTCCTACTCCTATTCTCGGAACCCGCCGATGCACCAAGTCGTGGAATATAAACCTTCAGCCGTGGGCCAAAGCGCAATTCAGACGGAAACGAACATGTTTGGTGGCAGGACCATCAAACTTTGTTACGGCTCGTTCCGTGTAAGCCAAATCGTGAACTTCACCGAGCCGGCCGACGTCAACGGGTATCGCGTTTCCCAAGTGCGCTGGATCCCGCGCGTCAGTTCCGTTGCTGATTGGGCGAAGACCGATGGCGGCAAAGCGCTTGTCGGCGCAGAGATCACAAGCGCTGAACATGATGAGCTAAACGCGATTGCCGCGCTTACGAGCACGGGCTGGGAAGCGGGAATGCAATGAGCGAGCCGATTAAAATGACGGCGGGAGCGCAAGAGCAAGCACGGGCCGTGGCCGACAAGCTATCGGAATGGGGCATCATGCGAGTTTTGCATGGCGTGGCTCTTGCATTAGTTGTGATAGGGCTCATCGCGCCGGTCGCGTCCTTCACGAGCTTCGGGCTTTTCTCGTCAGGTACAAGTGCCGTCAATTTGCTGCAGCTTGGTATGGGTGGCTGGATCCTCGGAGTCGTTTCTGTCGGGCTTGCGGCTGCGCCGTTCGCGCTCGTAATTTCAAAGCAAATGGCGATCGCGCTCTTTGGTCTTGCGTGCCTCGTTCTCGGGCTGCTGCTCATGCCGTTCTTCGTGTCCGGCTACGGGGGTGCGTTTGCGCAGTTGTCGTTCGGCTACTATGCGCTCTTTGGGGCTCTCGGGGTGTTGGTGTACGCGTATTGGCGGCGTATTGGCGATGAAATGCAAGTACAGCTCGATCTCGATCGGCCGCTGTAAGTCGGATGCGGCGTCGGCGCAAAGAACAAGAACGTAATCACATTCCGGCGTCGATGCTTTTTAGAGACGGTGTCCGTTCATAATGTTTTTGGCTAAGGATGGTTTCAAGGCGTCTCGCCGCTTGATCGCGGGAAGCGTACTTATCAGTCTTCTCGCTGCGTGTAGTGGCGGAGGCGGCGGTGGCGGTTCAACCTCAGCGGTTCTGCCGCCGAATGCAAGCCCGACAGCTTCGCCGGGTGTTTCGCCGACGCCGATCGGCAGCGTAGCTTTATCGCCGGCGCCGGTCGGCAGTGGGGCTCCATCCTCAACGCCCTCACCAACTTCCACTCCCACCCCAAGGCCAACCCCAAGCCCGTCCCCAACGCCGACGCCCCCTCCAACGCCAACGCCGACGCCCACGCCGACACCAACACCAACACCGACGCCGCTACCGATTGTGGCTGGTCTCGCGGTTGATGATACAAGCGGTCTTCCGATCGCCGGTGCAATCGTGATGATCTCCGGGAGGGTATCGATCGCTGGTTCGACGCCCCCGCCCGCTGGCAGTTTGCAAGTTCCGGTGGCGACGACTGGGCCGGATGGGAAATTCAGCTTGCAGAATGTGAAACCGACGCTCGGTGATACGAATTTCGCTTACGTCGGTGCGGGCTATCCGGACTACCCGAATGCACAGTGGGTCCAGATTTTCTCACCGGACGGTCATGCAGCGTATCACGGACTCTGGACGGTAAATCCCGTCGGTACAACCGATCTCGGATCGATCGCGATTGCAATGCCGACCGCAAGCGAAACCGCGTGGCTTGTCAAACTCAACTCCGACCGAGCGACCATTGGCATCCCCTCGGTGACAACGCCGCTTACGCTCGATAGCATAACGCTCGAGACGGCGCGCTATTGGGCGGTGCAAATGGCTAAGTATGGTTTTTACAAACACCAGTGCGGAACCGGCGCCGTTGGTTGCCAAGAATTCTGGCTCTATGAAACACAGCACCACTCGATGCCGTCCTCGCAGAATATCGACTACGGTGGTGGTACGACGACATTTATCGATGCCGAAGCGCAGTTTATGGCCGAGATTGCAAACTGCCCGGGCGGAAATTGGACGACGTGTCCGTTTGCCGAAAATACCGGCCACTACACGAACATGATGGGAGCGTCGTACTGGGTTGGATTCGGAATCGCAACCGGTAAGGATCCGAACGGGCTCGTTCCACCCGTAACCTACTTCGTTCAGAACTACACAAATCCGAAGGGGTTCGCATCCTCGATTCAATCGCTGCGTCGTTCGTTAACGATCCGGTAGAACGCAGATTTGTGTGGTTCGTTTTTTTCACATCGAAGCTTAGGATTCCAAATGACACCGCCCTCATGCGATGGCGTCTGCCCAGACGATCTTCCATGCCGCACCAAGGGAGTTTTTTTTCGGTGATTTCGGTAACGCAGCGCAAACAAATATTACGCCGATTCTGGAGATTTCAATGACACGCACTAATCGTCGTCAAGCCTTTGCGCTAGTCTCAATTCTCGGTGCGGCGTCGTTGCCGATGCGAGCGCTAACGAAAATATGGTGAGCTGGACTCACCGTTTTTACACGGGCGATCAATGCCTGGGCGTTTTGCTCCAGCGTATCGTTGACTCGATTCACGGCGGCACGCAATACGCCGCGTTGGAGAACTGACGTGCTACCGACTCTCATCGCGCTCGCGGTGTCCGCGACGATCTACCAATTTGATCCGTCGGGTGGCAAGCCAAACCCGCTCGGTATGCGCTCGTACGTCCAGGTGCTCTCGACGCAGCCGAATCAAACACGCTTCCTTTACGACGCGTTCGGCAACGCCGCTGGCGACGGCGCGAAGAAGCGCGAACTCGTCGTTCCTCTCCCGATCGAAAAAGCCCGCGCAATGATGCGAGTGAATGCTAACGCCATGTCGGCGCTCACGGGCGACGACTACCCGGCCGGCGATGACTCGTACGCACGCATCGATAAGGTCTTGAAGTGTACGGCTCCGTCGCCGTTCGATCTCAAGCGCGCGGACGACCCTGCGCGCGTACGCGTTGTGTTGAAGTCGAAGGCGGTCCTAAAGTGAACCTCTGTGGCAGGGCGATTTTCGCGTTTGCATTAGCTGCCGTGACGACAACGGCCGCTAGCGCTTGGCCGAAGCCGTACGCGGGACAAAAGCTGCATACGGAAATCGGCGTCTTTCGCGGCTTCGAGAATGGGAACCGCGCCGGCGGGCTCGAGATCCGCACGGCTAACGGATCGTCCCACATATTCGCGACGACACTCAAGACCACGTGGAATCGGAAGGCCATCGATTGTTGGCGATCGCCAACCGCTGAGACGACGCCGTGCGCCGCTTGGCCGAAGAATATCGTCGATGGAAAAACGAGCGTGCGCGTCACGTATTGGGACACGATTCATTCGTCCGCAGATGGTCCCGGTTTACCTGGGCCAGAGCGAGTCGCCAAAGACGTCTCACCCGCTTAAGCGACCCAATCCTTAAATCGCCCGCACATAAATTGATAGTGAAGCGCAAAATGATCAAATTTGTTAGCTCGGCTATGTTCTCGCTCCGGATTGTGATGATTGCACAATGCGCTCTCGCCAACGTCGACACAACACTTACAAAGCAAGAAAATGCGCGTCAAAGCGCACAAGGATCTCATTCGGTCATAGCTTCAACGGTGTGCGCAATCGGCACCTATGCCTTTGTAGGTTGGGCTGATACCAACGTGGGTGGGGAATCGCTTTATCACAAGGTTGGCGGAAAGTGGCGATATATTATCGGCGGCGGAGGTGCGATGCATGCGAACGAGCTGATTGGTCGCCAAGTCCCCGCTCAAATATCGCACGACCTCGATGCAGCATATTCTGCAAAAGCTTACGGAGCGAAATCCAACCCCGGCGCGAGAAAATGCGACCGCTAATCGGGTCGTGTTTTTCCGTCAGAAGCGAACGAGTAAGTACATGTAAGTATAAATAATGGTTTGAGTTAGAGACCAAGAATAAATCGCCGGGCTCTCAAATGTCCGATCGTCGTACGGTCAGCGCCTGGAGAGGCCCCCGTTTGGACCGGACACGTGGCATAGCTTGAGGACATAGGCATACGCCTATGATTACGACTATCTCTAACGCCCAACGAATTGAAGGTATCACCGGTGTTGAGCGCCGGCGGCGGTGGTCCGTCGAAGAGAAAATCCGGCTGGTCGAGGAGTCGAACCGTCCGGGAATGTCGGTTTCCTACGTGGCTCGAAAACATGGTGTAGCACCGAGCCAGCTCTTCACCTGGAGACGACGTATGGCCGATGGAAGCCGGGAAGCCGTTCGCGCCGACGACGAGGTCGTCAGCGCTGCCGAAGTCCGCGAGCTCAAGCGTCAAGTACGCGAGCTTCAGCGCGTGCTCGGCAAGAAGACGATGGAGAACGAGATCATCCGGGATGCCGTCCGTATCGCTCACGAAAAAAAACTGATCTCGCATTTGCCATCGTTGCCCTTGGAAGATACCCCGTGAAGACGATCGCAAAGACGCTCGACGTTGCACGCTCGAACCTTGTCGAACGCACCGACAAAATGCGCCGTGAGCGCGCTGCTTATCGCAAACCCGACGATTCGCGGCTTTTCCCAATGATACGAGAACTCGTCGAGGATCGTCCTACGTATGGCTATCGGCGGATCGCGGCGCTTCTCAATCGCCAGTTCGTCGCGGTCGGCGAACCCCGCGTAAACCACAAGCGCGTCTACCGAATCATGCGCCTGCACAATCTGTTACTTGAACGGCATACGGGTCGTAAGACCGGTCGCGCGCATGACGGCGTGGTGCAAACGCTACGCTCGAACACACGCTGGTGCTCCGATGGCTTCGAAATCGCGTGCTGGAACGGGGAAACGGTACGTGTGGCATTCATGCTCGACACGTGCGATCGGGAAGCGATCAGCTGGACGGCAACGACGGCCGGCATCAGCGGCGAAATGATTCGTGACATGATGCTTAGTCTCAGTTGAACGCCGCTTCGGCGGCTGCGCGACGACCCAGCGTGTCGAGTTCCTGGCCGACAACGGCAGTTGCTATACCGCCCATGAAACGATCGAATTTGCGCTGTCTCTCGGCCTGATGCCGTGCTTTACTCCGGTTCGTAGCCCTGAATCAAACGGAATGGCCGAGTCCTTCGTGAAGACGTTCAAGCGCGATTACGTGCGCTGCAATCCGCGGCCAAACGCAATGACCGTACTCGGGCATCTCGATGGCTGGTTCGAAGACTACAACAGTTCCCATCCACATCGTGCGCTTAAGATGCTCTCGCCGCGCGAGTTCATCCGAGCCAATTCATCACTCGCCGCGTGTCCGGTTTAATAGGGGCAACTCCAGCGCCGTGATGACGCGGTTAATCCAGTGTTTGACAAGCACCGCTTACCGTCAATCGCGAAATGAGTTGTTAGTCGGGCGATGGTCGGACCGACATTCGGTAGCGTTACTATCAATGTTGCGATCGAGCGCTGAAATCAGATTTGGCTGGAGAACCCAATATCTGAGATAAAGCCCAATCTCAATTGATGGTCTCGATCATATCGCGCGCCGCGTGTCGGCGGCGGGATAAGATGAACCCACTTCCGCCGGGTTAAGACGAACCCACCTCCGAGCCGGGCCGGTGCCTGGAAATGGCGGAGCCCTGATCGTGTCCCGGGACGTGGTGTATGAGAGGCTCTGACGAAGTGGGGATTTAGCTGTTGACGACAGCTGTTATCCGTTGGAGTGGGTTGTCGCTGACGATCTTGAGTCCTTCGAGTTGCATGTAACGGCGTTGTAATTGCCACTCGTCGTTCTGCTCGAGCAAGAGCGCGCCGATGAGCCTGACGATCGCGGGGTCGTTTGGAAAGATACCGACGACA
>JBBQQR010000042.1:0-7272 GCA_038215615.1 Vulcanimicrobiales bacterium | reverse complement strand
GCTGCTCGAATCGCTTGGTATATTCGCGCAGTAGAAAGACGCGCGCCGACGGATCGAGCGACGCGAACTCTTGCAGCGTTTCGCGAACGCGGTTGGGCGATTCGTACCAGATACTCGCAATGCCTAATGCGAGCGCAGTTTCGAGCGCAGCTTTCCGCGCCGAGGTCGTGCGCGGTGGAAATCCTTCGAAAATGAAACGCGCGATTGGGAATCCCGAAAGAACCGCGGCGCCGAGCGCGGCGTTGGGTCCGGGCAAGACTTCGACGTCGATGCCGGCTTCACGGGCGGCCGCAACGAGCTCGGATCCCGGATCGGATATCCCGGGCGTCCCTGCGTCGGTAACGACAGCCACGAGCGACGTGCGCGCGCGCGCGAGGATCGGTCCGGTCGCGCTGCGTGCATTCTGCTCGCGATAGCTGCGGATCTCTTTACCCGGCAGCGAAAGCGCCGAGATAAGCCTGCGCGCGACGCGCGAATCTTCCGCGACGACGAGTGCGCACTCTTTGAGCACGTCGATCGCGCGCAGGGTGATATCGCGAAGGTTGCCGAGCGGAGTCGGCACGAACACGAGCGGCATGACCGCTGAGTTCGACGTTGAGCACATCCCTCCGGGGATGAAGGTCGAGATGTACGTTAGTCCATCGTGCCCATACTGCCGCGCCGCGCGCGAGCATTACGATCGCGAAGGGACGCCTTATACGGTCTACGACGCTGCGAACGATCGGAAACTGCGCGAACGGATGATGGCCCTGACCGGCGGCGATCCCACGGTTCCGGCCATTGCGGTGAACGGGAAATACGTCCGATCCGGCTGGGGTTCTCCCCCACGCGGTTGAACGGTTTGACCGTGGACGCCCAGTTTGGGCGGAACAGCCTGTCCTGAGCGAAGTCGAAGGGCCCAGTTTGGGCGGAACAGCCTGTCCTGAGCGAAGTCGAAGGGCTCGCTAAGGCCGGAGGGGAGGAAGGCCGATACTAGCTCCTGCATGACGCTGACCCGAACGCTCCCGCGGCTCGCGCCTTCCACCGTTAGGCGTCCGCGGCTCGAACGCTGGCTCGCGGCGCACGCCGGAATACCGGTGCGGCTCTTGATCGCACCCTCGGGATTCGGCAAAACGACGCTTCTTTTAAAGTACATTCCCGAGAGCCCGATTTCCGTGGGGTATTGCGCGCTGCCGCCCGGGTGCGGGCCGGCCGCGCTATTTGCGGCTTTAACGGCCGGACTCGCGCTGCCGCGCGTCCCGCAATCTTTTGACGATGCGATCGCTTTGCTGAAAGACTTCCGCGGTCCGGTCGAACTGATCGTGGACGACGCCGACAACGCGACGCCGCAAGCGATCGCGCACCTGCAGCGCCTCGTCGAAAGAGCGCCCGAGAACATGAGCTTCGTCTACGCCGCGCGCGCGCGTGACGCACTCGATGCCAAAACGTGGATCGCGCGCGGCTTAGCCGTGCTCTGCGACTCTCGCAAACTCGCCTTCGACGCTGCCGAAACGCAACTCCTCGCCGAAGCTTGCGGCGTGGCGCACAGCGATGCCGACGTTTCGCGGCTGCTCGAGGAAAGCGACGCCTGGGCGATCGTGCTGAGCGGAGCGGTGCGCTGCGCGGCGGAGGATGGCCGCTCACTGAACAGCGCGTTCGAGAACTGGCGGGCGCGTTACGGGCAGCTCTTCACCGAATTTATTGCGGCCGAACTCGAGAGCGCGGCGGAGGAAGATCGCGCAGTGCTGCGCGGCATTATGGCGGGTGCTCTGCCCGACGACGAGGAGCGATTGCGGCAACTCGAAGCCGCGGGGTTGTTCGTGATCGACGACGCGGGCGGCTGCCGTCCGCTCCGTCCCATCCGCCACTTACGCGGAGGCCGCGTGCGTTCGCCGCAAACGCAGCTCGCGCCGATGTCGGCGCGTATGTTAGGTCACTTTGAAGTGCGCATCGGCGGCAGCGAAATTGCGTGGATACGCAAACGCGATCAGCAGATCGTCAAATACTTGCTCCTCAAACCGTCCGCATCGGCTACGCGCACCGAGCTCGCCTCGATTTTCTGGCCTGATGCGGATCGCCAGCTCGCCGCGCAGAGCGTGCGCACGGCCTGCAGTAACATCCGCAAGGCGATTGCCGCCATCACCGGTTACGCCGTTGTGGAAAGATATTTTCGAGCCGACCCCGACGTCGCGCTCGAGCTGTCGCTAGTCGCGGCCGACGTCCGCCGTTTCGGAGCGCACGTCGCCGACGGCGACAGTGCGTTTGACCGCGGCGATGTAGAAGAAGCCGGGGCGCGTTATCGCGCGGCCGAGGAACTCTACGCGGGACGCCTGCTCGAAGCCGATGCACCCGAACCTTGGTTCGCCGCGCACGCGCAACTGCTCGAAGATCGCTATGTGATCGTGCTGGAACGCCTCGCGCAACTCGCTTTCGACGAAGGCGACATGAAGGGCGCCGCCGATTACGCTTACCGCGTCGCGCAGCTGCGCCCCGATTCGGAGGGACTGGTGAAGATGCTCGGCACGGTCGCGCCTCAGTATCGCATCCCTTCCGCTCCCGCTTCGCTCGAAGAACGCCGGCGCAACAAGCGCGATAGTGCGTAGACCGGTTCTCGCCGCTCTCATAATCGCGGCCTGCGCCGTCCTAGCTTGGCAACTCGTCGTCAACGCGCAAGGGCGCATGCTGCTGGGCGATTTTCGCGCCTTCTACTGCGGGGGCTCGACAGTATTGCACGGAGCGAACCCCTATACCGCGGGTCCGCTGCTGCACTGCGAACAAGTGCCGCAGCCGTTCGGACTGCACACGGCGCGCGATCAAGTGGATCTGCCGGCGCCGTTTCCCGGTTACGCGCTCGCGCTGTTCGCGATTCTAGCGCTGCTCCCGTACCCGCTCGCCGCGGCAACGTGGTTTGTTTTGCTCCTGGCGTCGACGGCGCTGGCCTGTGCGTTCACAGCGCGATTGACCGATCGCCCGCCTTATGCAGTCTTGACGCTGCTTGCCGTTGCCTTCAGCGTCGCGGTGATTCCGTACGGCGAGCTCGCGCCGGTTATTTTCGCCGCGCTGACGGCCGCAGTGCTCGCGCTGCGGCGCGGACTTGGCGCGCCGCTGATCGCCGCGCTGGCTGTCGTCGCTTTGCTCCCGCACGTCGCGCTGCCGGTCTTTTTGGCTCTCTTCATTTGGAATCGCGCGGCCCGCCTGCCGGTTGCCGTGCTCTGCGCCGCACTCGCCGCGATCGACCTCACGATCGGGGGCCCGCAACTGGCGATATCATACTTCACACGCGTGCTGCCCAATCATGCCGCATCGGAGATCGGTTTCGTCACGCAGTACAGCATGACGTGGTTCGCGCAAGGTTTGGGCGCGCCGGACCGGGTTGCTCTGGCCGCGGGAAATCTTTCTTACCTGGTTTCCGTGGTTCTCGGCGTGTGGCTGGCCGGCGCCGCTGCGCGCAAGTTTGCGGATCCTGCATTTCTTTTGTTGATTCCGGCGGCGCTCGCGGTGACGTTCGGATCGTTCATTCATTACAGTGAGATCACGCTGGCCTTTCCCGCGGCACTGCTGCTTCTCACGCGCACGCGAGGAGTCGCCCAGAATTTCGCGGCAGCGGCACTGGTGCTGGTGGCGCTTCCGTGGCAGTCGATCGTCACTCAGCCGGCATTAGTGATACCGGTCGTCGCCGGAACGATCGCGATCGGACTGCTCGTCTTGCGCGGCTCCGCGCAGTCATCGCTGCGGCTGGGGCTCGGCGCGGCGCTATTCTGTTCTTTGGTGGTCGTAGTCGCGTGGCATTTAGGCCCGCAGACTTCGCCGCACGCGACGCAGGCGTCGTTCGATCCGCTGCTCGCCGAAGCGTCTTGGGCGCGGCATATCTCGGATGAAACATCGAGCGCGGGCCTGGTATGGTGGATCCCGAAGCTGCCGACCTGGATCGGCTTGGTGTCGCTAGCGCTCGGCGGTGCGTGCGCCCTCGCGCGTAAAAACGATGTATCGGGCATCGCGGTAGAACACGCGCCAGCCGGCCCGTAGCGCGAGCACTTGCGCCAGCGGTCTTCCGGGTTTCGTTAAGACGGCGTCAACCGAGTATTTGTCGAGAACGGCCGACCAGCGCGGCGTGACGTTTTCCACGTCGAGATACGCTTGCCAAACTACGGCCGGAAACGGATCGCACCGGCCGTCAATGAAGACGCGCACGTTCTTTTGCGGCAGCGCTAAACTGCACCACGCAAAGTCTTCGCAGTAGAGTTTGTGCACGCCGGGTGATTGCGCGATCCGGGCGATCGCGGTCTCGGGCAAAGACGAACGCGCGATGGCCGGCGCTTTATTGAGCGTAACGACGATCAGAATTGCAGCCAGCGCGCTCGAAGCGATGATAAGCGTCTGGCTAAAACGTTCGCTGAGCACTACGTTTAAGCGCGCATACTGGGGGATCGCGCTGCTCAAACGCTGCGCGACCATCGGGGCGATCACGATCGCGCACAATGACATATGCCGGATGGCCGTGAACGCGAGCACCGTCGTGACGGCAAACAGCATTCCGTCGCGCCAGTGCTCGCGCGGGGCGGCGATCCCAAAGAAGCATCCCATAGCGATGAGCGGGAGCAAGCCGGCGGAGAACGATGTGATCGTGATATCGGGCGGACGCCACTCGCTGATCGAGGCGCGTATGGCGCTCGTCTGCAAGGCAACCGCGTAAGCCGGCAAGTGCCAGGAGAACGGCGTCAGCAGCACGGCCAGGCACGTTCCGAAGGTCAGCACGACGTTCCGTTCCACGCGCGGCGTCCAGCCGCGGTCCTCGATTGCCGTGCCAAGCGTCCAGAGTCCCACAAGCGCGGGCACGATGAGCGCGCTGGCGTGAACGTTGGCCCACAAGACCGTCAGCGGAATGATCAAGAACAGCAGCGGTGACTCTATGTCGAGCAAGAGCATGATGATCGCTAGAAGCGCCCATCCGAAGATCTGCGCGCGCACGCCGAATGACTGCATCATCGTAAACCCGACGAGCGCGACCGTGAGCGTCGTGGCGAACGGCGAAGCACCGCGCCGGCGAGCGCGCCAAGCCGTCACCGCAAGCGCGCAGACCGCCGCGAGAGCGACGCCGATCGCGAGCAGATAGTAGCGATCGGTAGAAATCGTAGCCGCAACGGCCGTGCTGAACAGCCACTCTTGCGCGACCCAATGTGCGCCGGGCGCCGTGAATGTTTCGAGGCCGAGCGCGGACGGAATGCGGTGCAGCGTGAGCACTTGATTGCCCAGCCATTGTTGCCACGCGAGGTCGGCGTCTTGCCCGCGGTAATGCCAAGCAATCGCAGCAAAGCGTGCGCCGAAGATGGCGATGACCGCCCATGCGATCCTCATTGCCTTCCCATCTTTTGCAGCAGGATAGCGCCTCCGGACGAGATTGTGCTTTCCCATCCGTCGGCATGCAGCAGCGAAATGAGGCGGCTGTCTTGATCGGCGAGAATTGCGTCGACATTTGCGCGGCGCAGATCCTCCTGCCAATTTCCAATCGCATCCGACACGTCTCGTTGAACACGCCGCGCGAGCGGCGCCGCGAGGCCGCTCCGGTCATCCAGCACGACCGAGAGCCCGCGCGAACGATCGAGCGACACAGCATCACACCAGCGCGGCTGAACGCACAGAATGTTATGGTGGCCCGGCTGATGGAGCAAAGAGCTCAGAAGCGGAGCAACGCTCGGGGTTGGCCACGCTATCGTTTTCGGCTCAACCGCCGTGATAACGGCGACGAACGCGCAGGCTGCGGCCGAGAACGCAAACGCATACGCAGCGAGCGAGCCCGAAGGCAGCTCGCGTCTCTGTACGTAATAGCTCGCTAGCGCGTCGACGACGACGGGCGCCGCAACGATCCCGAAAAGCGGCAGGTTGCGCGCGTCCGCCAGCGAGAGCAGAAGCAGCGCAAAGAAAACGAACGCGTCGCCCAGACGTCCGCGCCGCCGGATTCCGTACCATCCGGCCACGACGACGATCGCGGCGAAGCCGAGATCTCGCGGGGAAATCGCTCCGGTCCATAAGCGGTCGCGCTGCGCGCCGCCCAGGAGCGAATCCAGATAGAGCGCGTGCGCGCCATACCCGGAGAGTAGGCCCGAATGCACTTGTATGAGTGAAACGGCGATGCACGCGCCGGCCGCGCAGAATCTGCGCGCGACGGCGGTATCGAATTGTTTTTGTTCGACGAGCTTCGCTATCGCCGCGAGCAAAACGAGCAGCGCGCCCAGCGTTGCTCCGCCCTGCAGCAGCGACCAAAACGCCGTGACGATGACGAGGGCGGCGGCTCCCCAAAGATCGTCCCGATCGAGCAGCAGACAAATCACCGCCGCGCACAGCCAAGCGATCGGATCGAGGCTCACGCCGAGGCGTCCGATGAGGCACAGCGCGATAAGGACGGCCGCCAATCCCACGTGCCAATCTGAGGCGCCGCGCAGCCGCGTACGCCACGCTGCGATCAGTACTGCGGCAGCGGTGATCGCAGCGCATGAACCGAGCACGAACGAAAACCCGAACGTATGCAGCAGCCATGCATAGATGCCGCCGCCCAATAGATTGGGATCGCGCAGCTGTATGAAAAACTCGGGCAGCGTACCGGCCGCCGCGATTACCGCCGTCGCCAGTGCGAACGCGATGATACCGGCCGCGAAGCGGCCTTTCATTTCAACTCCAGCCGGTCGCCGGGAAGAACATCGCGACCTTCGAGCGCACCCGCGCCCAGCTCGACAACGCCATTCGCGCCGAAACACGCGATGGCGAGCCGGTTGCTCTTCACCCGCGCGTGCGTGCGCACCACGCGAGACTGCTCGTCCAAAAAGATGACGTCGATCTTGGCTTTCATCATGAGCGTGTGGATCGCCCAACAGTCGCGGAACCACAGCCCTTCGTCGGGCGTCACGATGCTCCGAGGAATCAGTCCGGCGAAGCGCTCCCACCAGCCGTCCGCGATGCGAACGTCTTCGGCGATGACTTCGCCCGTTGTAACGTTGTGCAGTTTCGGCATGCCGTCACCACTCAGCGCAAGAAGCCGACTGGAATTGCGAGCCCGATCGCCGCGGCTAGATACGGTGCGAAGGCGATCGGTCCGCGCGGCCGTCCACGCGCGTAGTTCAAAACGACCGCGGCGATGCAGGCTGCCGAAAAGGCCAGCACCGATATTTCGGCGCCCAGCAGAGCGCCTCCGAGCGCGACCAACTTCACGTCGCCCCAGCCCATCCCGCGGCCCCGCGAGAGTACGGCGACAAATGCGAAAGGTACGAATGGGATCGCGGCGGAGCCGAACGCGAACCA
>JBBQQR010000041.1:0-7966 GCA_038215615.1 Vulcanimicrobiales bacterium | reverse complement strand
ATTTCAGTGCGGCTACTGCACGGCCGGCATGATCATGACCGGTGCGGCGCTCACAGACGAACAGAAAAAAGATCTGCCGCACTCGCTCAAGGGCAATCTTTGCCGCTGCACGGGATACGGCTCGATTCGCGACGCGTTCGAAGGCAAGACCAACATCGAAACCGACGGCGCCGGCAAATCGAGCGGAGCCAGCGTACGCAATCCGTTCGCAAAAGACATCGTCACGGGGCACGCCCGCTATACGACCGACGTCCCATTGCTCGAAGGCACGCTGCACCTCAAAGTGCTGCGCTCGCCGCACGCGTTCGCGAAGATCGTTTCGATCGATCGCACGAAAGCGATGGCCGTTCCCGGCGTCGTGGCCGTCTACACGTGGGAAGACGTTCCGCGCCGTCCGTACACGACGGCGATTCACGAAGATAACCGCGTCGATCCCGACGACACGTACTTGCTCGACAACGTCGCACGATTTGTGGGGCAGCGCATCGTGGCGGTTGTGGCCGAAACCGAGGGCGCGGCGGAAGAGGGCTGCCGCAACGTCGAGGTCGTCTACGAAGAGCTCACGCCGGTCTTCGATCCGGAAGAAGCGATGGTGCCGGGCGCGCCGGTGTTGCACGAGCGCGGCGTTGACTCGCACATTTTGCGCCCCGAGAAAAATATTTTTCTCGAACTGCACGGCGAGGTCGGCAACGTCGCCGAAGGCTTCGCGCAAGCGCACGCAATCTACGAAGGCGACTACGACGCGCCGCGTCAGCAGCACGTCCATCTCGAAACGATGCAGTCGCTTGCGTGGCGCAGCGACGACGGCCGCTTGCACGTGCGCACCAGCTCGCAAGGGCCGTTCATCGTGAAGGGCAGACTCTGCTACCTCTTCGGAATCATGCCGGCCGACCTGCACGTTTTCACCGAACGCGTCGGCGGCGGCTTCGGCGGCAAGCAAGACATGATGAGCGAGGACCTGACGCTCTTTGCCACGATGAAAACGGGACGTCCGGTGAAATGGGAGTTCACCCGCGAAGAGCAGTTCATCGGCGCGACGACGCGCCATCCCATGAAGATACACGTAAAGCTCGGCGCCATGAAAGACGGAACGCTTACCGCGATTCAGTATCGGATCGTTTCCAATACGGGCGCCTACGGCAACCACGGCGGCGAGACGCTGGCCAACGGCATGTCCGGCCCGTGGGCGATCTACAAATGCCCCAACAAGAAGGGCGATGGCTACGCCGTCTACACCAACTTGCAATGCGGCGGCGGTTTTCGCGGCTACGGTACGACGCAGCCGACCTTTGCGATGGAGTCCGCGCTCGACGAGCTGGCCGACCTCCTGAAAATCGATCCAATCGAGCTGCGCCGGAAGAACGTCGTCGGTGCATCGGACAAGATGGAAGCGATCTGGGAAGAGTCTTCGGACTTGACGATGGGCAGTTACGGGTTGGATCAGTGCATCGACGCGATCGAAAAGGCGCTGCGCAGCGGACGCGGTCTTCGCAAACCAGAGGGCGCCGACTGGCTCGAAGGCAGCGGAGTGGCCATTTCCATGTTGGACTGCGTGCCGCCGACCGAGCAGCGCTCCGGCTCGGAAGTCTCGCTGCTCGAAGACGGGAGTTATCATTTCACCGTCGGGTCGGTAGAGATTGGCAACGGTTTGGTGACGGCGCAGCAACAGGTCGTCGCGCAGATCATGAACTGCACGACCTCGCGCGTGTCGTTCATGAACGCTGACACCGACAAGACGCCTTACGACAGCGGCACATTTGCCAGCGTCGGCATGATGGTGCCGACCAAAGCGGTCGAAAACGCCGCGCGCGCGCTCCACGAGAAGATCGTTGCGTACGCCGCCAAGTCCACAAAAACCAAGCCGCAAGACTGTCGGATCGAAGACACGTTTGTGGTGCACGGTAGGCACAAAACGCCGCTCACCGAGTTGCGCGTCGCAGCCGAGAAAGAAGGCGAGCAGCTTGCCGCGTTCCGAAAGGCCTACGGATCGCCGCGAACCGTCGCCTTTATGGCGTACGGCGTCCGGCTTGCGGTGCACCGAGTGACCGGCGAGATTCAGTTACTGTTCAGCGCCGAAGCCGTTGACACCGGAACGGTTATGAATCCAAACCAACTTCGCGGCCAGGTTATCGGCGGCGTCGTGCAAGGCATCGGTTATGCGCTTCAAGAGAAGATGGTCTACAACGACAAGGGCGGCGTGATCAACGCGCAGCTGCGGAACTATCGTATTCCCGCGTACGCGGACGCGCCGGTGACCGAGGTCTTCTTTGCCGACACCTACGATTCCATCGGACCCTTAGGCGCAAAGTCGATCGCGGAAAATACGATCAACCCGGTCGCACCGGCAATCGGAAACGCACTCAAGGCGGCGACCGGCGTGCGGTTCACCGCGCTGCCGTTCACCGAAGACCGGATCTTCGCGAAGCTGCAAGAGATCGCGAAGAGCCCGGCGCCGGCTTAGGTTCCCTTCTCGGCTCCAACGTAGTGGATCCACTTCACGAGCAGCTGTGGAACCGTGACGAGATGGCTCGCACTGCCGTAAATCACGTACCACTCGTCGTGCGGGCTGCGCTTATGATACGCGAACGACACGTTCGGGCAAAAACCCAAAGCGTTCGGATTACCGAGTTGCGGAATAAAGCAGGTCGCACCGCCATTTGGTTCGGGCGGTGGCCCGAAGAAGCGGCGAACGCCGATCGCAAACGACGTATTGGAGTCTATCTGATAGGCGTAGCTGACGCGCTGAAACCACTGATGGTTTTCGGTTCCGTTATCGAGGAACTGCCGCGTGTCGTCGGCTTCCAGTGAAAGGGCTCCGCGTTCGCCGACCTTGATCGTCGTCGAGCGGAACCAGCTGTACAGATAGCCCGGCCCGTACCGGCCGTGAAAAAACATCAGCGATGACGGCGTGGCGGTGCCCGGCCTATACGTGATGCGCGTTGATTCTTGCGTAACGGGAACGACTTTGCCGCCGAGCATGAAGTAGCTCGATCCGGCGTTCTGGGTGAACTCCCATTGGTTGCGCGTAGCGAACGTGATGCCGATATTCAGATCCATTTGCGAGAGTCCCAGCGGGTTGTGGTAAGAGTCGGCAAAAATATCGGCGTTGATCTGTTTGAACTTGCCGCCGGCTGGAATCCACGTATGCTGGCCGAACGCGCCGTAGCCGTCCATCGCCGTGGTGTTGAAGTTTGCATCGAACGCGTGTGTGAAGAAGCCATCGAACGGATTGTACTGCGCGCCGATGTGCCGGAAGCCGCCGCCGAAAAATGAGTTCGGTCCGTAGAATCCCGCGCCGATTTCGCGGAACTGCGCTTGCGACGGGTCCGTAATCCAATTCCCGGTCGCCGACTCGGTGCCGTAGTTAGCGTAAATGAATTTGTGCTTCAGGTCGTCGAGCTTTGCCCCGAATTGCCACGTATCGTCGCGAAACGCCGGTCCCGGGAGCGAGGCGGACGTACCGTTGACGCCGACGTGCTGCGCCGAAACAAAAAAGTGTTGCGACGTCGTGCGGAAAATCGCCGACTGCGCCGCATCGGTCCGGCCGAATCCGACCGCGTCGAATCCGCCAAACGTAATCGGACCTTGCCTGCCTTCGATAGCGTAGCCGTCGCGGGGTGTCGGGATGGACGGCGTATATAACGACGCTTCCGCGTTGCACGCGTCGCATTCGTAGACGTTGTAGTATTGCGCGCCTTGTGTAAAAAACGGCCGCGTCTCGTTGAAAAAACGCCGGAACGCCGTAGGAGCGATCGTTTGCTGGTCCGACTCCGCGTTTGAAAAGTCCGGATGGATCGCCGCAATGAACGACGTTGAGTCGGTTATAGGAATGGAAATATCGGCGCCCATACGCGACGTGCTGCCGCCGGCGCCGCGTGAAGCGATCGTGCCTAGTCCATAAATCCCGAAGCGGGGTTGCGGGCGCGAGGCGACCGCGCGCGGCATCCCAAGCAGCGGCATCGCGTAATTTTGGTCCGACGTTCCGCCGAAACTTTGGCCGCCGCTCCAAGCGTAGAGCGATCCGGTCGTCACCTCCCAGCGCGAAAAATTCACCAGCCATTGAGTTTGGTTGGCGCCGCGCATGATCGAGAGCGGGATGCGCATCGTCAGGATATATCGGTGATCGCTAATTTTCCCAACTGCATCCCAGGTCGGCTCGTACGCGAGATTTTCGGTGGACGTCTGGTAACGCGTGCCGATTGGCGTCGAGATAAAAACATAGCTGATACCGTTCTTTCCGCCGGGCCAGAGCGCCACTTTGACTTCATCGTCGGTATCGACGCCGGTGTTGTTGTTGTGCTGGTTCGCGACGATAGACGTGCGCGTTTGGGTTGCATCGTACGCGATGTAAAGAGATTTTCCGTCGGTTAAAATGTAGGCCGTGGTCGGTTCGGCCGCCGCAGCATGTGTTAGCCGGTCGAAGGTGAGTTGCACCTTGGCGCCTTGCTGCCAGATTGGGTCGGCGAGCGTCCCGTCCAGTTTTGGCGGGGCGGTCACGCTCGGAATAGTAACTTTCAGCGCTTCTTGAGCCTGCGCAGCGCACATCGAGGCAATGAAAATGGCAAAGAATAGAACGCAGGCTCTCATCCCGAGGAGTATACCTAATTCGTTAGTTGATAGTCAACTAAGAAATTAGGGGCCGAAGGCCAGTCCGGCCCAATTCTTGTTGCGGCACGTTACGGCGTGCGGACAGCCCAGGCGTGCCGAAGGCGCCGAGGACGAACCCGCGATCGGGGCGTTGAACCGCGCCACGCCGCCCGTGCTGAAGAGCTGCGCGTACAAGTTCTGCGCCGGATCGAACGCCAAGGCCATCACGCCGTCGCCGGCGCTGAGCATAAACGCAGCCTGTTGGCCGCTGCGAAATGGCGGCAGATAGACGCCGATGCGGCCGCGGAGTGCGCCGTGTTGAAATCCGGCGAAGAGACGGCCGCGCCGGTCTACGGCTAATGCGCTGGCCATGTTCTTCCCGAGCGGAATCGTTGCCACCGGCGCTTCGGTATAAGGAGCGCGAAGAACGTAGATGCGGCAGGGCGCCGCTGCGCAGGTTCGCGATCCGCTAGCGTCGCCGATGAACATCAGCCGGCTCACGGGATCGATCGTGAGTCCAATGGGTTGCATGGCTACAGTGTTAGCAGCGTCGGGCTTTGTCGATGTGGAGAAGGGCGGACGAAATTCGTAGACTTTTCCGGCGAGATCGTCGCTGACCCACAAGTTGCCGGATCCGTCCCACGCAATTTGCCGCGGATGGAGAAGTCCGGGCGGCGTGAAGGTTGTCGCCGGAATGGAAGCGCTGGAGTATGGCGGCTTGTAGAGGCTGATCGAGAGCTTGCCGAAGACGGCGCCCGAAGCGGCAGCCAGCGTGCCGTCTGACGGATCGAATGCGATAGCGTTCGTGCAGGCTTGCGCGATCGCGTCAGCGGGCAGAGGCCGTGGCGAAAACGGCGGCGCCAGAATAAATATCTTCTTGGAAAAGCACTGCGCGTCGTACATCCGGGCGAACGAGCGCGGGGACGCCGGCCCGGCTGCGAGCAACAATGCGCCCGTGACGACCAAAAGTCTGCCGAGGCGGTTCACCCTTATCACTACCATCTGATGCCGCCAGGTTCCGCCCGCCCCGCGCTGAACGCTCAACGCCCACGCTCGAAAGGAGCCGCGCATGTACTCTGTCGTCCGCGTCTATAAGATGAAGTCTGTCGGCGACATCGACAAGGTCGTCGATACCACGCGCACCGGTTTTCTGCCAATCGTCACCAAGGCTCCCGGCTTCATCGCTTACACGATGGCGGCAGCGCCGGACGGCGCGCTGGTAACCATCGGTATGTTTGCCGATCGCGCGGGAGCCGAAGAATCGACGCGCTTAGCGTCCGATTGGGTGCGCGACAACCTGGCGTGGTCGGTCGAAGGGCCGCCGAAGATTGCCGAAGGCGAAGTGCGCATCCAAGAGCGCCGCGCCGAAGATGCAAGCTACGGAGTGTTGCGGCGCGTGAAGCTGCAGCCCGGAAAATCGAACGAAGCGCTCGAGCTGATGCGTACGAAGCTGGTTCCGATGCTCGCGAGTCTCCCTGGATTCTCGCGCCTGGCTGTATTTGAATCCGGAGCCGACGAGTTGCTCTCGCTGGCCGCGTGGCGCGACCGTGCGAGTGCCGAGGAGGCAAGCCGCCGCGCGATGGCGTTCATGCAAGAAAACGGCAGCGACATCGTGGCCGGGCCGCCCGAAATGATCGACGCGGAGATCAAGCTCCGTGAAGTGAACGACGCTGCGCTAACACCGAACTAGCGCTACCAAATCAGGGCATAAAAAAGCGGACTCTTTCGAGCCCGCTTTTTTATGTTGTTTCGTTGCCCCTAGTGATGCAGCTTTTTCGTCCTGCAATCTTTCCAGGGTTTGTGTACTTCGTGATCGTGATTGTCGTGACCAGGTCTTTGATGAAGGTCATCCTTATCGCTCTCGCAAGCGGTCGGTGGCGGCGTCGCGGTTGAGCCGCCGACTTGCGTCCAAGTCGCCGTTACGGTAAGCGGATTCACTCTGGCGATAACGTTGTTGTATTCCGTAAACCACAAATTTCCGTCGGATCCCGTCGTGATAAAATACGGCTGTGGAACCCCGCCGTTCACGGCCGAGGCTGGAATCAAATACTCGTGGCCGCCAGCGGTCGGATTAAGTGGGTTCAGGCTTCCTAGCCCGCCAGTGTTTGCATCGGCGAACCAGAGATTGCCATCCGAGCCCATGGTGATGCCGTTAGGTCCAGAAAGGGGAGAGAGGCCTGCCGTGAATTCTGTCACGACGCCGGCGGGCGTGATGCGGCCGATGGCCCCACCGTTGTATTCCGTGAACCACATGTTGCCGTCGGGCCCATTCACAATGTCGTAGGGCTGCGAGCCGGCCGACGGCACCGGGAATTCGGTGAGCACCGATGTCGCCATGTTGTACCGGCCGATTCCGCCGCCGACTTCCGCGAACCATAAATTGCCATCGGGTCCAACAATAATGTTGTTTGATTGGGAGCCGGGTGTAGCGTGCGCCATCGTCGTGACCGCGCCGTTAGTCGGGTTAATCTTCATGAGGCCTTCGCCATCGAAGGCTCCTACGATCCAGATGTTGCCGTCGGGACCGAGCACTATGCCGTAGGGATCAGAACAAGGGTCGATTCCAGCGGAATACTCAGTTACGACACCCGACGTAGTGATTTTCGCAACGGCGCTTCGCATGCAACCCGGCGGCGATCCGTTCGATTCGGTGAACCACAGATTGCCGTTGGGGCCAACGCGGATGATGCTGGGGTTGGAGTTCGGCGTAATGCCGTTTGAAAATTCGGTGATGCTTCCGGTGGTGGTGATGCGGCCGATCTTGTTACCGTCCCACTCGGTGAACCAAAGAGCGCCGTCCGGGCCGCTGACGATTGAGTTCGGGTAGGAGGTCCCGGTCAAGGGGTTTACCGTTGGCACCGCCCACTCGGCAAGTGTGCAGGGACTCGGATAAAAACAGGGCTTCGTGGCTGCCATAGGCGACACGCTCGAGCTCATGGGAGCCGCCGCGCTGGGAAGGACGCCGCCAGTTGTGCCGCTAGTGCCCGCGCCATGTCCTCCGCAAGCGGCTAAAACAATAACCACTCCTGCGAATAGGGCGACCCGCAAACTACGCGGAATTGCATGATACATCAAAGTGACTCCCATCACGGCCAGCGTCCTCAGGAAAAGATCCCAAATCGGCTTCATCCCTGTTCTTACAGTAACCGCATGGCCCTGGCTGGTGGTACCTCCGAAGGGACCTACTAAGCGAAGCCTTACGCTCCGTTTACGGTCCTTAATGTTGCAAGCAAGCCGGTGGAGGTCGTCCCGAAAATCGGGGACTTTAAAATAAAAGCGGCGTAACTCCAAGATTACTTACACCTTAAGGAGTTACGCCATGAAACAAGTTTACCCCGAACCGATCCCGTTTGCCAAGCGTTCATCGCGCGATTTTGCC
>JBBQQR010000040.1:0-8232 GCA_038215615.1 Vulcanimicrobiales bacterium | reverse complement strand
AAGCGCGGTAAGCGTTCTTGCAACAACCCCATGGCCTGCAGCTCGCGAATCGCTTTGTAGATCCCGATGAGTCCGACGCCGCCGCCGGTCGGATACAGAATCACATCGGGCACGTTCCAGCCGAATTGTTCGATCAACTCAAAGCCCAGCGTTTTCTTTCCTTCGATGCGGTACGGCTCTTTGAGCGTTGAAGCATCGTAGATTCCGAATTCGGCGACCGCTTTTCCAACGATCTTGCCCGCGTCGCTGATGAGTCCATCCACCAGCCAAACGTGCGCGCCGGTCATGACGCACTCGACTTTGTTGATCGCGGGTGCGCTCTTCGGCATGACGACGTACGCATCGATGCCCGCGCGGGTGCCATATGCGGCCCACGCGCCGCCCGCGTTGCCGTTGGTCGGCATCGCAAATGCGCGGACGCCAAGTTCGCGCGCCCGCGAAACGCCGACCGCCGCGCCGCGCGCTTTGAAGGACCCCGTCGGCAGCAGTCCTTCATCTTTCAAAAATAGCCGCTCCAAGCCAAGCTCTTCGCCGACAGAGTGCATCGGCACCACCGGCGTAAACTGCTCGCCGAAGCTTACGCGACTCGCCGGTTCGCGCAGCGGCAAGAGCTCGGTATACCGCCACAACGATGGTTCCCGCGCCGCCAAACTCTCGCGAGTAAACGTCTTGCCGGCCGCGAGCAGATCGTACCGTACAACCAGCGGCGAACCGCAACGGCACAGGTGCTGCTCGACGTCCGCATCGTAGCGGGCGGCGCATTTGGGACACTCTAAATGAGAGAGCGCGCTGCGCGCGCTTACGCCGTCAGTTTGGATGAGGTGAGCCGGTTCCGCAGCGCGTCATCGTTGAAGTCCGCTGTTTGGGCAATCGCAGGTCTGGCGATCAGGAAGCCTTGCACGGCGCGAACTTTGACCGATCGTACAATCGATTCGAAACACAGCACGTCGAGCTCGTGCGCCATCTTCGATCCGTGCGCGACGTTGAAAAGCTGTTCGGGTCCGGAGAATCCGTAGTGCGCCGGCGGCCGGACGAGCGCTTCATATCCGAGAACGCGATCTTCGCGAAGGTCCCAGATCGGCTGGAACGCCATCTCCAGTTGGCGATCGAGCAAAAGCTGCTGCAAGGCCTTTTTCATAGGTCTGTGCTCGCCGATTCTCGCCCTAGAAAAAAATTCCCACGCGACCACGACGAATGCACTCCCCGTGCTCCTAACGCCGCGGGGAGAGTCCCGCAATTTCGTGCTCGCACTCTTCACGGTATCGATGATCGCCGGGTCGATGCTCTACGGTGGGATCGGCGCGCTCGTCCCTTACGTCGGGCGCTCGTTTGATTTGCCTCACGCGCAATTGGGACTGATTGCGACCGCCATGGTTGCGGGCGGTTTCTTAACGGTGGCAGTAAGCGGAACGCTTTGCGACCGGTTCGGCGACAAGGCGATGCTGCTCGAGTCCGGCATCCTGATGGGCGGTTCGATGATGGCGGCCGCGATCTTTCCGAGCTACCTGTGGCTGCTCGGATGCATTTTTTTGTACGGCATCGGAAACGCGGCCAGCAATCCAGCCGGTACGCATGCGATTCTCGCGTTTTTTTCGCGCGAACAGCGCGGTCTGGCAATGGGAATCCGCCAAACAGGCATGCCGGTGGGCGGCGCACTCGGCAGTCTACTTTTCGCGCTGGTCGCGTGGCATTA
The DNA here is from genome assembly GCA_038215615.1 of Vulcanimicrobiales bacterium. Classification (GTDB taxonomy): domain Bacteria; phylum Vulcanimicrobiota; class Vulcanimicrobiia; order Vulcanimicrobiales; family Vulcanimicrobiaceae; genus Rubrimentiphilum. Next base: position 6,539 of record JBBQQR010000040.1, on the reverse strand, counting down.
CGGCTACCGCGGAGCGCTGCTCACCGGCGGAACGCTGGTTTTGGTCGTGTGCACGGCTGCTGCTTTACTCTATCGCCAACCCAAAGAACTCTGCGGCGAACACGTCTCGATTGTAAAACTGATCGAAGATATCGGACACATCGGAAAAGATCCGCGGCTGATTTTAGTGACGGTAACGGCGATGCTGCTGATGTGTTTGCAGATTATTTTCATTACGTTCTTTCCGATCACGCTCGTGCGCGGGGGCGGATATTCAGCCGAAATAGCCGCCTTGATATTTGCAGGCGGACATTTTTCCGCGGGGGCCGGGCGAATGGTGTGGGGCGGCTTGAGCGATCACCGTTACCGGGGCAACCGCACGATTCCGATGGTGTACTGCGCGATACTTGGCGCCGGCGCCGCCATGCTGCTGAGCGGTATCGGGCATCTCGGCATTGGGCTGCTCTGCTTGGCCGCGTTCGGTCTGGGCTTTGCCGGCGAGGGTTGGTTCGCGTTGGCGATGCTCGCGCTGGCCGAAATTGGCGGCGAAGACCATGCCGGCGGCGCGGTCGGTTTCGGCATCATGTGGATGCTGGTTGCGGCGGCAATCGCGCCGCTCCTGATGGGCGGCCTGGTCGGAACCGCAGGCTACGGGATCGCGTGGCACGCTGCGGCCGCAATCGCCCTGGTGGCGGCGGTGCCGGCGCTCATGGCTACCAGAATGATGCGAGCCAAACCCGCAGAAGGGTAGGACATGCGCCGTTTGGGACCGGCTCTACTCGCTATTTTGTGCGTGGCACCGCTGCTCGTGCATGCCGATGGAAACAAGCAGCTCCAAAACGTACGCGGCACCGTCTCATACGAACACGGCAAAACCCCGAAACACTCGCTCGCTCAATCCGCCACCATCGTACTGGGCGACAGCGATTTTGCAATCACAGGCGACGCGTCTATCGGCGCGGTCGTACTGCCGGAAAGCTCGCGCGTTACGATGGGCTCGGACACGCGCGTCCAATTGGCCTTCTTCAACCAGATCCAAAGCACGAACGCAAAATTCATCATCTATCAGGGCACCACGCGATTTAAGATCGAGCATCCGAACGGCAAGCCTGCAAACTACACATTCCAAACGCCGACTGCGCAAATCGCCGTCCGTGGCACCGAAGGCGACATCGGCGTCGATGACCGCAACTTAACGGTGAACGTCTATGGGTTAACCGATCCGAATCTGCCGGTCGTCGTTACCACCGAAGACGGCAAGCAGTACGCGCTCAAAGCCGGTCAACATTTGCTGGCAAGCTGGGTGAACGGCCACATTGAAACGACCATCGACGCGTTGACTGAAGAAGCGATGTCGCAATTCGCCGAACTCGGTGCACCCGTTTCAGATTGGCAGAGCGCCGCGCAGAATCTCGCCGCCAACGTCACCGGTGGATTGCTGCCGTCAGGCATCGCGGGAACTTTCTCGGGTCTCGGCGGTTTCTTGCACCGTTCGCGAAATAACGCCGAAGCGACTGCGGAGCCGAGCGCATCCCCCACGCCGTGCGCCACGCCCAAAACGTCGAAGCTCAGCGGTTTTCTGCATAAGCTCGCCAACACCGACTCGCAGCCGGCTTGCGCATCGCCATCGCCTTCCCCATCACCGCCCGGCGCCTAACAATCTCTTTGGGGCTCGCCGCGTGCGCGAGCACCGCGGCGGCAGCGCTTTATCTCGCGCCGCTGACGGACCTCACTTTTGCTAACCGGATCGAAGATTACCGGATCCACGCCGACGCGTTCGCGCATCCGAATGCCTTAGCGCTTCCCAACGTTCCGGCGTACGACAATCCAAACCAGCAACTGGCGCTGATTGTTATCGACGAAGAATCGATCGGAAACGCACGCGCCGGCCTGGGCCCGTGGCCATTTGCCCGCGGCGTTTATGCAAAACTGCTTTCGCGATTGGCAAAAGCGGGCGCGAGAACGGTCGCCTTCGACATCGATTTCCTCGAGCCGTCGGTCGATCCGTCGCAGGATGCCGCGTTCGCGCAAGCGGCCCGATCGATTCCCACCGTCATCGGGTACCCGATCACGACGACGACGGCCGGCATCCCCGGCGCCGAGCTGCCGCCACCGACACTTCGGCAAACAATGGGAATCGGTTTCACATCCATCGATACGCCCGGCGGGATCGCGCTCGGCCAGCCCGCGATCATCACGCCGATGCCGCCCGGCTTTCCCGGCGGAAGAGCGCAGTCGCTTGCCATGAGCGCTGTCCGGCGCTATCGCGCATCGCCGCTGGACGCGCTATCGGTTCCGGCATTCCGCGGAGCACTTCTCGAGCTGCCGTTTTCGCTTTCTGGATACACCGACACGACGCAGCGCGTGGGCGCACAGGTATTCGATGTGGGATTCGCTTCGCAGACGATGTCGCTGGCCGGCGCGCTAACCGTGCCGGCTGACCAGCTCGCCACGTTTGCAAAAGGCAAGCTCGTACTCGTCGGCGCGACCGCGCAAGCACTCTCCGATTTTGCACCGACCGCCACCGGGCTGTACCCAGGCGTCTTCGTGCACGCACGCCTCATCGATCAGCTGCTTTCGGGAACCTACATCCGCGTTGCGCCGGAGTGGCTCGACCTTGCGCTCATCTTTGCGCTGCCTCTCCTGTTGGCGGCCGGACTCGCACAGCTCCGGCCGGCGCTTGCGATCGTGCTGGGCATCGTCGCGGTGTTCGCCTACGTGGAGCTCTCCGCGGCGCTCTTCGATTATAGCCTGTACTGGCTGAACCTACTGCACGTCGCCGGCGCGATGCTGCTGGGCGCGCTCGCAGTTGTAACATATCGCGTTACCACTGAATCCGCGCAGCGGCGCTTCGTGACCGATCTCTTCGGCATGCACGTCAGTCCGGCCGTGGTAGCGAGCATTCTCCGCACGGACGATCCGAAAGCCGCACTGGCGCTTTCAGGAAAACTCGTGAAGGCGACGATCTTTTATTCCGATATTCGCGGTTTCACCGCCATGTCCGAACGCATTTCGCCGGAAGCAATTTACGATCAACTCAACGAATATTTCGAAGCGATGTGCGCGGTGATTTTCAAATACGGCGGGTACGTTGATAAGTTCATCGGCGACTGCATCATGGTGGCGTTTTCGGCGCCTGTGCAGACGCCGGACGACGCACGTAAAGCCGTCGATGCCGCGCTCGAACAGCAGCGAGTTATCGGCGAGCTGGGCGAGCGCTGGCGCAAAGAAGGCAAGGAGCCGTTTACCGTGGGGATGGGCATCAACACAGGCCGCGTCGTGATGGGGAACCTCGGCGCATCATCGCGCATGAACTATACGGTCATCGGCGACGACGTCAACATCGCCGCGCGCCTTTACAATGTCGCGCTAGGCGGCCAGATTCTCATCAGTGAATCGACGTATCAAGAAGTTCGGGACTTCTTCGAAGTACGCGAACTCGAACCGGTCGTCGTAAAAAACAAAACCGCGCCGTTGCGCACATTTGAAGTGCTTGGCCGGATCTGATGGATCCGATCGAAACGCAGAGGCTGCTCATGAGAAAATGGAACGTCGAGGGGGATCTCGATGATGCATTGTCATTTTACGGTGACGCAGAAACGATGCGTTTTATTCCGGGCGGCGTGAAAGATCGCGAGCAAACGCGCGCCTCCCTGCAGCGCATGTTCGACCGGGATAAGGAAGACGGTTTTGGTATTTGGCCGGTCGTGCACAAAGCGGATGGGCGCGTCATCGGAGCCTGCGGCGTTTTCTACATTCCCGATCACGGGACCGACGTTGAAATCGCTTGGCTCTTCGATAAAGCCTACCACAGGCGCGGTTACGCTACAGAGGCTGCCCGCGCGGTCACGGAGTTTGCTTTTGCACGACTGCGGCTTCCGGTGCTGTATGCGTTGATCCATCAAGCCAACACGCCTTCGATCCGTGTGGCCGAACGACTAGGTATGGAGTTCCACCGCATGATGTACGCGTACGACCGCGATCTGCGGCTTTATGAAAAACTGCCTAGCGCTTCGCCTTCCGCGCCCGAACTGAGAACTCGTTCAACGCAACAGCCTCGCGGATGAGCGCTTTGAAAGCGGCCTCGTTTATTTTATCTTTTTCGTGCAGGTCGATGGCTCGCCGGACGTTGCCCTCAAGACTGGAGTTGAACAAGCGCTTTGGATCCTTGAGCTGCGCGCCTTTTGGCGAACGTCAGCTTGACGATGCTCTTGTAAGTCTCGCCCGTGCAGATTATTCCATCGTGAGACCAGACGGGCACGCCGCGCCATTTCCACTCCTCGAGTTGTTCGTTTTTTTCAAACGCGTTCTCTTAGCAACTGAGCAACTTCTTTCCGGCGGCAGTTCAGTGCCCGTTGTAGTGGCGTGTCGCCCTTGGTATCCTTGGCCCCTACCGCCGAGCCGCAATCGAGCAACGCCTGCGCAACTCCCTTAAATCCACGCCTTGCCGCCATATGCAGTGGCGTGGCCCGGGTGACTCCGCCGGCCGCGTTCACATCCGCGCCTGCTCTCACGAGCGCCCGAACAATCTCCGGCCCCGCCTCTGAACCACATTCGTTCGCCACGCTGTAGAGTGGTGTGTGGCCGCCGCTATCGAGCGCGTTCGGAGCGTCTTCCAGACGGAGCAACGTTTCCACGACATCCAGGCAACCTGCGCCGGATGCAAAGTGCAAGAGTGTTTTTCCCGCGAACCGCCGCGTTATAAGGGATGGCTCTTTTTTGATGGCCTCGATCACAAATCGGATCAGCGTATCGCGGTGCGATTGCATCATTCGCGTCAGCAAGCCAACGAAAACCGAGGACCGGGACGCAAATCGCGGCGCCAAGGCGAGAGCCTCTTGATCGTGGCCGGCGGCAATCGCGGCGATGCATTCATCCAAGACGAGCTGCTCAGCCCAACGCGCGCCGAGCTCCTGGGACTCCGGCCCGGCTGCGTCTGTTCCAATGACGTAAGCAGAGCTCTGGAAGAAAAATTGACGAAGCGCCGTTCGCGCATCGTCATCCATCGGGAAAGCGTCGAGCGCGGCCTGCATGTGCTTGAGCCACGCGGCCCGCTCCGCAGCGCCAATCCGGAAACGCGCGTGCGATTCACGCAGGCTCAGCCACCATCGTTTCTGGGCTAGCTCCTCGTCGCCACCAAGAAACTGGACAAGGAAAGCCGCAAATTCATCCGTCGCGCATCGAAGCGTCTTGCCGGGGAAAAGCGGACGCAAAACGGCGTCCGTTGCGACCCGCGCGTAAAATTCCGACGACAACCGTCTACAACCGGCTTCTCCGCCGATGGCCTGCAAGAATCCGGGGTGCATGCCTGATACCGTTTTCCAATTCGCGAGATATTGACCTTGGCACAGGCGGCGGGAACGTCCCGGCCGAAGCTCGCTCCCATGCGTCTACTGCAATATATGGCGGGCGCTGCTTTTCTCTTGGGCACGCTTCTTTCAGCGTGCTCCGGTAATGGCAGCTCTGCTACGCCGCCTGTGAAAACCGGGAATCTCCAGGTATCGATCACGATCCCAAATGCCGCCGTTTCGGTCGCTTCGCAAGCGAAGAGCGCTTACATCTACGTCTACGGCGATGGCGAATTCGACACCCCGCCCCCGTCTTCGCTTGCCGGCGTCGTTGATTTATCGGCCTCGTCCAAAGATTGCTCCGCAACGTCCACGGGACGCAAATGCAGTACGAACGCGAAGCCGGCGCAGCTCGGTCCGGTCGCGATTCATGTCGACTTCTACGATCAGCCCCCGTCTAGCAGCATACTTGCGGGCGAGAAACTCGCCGGCACGGACGCGCTTCCCGCAACTAGCAGCGCGGCCACAGGTAAGAAGCTCGCCAGTACGCACACGTCGCAAACGCTGACCGGAAAAGACGCGTATCCGATGATCACGGATACCGCCGTGGCACAGCTGGTGATGACCCTTTCGCAGCAGTATTTCGTGGGCTCGGCAGACTTTCATGTGTCGCTGGCGCCCATGGATAGCGCCGGCAATGTGATCGTCATGCCGGGCCAGGTTGCAGTTTATGGACCGGCCGGAGCGGTCACGGCTCGCGCGACGGCGCAGTCATCGGCACCGCCGGTTATCTCCGATGGCGTGATTACGGATACTTCGAACGGCGCGGCCCCGTTTCATTACGCAGGCGCGACGTTTGTCAATCCGATGACGGTTGTCGGCGTCGCGGCGCCCTGTCCCAATAATGCTCTCAGTTAGGGTAATAACTGGACTTAAGCACATCACCTAAAGCATTATTGGACTTACCAATTTTCGGACTTCTGGCCGGGGCATCCCCGAGGGGGTCAATATCTTTTGGCTAGAATCTGTGTACCAGAGATCTTGTCGGCCGAAGTGGCCTTCTAGCCATTTGAGAGAGGACATCGGATGCGTTTATTGGGGCTGCTTGGAATAATTTTATTGCTCGCCGGTTGGAGGTCGTCCCGAAAATCGGGGACTTTAAAATAAAAGCGGCGTAACTCCAAGATTACTTACACCTTAAGGAGTTACGCCATGAAACAAGTTTACCCCGAACCGATCCCGTTTGCCAAGCGTTCATCGCGCGATTTTGCC
>JBBQQR010000039.1:0-8448 GCA_038215615.1 Vulcanimicrobiales bacterium | reverse complement strand
AATCCGCAAAAGACCATGACCCAAGCAAAAAAGAGATGCCAGGTCCGGCCGTCTGCAAGGTCTTGGTAAGACGGAATGGTGATCCAGCCCGGAAAGGCGCGGCCGGTTTTCCCGCCCATGCCGTCGTCGGTCCAGCCCAGCCAGCCGGTTGTGGTAAAAGCGTGCCCGAAAACGACGGTCGTGTCGACGTTCTCGGCAGGCGCGTAGATCTGCAGAACGCGCCGCGCCGGGTCGGTTTTATCCGACGCATCCAGGTAGGGCGCCGCGTCAAAGATCTGCAGCCCGCTGCTCACCAAGGCCAGAAACGCGATGAAGAAAAGCCAGTGCGTCAATCGCGTGATGGCTGAGTGCCGGTAGACCGTTTGTCCGCGCATTCCTTACGATACTAACGCAGGCGAGGCCGCGGCGGATGCAAGCGAGAAGGCGTTACGCATGCCCGAAGTCCTTCGCTGTGACACCGGCGGCGCCGTCGCGCAGGTCCGGCTGAATCGTCCCGATGTTCGCAACGCACTCAATAGCGATTTGATCGAGCAGCTGCGTTCCACCTTCGAGCGTCTCTCCGGCGATCCGGCGGTGCGCGCGATCGTGCTCTCCGGCGAAGGCAAAGTCTTCTGCGGGGGCGCGGACGTCGCGGTGATGCGCGAATCGCTGGAGCTCTCGCGGGAAGACAACGTCGCGGGCGGACGCGCTCTTTCCGCAATGTTTCGCGCGATCGACCGCTGCCCCAAACCGGTCGTTGCGAAGATTCACGGCGCGGCACTCGGCGGCGGCGCCGGCCTGGTTGCCGTCTGCGATATCGCGATTGCGGCTTCGGACGCGGTTTTTGGATTTACCGAAGTCAAACTCGGAATTACTCCCGCGGTCATCTCGCCATTTGTCCTCGCCAAGACCGGCGCTTCACACGCCCGCGCGCTCTTTCTGACCGGCGAACGCTTCGATGCAAAACGCGCGCAAGCGATCGGGCTGGTGCACGAGGTCGTGGTGAGCGATACGCTGGACGTCGCCGTCGAGCGCGTTGTGAACGAGATTTTAGGTGCGGGTCCAAGCGCGATCGCGGCAGCCAAAACTCTTATCGCGCGCGTGGTGGAGACGTCCTACGACGAAACGTTCGAACTCACCGCCGAGGCGACCGCAGCGCAGCGCGTCTCCGACGAAGGTCAAGAGGGCTTGCGCGCATTTCTCGAGCGGCGTCCGCCCGGCTGGAAATGAGCATTCCTCATTTCGTGCGCGTCTGCGAAATGGGCGCGCGCGACGGCTTGCAGAACGAGCACGCGGTCGTATCGACTGCCGATAAGGTGCGCTACATCGATCTTTTGAGCGAGACCGGCTTGACCTTGATCGAAGCCACGTCATTCGTGAGCCCAAAAGCGATTCCGCAACTTGCCGACGCGGCCGACGTTTTCTCGCGGATAGACCGGAAGCCCGGCGTGCGTTACCCAGTGCTCACGCCCAACGTACGCGGCCTGGAACGAGCGCAGGAAGCCGGCGCCGACGCGATCGCCGTTTTTACCGCAGCTTCGCAAGAATTCACCAAACGTAACATCAACATGACGATCGACGAGTCGATCGACACCTTTCGCGACGTTGTGCGCAACGCCAAGGAAAACGCGTTTTGGGTTCGCGGGTACGTCTCAACCGCTTTCGGCTCGCCCTTCGGCGACCACGTTTCGCCGGCCATGGTGTTCGACGTCACGCGCAGGCTGTTCGATCTGGGCTGCGATGAGGTCTCGATTGGCGATACCATCGGGGTCGGCGTCCCGAGCCAAGTCGACGAACTCGTCCCGGTATTGCTGCGCGAGTTCGCGACCGACAAGATCGCATTCCATTTTCACGACACGCGCGGCACCGCGCTCGCCAACGTCTACGCCGCACTGCAGCACGGCATCGCCATCTTCGATTCGAGCAGCGGCGGACTGGGCGGCTGTCCCTACGCGCCGGGCGCGACCGGCAATCTCGGCACCGAGGATCTGCTGTACATGCTGCATGGTATGGGCATCGAAACCGGGGTCGACCTCGACAAAGTTCGCGCGGCTTCGCGTTTCATTGCCGGCGTGCTGGGCCACGAACTCAGCAGCAAGGCGTTTCAAGCCTTGGAGAGGACCCTTCGACCAGGCTCAGGACAGGCTGCGTCATGATTGTGCGGGCGGGAATTTTTTACGACGGCTCAATGGATGCGCCTCGAAAAAATGTCGACCTGGTAGTCGAAGGTGGGATCGTGCGAGAGTTGCGCGATGCCAGCGGCAAATTCGATCGCGAAGCGGCCTGCGTTACTCCGGGCCTTGTGAATGCGCACGCGCATCTGGAGATGAGTGGCGAACCCGATCCGATGTCCGCGATTCTGGCGATGCCGCCGCTGGAGCGCATGCTGCGCGCCGTGGAAAACGCGCAGAAAGCCTTGCGCGCAGGCGTCACGACGATGCGCGAGCCGGGCGGTTCCGAAGCGATCGCGATCCGCATTCGCGACGCCGTCAACGAAGGACGAATTGCGGGGCCACGCATTTCGGCGGCCGGTTTCATTTTATGCATGACCGGAGGACACGGCTGGTTCATCGGACGCGAGGTGGACGGACCGTGGGACGCGCGCAAGGCCGTGCGCGAGCAGCGCAAAGCAGGCGCCGACTGCATTAAACTGATCGCGACGGGCGGCGTGCTGACCAAAGGCGCGGTACCCGGCTTGGCGCAGTTGCTCGAAGAAGAGATGCGCGCCGCGTGTGAGGAGGCGCACCGTCACCAGATGCGCGTCGCCGCGCACGCCATCGGCACGCAGGGTATCAAGGACGCGCTGCGCGCCGGCGTGGATTCCATCGAGCACGGGCATATGCTCGACGATGAAGCGCTCGAACTTTTCGCCGCCACGGGAGCCTATCTCGTGCCGACGCTGACCGCGCCGACGTGCATCGTGGAGCACGCCGAGAAAGGCGGGCAGCCCGAATACGTGGTTCGCAAAGCACGCGAAGTAAGCGAACACATGCTCACCAATATACGCCGCGCATTTGAGGCGGGCGTAAAAATTGCCGGCGGTTCGGACGCCGGAACGCCTTTCAACTACCATGACGCGTACGCCGAAGAAGTGATCCTCATGCAGCGCTTGCTGGGCATGACCGCGCAACAAGCTTTGCACGCCGCAACCGCAACGGCGGCCGAGCTGATCGGTCTGCATCGTGGCGTGCTCGCGGCCGGCGAACCGGCCGATCTGCTTCTGCTCGATGGCGACGCCGGGAAGGATTTGACGACGCTGCGCGCTCCGCGCGCGGTATTCAAAGCCGGCATCAGCGCCGCGTCGTGATTCTTTCCGGACTGCGCGTCGCGGTACTCGCGCCGATCACATGGCCCACGCCGCCGCCCGGATACGGACCCTGGGAGCAAGTCGCTTTCAACATCGCCGACGGCATGCGCCGCCGCGGCGCCGACGTCACGCTGTTTGCTACCGGCAATTCGGCGTTTGAAGGCAAGCTCGAGTCGGTCGTTCCGTGCGGCATCGGCGAAGATTCGAATCTCAACGGCGAGGTTTTTTCCGCGCTGCACATGGCCAATCTCTTCGAGCGCGCGCACGAGTTCGACCTCATTCACAACAACCTCGACTGGAAACCGATGACCTACGCACTCGCAACCAAATCGCCACCGCTGCTCACGACGATTCACGGGTTTTCGAGTCCGCCCATCTTGGCCGCGTACTACGCGTGCGCGTGGCGCAGCTTCTTCTGCTCGATCAGCAACGCCGATCGGGATCCCGGGCTGCCCTACTTAGCCACGACCTACAACGGGATCGATCCGTCCGGTTTTACGTTCACGGAAAAGCCCGGCGAGTATCTCGTATTTCTGGGACGCTTTCATCCGGAAAAGGGCGCACATCTGGCGATCGAGATCGCCAAACGCAGCGGAAAACAATTGAAGATGGCGGCAATTCCCCAGGACGGGCGGTACTTCCGCGATGAGATCGAGCCGCACATCGACGGCGAGCAGATTCAGTTTCTGGGCGAGGTCAGGCGTGAAGCGCGCAACGAGCTGCTCGGCAAGGCGCTTGCGCTCGTGCACATGAATACCCGCCCCGAGCGCTTTGGACTGACGCTGGTGGAAGCCATGGCCTGCGGAACGCCGGTGCTCGGTTCACGCCTGGGTTCGGTTCCCGAAATAGTGATAGACGGGTCGACCGGATTTCTGTGCGACGGCGTGGACGATGCCGCGCGCAAAGTTCCGCAGCTCGCCGCGCTCGATCGGAACGCGTGCCGCGCGCGCGTTGAAGAGCAATTCACGGTCGAACGCATGGTCGACCGGTATGCGGACGCTTACGCGGCCGCGCTGGAGCAAAAACTTCCGACCGAGCCGACGCCCGAGCAGCTGCGGTGGCGCGAACACGACTGGTGGGACAGACCGATGGCCTTTACCGATATGCCGCCCAAACCGGATCGTCAGCCGCAGCTACGCGGTCGCTGAAATCTCCGCGCCGGTCCAGCGCAGGAGCGCTCGCGCTGCGCGCGCGCGCGCGATATCGCGCTCGGTAACCGGGCCGTCCAGCAGCATCGTAAAGTGTCCCATCTTGCGCCGGTTGGGCGCATGCCGCTTGCCGTAGACGTGCAGCACGATCGACGGATCTTTCAAGAGCCGGTCGACACCTTCGAGCGTATTTCCGGTTCCCGTTCCCAGGATATTCACCATGATCGCGCTGCGCATCAACTCCGGCGGCGAAAGCGGCAGGCCGCAAATCGCACGCACGTGCTGTTCGTATTGGGAGCACCGAGTCGCGTCGATCGTGTGGTGACCGCTGTTATGCGGGCGCGGCGCAATCTCGTTCACCAGAAGGTTTCCCCCAACGACAAAAAATTCGACGCAAAACGTGCCCACGATTTCCAAGGCCGCGGCGATTCGCTCGGTAATCTCGCGGGCTGTGCGGGCGATCTCGGACGACACCCGGGCCGGTACGAGCGAAAGGCAGAGAATGCCGTCGTCGTGCTCGTTTTCCGCCGCCGGATACGAAACGATCTCGCCGCGCGCGCTGCGCGCGCAGATGACGCTAATCTCGCATTCGAATGGAACGAAACGTTCGAAGATCAGACGCGCACCGGCCTCTTCGAAGGCTGCCAGCGCGCCGCGCTCGTCGCTCACGCGCCACTGCCCCTTGCCATCGTATCCGCCGCTGACGGTTTTGAGAACGGCGGGATAGCCGATGCGCTCGCCGGCTGCGCGAACGTCCGCGCTCGACGTAACTTCTGCAAACTCGGCCACCGGCGCGCCGCAGTCGCGCGCAAACGTTTTTTCTGCAATGCGGTCCTGCGTGATCTGCAGAACACGGCTGCCCGGCGAAACGGCGTAGCCGCGCGCTTCCAGCCGGCGGATCGATTCGATCGCAATGTTTTCAAACTCGTAGGTCACGATGTCGGTATGCGCGCCCAGCCGTTCGATGGCGTCGAAATCATCGTATGCAGCGACTATCTGCTCGTCGGCGACCTGTCCGCACGGCGAGCGCGGCTGCGGATCGAGCGCGATAACGTCGTATCCCATCCGCTTGGCGTCGAGTGCAAACATGCGGCCGAGCTGCCCGCCGCCGATGACGCCGATAGTGTGGATCACAACTCGGTGGAAACGACCGAATCGTGCATGCGTTGCACGAACTCTTCCAAGCGCGTTTTGAGTTTCGCATCGCTCAGCGCGAGGATGCGCGCCGCCAGCAGCGCGGCATTGGTGGCATTGCCGATCGCCATTGCGGCAACGGGGACGCCCTTGGGCATCTGCGCGATGGAAAGCAACGAATCCATTCCGCCGAGCGCGCGCGAATGAACGGGCACGCCGATGACGGGCAGCAGCGTCTTGGCGGCGGTCATGCCCGGCAAATGCGCGGCTCCGCCGGCGCCTGCGATGATCACGCGCACGCCGCGTTTTTCCGCGCCTTCCGCGTATGCGTACATTTCATCCGGTGTCCGGTGCGCGGAGACCACCTTTAATTCGAATGGGATCTCCAGCTCTTGCAGCGTGTCGCGGGCGTCGGCCATCGTTTCGAGATCCGACGAACTCCCCATGATGATCCCGACCAAAGGCGCGTGCGAATCAGCCACGCCGCGGCCTTCGCGTCGCCTCCGGAAGCGCCCTCGCATTTTTTGGAGAAAGACGCTACGTGGCTGAATTCGTGCTCGGCGTCAATTACTGGCCCCGGCGCAGCGCAATGTATATGTGGCGGCGGTTCGATGTGGGTGAGCTGCGGGAAGATTTCGCGCGCATCCGCGGACTGGGGCTCGAAGTCGTGCGCTTCTTCATCGGCTGGGATGAGTTTCAGCCGGCGCCCGATCGCGTCGACGAAGCGATGCTCAGGCGGCTCGATGCCGTGATGGATGCGCTGGCAAACGCGCGTTTGCGCGCGATGCCCAGCCTCTTTACCGGACATATGAGCGGCGTAAACTGGCTGCCTGAGTGGACGCTGGATCGCTCGCGGCCGGCCGGGCGGTTTCGCACCATGAGCGGTGGGCGCGAGCTGCCATGGGGTGCCGGCGATATCTATTCCGGTCCGATCTTCGAAGCGTCGCGCTTGCTCGCGCGAACGATCGGTGCGCGTTACCGCAACCATCCCGCGCTGCTGATGTGGGATCTCGGCAACGAGTTCAGCAACCTGCGCATTCCCTCATCGACGGAAGTGGCCACGCAATGGAGCACGCGGCTCACCGCCGACCTGATCGAAACCTCAGACGCCGGCGTCACCGCCGGAAATCATTCCGAAGATCTGATTCAGGATCGAAATTTCCGCTTCGACGGCTTTTGCAAGCCGCTGGTCTGCGCCGTGATGCACGGGTATTCAGTATACGCCGATTTCGCTCGCAGCCGCACCGATCCCAACGTCGTACCCTTCCTCTGCCAGTTGATGCAGTCGATTTCGGGGAAGGCGGTGCTCTTCAACGAATTCGGCAACCCGGGCTGTCCGCGTGACGGCTCGGCCGATCGCAGCGCCTTTGCGTGTTTGAACGAAGCCGAGATGGCGCGTTACGCCTACGACGTGCTCGACCGCCTGCATCGCTGCGGAGCGCTGGGTGCATTTTGGTGGTGCTGGGCCGACTATGTCCCGGCTTTATGCGAGTGGCCGCCCTGCGATTGCGCGCCGCACGAATTGAATTTCGGGCTTATTCGCGACGACGGTTCGGAGAAGCCGGTCGCAGGCGTCCTAAAAGCGTTTTCGGATGAAAACCGCCACGCGATCGCGCCGCCGCCGCCGATCGTCGATCCAAACTCATGGTTAGAAGCGCTGCCGGGCGGGGTGAAAGCCGCCTACGACGCGTACGCCTCCACCCATGGCTGAATCGGAGTTCGAAGCCGCCCTCGAGCCGGTCGCGCGCCGCATGGAACGCGTAAAATTGCCGGCGAGCTTCCTTCGGGAACTGCTCCGGGAGGGCGGAGAAATACAGTTAGGTGAGACGGCGATGCGTTGGGCGGGTATGCCCAATAAGAACGAGCGGGCGGCGCTGACCGAGGCGCTGGACGCTCTGGCCGCTGCCGGTTTTTTGGAACCCGCTGGAAAGGAAACATGGAAAGTCGTGCGATCCGGGGAGTAGTTGCAGGCGCGCTCTGCGCGTTAACGGTTTGCGTTGCGCGCGCGGCGGTCGTCAGGCAGACGGGCCAGTATGCGCTGGCGCAGGGAGAACCCAAGATCGTCTCATGGCTTTCCCTTGCAAACGGTTCATTCGGCACGCAAACCCTAACGCTGGCGCAGTATCCGCTGCATTCGAATTCGCCGGTCACTCGCTACACGCTGACCGAAGGCGAGATGCTGCACGTCGTCGTCGTGCGCGATGATTTTCAGTCGTTTGGTCATCTTCATCCGCTGCCATCGCAGAGCGGTACGTTCCGGGTTCCCGTGCTGCTCGAACGCGGCCACCGGTACTACACGTACGTCTCGTCACAGCCGGCCGGACTTCCCGAACAAGTCTTTCGCTTCGTGCTGCAATCGGGAACCGCGACGCACAATCTGACGACAACGGTACGCGGTCCCTCGATCCGCGTGCGGGCCGGGCCATACGACGTCTTCCTGGATCAGCGACGGCTGAACGCGATGCGCTCCGCGCCGATCACCGTCGATATCAACCGCGATCCGCATTCACCGGGCGTGGCTCCGTATCACGTCGCCTGGGCGCGCGCGATCCTCGTCAACACGTCGTCGCTTACCTATGCGCATATCGACGGTGCGAGCGCCCGCGGCATCTGTTGCGAGTACGCGCTGCGAGCGCCCCCGCTATCCAAAGGGCTTTACAGAATGTGGCTGCAGTTCAACGACGGCAACGCGACGTACACGGCGCCGTTTACGTTCGCCGCGCAATAGCCAGACGCGCCTGCTTGCCGCCGAGCGCGGCAAAAAAGAGCACCGTGGCGACCAACACGATCGTGGCGCCGCTCGCGCGGGCCAAATAGTCCGATAAGTAGAGGCCGCCCTCCGCGCAAAACGCACCGAAAACCGCCGAGAGTGCCATCATT
>JBBQQR010000038.1:0-9681 GCA_038215615.1 Vulcanimicrobiales bacterium | reverse complement strand
CGGGCGGATTGTAGGCCCACACGGGAAGATTTCCATACCCGTCCCAGCCGGTGTAGCCGTAACCGGCCCATTCGGCATAGGGCAGATGCTGCAACATTGCCGGCGACATATTCAGCGCGTTTGCGGCAAACAAATTTTTGGCCAGCATGCCGAAGGCTTGAAGCTGTTTCATGCGATCGACGGGAACGACCGGCGGATGGGATCGCGGATCGCCGGCATGGGCACGTGAGAGGTACTGCCCGCCGAGGTAATGCGCGGGCATCTGCGCGCATTTGAAGTACCCGTTGACCGGAGAACGCAGCGCGTCGGTTTCTTGCTGGTACGATTGACCGGGCTGCGGCCACAACTGCGCAATCTGCGAAATGCGCGCGCGATCTAAGATCAGTTGCGTTTGACACCAAGCCAACTCGTTATTTGTCAGCAGCCCGGTATCGACGCGCGGATCGGCCGAATGTCCGTTCTGCCAGCTCACGTCTTCGTCGGAGGCGTAACGCGTCCAGGGATTGCTCCAGGCGCTCGCCCAGCGACGCAGCGTCGGAACTTCGTCGGCGGGTGTTCGCGCGCCGGGAATATTCGCGTAGCCGTATTTGATTGCGTAGTAATCGTATGGGCCGAGCGTTGTTTGATAGAATTCGCCTTGCGGCGTACCGCGCGGCCAAAGGTTGAGCGGCGCGTATTCCATGACCGACGACGTGACGCCGTGCGCGCGCGTGAATTGTTCGCTCTGCAATTGCGCCGCAGTGTAGGCTTCGTGGCCGATGAAATTATGCTGTAACCCGACGTTGTGGCCCATCTCGTGCACCAGCGCGGCGAAGATGGAATCGTGTATGAATTTTGCCGGGACCGGATCGGTGGTGCGTCCGTAGCGAACCGGGTCGACGGTATATTTCCAAGTCGAATACGGTCCGGAACCCTCGCCCGCCGAAACGATGACGCCCGTGCGAATCTCTTCGCCGGTGCGCGGATTGAAGAGCGTTTGCGAGTCGGCACCAAATGAGGGCCGAGCTTCGTTCAGCCAGCGGATCACGTTGTAGCGGAAATCATCGGGGTCGAAATTCGGATCGTTGGGCTGCGGCTCGACTTTCACCGCATCGAGAATTCCGATTCTCGCATACGCTTTGTTCCACTCCAGGCACGCATCGGTGACCGCCTGACGGTACTGGGGCGGAATCGTATCGCTCAGCGTGATGACCATCGGGTGGCGCGCAAGCGACGGATGGTTGGGATCGGCGGGGTCAAAATTCCAGCGCACGAGATAACGCATCAGCCGCTCGTCGCGCCGGTCATTCGAAAAGTCGAAATAGATGTCATCGTAAATGCCGACGCGATCGTCGGCTATGCGCGGGCGGTAATTGTCGTTGGGCAACTGCACGAAGTTGTAGACGACCGAGATGCGCAGCCGGCGTGCGTCGGGAGCCGTATCGATGACGTGCTTCGCATCGGTCGACCAGGTTTGCGCGACCGTGATGACGTCGTTTTCGGGAAACGCCTTGACTGTATCGACGTACGAGAGCGAGGGATCCAAGCGGTAGGCGCGATCGGGCGGCAGATTCTCGTCGATGATGTTTTTCATATCGAGCTCGTCGTTGAGCAGCGACGAGACGTCGAATATGATGTTGCCGGTGGCGGGATCCTCAGCGGCAATTGCACCGATGCCGGCGACGGAGTCGGGGAAATTCGAAAGGTTGGCCAGTTCGGCGGAAGGGCTGCCCGGCGCTTGCACATACCAGTTCGGCCACAGCATCACAACCTGGTCGCCACGGCGTTCGAAACGGACGAGCTCAGTCGGCAGATAGTCGGTGTCGCCCCACCAGACGGGGCTTTGGGCGAGGCCGTTGCCCGGAACGATCGTCTCGAGATAATCTTGGTCGAGCTGCTTGGGCGCAAGCTCGAGGTAGGTCTTGTTGCCCTTTTGCCAGATCGTGAAGAGTCCGTGCTTGGCGCGCGCGCCGGCGGTAAAACTGGCGTACCCATTGGATTGCGCGCCTGCCGGCGCTGCGACGAAGCTGATGCAAAGCGCAGCAAAAAGTGCGGCGGCGATCGGAATTTTCACGGCGGCGCTACGGAAGCGAGCCTTCGTCGGCGTCGAGTTCGTTCTTAAAATCCATGCTGCCGATGTGTTTATCGGCGAAGAACTTACCGTTTGCCGTTAGCGTTTGTCCGTTCGCCAATTTCGGATGGCCGTAGCTGTAGACGTGGATGCAGGCTGTGTCGCAGAGATCGAACGTTGTGTAGTCGTTTCCGCGGCGTGAGGTTTTTTCCGCGAGTTGTGCGATCGTGCCGGACACGGCGAGGTGCTGCCCGTCAAACGAAGTGGGATTCGCCAGGATGTCCGCGATCGGGGTGGTCGCGGGCGCCGGCGAGGCGGCGATGAGCGAAAAGGCGAGGCCGATAACGGCCAAACGTAAGGATTGCATGGGCGAGGACTTGGCCGAAGCCGCACCAAACCCCGCCCTCTTTACTAGGAGTTTATGGTGGAACCGCTCGACCTCTCAAAACAGCCGCCGCGCAGCCCGAAAGTCGAGCTCGACGGCGTGGTTATGCTAGCGCGCACGATCGATAAATTGCGGGCGAGTTTGCCCGGCGGGAATATGGGCGTTTATAAGATCGAGGGGTTCAGTCAGCGGATGCTCGATGCGATTGGCGTAAGCGAGGTCCAGCTGCGTGACGTGGTGGCGAAAGCCGAGACGGATGAAGACGTCGCGAAGTGGTTGCGTGCGCAGACGGACCGCGCGAAACTCGAGGAAGTCAGTACTCTCATTCGCAACCGGAATATAGACGACGTCACCGATCTCGAGAAGTTCAAAGAACGCTACCCTATTCTTAAGAAGCGTCCGGATATTTATCATTTAACCGACATGCTCGAGGCGGACGACGCGGAGATGTTCGGAGAGCAAGCAAGCATGTACGCGGTCATTCGTGAGTTTAAAGTAAAGCCGGGCATGATGGAGCGCGCAATTGGCGATTTCCACGCGCAAATGGTGCCGCTCATTCAGAAAATTCTGGGGTTTTCTTCCTACAGCGTAGCCACGCCGAACGACACCGAGCTCGTCTCCGTGAGCTTCTTTAAGGATAAGGCGGGCGCCGACGAATCGACACGCGTCGCGCTAGACCTCGTAAAGCGCGTGTTCAGCGACATCGTTGATGGCGCGGCGCGCATCATGACCGGGCCAATGGTGATTCACGAAGGTGATCCAGGCCGGCAAACACGCTACGGAACTCTGCGACGGTTTACGGTGAAGCCCGAACAGTTGGCGAGCGTCGCGCGCCGCGTGCACGACGGGCTCGTCCCGATCCTTCGCAGTGCGCCCGGTTTCGTGGCATTTTCAGGCATCGATTGCGGCAACGGGGTCATCGTGTCGCTCGGCACGTTTGAAACACGTGAAAGCGCCGATGCCGCGGCACAGCGCGGCATGGAGTGGGCCGAGGTTGCGATGCGCGATCTTCCCGAGCCGGAACTGGTCTTCCACGGACAGTTTGTGGTTCGCGTCGACAATGAGGAGGCGCTCGCCTCGCTTTAGGCCGCCAAGGCGATGTTTTTTTCGCGGGGCGGGTATACTGGGTCCAATGCGTATGCTCGTGAGCCCTGAGCCCAGGGGCCATTTTGTACAGTTCAGCGGTGCGGACGAACGCTTCCTGATTGGGAACGTCGGGCGCTTCTTATTTGAGGGCTTGCAAGCAGGCGAGGGGCTGGTCGTCATTGCGACCCCCGAGCGCCGGCTCGCCTTCATTGACGAAATAGCCCGCTTGGGCGGCGACCCGCAGGCGGCCATCGCCGACGGGCTTTTTCAACTTTACGACCGCGACGAGACCCTAGCGCTGATTAGTGTGGCGGGTCAGCCTAACAAGGACCGCTTCCAAACGATCGTCGGCGGAGCCCTGGAGAACGTGCCGGCCGAACGGATACGCGCATACGGCGAGATGGTCGGGAAACTGTGGAGCGAAGGTAAGCGCGCCGAAGCGATTCTGCTGGAAGAGATGTGGAACGAGCTTCAGACGAAGATGACGTTCTTGCTGTTCTGTAGCTACGCGATCGACGTGTTCAGTGACGAGTTCGAACTCTCGCGCATCGATCAGGTGCTGTGTGCGCACACCCACTTGTTTCCGGGCGGCCTGGATCGCGCGCTGGACCAGGCGCTCAACACGGCGATGAATGAGGTGCTGGGCGAACGAGTGGAAGGTTTGCGCTCGCTCATCAAAGCGAATTACCGGCCGGCGTGGGGCGTCGTGCCCAAACCGGAGGCCGTAATTCTGTGGCTGCGCAATAATTTACCGGACCTCGCCGAACAAGTTATCGGGCGGGCGCGCGAACACTACAACACGATCTCGCAAGAACCGAGCTGGGAACCGGCGTGACGGCGTCGTTTACCGTCGTTTTGGTGACGGATGACCCGCTCTACGGGGCGCGCTTAAGACGCGCGTTTATTCGCGCGGGGCGCGGCGTCTGTTTATTCCTCGCCGGCACCGGTGCGACCAGTCTGCCGTCAGTTCAAGCGCGCGCATTTCCACAGCCGCATGTCGTGCTCGTGGACCTGGATGCGGGCGGAAGTCACGCCGCCGAAGCGACGCTGCGCTGGCTGCGCAAAGACCGGCAGCTGGCGAGCGTGCCGATCGTCATGCTGGGCTCCGAAGATCAAAACGATGTGGTAGCCGCGGGCTATCGCGCGGGCGCGAATGCGTGTCTGCGAAAACCACTGGCGGAAGATGCCATGAACGAAATTGCGCGCAGCGTCGGCGATTACGCCTATTTGCTGCAGATCAGGCCAAACGCGCAGCTCGTCGGAACTTAGCTTCCCAGCTCGCGCCACTCTTTTTCATCCATGAGGCGGCGTACGCCGCGAGGGTAGTTGTCGCCGCCGTGCTTGGTGTTGAAGTCCTGTTCGAGCAGGGCGAGATATTCGAAGTTTTCGTATAACGCCGCGCTGTTCATAGCGACGCGGCGCATCGCTACGACGGGCTTCAGGCACTCCCACATGTGTCTGATATAACCGCCGGTGATATCCAGGAATTGCTGTCCGTCGATCATGCCGTACTTAATGTAAGATCCCGTTTGTTCAAGCATGTCGGCGACGAGTAATTCTTTGTGCGAACGACGGTCCGGATCGGGGGATATCAGTTCGGCACGGTACGCGGGGTCCTTGAGGCGGTCCGGCAGTTCGGTGTGGATGAAACGGTTTGCAAACTGGATATCTTCGCCTCGCCAAGCTTCGGTAAGATGCAGGAGCCCAGTGAGCTGATTGGCGCCGCGAATGTGTATTCGGCGCTCATTGTGCCTTCAGCCACATCGGTGAGATGAGCCGGCGTTTTCTTATGGCGAGCGAGCCGACGATTACCGCGGCGGCGAGACAAACAACAAGTGCCGCGACGCCGGCTTCCGGGCCGAAACTTCCGCCGGTCAGCCAGCTGGGGCCGTTCATTTTTGCGTGGAAGACGGTAGCCGTGAATTGGCCGCCTGAGACTTGCGTGCCGAAGATCGGTCCTTCGAAAAAATTCCAGCCCCAGTGGATGCCGATCGCAAACCACAGCGATCGCGTAAGGACGTAAGCGAGCCCCAGCAAGACGCCGGCTTCGAGAGCGATTGCAAGGCTGGAAAAGAGAGCTGCGTGCGGGTTGGCGATGTGGATGGCGCCGAAGAGCACGGCGGAAAGTGCGAGCGCAATCCACGTTCCGGTCAGTTTCTCTACTAAACGGAAGAGCACGCCGCGAAAAAGCAGCTCTTCGACGAGCGCACCAAGCAGAAAGAACGCCAGCCCCGGTACGAGTGCGTTCCACGATTGGAAGCTCGCGCTATAGCAATGCGTAAGTATGAGGACGCCGATGACGACTGAGAAAAGAATCGCGCCGGCGAGGAGGCCGCCGAAGATTCCACTGATGGCGCCGGTTGAGGGGAAACCCACGTCGGCTATCGTTTGCTGGGCGCAGTAGTGTTCGACGAGCAGCGTAACCGCGAGCAATGCTGCAAACACGATCGATTGCGAGAAGATCAGCGAGTGTACGCGCAATGCCAGCGGCGTCAGCGAAAACACGACCGCGCCGAACAGCACGACAATCAGGACGAGGCGAGTAAGCGGGAACGCGAGGAAGTTCTTCATTTACGCGCCGGTTAGGCCCGCTGCCGTTCTTCCCATTTCGCAACGTCGACGCCCTTGAGGAAAAACCAACCCATCAGTAGGAGCAGAGCGAGAGGCGTCGCCGCGATAAGCCACGGGAACGCGAGCGCCGGCGCGAGCACCATAGCAAAGGTCTTCGCAACGAAGCCGACGCCGGCCAGCGCCATAAGGGCGCCCAAATACTTCGGGATGTAGCCGGACTTGAAGATCAAGTACCCGAGCAGCACGCAGGCGATCCCATAAAACACCACGAGTAATTGGCCGCTGAATTCATAAAACTTGAGCGAGAGCAGCGCTAAAGTATCCAGCTGGGCGGGCGTAAACGTCTTCAGATAAGCGGCGCCATTCAAAATATGGAGTGCTGCAAAATAGAAGAGCTCGCATACGGCGAATGTGGCGGTGGCCACGATCCGAAAGAGGACTGCGAGGAAGGCGATGTTGCTGTTCACCGGTTTCAGCAACACGTAAAACATGAATGTCAGGGATATATCGCAGATCGCCTCTAGGAGATAGCCGGCGAAGCCCATCCGGAAGAGCCCTTGAGAATTCAGGATGTTATGGGCTGTAGCCGCAGCATCGGCCGGCACAATGAGCGCTGTCGGAACGAAGAACTCACCGAAGCCCCCACCGATCAGCGACAGCAGCAGCAGAACGCCAGCAATTCGCGCATAGCGCTGCGCCAAAGAGCCACTCATCATAGTGGGTTCCTCCTATCTTCCCGGGATACGCGGTAGCGCGGCAGCTTGTTTCAGATGAGGTGGTCGCTTGACATGCGGTATATATAACCTTATAGTTATATAACCTTATGGTTAATACTCAAGGTGGACTCGACGCGGTGTTTTCGGCGCTGGCCGACCCCACGCGCCGGCGTATCGTAGAGCGGCTGGCTCGCGGGCCGCTGACGGTCGGCGAGCTGGGGGCCGGTTTTTCCATTTCGCAGCCGGGCATTTCGAAGCACGTGCGCGTGCTCGAGGAGTGTGGGCTGCTCAAGCGCGACGTCGTGGGGCGCGTGCATCGTTGCACGCTCTCGCCCAAGGCGATACGGAGCGCGTCGTCATGGATGGAAAAGCAGTACGCATTCTGGAACGCTGCACTCGACCGGCTCGGCGATATTCTCGACGAACCTTCCAAAAGAAAGAAGAAGAGATGACACAGACAGGAACGCCGGTCGTACCGGCAATTGTTTTGCGGCGCACGTACAAGGCGTCGCGCGATCGCGTGTTTGACGCGTGGACGAAGCCGGAGATCGCAGCGCGTTTTTTCGGGCCGGGTGACGTGGCGACGCGAGATATCAAGATGGACGTCCGCGAGGGCGGCTCATATAGTATCGTGATGGAGCCGCCGGAGGGCGAAAAACTCTTGGTGCGCGGAACGTACCGGGAGGTGCGCCGTCCCGAGCGTCTTTCGATGACATGGAGCTGGAAAGAAGACGATCCCAAAGATGAGGTCGAGTCGTTGCTCACGCTCGTGTTCAACGAAGTTGATGGCGGGACGGAAGTCGTGCTGACGCACGAACAACTCGCAAGCGTCGAATCGGCCGAGCGGCACACAGAGGGCTGGACGGCGATTCTGGACCAATTGGCGGCCGCACTATAGCGCGGTTAGGATTGATCGGCGGGCTCGGGGTGCCCGCCGGCATTCACTACTACGAAAGCATCGCGCGGGCGTTGCCGCATTCGAATCCGTTTCCCATCCTGCTTGCGCATGCGGATTTGGAAACGGGGCGTAACTTCATCGTCGACGGCGAGATCGATCGCCTGGCGGAGTATCTCGGCGGCATATTGACCGCGCTGTCGCGCGCCGGCGCAACGATCGGCGCGATCGCCGCGGTAACGCCGCATCTGTGTTTGGAGCAGCTGCGCGCTGTTTCGCCTATCCCGCTGGTCGAATTACCGGCCGCGCTGAACGCGGAGCTTAAAACACAGGGGCTGCGGCGGGTGAGTCTGTTCGGGACCAGTTTCGTGGCAGAGAGCGATTTCTTCGGGTATCTCGATGTGGACGTCGTGAAACCGTCGCCCGAAGAAATTCGGGATATCGATACGCTTTATATCAACCTCGCGCGTGGCGCAAAAGGCACGCAAGCGGATCGCGAGCGGTTATCAGACATAGCGCACAGGCTATTGGAGCGAGAAGGCGTGGAAACGATCGTGCTTGCGGGGACGGACTTTGTGTCGCTGTATGACGCCGAACCGCCTGATTTCCGGGCCGTGGACGCTTCACGGGTCCACGTGGACGCGATTTGTGCTACCTTACGCTCCTCTCAAGACCATCATTAGAGTCCGTGCTCGCGAATTCGCGCCAAGTCGGTCGCCGGAAGGTCCTCGATGCGGTCGCGGTGGGTCATGGTCAGGTAACCGACGAGAACGACGATCATGGCAAGGAAGATGAAGCTGGTCATCGATGTGCCCAAGCCGACACCACCCGCCTTGCCCGGCTGCGAGAGTAAATCGCCCAACGAAGCTCCAAGTGGCCGCGTCAGAATGTAGGCAATCCAGAACGCCAGGACGCCGTTGATTTTGAAGAGGTAGTATGCGAGGGCGACCAAGCCGATCATCCCCGCGAACACTAGGACGGCCCAGGCATACCCGATACCGGAAGCTTCGGCGAGCAAATCGCCGGCTGAGGTTCCCAGCGCGAACGTGAAAAGAATAGCCGCCCAATAGAAAAGCTCTCGCCGCGTCGTGTTGATGCTATGAACGGAGAGCGTCCTTTCGCTTAGCCACCACAAGGCGAAGACGGCCAGGAGAACTGAGCTGAACGTGATCGACGTAACGGTCAGACTAATGCCGAGTCTATCCGTCAAACTGTCGGAGATGAGCGTGCCTACGACGCTAATGAGCACTACAACAATCCAATAGACAGCCGGTATGTAGCGCCTGGTCACGAGTTGAAAAGCCAGTGCCACCAAAAAGACTCCGCTCATCACATACGAGGTCGTCACGAGACCTAAGTGCAGCGTGGTCGATAGGTAATCCGCAGCCGTCTCGCCGACCGTCGTTGCCAAGACTTTGATGATCCAAAAGAATACGGTGACTTCGGGGACCTTGTTGAGCATTTTCACAGCCCACGAACTCTACCCCATTCGCGCGCGATCATTCGTCAGCAAGGGGCCGCTCGGTTGGCGCCGCTAGCAGGGGCGCCTACAGCATTTAAGCGGTTTGCATCGCCGTTCCGAACCACTGTGTGATCTCGCCGGACTGGTTTCGAACTGCGACGGCCCGGGCTTGAAAGACGCGATATTCGCCGGTTGCGGCTTCGCGCAGCCGGTACTGCGTCTCGATCACGTCGCGTCCTTGCGCGACGGCCTCGGCCCATTCTTGCGCGACCCGCGCGCCATCGTCCGGATGCATGTACTTCTGCCAATCCCAATCGACATCGCGCTCGAAATAGGGTTGACCCGTAAAGTCGAACCAGCGCCGGTTAAAGTAATTCACGACGCCATCGGGATCCGACATCATGACCAGAATCGGCATCGCGTCGGCCAGCGCTCGCTGTGCTTTAAGCGCGGCTTCGGAAACCGCTTCTTTATCATCCATCCCTTGCAGGACCAGGTTGGGGAGCCAAAAGGTTT
>JBBQQR010000037.1:0-10362 GCA_038215615.1 Vulcanimicrobiales bacterium | reverse complement strand
ACGACGGCGAGCGTACTTCCACGGCGACATCCGGTGCGAACGATGAACGGCTGGTCGGCTAAGAGCACTTCTTCCATCCCACACAACTGTATCACGCAGTGACCAGCCGATTGCGACGACGTCCGGTGTTGCCGGTGCGCTCGGAATTACTTTTACCGCCGGCCGTGCCGAATCGTGAAGCGTGAGCGGCGAGCGTTCCGGACGCCCGTTGATAATGATGATCGGGTTCGCTTCTTTCGGCGGCTGCGGTGGGAGCGGGGCCGGCGGCACCATGTGCGCGCAGCTTGCCGCGACAAAGGCGAGCACCGAGACGAGCGCGCGAGTCATAGTAGAGAAATGCATGAGTCCCCTCCGGCGTGACAGAAGGTCCAACGGCTGTGGCTACGCACACCGTGCACAAGAACGTTCTGGAAAACGCGCGCCCGTACGAGCCTGAAAAGGGAACGGTCCGCCGCGTTACGGCCGGCGCGATAAAGCGCCGTAAAGGCCGCACGACCTTTCCAATCGTGACCGCATATGACGCGCCGTTCGGACAGTTTGCCGAAAAAGCCGGCATTGACGTCATTCTCGTTGGCGATAGCGTCGGCAACGTCGTGCTTGGCTACGATGAGACGACGCCCGTTACGATCGAAGACATGATCCATCATGCGAGCGCAGTCGTGCGCGGCACGTCGCGCGCGCACATCATGGTGGATATGCCGTTCGGCTCGTATCAAGTCAGCGACGAAGACGCCACGCGCAACGCCATCCGCCTGGTCAAAGACGGCGGCGCGTGTTCGGTAAAGATGGAAGGCGGCACGTTCGTCGCCGACCGCATCCGGGCAATTTACAGCGCCGGCATTCCCGTCGTCGGACACATCGGCGTCATGCCGCAAACCGCAAGCCTGGGTCCCGGCTACAAGATGCGCAAGAACCGCGAGCGCTTAGTCGCCGACGCGAAGGCGATCGAAGCTGCCGGCGCGTACGCGATCGTGCTCGAAGTGATCGATCACGACGTCGCGCGCGAACTGACCGCGATGCTGACTATTCCCACCATCGGCATCGGATCGGGCCCGCATTGCGATTCGCAGGTGCTCGTCTTGCACGACATACTCGGGATGTACCCGGACTCACCCAGTTTTGCCAAACGCTATGCGTCCATCGGAACCGACGCGACGGCAGCGCTCCAAGCGTTTGCGGAGGACGTGAAAGAAAAGCGCTTCCCCTAGACCGGCGCGGCGCGCGAAGCATGCCACGCCGGAACGTTAGGATACGTGCCGGTCAAGCAGCCCAAACACATCTCTTCCCTCTTGCGCCCCGTCGAAGCGACCAGTCCGTCGAGACTCAGAAAGCCAAGCGAATCGGCGCCGATGCGCTGGCAGATCTCTTCGACCGTGAGGTTGGCGGCGATCAACTCATCGTACGTAGCCATGTCCACGCCCAGATAACACGGATGCATGATCGGCGGCGAGCTGATGCGCACGTGCACTTCCGATGCGCCCGCTTCACGCAGCAGCTCGACAATGCGCGGCGTGGTCGTTCCGCGGACGATCGAATCGTCGACTACCACGACGCGCTGCTGGTTGAGATTCTCGACCACCGGATTGAATTTCAAGTGCACGCCCCGGCTGCGCATATGCTGTTCGGGACTGATGAACGTTCGGCCGATGTAGCGGTTTTTGATCAGTCCCTCGACATACGGCAGCTGAGCCTCCGCCGCGTATCCAATCGCGCCGGGAATTGCGGAGTCGGGCACCGCCATCACGACATCGGCTTCGACCGGATATTCGCGCGCGAGTTCGCGCCCCATGCGGTAGCGCGCCATGTAGACGGATTCGCCGCTGAAATTTGAGTCCGGACGAGCGAAATAAATGTACTCGAACATGCACAGGGCGGTCTTCTCACCCGGACGCACCATCACAGACTCGAAGCCGTCCTTAGAGATGCGGACGATTTCCCCGGGTTTGAGTTCGCGCACGTAGTTCGCGCCGATCGTAGCCAGCGCACACGACTCGGACGCCACCACGTAACCGCCCTGCCCGTAGGTCCCCAGGCAGAGCGGCCGCACGCCCCACGGATCGCGGAACGCGTACAGCTCGTCCTTGGTGCACAGCGCGATCGAGTATGCTCCGCGCGCGCGTTCCAGCAGCGACGTAATCCGATCCATCATCGATCCGCTGCCCTCGACGATCAGCTTTGCCATCACTTCGGAATCCGACGTCGCGTGCAGCGTTACGTTGGGCGAAAGCGTCTCGCGCAGCTCGTCGGTATTGGTTAGGTTGCCATTGTGCGCGAATGCAAAATCGCCCAGCACGCTCTGTTCGAGCAGCGGCTGCGCGTTGACGACGATCGAAGAACCGGTCGTTGAGTAGCGGGTATGCCCGACGGATATGTAGCCGTTGAGCTCTCGCAGATTCTCTTCATCGAAGATGGCGCCGAGTAAGCCCATCTCTTTGTGCGATCGCAGCGTGCCGCCGTCCGCGGCGGCGATGCCCGCCGATTCTTGTCCGCGGTGCTGCAGCGCGTAGAGTGCAAAAAACGCAAGCCGCGCCGCGTCGTGCCCCGGTGCGTAGATTCCCGCGACGCCACACATGCCTCGCTAGTTCGGAAGGCCTACGTTTTGTCATCCTGAGCGGGCCTCCGGAAGCCCGGCGAGAACAAGGCGGGCGTGCGCGCCCTTGCGATGGTGTCGGTTACAAAAGATTACGACGGCGTGCGCGCGCTCGACGGCGTATCGTGCGAGGTGGCGCCGGGCGAAATGGTCGCGCTGGTCGGCCCGAGCGGATGCGGAAAGAGCACGCTGCTGAATTTGGCGGGCTGCATCGATTTGCCGACCTCGGGCAGCGTCTTGGTCGACGGCCGGGAGACGAGCCGGCTCAAGGACGATGCACTGACCACACTCCGGCGCGATCGCATCGGAACGATATTTCAGTTTTTTAATCTCTTGCCCGCGATGACCGTTGCCGGGAACGTCGCCCTTCCGCTCATCTTGCAGCGGTGCCCGCAAAAGGAATTGGAGCAGCGCGTTACGGACGCGCTCGAAGCGGTTGGCATCGCGGACAAGGCCGGCGCCTATCCGGCGCAGCTGTCGGGCGGCCAAGCTCAGCGCGCGGCCGTCGCGCGTGCGATCGTTCATAAGCCGGCGCTGGTCTTAGCCGACGAACCCACCGGCAATCTCGACTCGCATTCGGGCATCATGGTTCTCCAACTTCTGCGCGACATCGCCGACCGTGGACAAACAATTTTGATGGCAACGCATTCACCCGAAGCTGCAAAATGGTGCGACCGTTCGATCCAAATGCAGGACGGCAAAATACTGTTGTGAGCGCGCTCCTCACGCTTTTTCGCTCGCTCGTGCTCGGCTATATGTGGCAGAACCGCCTGCGTTCGTTCGTAACGCTGCTCGCGATCGGTCTTGGTATCGGATTATTCGTCGCGATCGATCTCGCGAACGCAACCGCGATCGCGTCGTTTTCTTCGAACGTGAATATCGTAACGAGCCGCGTGAATTTACAGGTGCTCGGCGAGGGGCGCGGATTCGATGAACGCACCCTGCTAAAGGTGATGCGCGCGCCCGACGTGGTGCAAGCTTCGCCGGTTATCGAAGACTCGATCGTCGTGGGCGCGCGGCAAGGCGATCCCAACTCCGGCGAAATTCTCCGCGTGCTCGGGATAGATTTGCTGCAGCCGCTGCCCGAAGGGATCGACGTAACCGGCAAGTCGGATCCCTACGGCCTGATGGACGGTCGCGGCGCGATCGTTTCGCAGCGCGTCCTCGATCGCTTGGGGCTGCACCTCGGAAGCAGATTCACCGCGCTGGCTGGCGGGCGGGCCGTCACGTTTACCGTCGCGGCGATCGTTCCGCGTTCGGTCAGTGCAGCCGACTCGAGCGTCGTCTTCGTCGACATCGTCACCGCCCAAGAGCTCTTCGGAAAAGTCGGCACCATCGATCGCATTGACTGCATCGTCCTCCCGCAGCGCCTGCAGAAAGCCAAGGTCGCGCTCGAAAAGATCGTGCCGCCCGGCACGCGCGTCGTGGAGCCCGCCACGCGCACAAATGAAGTTCGCCGCCTGCTGCGCAGCTTCCAAGTAAATCTTGCCGCGATCTCTCTGATCGCGCTACTCGTCGGAGCGTTCCTGATCTACAACACTGTGGCCATCTCGGTCGTCCAGCGGCGCGCTGAGATTGGAACGCTGCGCGCCGTCGGCGCAACGCGCAAACAAGTGTTCGCGACCTTCCTGGCCGAAGGCGCGCTCTTTGGCGTACTGGGTTCTTTCTTAGGCTTAGCGTTCGGCTATTTTTTGGCGCGCCTGGCGGTCGGCGCCGTAACGCACACGGTCAACACGCTCTACGTCGGCACGCATGTCGACCGCGTACTCTACGATCCGCGGCTCATGCTCGAAGCGCTGCTTTTCGGCATCGTCGTCGCCATGATTTCCGCGATTGCGCCGGCCGTCGAAGCAGCCGGCACGCAACCCTCGCGCGTCATGGGTTCGCGCGGTTTCGAACCGCAAATGGACCGGCTCGCCATCGTGCTGTCGCTGGGCGGACTGCTTTTGCTCGGCGTCGCGTACGTTCTATCGCAAGCGCCCGCAATCGACGGCCTCCCGTTGTTCGGCTACGCGTCAGCGCTCTGTATCATTCTCGGCGCATCGCTGCTCGTGCCGCTCGGCGTCATCGCGACCGCGCGCTTGCTGCAAAAACTGGGTTATGGCTTTTCATCCGCAGCGCTTTTAGCCGCGGCGAATTTCGGCGGCACGCCGCGCCGCAACAGTCTGGCGATCGCGGCGCTGGCCATCGCAGTAGCCATGATTGTCAGCGTCGCCGTCAGCGTCTTTTCGCTGCGCGCGACCGTCGCGGCCTGGCTCGACCAAACACTGATCGCCGATCTCTTCGTTCGCCCAATGGGAGTCTCCGGCGAAGTCTACGACGCGCGCATTCCGGCCAGGATTCCCCAACGCATTCGCGCGCTGCCGGGCGTGGCGGCCGTCGACACGTTCCGCGGCGTGGAAGTTCCGTTTCACGGATCGCTGATCACTCTGGCGCGGACCGACTTCCGCACGATCGGGCAGCGCGATTGGGTGCATATTTCCGGTGGCGACGGCGCGGCAACGCTGGCTCGCACACTCCCCGGAACCACCCGCGTCATCGTGAGCGCGCCCTTTGCCGAAAAAGCCAATCTGCATCCCGGCGACGCGATTGTGCTCGATACGCCGGCTGGCCCCACCTCCTTCGCCATAGCGGCCATTTATGATGACTACTCGAATGATTCGGGCACTATTTTGGTCGATCAACGCACGTTCAATCGTCTGTACCACGATGACTCCGCCGGCATGTTTTCGGTCTATGCCAAACCGGGCACCGATCTCAATGCCCTGCGCACGCGCATCATTCGCGCCGCGCTGCCGCTGCGCGTAGAAGTGCAAACCACGCACGATCTGCGGGCAGTCGTCTTCGCCATTTTCGATCGCACGTTCCTTATTACGCAAGCGCTCAACATTATCGCGATTACCATCGCCGTTATGGGCGTCGTGAGCACGCTCTTTGCGCTGGTCCTCGAACGGCGCCGCGAAATCGGCGTGTTGCGCTATCTCGGTCTAACGATCGGTGCGGTTCGAAATATGGTGCTCTACGAAGCGGCGCTGATCGGGGTATTGGGCGGCCTCTTTGGAATAGGAGCCGGAATGCTGCTCGGACTGCTCCTGATTTACGTCATCGATCGCCAAGCCTTCGGATGGCCGATGCATTTGCACGTTCCGTACTGGCCGCTGGCGGAATCACTGTTGCTCGTGCTCATCGCCGCCATACTGGCCGGACTCTATCCGGCTCGTGTTGCCGCGCGCATTGCCACCGCCGACGCCGTGCGCGCCGAATGAACGTCATTTTGGCAGCCGCGGCGGCGTTTGCAATTGCAACCGCGCCATATCAATTCCGCTTTCCGGCCGATCACGGTTCGCATCCCTCATACCAAACCGAGTGGTGGTATTTTACCGGGCATATAAAAGTCGCCGACGGCCGAAAATTCGGTTACGAAGTCACGTTCTTTCGCGCTCGCGTCCGGCCGCAAGACGTCGCGCGTGCCCGGCGCATCCTCGGCAGCAGCCGATGGCGCGGCGACCAAGTCTATGCCGCGCATTTTGCGCTCACCGATCAGCAGGGCGGAAAATTCTTTCACGCCGAACGTATCGCGCGCTCGGCGCTCGGTCTGGGCGGCGCCGCGGCCGGAAAACTGGCGATCAACGTGGATACTTGGTCGCTTAGGGGCTTCCCCATGGCACTGCACGCCGACGATGGCGATATCCGCCTCGATCTTACGCAGAAGCCGCTCAAGCCGCCCGCGATTCACGGTCACGACGGCTTCTTTCGCAAGGGCGCGTGCGCGAGCTGCGCGTCGCACTACTATTCGTACTCGCGCCTGCAGACGCAAGGCACACTGACCTACGCCGGCAAGACGTTGCGCGTTAGCGGGACATCTTGGATGGACCACGAGTTTGGCTCCAATCAACTGCTTTCTGAAGAAACTGGCTGGGATTGGATGTCGCTGCAACTTGACGACGGCCGCGAGCTCATGATCTATCTCTTCCGCCGTCCTGACAACACGATCGAACCGCAATCGTCCGGCAGCCTCATCGAACGTGACGGCCGGGTGCGTCCACTCTCGCTCAACGAATTCACCGTCACTGCGACCAGCCATTGGCGAAGCGGCGCGACTCACGCATCGTATCCCGGCAGTTGGCGCGTTCGCGTGCCTTCAGCGTCGCTCGATCTCAACGTAACGCCCGTGCTGGCAAACCAAGAGCTCGTGTTGCGCTCGTCGCCGTCGTATTGGGAAGGCGCCGCCGACGTCCGCGACGCCACCACAAATCGTCCGCGCGGACAGGGTTACGTTGAACTGACCGGCTACGTCGAACGCGTCATCCTCTGAAAGGTGAATCGTTCGCTATTTTGTCATGAGCGCGATATCGCGACGGAATGTCAGGCCGGTAGCCGATCCGAACCGCAGCGTGAGATCCCGCACCGCATCGTAAGCTTGTACGCGCGCCACTTCGAGATCGCTTCCGAGGGCGCTGACCGTAAGCACGCGACCGCCCGCCGATTTCACCGAGCCGTTCTGCAGGCTGGACGTTCCCCAAAATGCGTGCACGTCATCCGGTAAGGCGATGTCGCGGGGCAGGTCTCTCAGGGGCATACTGCTGCGCGGGTAATCCGCGCTCGCAAGTACGATACCGACGCAGGCTCGCTCGCCGAGCGACGCCACGCTCGTGTCCAGCTTTCCATCCGCCGCAGATTTGAGAAACAATGCGAAATCACCGTTCACACGCGGCATGAGAACTTGCGTTTCCGGATCGCCGAACCGCGCGTTGAATTCGATCACGTACGGGCCTTGAGCCGTCCACATCAACCCGCAGTACAACACGCCGATGTAATGCTCGCCGTCGGCGTGCAGCCCGCGCAGCACCGGCCCGATGATGCCTTCCTGCACTTGCGAGTCGAGATCGGATGGAAAACCGTGCGGCGGCGAATACGCCCCCATGCCGCCGGTATTCGGACCGGTATCGCCGTCGCCGGCGCGTTTATAATCGCAAGCCGACGCGAACGGATACAGCGTACGTCCGTCGCCGACCGCAAAAACGCTAACCTCGCGGCCTTCGAGCTTTTCCTCGAGCAGCACGTCGGCGCCACCGCCGGGCACGCGGCTTCCACCGTACCACTCCTCCAGCACGCCGCGCGCTTGCGCGGCGTCGGCCGCAACAACAACGCCTTTACCCGACGCCAACCCGTCGGCTTTGATGACACATGCGCCCGTCCATTCGTCGAGAATTTTTTGCGCGGCGCCGATCGAATGTACGGCGAACGCGCGTGCCGTCGGAATATTGTGGCGTTCCATAAATCGCTTGGCGAAAATTTTGCTTGACTCCAAACGCCCGCCCGAACGGTCCGGACCGAACGTCGCGATGCCCGCCTCGCGCAAACGATCGCCCACCCCCGACGCGATCGCGGTTTCGGGGCCGATAACCGCGAGATCTATGCCTTCCGCTTTGCAGCGCGCGCCCAGCGCCTTGCCGTTGGTCGGCGCGATCTCCCAATTGACGCCGCGCGACGCGGTCCCCGCATTTCCGGGCGCCGCAAACACCGCTTCGCATGACGGTGAAGCCGCCAGCCGCCACGAGAGCGCATCCTCCCGTGCGCCGCTTCCAATAACGAGAACCTTCATTCCCACTCGACCGTGCTCGGCGGTTTCGACGTGATGTCGTACGCGACGCGGTTGATGCCCGGAACTTCGTTGACGATGCGCGTACTGATGCGCTCCATCAAAGGATAAGGCAGGCGCGCCCAGTCGGCAGTCATGCCGTCCTCGCTCGTGATCGCGCGCACGGCCACCAAATTGGAATAGGTCCGGCCGTCGCCCATCACGCCGACGCTCTTTACCGGCGTAAGCACCGCAAAATATTGCCAGGGTTTGGGATCGAGCGTCGCACCATCGATCTCTTCGCAAACGATCGCATCGGCTTCGCGCACCAAATCCAGGCGTTCGCCGGTGATGTCGCCGATGATGCGCACGGCCAATCCCGGACCGGGAAACGGTTGGCGCTGCACGATCCGCTCCGGCAGACCCAAAACTTTGCCGGCGGCGCGAACTTCATCTTTGAAGAGCGCACGCAGCGGCTCGATGAGCTCCAGATTCATTTCCTCGGGCAGACCGCCGACGTTGTGGTGCGATTTGATCTTGTGCCCGGCCTTGCTCGCGGGAGTCTTCGATTCGATGACGTCGGGATAGAGCGTACCCTGCACCAAGTATTTGACCCCCGGAATCTTGGCGGCTTCTTCTTCGAAGACGGCGATGAACTCGTGGCCGATGCGGATGCGCTTCTCCTCGGGGTCCGCAACGCCGTCGAGCCGCCGCAGAAATCGTTCACGCGCGTCAACCACAGCTACATTTAAATGAAGGACCTCGACAAATGCCTCGGCCACCAGCGCGGCTTCGTTCTTGCGCAGCAGCCCGTGGTCGACAAAAATACAGGTCAACTGCTCACCGACGGCGCGTGAAACGAGCGTGGCCGCTACTGCGGAGTCGACCCCACCTGAGAGCGCGCAGATCACTTTGTCGCTGCCGACGCGCTCGCGAATCTCGGCGATGCTGCGCTCGACAAACGACTCCATGCGCCAATCCGAGCCGATCCCAGCGATGCCGTGCACGAAGTTGTCGAGCACTCGGCGGCCGATTTCAGTGTGCGCCACCTCGGGATGAAACTGCACGCCGTATATTTTTCGCGCGTCGTCGGCCATCGCCGCAACCTTGCAGCGCTCCGTCGAGGCGATCTCCGAAAACCCCGGCGGCAGCTTCACGACCGAGTCGCCGTGCGACATCCACGCCCGAGACTCGCCCGGCACGCCTGCGAAGAGCGGATTGCCGGTCGCAACCGTGACGGTGGCCGGTCCGTACTCAGCCCGGTCGAGTTTCACCAGCTCGCCGCCCGCGTCGCCCGCGATCAGCTGCATGCCATAACAAATGCCGAGCAGCGGTACGCCGCTGCGCACGATCGACGGATCCATGCGCGGCGCATCCGGCACGAGCGTGCTTTCCGGGCCGCCGCTCAGAATGAGCGCTTGCGGGCTGCGCGCGGCAAGATCTTTCCATGGCGTATCGTATGAAACGATCTCGCAATACACGTTGAGTTCGCGCACGCGGCGCGCGATCAACTGGCTGTATTGAGCGCCAAAATCTAAAACGAAGACTGTCGCCGGCACCGCTGCGGTCTTCGCGGCACAGGAAGCCCAGGCATGCAGGGGGTAAGCGCCATGGCGTGACGGTCTCCGAACTCAACCGGGCCGGCCGCGCAGATTTTTGCGATGCGGTCGGCTTTGCATTTGAAGACTCACCGTGGATTGCGCAAGAGGTTTGGGAGAAGCGGCCGTTTGGAAACCTGGACGATCTTCACGCCGCCATGGTCACCGTCGTCCAACAAGCGCCCCAGGAGAAACGCATCGAACTGATCGCCGCGCACCCCGACCTCGCAGGCCGCGTCGCCCGCGAAGGCCGCCTGACGGCCGCCTCCCGCGACGAGCAGCGTTCCGCCGGCCTCAACCGCCTTTCAAAGGAAGAAGTCGCGCGTTTCGAGCGGCTCAACCAAGCCTATCGCGCGCGCTTTTTATTTCCGTTCGTCATCTGCGCGCGCGAAAACACCAAAGAGTCGATTCTCGCCGCCGTGGAGAGCCGTACCCAAAACGATCGCGAAACCGAAATCGCTACGGCGCTGCGCGAGATAGCGAAGATTGCCCGCCTCCGCCTATCCGATGCGATCGAAACATGACCGCCTACGCACTCGAATGGGTGAACCTGCTCTTTCGATGGTTTCATTTTGTGGCCGGTATATCGTGGA
>JBBQQR010000036.1:0-10744 GCA_038215615.1 Vulcanimicrobiales bacterium | reverse complement strand
GCCGAGCGCCGGTTGCCAGAGATATGCGCTCCCACTGCGTTCCGGAACCCAGACTTCCATTGCTTCGCGCCAGAAGTGGGGATGCCGGCGGCTCTTGGGCACCGTCCGGACGTCCACGATCAGCTCGATGCCGGCATCGCGAATCAGGGCCGCAAGTTCGTCCGCGGTCGCGGTTCCGTGCCCTAACGTAAGAAGCTTAGGCTGGGGCTCCACTCATCAACGGTTCCTTTGCGCGCGCTAATTCCTTGCCGAGTTCCTCGACTCACCGTGAATAAAAAGAAGACCTACGTTATTGCCGGTGGCGGCCTGGCCGGCTTTAGCGCGGCGCGAGCGCTGCGAGCGGAACCCTTCGACGGCGAGATCGTGTTCTTCGGCGAGGAACCCGATCCGCCGTACGAACGTCCGCCGCTTTCCAAAGATCGCTTACGCGACGAAATATCCGAACAGCGCATATTCTTAGAGTTTCCTCGCTTTTACAAAAAGCCGCAATCGATCTCCTGTAGAACCAACGGATTACCGGCATCGATCCGGCGGCGCAATCCGTGCAGATCGCAGCCGATCTTTGCAGCTCGAGAGGCGCACGTAAGAGTTTCGGAGCGCTAAAGAGGGACGTGATTGAAATTGTGCCACGCCATATTGTGTGAGAAAGAACCATGGCGCATCAAGTACTTTGTTTAGTACTTTGGAGGTCGCGAGGAAACGATCGCAAGCACCACAAGTGGCACGCCAATCACCACATGTCGCACTTATGGTGACAAGGCATAAGGGTGGCGGGAAAGTGTAGGAATCGAACCTACCAGCCGAGTTACCCCGGCCTCAGCGGTTTTGAAGACCGTGCGGGCCACCAGACCCGTACTCTCCCATAGTTAGTGATCGCGCGCGTTAAAGATCGCTTTCCCGGTAGTAAAGTCCACCGGAACGGAGACGTGCTCGTGAACGATGAACCATCTGCCGCCGATCTTGCGATAGACATCCGTCGCGCGCACAATGATCGTCGTCCTCGTTCCGTCGGTAAGCGTCCCCGTCATACGTTCGGTACCCTCGCTGTAGGCTATCCTACCGTCAACGACGAGTTTGAACGTTATCGGGTCATCCGTTAAGCGTCCTTTAAAGGCCAAAAAAAACGCTTGCCAATCTTTCTTATACGCGTCCCATCCGACGAACCGGAGCGGCGGCACGATATCGAATGCGACGAATCTGGGGCTGCGCCAATACATCGTCATGATGGTATCAACGTCGCGGGCGCGGAAGGCCTGATAATACGACGCAAGCATCGCGCGGATTTGGCGGCCATCGGATCGTTGCGCTCCGGTC
Organism: Vulcanimicrobiales bacterium; assembly: GCA_038215615.1. Taxonomy (GTDB): domain Bacteria; phylum Vulcanimicrobiota; class Vulcanimicrobiia; order Vulcanimicrobiales; family Vulcanimicrobiaceae; genus Rubrimentiphilum. Next base: position 9,430 of record JBBQQR010000036.1, on the reverse strand, counting down.
ACGGGCGACATCGTACATAGTAAAGCGCAGGCCGCGAACGCCGACGCGCGTTTTGTCGATTCGGTCAAGCCTCGGCCAGGGACGAAACTGCCAGCCATTCGGGACCCACGCCGCCTGGGTTCGAGGGCGGTCTTTCAAACTTTCTTCATCCCTGGAGCGTACGCTGAGCCAGTCAGCCGCGGCCGGAGGAGATTTTTCGTATGAAGTCATTGCGGATCTCGTTTATTGCACTTGGCATCGCCATAGTTGCGGCCGCGTGCTCGGACCGGAACATTCCCGGGGGAACGCCCCAGCTGCCAACGCCGCAATCCGTCTCGCCGGCCAATATTCCGGTGAAGCCGATGGTGAAAACGGCGATCCTGCCCCGCAGCGCAATGCAGTCGCCCATCCGCACGCAGAGCGATATCCAGGGCCTAAGCTGGACGCAAATCCCCGGCTCCGCGACGCAAGTCAGCGCCAGCACGGACGGCTCGATTTGGGTGCTCTCGACCGAACCGCAAGGCCCGGACAAGTACATCTGGCATTACGCCAGCGGCGCCTGGACCAACATTGCCGGGCTCGCCTCTCAGCTCGCAATTGCGCCCAGCGGCACACTCTACGCGATCAACTCAGCCGGCGGCACTTACTCCTATACGGCCGGCGCATGGACGGCCTTGGGAGGCGGTGCCCAAACGCTGACCGCCGCGGCGGATGGCTCTACCTACGTTCTCTCAAACGGCGGCAGCGGACCGGACCGCGCGATTTGGCACAACGTCAGCGGGGCCTGGACGCAAGTCCCTGGTTCCGGCACGGGCATTGCCGCGTCATGGGACACCGGCAGCTACACCGGTTCGGGCGGCTCGGTCAATACGGGCGGCCTCTACATTTTGAATTCGCTGGGGTCGATTTACTACGAAAACCCCGACCATAGCTTTTCGACGCTGCCGGGCAATGCGTCGGCAATCTCCGCCACCACCGGCGGCGGCTACTTCGTGCTCGGCTTCCCGACCAATTCGTCGGGCAACAATATCTACTACTACAATTTGAGTTCGGGAACGTATACGGGCGAACCGGGAGCCGGCGTCAGCATCGCAACCGACGGAGCGCATCTGTACGTCGTGGCTGCATCGGGCGCGATCTACATGTCGAATGTCACGCCGACCGCAACGCCTGGACCTCAGCAGAACTTCCCGGTACTCTCCTCGGTCGGGGGCTATCCCGCCTACGTCAATCCGAGCGCCTTCACGCTCTACGTCTTTACTGCCGACGGAGTAAACGTCTCGAACTGCACGTTGGCGACATATAGCGGCTGCTCGGGAACATGGCCGCCGCTGACCGCCGCCGCCAATGCAACGGCAAGCGGGGACCTCTCACCAATCACGCGCCCCGACGGCAGCAAGCAATGGGCGTACCAAGGCCATCCGCTCTACACGTACTCAAGAGACACCGGACCGTATCAGATGAACGGCGACGGACTGGTCGAGCCCGATGGAACGAGCTGGACGGTTGCCCGACCGGCGGGTACCGTTACGCCGCCGCCGGTCTCTGCCACGGATCCGCCCTGCAAAGGCTACTGCTAAGTTAAGAGCTCCTAGCCGAACTGAGGCGCTTGCGGATTGCCCAAGCGCCCCTTTCGAGCTCTGCGCTGAGCGTAGCAACGATCGCGCCGCGAGTCGCTCCCGATGCGCGCAGCTCGCGAAAGCGACAGTGCAGCTGCTCGAGCTCCGCGGCGCTCCATGGTTTTCCGCGGTTGCGCACAACGTGCGGCTCGGGCACCGCTTCGAGTAACGAGCCCGGAACAATTTTCTTTAGGTCGGGAACGCGGCTTCGAAACGTACGCTTCGATATTTCGAAGCCGACGAAGCGGCGGTTCATTCCGATAGAGACCGCTGCGGTCGAACCGCCGCCTAAAAAGAAATCGCAAACCACGTCGCCCTCTTTGCTGCTGTAGGCGAGAATTTTTTTCAGCAGCGCTTTAGGCAGCTCGTTTTTATTCTTACGCTGACCGGGTTTGTACTCGCGGTTGATGCTCCACACGTCTTCGCGATCGCGATAGTTGAGCGAGCGGCCGTCCGCGGCGGTTTCGTCCAACGCAAACCGCGCCTGCAGATTGAAGCGTCGCTTGCCGCCCGGCTTGGCATAATACAAAATATGGTAATGTGAGGAAACAAACTTTGACGACGTGTAGACGCCGAAATTGTACTTCCAAATGATGTGGTTGATCTCGCGCAGGCTCGTCTTGCGCAACGCACCGAGCACGTCGTACAGGTTGGTATATCCGGAAACGACGTAGAGCTGGCCGCCGGGTTTGAGCACGCGTTCGGCCTGTGCTATCCACGCGCGGCTGAAACTTGCGTATTTGCGCGCATCGACTTCCACGTAGCCATCCTCTACAAAACGCTCGTCGCGGTTGTAATGCCGGTCGAGGCGATCGCCCTCGATTCCATAGGGCGGGTCGGTCACTATCACATCGACGCTGCCGTCAGCCAGATGCGCGGCTGCGCCGCGCACGCAGTCCGCATTGACGAACAGATGCTCGCCGATGCGCTCGATCGTTGCCGCGGCCATACCGGAAGCTTCGCGCCCGAGCGCGAACCCGCCCTTTATGATCACCACCCGTCCCGATATCCGCAACGTCGCCATCATCGCGCACGTGGATCACGGCAAGACCACGCTCGTCGACGCGATGCTCAAACAAAGCGGCGTTTTCCGGGAGGGGCAGCACGTCGCCACGCGCGTGATGGATTCCAACCCCCTCGAGCGTGAGCGCGGCATCACCATCCTCGCAAAAAACACGGCGATCAAGCACGGCGATATTAAGTTCAATATCGTCGATACACCCGGCCACGCCGACTTCGGCGGCGAGGTCGAGCGGGTGCTGCAAATGGTGCAAGGCGTGCTGCTGCTGGTCGACGCGGCCGAAGGCGTCATGCCGCAGACGCGTTTCGTGCTGCGCAAAGCGCTGGAACTCGATCTTAAAACGATCGTCGTGATTAACAAGATCGACCGCAAGGATGCGCGTGCCGCAGAGATCGTCAACGACGTTTTCGACCTGTTCGTCGAGCTGGGCGCGAACGACGAACAAGCCGAGTTTCCGGTGGTTTACACCAATGCCAAGCTCGGCATCGCCAAACTCGAGCTCGAAGATGAGAGTACGACGCTCGAACCGCTTTTTGAAACGATCGCGACGCGCGTTCCCGAAGCGCCGGGCGAAGACGGCCCGCTGCAGCTGCTGGTTTCAGCCATCGACCACAACCAATACGTCGGCCGGGTCGGCATCGGCCGGGTCTTCCGCGGCGTCGCCCGTGTGAACGCGCCAATCGTTAAGGTCGCGCGCGACGGAACCGTCGAGACCGGATTGCGGCTTACGAAGATGCTGACGTTTTTCGGATTGGAGCGAATCGAAGTCGAGGAAGCGATGGCCGGCGACATCATTTGCGTCTCCGGCATCGAGGGCTTGAACATCGGCGACACGATCGCAGACGTCAGCGAACCCGAGGGCGTGCATGCCGTTGCGGTCGACGAGCCGACCGTCTCGATGTTTTTCAGCGTGAACAACTCGCCGTTTGCGGGACGCGAAGGCAAATTCCTCACGTCGCGGCAGATCCGCGACCGGCTGACGCGCGAGCTCGAATCGAACGTCGCCCTGCGTGTAGAGGAAACGGATTCAGCCGACACCTTCGAAGTGCGCGGCCGCGGCGAGCTGCATCTTTCGATTCTCATCGAGACGATGCGCCGCGAAGGGTACGAACTGCAAGTTTCAAAGCCGCAGGTGATCCTCACCGAGCGCAACGGCCAAAAACACGAACCTGTAGAGTACGTCGTCGTCGACGTGCCCGACGAATACTCAGGCCCAGTTATCGAAGCCCTCGGCCAGCGCAAGGCGATCATGTCGAACATGATTTCAGTGGGCGGGTCGCGCAGGCTCGAATACACGATGCCGACGCGTGCGATCTTCGGATTGCGCGGCGAGCTGCTCACGTTGACGCGCGGCACCGCCGTTATGTCGCATACGTATTACGACCACCAGCCCTGGATGGGAGAGTTGCCCAGCCGCAACGTCGGCGCACTGGTTGCAAGCGACACAGGCAGAACGACCGGCTACGCCCTGATGGGCGTACAGCAGCGCGGCCGCTTCTTCGTCGGGCCGGGTGTTGAGGTGTACGAGGGCATGATCGCCGGGCGAGCCAACGACGACATGGACGTTTCGCTCAACGTCGTGCGTGCAAAAAAACTCACCAACATGCGCGCTTCAGGCTCCGACGAAAACGTCAATATCGCGCCGCCCGAGGAACTCTCGCTCGAACGCGCCATCGAATTCATCGAAGACGATGAACTCGTCGAAGTGACGCCGAAATCGATCCGCCTGCGAAAGCGTATCCTCAACGAGACGGCGCGCTTGCGCCAGCGGAAAAGGGAGAAAGTCAACGTATGAAATTTAAAGGCGCATTTCTTGCTCTGCTTTTCGCGCTCGGCGCGAGCGCGGCGGCGCTCGCCGACACCTATAACGCAACGGTCTTTCAATCGTCGCCCATCAGCGTTACGGCGGGACAAGAGTTCCTCATCGCCATCCCGGGCAATCCCACAACCGGATATTCTTGGACCGGCAAGAGTTCGAACGGCACGGTTACAGTGTGGGGTTCGGCCTACCAGGGACCTCCCGCAACGGCGAAACAAAAAATGGGCGCGGGCGGCCAACAGATTTTCGTGTGCAAAGCCAACAATCCGGGCACCGCGCAGATCACCTTCTCCTATGCGCACCCGTGGCAAAAAGGCGTAAAACCCGCGCGCACGACGACGTTCGCCGTCACCGTCAAGTAACGATTACGCGATAAGCGCGATAAACGCGACTGCACCGGCAGTGACCGTGGCCGCAAAAGCCGATCGCTGCCGGTAGAGTTTCAAATCGCGGATGTAAGCCAGAGCCATCATCTCGATCGCCAGCTCTTCGACCATACCGTTTCGCGTCGAAGGCAGCGACGCAACGTACTCGTCAACGGTCTTCGATGATTTCACCGAGAGCCGGTCCGCTAGCGAGTCGCGCCAGTTCAGACGGAACATCCCGCCCGCATAAAACGTGTTTTGCATCCGCACGCCCCGAACGTGCCCGGTCGCATCGCCGATTCCTACCAGCGTCTTTACTGCAATGTAGACCGCGGTTATATACAGCACGATGGCTAGAACCATGAGCATGTGGCCCCACGTCGCCGAAAAACCGCGCGCGTGCCAATACGTAAAAAACACCGCGACCTGCGGAAGCGGAATCGCAAGCGCTGCCAGCAAGATGCTGACCTTGGTGTCAACCGCCCGAATCGTACCTTGGATGTCTTTGATTGCTTCGAGCAAAAAGTGCATCTGCTCGCTGAACGCGAGTTCCATGAACATTATGCGTGCACCGGCTGAGCATTGAACGTCAGTTCGCCACGCACCTCATCGTAGTCGACGTTTACGTGCTGGCCTTCGCGCACGTCGCCCGCTAAAATCTTGCGGCCCAGCGGCGTCTCGACTTCCTTCTGAATGGCGCGCTTAAGCGGGCGCGCTCCGTAAACCGGATCGTAGCCGGTCTTCACGAGATGGCGCTTGGCTGAGGTAGAAAGCTCGAGTTCGATGCGGCGCTCCGCGAGCCGCCGGCGCACGCGTTCGAGCTGGATATCAATGATCTCTTCGAGCTGCTCTTCGGTAAGCGCATGGAACACGATCACTTCGTCGACACGGTTGAGGAATTCCGGCCGGAAATGCTGGCGCAGTTCGTCGAGCACCGTCGCGCGCATGACGGCGTAGTCGGCGCCGGAGAATCCGCCTTTGTAATCGAGAATACGATGGCTCCCGATGTTCGAGGTCATAATGACGATCGTGTTGCGGAAATCGACCGTGCGGCCCTGTCCGTCGGTAAGCCGGCCTTCGTCGAGAATCTGCAGAAACACGTTGAAAACGTCCGGGTGCGCTTTTTCGATTTCGTCGAAAAGAATCACGCTGTAGGGACGGCGCCGCACGGCTTCGGTCAGCTGTCCGCCTTCTTCGAAACCGATGTAGCCGGGCGGAGCCCCCAGCAAACGCGCGACCGTGTGCTTTTCTTGGTACTCCGACATGTCGATGCGGATCATCGCGCGTTCGTCATCGAACATGTACTCGGCAAGCGCGCGCGCAAGTTCCGTCTTTCCGACACCGGTTGGGCCCAGGAAGATGAATGAGCCGATGGGCCGGTTCGGATCGGCTAAACCTGAACGCGAACGCACGACCGCTTCGGCGACGGCGTCGACCGCTTCATCTTGTCCGATCACGCGTTTGTGCAGCTCCTCATCGAGGTGCAGCAGTTTCTGCACTTCGCCCTCGAGGAGCTTCGTTACCGGAATGCCGGTCCAGCGGCTGATCACCTCGGCAATGTCTTCCTCATCGACCTCTTCCTTTGAAAGGCGCGTCTTGCCGTCGCGCTGCGCGAGGCTCTGTTCCTCTTGCTGCAGCTGTTTTTCCAACTCGGCCAGCTTGCCGTAGCGCAGCTCGGCGACGCGATTGAGATCGTACTGCCGCTCCGCCTGTTCGATGTGCACCTTGGTCTGTTCGATTTGCTCGCGCAGCGTGCGGGCCTTTTGCACCGCGTTTTTCTCAGATTGCCACCGCGACTGCAGCTCCAGCTGCGCTTCTTTAAAGCCGGCGAGATCCTTTTCGAGCTGCTCTAGCCGATCTTTACTCGCGCGGTCGCTTTCTTTGCGTAAAGCTTCGCGTTCGATCTCCAGCTGCATGACGCGGCGCGTCAGTTCGTCCAGCTCTTGCGGCATCGAATCGATCTCCGTCCGCAGTTTGGCGGCGGATTCGTCGATGAGATCGATGGCCTTGTCCGGCAAGAAGCGATCGCTGATGTACCGGTTGGAGAGCACGGCTGCCGCAACCAGCGCCGAATCTTTGATGCGGACGCCGTGATGCGCTTCGTACTTTTCTTTCAGCCCGCGCAAAATCGAGATTGTGTCTTCGACTGAAGGCTGACCCACAAACACCGGTTGGAAGCGCCGCTCCAGCGCCGCGTCTTTCTCAATGTACTTGCGGTACTCATCGAGCGTTGTGGCGCCGATCATATGCAGTTCGCCGCGTGCAAGCATGGGCTTGAGCAAGTTGCCGGCGTCCATGGAGCCTTCGGTCTTGCCGGCGCCGACGACGGTGTGGAGCTCGTCCACGAAAAGTAAGATCCGGCCCTGGGCACTCTGGACGTCTTTGAGAACCGCCTTGAGACGCTCTTCGAATTCGCCGCGATACTTGGCGCCGGCGATCAGCGCGCCCATGTCGAGCGAAACGATCCGCTTGTCTTTCAGGCCTTCGGGTACGTCGCCGCGCACGATGCGCTGTGCAAGGCCCTCTACTATGGCCGTCTTGCCCACGCCGGGATCGCCGATCAGGACCGGGTTGTTTTTCGTGCGGCGCGAGAGCACTTGAATGATTCGCCGGATCTCTTCGTCGCGGCCGATGACCGGATCGAGCTTTCCGCGCTCGGCTTCGGATGTCAGATCGCGGCCGTAGCGCTCGAGACTCTTATACGTGCCCTCGGGATTCTGCGTGGTCACGCGCTGGTTGCCGCGTACTTCGCGCAGCGCTTGAAGCAGCTTATCGCGCGTAAGCCCGGCGTCACGCAGCAATTTGCCCGCCGGACCACTACTTTGCGCCAGCGCGAGCAGCAAGTGCTCCACCGAGACGTAGTCGTCTTGGAGCTGCTTGGCCTCACCGTCAGCTTGCGAAAACAGGCGCGTTAGCTCCGGCGAAACGGTGACGTTAGCCGATTCGGCCCCGGCCCCGGTCAAGCGGGGAAGTTGCCCGATGGCTTGCGTGACGCGCTGCTCCAGCGCTTTGGGATCGGCGCCGGCCTCCCGTACGATTTCCGGCGTGATTCCGCCGTCCTGGTCGAGCAGCGCGGCGAGCAGATGCTCGGGCGCGGTCTGCGAGTTGTGTTCGCGAAGAGCTTTCGTGTAAGCCGAATTGAGCGCGTCTTGCACGCGCTCCGTCATACGGTCCGCGTTCATTTTGGTAATCCGGAATTCATCAAGGAATTCATCGGCGCAAAGCCATCGATCTCCGCGAGAAACTTCTTCTTAGCCGACTCATCGATAAAGGATGAAGTGAATGAGTGGCGCGCAAGTTGCACCAGGTCGTCATCGGTGAGCTGCAGTCCCAATTGGACGGCACTAAAATTGTCGGCAACGTATCCGCCAAAATATGCGGGGTCGTCGGAATTGACCGTGCAGCGAAGCCCCGCGTCCATCATACGCTTCAATGGATGATCCGCCATGCGATCGACCACGCGCAGGCGCACGTTCGAAAGTGGACATACCGTCAGTGGAATCTGTGTTTGCGCTAAATGCGCGACCAGTTTGGGATCTTCCATGCTGCGCACGCCGTGATCCACGCGCGAGACTTTGAGCAGATTGAGCGCCTCCCAGACGTACTCGGGCGGCCCTTCCTCGCCGGCATGGGCGACCGTGAGAAACCCGGCGGCGCGCGCGCGGTCGAATACCGCCTGAAATTTCGAGGGCGGATTTCCAAGCTCGGCCGAATCCAAACCGACCCCGATAATCTTGTCGCGGTGCCGCAGCGCCAGTTCGAGCGTCTGCAGAGCCGACGCCTCAGACTGATCGCGCAAGAAGCACATGATCAGTGCGGTCGTCATACCAAACTCGGAGCTGCTTCGCTGTAGCGCCGCCCACAGGCCATTTATTATGACGTCAAAACTGAGACCGCGTTCCAAGTGAGCTTGCGGGTCGAAGAATATCTCCGCGTGGCGCACGCCCTGCGCTTTCGCCCGCTGCAGATAAGCGATCGTCAGCTCTTCAAAGTCGCGTTCCGTCCGGATCGCGGCCATCGCAGCGTAGTACAGATTCAGAAACGACTGCAGATCGGTAAACTTGTACGCTTCTTCGAGCGCGGCGACATCGGGATAGGCCAGCTTGATGTTGTTGCGCTGCGCGAATTGGAAGATCTGCGCGGGCTCGAACGTTCCCTCGATGTGGATGTGCAGTTCCGCTTTCGGCAGCGCGCGCACATCGATCATATGTGCGCCTCGTCCGCACTTCGCAGCATCCGGTAATCCCCGCTGCGCACGGTAATTCCACGCGCATCGAACCATTCCAAGAGCGGCACGGCGTATTTTCGCGACGTGCCGATCAGGTCGCGAAACTCTGCCATCGTCATGCGGCCGTGCTCGCGCACGAACCCTTGCAGGCGCGCGCGAATCTGCGCGATCTGCGTGCCGCGGTACAGCTCCTCGTTAACCTTCACGAAGGCACCTTTGGCAAGAAGCATATCGAAAGCCCTCCCGGCGCCTGCGACCGGTGACTGCCGCACGCGCGCGGTGACGGCCGCGAGTTCCGCCGGCAAAAACGGGTTGGATGAATCTGCCGGAACGAGCTCTTCAAAAAATGCCTGCTGCTCGGCGGTAAGCTGCGGGGTATGTCCGATAGTTGAGAAAAAG
>JBBQQR010000035.1:0-11666 GCA_038215615.1 Vulcanimicrobiales bacterium | reverse complement strand
AAACAACACGGCCTGACGATCGACGACATCGGCTTGTGGGAATTGAACGAAGCCTTCGCGGTGCAAACGGTGTATTGCCGCGACGCGCTGGGGATCCCGAACGAACGCTTTAACGTGAGCGGCGGCGCCATTGCGATCGGTCATCCATACGGCATGTCCGGTGCGCGCATGACGATGCACGCCCTGATCGAAGGAAAGAAGCGCAAAGCTAAGTACGTCGTGGTGACGATGTGCATCGGCGGCGGAATGGGCGCAGCGGGACTCTTCGAGGTAGGGTAAGCTTAGGATAGCGCCGGTTCTAACGAACGCAGCCGAGCGATCTCTTCCCGTAGCGCTTGTGCCTCCAAGTGATCGTAAGTGACGGCCGCATTATTGACCAGCGGTACGAGCGCGCGCTCGTCGTCGCTATCGAGGTCGGCCCCGTCATCGTGCGCGCCATAGAGCACGAAGCCGGCAAGTTCTCTCCGAAACACGAGCGGGATCGCCAACACCGGCGCGTCGAGCCGGTCGAGATGCTCGGCTTGCATCGGCACATCGCCTACGCGCACGGGCGCGAGTTCGGAGCTGATGAAGGCCACGAGCGGATCCGACGACGAGAGCGTTTGCGCCGGAGAGTGCTTCCAACCGCAATCCTGTTCCAGGGCGAAACCCGTGCCTCGACGCATGTACAGCGCGGCGCCGGTGAGATCGAGCACTTCTGCGGGAAGGCGCGTGAGATAATCAGCTATGGCTGAAGTCTCTTCGACGTGCACGACCGCTCTTGCCGCACGGGCCAAGCGGGTTTCGGCGACGTGCCGTTTGCGGAAGATGACCCGGTCGACCCCCGCGTCGATGCGTCCGCGTAACGCGTGAAAGAAAAAGCCGAGCACGAGCGCGACCACGATGTCGACAGGCAAACTGAAACGCGCTTCCATCGTGCGCGACAAGAATAAGTCGAGCAGTGCGAAGACGCCGACGATTGCGGTCGTGAGCAGGCCGTATGCCAGCGTCCGGCTGACGACGAAATTGATGTCGATGACCCGCTCGCGAAAAATTGCGTACGTGACCGTTAATGGAAAAATAATCTGGGACGCATCTATCGCAGTGTGAAGGGCATATGACTCGTATGCGGGCCAAAGCAGCGCATCGATCACGTCAACGATAAGCCACAGGATGAACCCTGCTGCGATCCAATGCAGCCGTTGTCGCAGCCGAAGCGTGACGTGCATGTAGGCGTAAATAAGCCCCGACAGCGCGATCGCCGCCGCGGCGATCTCGCAAAACGCTGCGAGCGCCGGCCAGCTTCCGTTTCCGGCCAGCTCCGGATGGGCGAGTTGCGGCACTACTTCGATGACTCCGAGAAAAAACGTGAGACCAAGAGCGGCCCAAATCCAAGGCGAGAGCGCGCGCCGCGCGAGGCTGAACGCAAACAAGACCAAGCCTATTTTCGGAAGTACCGCGCCGATTGTTATGAAAATCAGCGAGAGAGCCGCTTCGGCATTCCAGTCGCTTGAAAAACGCGACGTGGAAACGGAGTTGGGCGGCGATCCGCCGGCCGTCAGTGAGAACAGAAAGAATCCCCATGTGATCGGACTCGGCCGGAGGAGAACCAGAAAAACTCCGATCAGCATCGGGATGAAAAATACGATTTCGCGAATGATGATAAACGCAGGCTTTGTAGCCTCGGCGACTGCCACGAGGGTCGCTCGGTGAAATTTTCCCTCATGCCAAAAGCCGATGGCGGCTCTGTCACCGGGAGAAGGTAGATATCCGCCGATGACCGCCGAGCGCCCGGCGGGCGTCAACCGTGAGAGGTCCAGCCTGTCTCCCTCCCGGACGCCGGCGCGGGATGCGGGCAGCTCCGGCGCTACCACGGTCGCGATCGTTCCATCCGTCCGGAAGCCGATATCTCCGTTGGGATAACCGATGGTCCGCACGAGATCGGGCAGGTTCAGCACGCAGAAAAACAACGCCAATCCGGCGACCGTAAAGATGCGCAAAGCGGGATGCGAAGATTTCATGCCGTCCTCCCAAGAATCCCGACACTCTTAGCGAGCGAGCGGCAGCCTCCCGTTCAGCCGCCTGCTTGGCGGGTAAGAAGCAGTATCAAGGCCTTTGTTTTGGGAGGAGTTACCACATGAGAGTATCCATCGGGAAAGTTGCCGCCGGCGCAATTTTTGCGGCGGCTCTTGCGATGACGCCGGGCGTCGCGTTCGCGCAATACGCGCAAGCGACCACGGCCGCCAGCCCCGTTGCCAGCCCGGCAACCACGACCACGACGTCGGATGCGACCACGACCACTTCGGCAGTCACCAATAATCCGCAAACGGGATGGTGGGGATTGCTCGGTTTGGCGGGTCTGCTCGGATTGATGGGTCTGCGTCGCGACACGACGGTTGCGTCGACGACCTATGACACGCGTCCCTAAACTAATCGACGACCAAAATCACGGGCTCGGGCGTAAGCGATCCAATTTCGCTTGCGTTGCCGAGCCCGGCTTTTTTTAGCGCGCGGACCAATTCAGTCGAGCGTTCGGGCGGTACCGCGAACAGCAATCCGCCCGACGTTTGCGCATCGCAGAGCGCGAGCCGCCGCGCCGGCGAAACGCTATCGGAAAACTGCACGCCATTTTCTATCGCCAGACGGTAATTCGTCCGCGTTCCGCCGGGCACGCTGTCCGCTTGCGCGAGACGCTCGACTTCATCGAACAGCATGACGGAGTGGGCCGAGATTTCTGCGCCCGCTCCGCTCGCCGTCATCTCGCGGAGATGACCGATGAGCCCGAATCCCGTCACGTCGGTGGCGGCGTGCACGTCGAATTGCGCTCCAATGGCCGCCGCCTCGCGATTCAGCGTAAGCATCGAATCGATTGCAGGCTGCAGTACGTCGTCGCCGATCGCGTCATTGCGGCGCGCAGTCGTGAGAATTCCGGTGCCGATCGCTTTGGTCAGTACCAGCGCGTCGCCGGGCTTCCCGGTGTTGTTGCGCCAAATTTTGCCGGGATGCACGACGCCGCTGACGGCAAGTCCGTATTTGGGTTCGTCGTCTTTAATCGTGTGGCCGCCGATGATCGCGATGCCGGCTTCGCGCGCCTTTTCAGCGCCCCCGGCCAGGATGGCGGCGATAACTCTTACGTCCATACTTTCCGGAAAAGCGCCGATTGCGAGCGCGGCGATCGGGCGCGCGCCCATCGCGTAGATGTCCGAGAGCGCGTTGGCGGCGGCGATCTGTCCGTACTGCCGTGGATCGTCGACGATAGGCGTGAAGAAGTCGACCGTCTGCACGAGCGCCAGGTCGTCGCTCAGCCGGTAGACGCCGGCATCATCTGCCGTCGCGCTGCCGACCAGCACATTCGGATCGTCGATCTTAGGTAGCTCGTGCAGGACCTGCGCGAGGACGGCGGCGTCCATCTTGGACGCTCAACCCGCGCAGCTGGAAAGGTGCGTTAGCCGCAAGATATCGGCTTTCGTCATGCATGGCTCTTCGCGCCGTCGCGCGAAGCGCCTCGCATGCAGGTCACATGCATCGGCGGCGCATGCGTCGATCGCAGCTATCGCGTGCAAGGCAGCGCACTAGCGGGTTCCTCGAATCCGGCTACGCGTGCGTTGCCGTTGTTCGGCGGCGTCGCGCGTAATGTGAGCGAAAATTTAGCGCGGCTGACGATCCGGTCCGCGCTTTTTACCGCTGTGGGGAACGACGCTTTGGGGCAAGCGTTGCTCGACGAACTTCGCGCGGCCGGTGTTAACGTCGACCTTGTCAAGATCATCGACGGAGCGTCCGACGAATACGCCGCAATCCTCGAGCGCGGTGAATTGGCATTAGGCGCGGCTGACATGCGCGCGATCGAAAGCTTGACCGTGGACGACCTCGACCGACGCTGGGAAGCGTTGGCCGGTTCGGCGTGGCTGTTCGTCGACTGCAACGTGAGTGCAGGCATACTCCAGGCGTGCTTAGCGCGCAGCTCGATCGCTTCGTACCAACTCGCCGTGGACGCGGTCAGTGAACCCAAAGCGCAGCGGCTGCCGGCGCGACTGGACCCGATCGACGTGCTCTTTATAAATGAAGGCGAAGCCCGCGCCTATCTTGGCGCGGCCGGCGGCGAGCCGCCGGAAGACCTGGCGGCTGCGCTGCTCACGCGCGGTGCGCGCTCCGTCGTGCTCACCGGAGGCAAACGAGGCATGATCTGCGGCGACGATACCGGGCTGACGCACGTTCCCGCAACTCCGGCCCATCACGTGTGCGCGACCGGGGCCGGCGATGCGCTCGTCGCCGGGATCTTGTGGAGGCTGATTTCCGGCGACCGTTTGCGCGATGCGGGGCACACCGGCGCCTCACTTGCGGCATTGACGTTGGAAACCGATCGCAGCGTCCGCGCCGATCTCTCTTCCGCGCTAGTGGATCGCCACATTGCGGCGCGCTCATCGTGAGGGCGCTGCCAGGTTATTTCGAGGTAGCGGCTGACGTTGCTCGTGCACTTTCGAGCGGCGCGCCGGTTGTCGCGCTCGAGAGCACGATCGTTTCACATGGCATGCCGTATCCCGAGAACCTGGAAACTGCGCTCGCCGTGGAGCGCATCGTCCGCGAAGGCGGCGCCGTGCCGGCAACGATCGCCGTGATCGGCGGCCGCGTGAAAGTCGGCTTGAACGAAGACGAATTCGAAAGGATGGGGCGCGCGAGTGACGTCTTGAAATTGAGTCGAGCCGATCTTCCGCATGCCATTGCCGCCCATAGCGACGGGGCGACGACGGTTGCCGCAACCATGCTGCTCGCCGACCTTGCCGGCCTGCGCGTTTTTGCGACGGGCGGGATCGGAGGCGTGCATCGCGGCGCGGAACGAACGTTTGATATTTCAGCGGACCTGTACGAATTGGCGCGCACGCCGGTCACGGTTGTATGCGCGGGAGCAAAAGCGCTTCTCGATCTGCCGGCCACGCTCGAAATGCTCGAAACGCTGGGCGTTCCGGCGCTCGTTTATCAAAGCGACGAATTTCCGGCATTCTGGAGCCGCGAAAGCGGTTTACCGGCGCCGCTGCGATACGACTCTGCGCAAGAGATCGCGCGGTTCGTTCAAACGCAGCGCACGCTCGGATTGAGCTCCGGCGCGTTGATCGCCAATCCAATCGATCGGGCCAATGAAATACCGCGCGCGGTAATGGAGCCGTTCATATCTGCCGCATCGGCACAGGCGGAAGAGGCAGGCGTCCGGGGCAAGGCCGTCACGCCGTGGTTGCTCGAGCGGATTGGACGGCTTACGTCGGGGCGCAGTCTGGCGGCCAACGTGGCGCTTGTGAAGAGCAACGCCCTGTTGGCGGCTGAAATCGCGGGCTTCCTGTCGAACACTCCCTGACTTGCCACTCGTACGCTCGAAGATCCAGTCGCAGGCGATTCTTTTAAGCATCGTCCCGTTGGTGTTTTTGCTGGGCTTCATGGCGGTGGTCATGCTGCTCAACGCCCGCAGCGCGGAGCTCTCCGCGTGGGCCGCGCATGCGACCGGCATTTTGGATCTGTCCGACAAAATCGAGCAATCGGTCAACGGCGCGAATCAAGCGATTGTCGATTATACGGCGCATCCGAGCGTGAGGTCCCTGGACGCCTACCGCCTGAAATCCGCAGCCGGCCGGGCGCAGGCGCATCAGCTGGTGAGGATGGTGACGGCACCGGCGCAGAAGGTCCAAGCCGCACAGTACGTCGCTGTTGTCGACAGGGTCTTCGCGGTACTGAATACGTACTTCGGAGATATTCGCAGCGGGCACGCTGCGCGGGCGCGGCGGTATGCCGCATCTCCGGCCGCGCGCGCGCTCGGCTTGAATTTTCAAATGATGAAAGGGAATTTCGACCGTACGGTCCGGCAGGGGACGAGCGTTCGTTCGCGCGCGCTGCGCGATCAGATCGCGCTGTACGTGCGCATCTTATTGATCGGAACGTTGGCGGGAATTGCGCTGACTTTGCTGACTACAGGCCGGTTCGGTCTAAACATTGCCGGGCGGCTGCGTGCCCTCGCGCAAAACGCCGAACTCTTGGGCGCCGGCCAGTCGACGACACCGGTGAGCGGCAATGACGAGATTGCCGAACTCGATCGCATCTATCACGAAATGGCGCAGCGCATACACGACACGCTCTCGGCGTACCGTCGCGAGCATTACATAGCCTCGACTTTGCAGCGTGCGCTCCTGCCGCAGGAGCTGCCGAAAATTCCGGGTCTGCGCATCGATACGGCGTACGCGGCGGCGGCGCACGCCGCGGAGATAGGCGGCGACTGGTACGACGTTTTTAAACTTGATGAAACCACCGTTGGGATCAGCGTCGGCGATGTAGCCGGGCACGGTTTGCGCGCGGCTGCCATCATGGGTTCGGTTCGCCAAGCCATTCGTATCGCAGCGCGGGTGCGCAACGATCCGGGCACAGTGCTGGATCGCGTAAACCGCGCGCTCTGCGCGGACGAAGCCGGCGTGATCGTTACGGCGTTTTTTGCGACCATTGACATGCGCAACGGTAAAACGCGTTATGCAGTTGCCGGGCATCCGCTGCCGCTCGTCGTGCACTCCGGCACCGAAGTCGAGCAGCTGACCGGCGAGGGGCTGATCCTCGGCGTCGATCCGCGCGCCGAATATCTCAGCTTTGATGCAGAGTTACGTCCGGGCGAAGCGCTGGTTGGCTTTACCGACGGCCTGATCGAAGTGCGCCGCGATTATTTCGCCGGCATGAACGATCTGATCGAAGCGGTGAAAACGGAATACGGTGCGATGACGTCGGAAAACATCGCCGATCGAGTAAAGGATCGCATTCTCGCCAATGTCGAGCCTGTCGATGATTCAGCCGTGCTCTTCGTGGGCATCACGAATCTTGGCGTGAACAATTCTCAACAAAAAATTACATGGACTTTGGATGTACGCGAGCAAGGAGCCGCTTACCGGGTGCGGCGCGCCGTCCTATGGGATCTCTCTTCGCGCGTCCGCGCTGGATCCGACCTTTCGGGCGTCGAGCTGATATTGGGCGAATTGCTGAGCAATGTGGCGCAGCATACGCCGGGCCAAGCTGAAGTCGGTCTTGAGTTTCACGATGGCGAGGTTCGCCTGTCGGTACACGACAACGGCAAACCTTTTGAAAACGAAGCTGGCGCGATGCCCGATGCGCTCTCACCGAACGGACGGGGCCTGCATTTGGTGCGCAGCTTGGCGCGCTCAGTCGAAGTTCGCCATAACGGCGGCAACAGTATCGCCGTGGTCTTGCCGGTCAGTACCGGAGACGCGGCTTAGTCTCAAGCCTCCCGCTAATCGCGCGAGTTAAGATTGAGCTAGGATGTCGTACGCTGCAACAGGAGACTCGTTCGCCTGGAGAAATCGACTGATTTAAGTCTGGGCGGACCCCTTAATTTGCTTGCTTCTTTCCTTGAGGAGTTTCCGTTGCACAAGAAAATCGTGCTCGCTTTGGGAGCTGCGGCAGCGTTTGCGCTCGCTGCTTGTTCGGGTGTTTCTAACAATACGATTCCGGGCGGCACGCAGTTGGCGGCGCCGCAATCCACCACGTTTGCATCGTGTGGCGCGGCGGCCGAAGGTTTCGCGCGCTGTTTTTCGCTCGTTCGCACCGACGTAGGTGGCGGCGATCCGAACGGTTATCACGGGCTGTACGGCCAGCCTCCGGTCCTCGAACCGCTGAGCGTCTCGCCGGATCGGCGCCCGACTCCGGTGCCGACTTCCACGCCGGTTCAATCGCCCACGCCCTCGCCGCCGCCGGGAAATCCGTCCGGTTACGGCCCAAGCGATCTACAGTCTGCGTATAGCTTGCCCTCCGGCACTGCGGGAACCGGACAAACCGTCGCGATCGTCGACGCATACGACGACGTGAGCGCGGAAAACGATCTCGCGGTCTATCGCACGCAATACGGATTGGCGCCTTGCACGACCGCGAATGGTTGCTTCAAGAAAGTCAATCAAACCGGCGGAAGCACGTCGCCTTCGGCAAATGCGAGCTGGGGTCAAGAGATTTCGCTGGACATCGACATGGTTTCGGCGATCTGCCCGAACTGCCACATCTTGCTGGTTGAATCGAACAGCGCGAGCTTCGCCGACCTCGGCGCCGCGGTAAACACTGCCGCGTCGCTCGGCGCCAATGCCATCAGCAACAGCTATGGCGGCGGTGAGAGCTCGGCCGAAACGACGACGTACGACGCGTACTACAACCACCCGGGACATGCCATCACGGTGAGCTCCGGCGACAGCGGCTACGGCGTGCAGTATCCGGCGGCATCGCAGTATGTTACGGCGGTCGGAGGTACGTCGCTTTCGCGCGCGAGCAATGCGCGAGGCTGGAACGAAACGGTCTGGAGCGGCGCAGGTTCGGGCTGTAGCGCTTATGAGGCTAAGCCGTCGTGGCAAACCGACACGGGCTGCGCGCGGCGCACCGTGGCCGATGTCTCGGCCGTGGCGAATCCCAGTACCGGCGTCGCCGTTTACGACAGTACCCCGTATCAAAGAGCATACTGCTTGATTGTCTTCTGCGGCACGAGCGTCGCATCGACGGTTATCGCGTCGGTGTACGCGCTCGCCGGGAACGGCAGCTCGGTGAACTACGGATCGTATCCGTACGGACATCTCAGCTCACTGTTCGACGTGACGTCGGGCAGTAACGGAAGCTGCGCAAGCAGCTACCTGTGCACGGGCAAGACCGGCTACGACGGTCCGACCGGAAACGGCACGCCCAACGGCGCCGCCGCTTTCTAAACCACACCGTCAGGAGGGCCGAATGGCCCCTCCTGACGAAGATTTGAGCCCGTGAGAAACTCACGGATTTTTTTTCTCCTAGCGCTGCTGATCGCGGTCGCCGCAATCGCCTGGTATATTTCGTCGCACCGCGCCTCGCCGGGCCAAGTCACGATCTATTATTCGAAGGTCGATGCACAATCAGAGATCCCATGGACGATCTCGTCGCGCGCGCAGCAGCCGGGTGAAAGCGCCGCAGCCTATGCGCAGTACCTCGCGCTGTACGCGGCGTCGCAAGCAGTTACCGGACCCCCGGCGGACGTAACGGCGATTCGCTTTCCGGCCGGAACCCGCGTGCTCTCCGCGAGCGTTGACGGTACGACCGCCACCGTGGATCTTTCGCTCGAGGTCAACCACCCGGGCGGCGGCGCCCTGAATGAAAGCGGCGAGTTTAAAGCGCTGATATGGACACTGACCGCGCTGCCCGGAATTGACCGCGTCGCGGTGCGAGTGGCCGGGAGCAAAGTTGCGACGCTGAACGGAGGGAGTTTCGAGCTCGATGAACCGTTACGCCGTTCGGATTGGTAGCGTTCTCGCTTTAGCCCTCAGCGTTGGACTTGGGCTCTCGGCGGTTGCAAATGCTGCCGAAAATGCGCCCTATGCCTACGACGGAAAACGCGTGGTCTTTGAAACACTGCTGCACACAATCGGTGGGCCGGCCGTTTCGGCTGACGATCCCGGACTGCGCCAACTCGTAAGAAATGCGGGCGGCTCCGTGACCTGGGACGCGGACAATCAATACGTTCTCGTAACGTTTCCGGGGCCAACGGTCATCAGCTTTGCGATCGGCGACGCCCACTATCTGATCGGATCCGTTTCGCATCCGGCCGCGTTCGCACCGTTCGTCCGCGATGGGCATGCCTTCGTTCCACTCAACGACGTTCTGCGCGCGCTGAGGCTGCCGGCGTTTTCGCCGGATCCCGCGGGCGGCGCGCCCGCAACTTCCGCTCCCGTTCCGGTTCCGGTCTCAACCGCGGATGTGGCGCCTGCACCGACGCCGCCGCCTTTTGCAACGCCGATGCCCTCGCCGCAGCCCGACCAACTCGCGCAAGTCACCGGCGTCGACGTGCAAGCGCAGCCGGGCTCTGTGACCATACGCGTCGGCATCGCCGGAAACGGCGCGTATGAATGGCATCGGCTGCGCGCTCCGGACAACCGCTGGTGGATCGACGTGCACACAGCGCACCTCGCGACCGCGGCGATCGATCAGAACGGCGGCGCGCTGGTCTCTTCAGTCCGCGTGCGACAGCAGCCCGCAGATACGGTACGCATCGCGCTTTCGATGCCCGCTTCCGAGCAAGTTGACGTGTCGCCTGGCAATGACGGCATCACGATCGTCGTTTCGTCCCAGATTGTCGAGGCCGCCGTGCGTGGTTCCGGAACCTTCGGAAGCATCGTAACGGCAAACGCGTCACCGCTCGCCAGTCCCGGCGCATCGCCCGCGGCGCGGTACGTGCCGATGAATCCGCATCTCATCGTGATCGATCCAGGCCACGGCGGGAGCGATCCGGGGGCCGTGCGCGGCGGCTTGCTGGAGAAGAGTTTAACGCTCGACATAGCCAAACGCGTTCGCGACATTCTCGCTGCGCGCGGCTGGCAAGTCGTGATGACGCGAACAGACGACCGCGACGTCTTCGCGGCCAACGATTCCGCGCATGACGAGTTGCAAGCGCGCGACGACGTCGCGAATTCGCGCGGAGCAAGGCTCCTGGTCAGCATCCACGTGAACAGTTACGTGAACTCCGGGCCTCATGGTGTGGCGACCTACTATTATAAAGCCGGCGATCTGACGCTGGCGCAATCCGTGAGCCGGCGAATCGCTTCCGAACTCGGCATCAACAACAACGGCGTCATCAAAGACAAACTCTACGTCGTCAATCACGCTCTCATGCCGGCGGCGCTCGTCGAAACCGCCTATATTTCGAATCCGGACGACTTTGCGCTGCTGCAATCGGGGAGCTGGCGGCAGAAAATTGCACAGGCGATCGCGGACGGCATCGTCGACTATACCGAGAGCAACTAACCGGCTCCGTGTTAGGACTCTTCGATTCGGGGCTGGGCGGACTTACGGTATTGCAGCGCTTGAGCCAAAGGCTGCCGCAGCAAGACATCGTTTTCTTCGCCGATCAGCTGCACGTGCCGTACGGCGACAGATCGCCGGCCGAACTGGTGAAGTTGCTGCATGCGAACGTAGCGTTCTTGGATGGGCGGCACGTCGACGCGATCGTCATGGCATGTAACACGTCGTGCGCGACGGCGGCGCGAGAGGGTTGGCCTGCAACGAAAGCGCCGATTCTGGACCTCATCGAATCGGCAGCGATTGCTGTTGAGAGTGCGGGCTATAAGCGCGTTGGAGTCGTCGCGACCGCGGCAACGACCGCAACCGGCGCGTACACGCAGATAATTACGAGCCGCGTTCCGGGCGCGCACGTTTTCGAAGTCGCGGCGCCCGCGCTCGTACCCCTGGTCGAGGCGGGAAAACTCGAAGGACCCGAACCGCGGGCGACCGTTGCGGCGGTTTGCGCCCAATTGCCGCACGACCTCGATGCGGTTTTGCTTGCGTGCACGCACTATCCGCTGCTGGACGAGCATTTTGCGGCGTCCCTGGGTGAGCGCGTCGCGCGAATCGATCCGGCCATCGTGCATGCCGAACGCGCTGCCGCGATCGCGGGAGACCAGGGTTTCGCGGCCGGGACCGGACTGATAACGTGCATCACGAGCGGCGACCCCCAGCGATTTCGCATTGCGGTGACAAACGTGCTCGGCAACTTGCCGGAGCTATCGTTTGAACGTTAAGGTTGCGATTGCGGGCGGCGGTCCGGCGGGCATGGTGCTGGGATTTTTGCTGGCGCGCGCGGGCATCGAAGTCGCCGTTCTTGAGAAACACGCGGACTTCTTACGCGATTTTCGCGGCGACACGATCCATCC
>JBBQQR010000034.1:0-12089 GCA_038215615.1 Vulcanimicrobiales bacterium | reverse complement strand
GGACGATCGCATAGATCGCCGCCTTACTGACATAGAAATCGACCGCTGCGAGCCGCCGGGTGAAGAGGACGTACGGTATCGCGAAGGCTGGAATCAAATACCCCAAGTTCAAGGCGCCGTTAAGCGGTGCGTCTCCACCGGCTATGATCGATATCGCATTTATGGCGGCGCCGGACATCCCAAGAAGTAGCGACCAAAAAATGATCCGCAAGCTTTTGGCTCGTTCAGGAGCAGCTGTAAAAGCGGCGGCGCCGGCAATCACAAGCGTCAGCAGCTGGAGCGCAAGCTGCGTGGCTTGCCCAATTGGCGCGATTGCCAGAGTCGTGAGCTGCCACGGAGCGGAACGCGTTACGGCACCATAGACAGCCGTTAACGCAAGAAACGCCAGCAAGACCGCCAGAGTACCGACAAGACTGGATCGTACTAGTCGCGACGCCGTCCGGGGCAGCAGCTCGTACGCAAACAGAACTCTGAAACCATGCGATGCCAGTGATGCGACGGTGGCGAAAGACGTCATGATGACGACGCCGACCGGGCCAACGGCTGCGTACGTATGGCTGTAACCCTGTGAGATTGCAAAGGCGGCGAACCATAGGCCGGCATAAAGCGATAGGCGATCGCGTCCACGCGCAATCAACAGTAAGCCGGTCAGCATCATGATGATGCGTAAGGCAATATCGACGAGGTCACGCAAGGTCCGGTTGGCTGTCGCGGCCAGCTCAAAGGAAATCCTCGCCGTGCCCGGCCCGCGCAAAACATCGAAACTGTAGCGCGTACCGGCAATCCCGGTGAAAGAACGGGGAAGGGCAAACGTCAGCTGGCGGCTGGCAAGATCGAGGCGCGTTCGATCGATCACGTCGCCGGGTCGCAGTCCGAGAGCGCTTCCCGCCGGCGTAACCGAGACGACCAGCGTTTGCGTCGAACTCACCGGGCGAAATCTGCCGGGCGGTGGTAGCGCCCCAACGTGAGCATCGCCGATCGCAATGACTACTATTTAAAACGAAACGACCGCGCCGATGAAAGCGGCCGCGATGAGTCTATTCATTCCGCTCCGGCCGCGAAGCTAGAGACCGACCGGATACGCTTCCTCGCCATGTAGGGTCATGTCGAGCCCGGCTTCTTCAGCGTCGCGGTCGACTTTCGTGACGGTTACTTTGCTGATCAGCCATAGGAACCCGTACGTAAAGACGAACGCCCACGCGCTGCAAACGATCGCCGACGCAAGCTGCACCAAGAAGAATCTGCCTCCGCCGTACATCAAACCGTCTGCGCCCGCCGGGTTCCACAAACGCGAACCGAAAATCCCAAGCATCGTAATTCCCAGGAAACCGCCGACGCCGTGCACGCCCCATACATCGAGCGCATCGTCCCATTGCAACTTGTTCTTGAGCGTAACGGCTAAGTAGCACACAAAGCCGGCTGCAATGCCGATAATGACCGCCGTCACCGGCGACACATAGCCGGCGGCAGGCGTGATGGTCGCTAATCCCGCAACCGCACCGGTCAACAGGCCGACGAACTTCGGCTGGCGGCCGCGGGCCCATTCGACCAGCAGCCACGTGATCGCCGCGAACGAGGCGGCGATATCGGTATTCAGGAATGCCGACGCGGTCACCGCATCGACGCGCAATTCGGAGCCCGCGTTAAACCCGTACCATCCGAACCACAGCAGCCCGGTACCCAGGGCGATTAGTGGGATGTTATGCGGTTTATTTTCGATGACATAACGCCGTCCGATAAACAGGACAGAGGCCAGCGCGGCGAATCCCGCCGACGCGTGAACGACGATACCACCGGCAAAGTCTTCCGCTCCCCATTTCGCGAGCATGCCGTCTGGACTCCACAGCATATGGACGAACGGGAAATACACGAAGATCAGCCAGCCCGTCAAGAAGATGAAATACGCCTTGAACGTGACGCGGTTCGCAAACGCGCCCGTGATTAAAGCGGGCGTGATAATCGCAAACATCATCTGATAGGCGATGTGGACGACCAGCGGAATGCCGGCGTCGTTGCCCAGGAACATCGTGTGCAACGTCACGCCCTTGAGCATGAAGTACGTCATCGGATTTCCGATCAGCCCGTGCCAGTCGGGTCCGAAGGACATCGAGTAGCCGAAGACGACCCAGAGCACCGTCGTCCACCCCAGCGACATGAAGCTTTGGATCATGATCGTGAGCACGTTTTTGCGCCCGACGAGGCCGCCGTAAAAGAAGGCCAGGCCCGGTGTCATCAGCATGACCAGGCTCGCGCAGATCAGCATGAATGCGGTGTTGCCGATGTTTATCATAAGCAGGCGTTCGGCAGGCGGGGTTACTCTTCTTTTCGGGCCAGCCGGAGCCGCGCCGCCGGAAGATCGATGGCTCCCGAGGTGAGCGCGTTGAGTATGTCGGCCTTCTCGCGCGAGCGAATGGCGTGCAGCTCGGCGCCCACTTCGTGGACGACGTTACGCAACAGCGCGATCTCGTCGGGAGCGAACGTCTCGCCGTTGAGGCGCGGCCCGCAGACGAACGCTCCCGTCAGCTGCCCGCGAACCGCCAGGGCGAACGCGATCGCATCGTTTCCGAGGGCGCTGTTCACCTCGGAGAGATCGATCTGCGAGAGATGCTTGCGCAAGCGCACGAACGCGGGATCGTCCACCTCGACTTCTTCCGGCAGCCCGCTCAAGCCACCGGCCGCAGCGAGCGCGTATTTCCCGTCGACGCGCTCATAGATCGCTGCGCCGCGTGCCGCCATCGCGCGCGGGATCTCGCGTGTCGCGCATTCGAGCAGCGTTTCGGGGTTTTCCATGTACGCAGCGTCCTCCGCGAGCTGCCGCAGTTTTACGGCGGCGTCGTACTTGCTTCGAAAAAGCGTGCGGTCGAGAAACTGCTCGGTGCGTTTGTGCACCGCATTAAACGACAGACCCAGCGCCAGGGCAACCGCGAGCTCGACCGCGAGGCTGCCTTCGCGGCTCACCGCGATTGCATTCAAAAAATGCTCGAGCAGCACGAAGATGGCGACCGCGACCGATGTCAGGATCGTGTAAATCAGCGTGCGATTCAAAACGAAGTTGACGTCGATGATGCGGTGACGCAAGATTGCGTACGCGCAGCCGAGTGGAAAGATCATCACCGTCAGCCACTCCGCGCCGGAGAGGTGGACCGGGTGCACGAGCAGACGGTTGAAAAGATTGAGCAAGACACCGAAGCGGCTGATCATGAACGCCCAGAACACCCAGCGGATGCGTTGCCTTGCAATGCCTGTCGTGCGCGCATAACTGAGCGCGAAAAACGCGATGATCACGAGTTGTGCAGCGGAAAATGCTCCGTTGACAAGCCACGGTGTCAGCTTGACCAAGGCACAGCCGGTATAGGCCTGCTGCGTAGCGTTAATCGTGTTGAGAACCAGAGCGGGAAGAACGGTAATCAGCATCGCCGCCCGCGCGATGAAAATAGCGCGTCGCGAAACACCGGTCGCGAGCGCCTCAACGACCAGATAGAGTACCAGCGGCGAATAGGTCCAAAGCGCCGCCGTGAGAATGCCGCCCAAGAGCCGCCCGCCGACCGGGAGGCCGCCCCACCACGCGTCGGGCAACCCGACTGCGACGCCCAAGCACCAGATGCCCAGGACCGTCGCGGCGCGCGCGCGCCCGCGCCAGAGCACGAAAACGCCCACCGCCAAAACGAAAAACTTGAACGCGAGTTGCGCCGCGAGCGTAAGCGCCGAATCGGCATGGACAAGCCTGTACGGAAGCGTGAACGAGGAGTTTGCGCGCTGTACCGCCAGCATTATGACGCTGCCGGCCCTCCCGGTCTGCGTCGGCGTGTAATGATAAACAAGTGCGGTCCGGGCCGCCTCGGTCATCTGCGCAAGCGCGATGCGGTCGCCTTCCCGTAAGCCGGTTGCCGCATCGGCGGGCCGCAAACCGGTGATTTGCACGGCGCACCGTCCGACCGTTTCGGTCGTGGGACCGAAGCGCGCGCTAAGCGGCCAAGAGACGATCTCGATTCCCAAGAGTATCAGCGCGGCCAGCGTTGCGCCGGCCACGGCGATGCCGCGAGCGTTCACCGGCACTGGTTTCGCCTCAACACTAGGGGCTTCCTAAACCACGGTGAAATCCAGTGGCCGTTAGTCTCATCATAAAGGAAGGAGCCTTTTCGCATGCCTCTCTCCAGAAAACAATTCGTTTCAGCGACGGCGCTCGGCATCTCGGCCGCCGCAATCGGTTTAGAGCCTGCTGCGGCGGACGCGCAGGAACGCGCCCCGGTCAGTTTTCACATTCTCAAGCCCACCCAATACGATCGCGCGGCCGTGATGGGCATTCTCAAGGGCGGAGGCGCGCACAAACAAGTCTTTCAATCGGTATCCCCGCTCGTCGTTGCACCTGGAATTGCGAGCCTGTACATCCATATGCAGAATTCGATGAACGCCTACCAGTTTTCGATGGGCACGGGCAAGCTTTCGACGCTGGCGGTCGTACTTGGCCCTTCCATTATTTTGGCGCTCAACGATACGATCTGGAAGAAATACGGCATCGGGAAAGCTTTCAACCTCGACGCGACCAACGATTATTATAAGGCGAGCTCGAACCTGAGTCTCTCGGCGGCGCCGGACGATCCGAAGGGCATTTACCAGGATTGGAGCGCGCAAGCCGTACTCAAGCGCGGCGGACACTTCTTCGTCTGCCACAATGCCATGACGGCCGTTGCCTTTGTCGTCGCCTCAAAGATGCCGGGCGCAACACCGGGCGGCGTTCTCGCCGATTTCGAAAAAAACGTGCTGCCCGGATTCATCGTCGTGCCGGCGGGCGTGGCGTCAGTTCAACAGGCGCAAGAATACGGCTGGAAACCGTTCCCGATCATCTAATTCGAAGAAGCGTGCGCGTAAAATTCGGAGAGGGAGAGATTCGAACTCTCGGAACCCGTAAAGGTTCGGCGGTTTTCAAGACCGCTGCATTCAACCGCTCTGCCACCTCTCCGTGTGTCTAACCGCCTGATTCTATAAGGGTTTTCTCGCGCGAGCCTTCTTCGTCGAGTCCCGGTCGAACCCGTTTTGGTCACCTTTTGGTCACCTGAGCTACGCGGTAGCCCGTTTTGACCCTGCCGTCGCCGCCCGTAAAATGATGTCGAGCTTGCTCGCCGCCTCGGCTTGAAGCGACGGAGTGACGTGGGAGTAAAGATCCATGGTGATCGCGATTCGCTCTACGGAATGATGTGGATCCTCGCCATCGAGTCAAAGCCTGACGCGGTCCAAGATACTATGTCGATAGTTAAAGACAGGATTAAATAGATACAAGTGACCGACGGGGTCCTAGGTTTTAGCTCCTCGGGCACTGTGCGTTACAGCCGCGCGGCTCTTACACCCCGAGCTGTACGGCGCGGGACTCCGAACTAAGCCGGACCTTAAATTATTAGCAAACCGGGCGAAAAAACAATAAGAGCCCGGCAAAAAGCCGGGCCCCTGTGCGTGTCATTTACCGCGGTCGCGCTATGGCTACGCCAAAATTTGGAAAGAAACCCAGTGCAAACGGCGACCCCGTCACTGGCGTCAGTGCACCGGTTGTCGGATTAATGGAATAGGCGAAAGTAGCACCGTCGCCGACATGGACGCCGGTGGTGTTCATCACATAGGCGAACTTACCTGAAGGATCAACTGCCACGCCCGTTGGACTGATACCGGCCACGAAGGGCGACCCCGCCGCGGGCGTCAGTGCGCCACTCGCCGTGTTGATGGTATAGCCGAAAACATCAACTTGAGGCACACCAGAACCAGTCGCATAGGCGAATTTGCCCGTAGGATCGACCACCACGCCATTACTACCCGAATACGGTGACCCGGCCACCTGCGTCAGCGCGCCGCTCGTCGGGTTAATGGAATATGCAAAAAGACCTGGCTCGAGGCCGCAGCCGGAGTTTATCACATAGGCAAACTTGCCTGAAGGATCAACTGCCACGCTCTGTCCACAGCCTAAGGGCGTTCCAAACGGCGACCCCGCCACCGGCGTTAGCGCCCCACTCGTCGCGTTGATCGTATAAGCGAAAACCGTGCCGCCGTTGTCGTCGACGACATAGAGGAACTTGCTAGTGGCTGCCATGGCCCAAAATGAACTCCCGGGGTCTCCCGCGAACGGTGACCCCGGGACTGGCGTCAGTGCCCCACTCGTCGCGTTGATTGTATATGCGCTGACACCGCTACCTCCGTCTGCGCCCGCATAGACGAACTTTCCCGTCGGATCAACTACCACGCCCTCGGCGCCACCTGGCGCCGGAAATGGCGAGCCCGATACCAGCGTGAGCGCACCGCTGGCCGCGTTGATCGTGTAAGCGAAAACCCCCTCTACGCTGCCCGTATAGGCGAATTTGCCATAAGGATCGACTGCTACCATGGTGGGGGTAAACCAGCCGATGGCCCCTGGCACACTAAACGGCGAGCCCGCCACTGGCGTCAGTGCACCGCTGCTCATGTCGACGGTATAGGCAGCAATTAGTGCTTGGTCTTCGGGGATATAAATGAACTCAGCGCCGGAGCTTACACCTATCGTAACGACTGCCGTGTCGCCCTTCTTATCGGTAACGGTGATGGTACAGGTGCCTGCGCGAATCGGCGTTACGGTGTAGGTCACCGTTTTTTGTCCGCCGGTTGTCGGATCAACTGTGGCCGGAGCAAATGTCGGCGAAACGGTTGCACAGGCTGGCGTAGAAACAACCGCGGTTTGGTCGCCAGAAAAGTCTTGAGTGCCGATGAACGTTTGAGCCGCCGCACTTGGCGAGGAGAATTGCAGGCTGTTCGGTGTTACGAATACGGCCTGACCCAATACGGATTGCGAAGTTCGTGGCAAGCCGATAGTCGGTGCCGCTGGCGTAACGTGAGAGCCGCCCGAACATGCTGCGAGCGACAAAGCAAGTATGAAGCCAAACCAACGTGTGTGCGAAGTTGAGCGCATTTGACTCTCCAAGGCCCGACTAAATGAAAGGCGACGGCGCAGGCTTCGTGGCATAACTAGCGAGTGTGAGCAGGCCGCCCAGTGCAGCTACACGCACGAGTGAAAAAAACCGAAATTTCATTACTGCGTCTCCAATTGTCACGTAGAGTGGCGACTCAGGGCGTTGGGCCTATTCGAACCAAGGCTCGAACCAGTGAAAAGTCCAAGTCGCTTCATATTGGCTCTCCCCCAAAAAATCTCGCGCGACCAAAGCGGGTGCCCGGAGTTTCATGATAGGACCTGCGCCTTCAAAGAACGCGTCACAGCTTTCAGGGCTTTTTCAGCAGACTCAAGGGTCTGCAACAGCCGAAAGGGAGGACGAGGCTTCTAGGGGCCCGTGCAAAGGGTAGCCGCGCTGCAAAAACTCATCGTAAAAACCGGAAAATGAGCTCTCCGGTCGCTCTACGGCCTACTCAGGGGCCCTTCGATACCTCAGGATGGCACTACGTTTGCACGGGGCAAAATGGCGAACCGCGATTTTGTTGACGCACAAGTCGTTCATTCGAAGGGAGCTTTGACGACGCTATAGGCGATTGTCGCACGCTTGTCAGGTGGCGGGTTTCTCCAAGCCGTTTCAGGCTTTTTCCAAAACAACTTAAAGTTCTAGCTACTAGAGCGATGTAACGACGGTTCTTTTCTGCCTACCGATGGCAGGCGCGTCCCCCTTTCGACCTCGAAGTCGCGCCGATGGAGTTGCGCTCGACACTAAAAACGCTTGGCAACTTTGAGCTGGTGATCGGCGATTGTGTTGTGCCGCCGCTCCCGACTCATAAAGCAAGGGCCCTTGTAGCTTTTCTCGTCGGAAACCGCGGCCACGATATTTCACGAGAGCGGCTGCTCGAATTATTTTGGAGCGAGTTCGAAGCTAAACGTGCTCGTGAAGGGCTGCGTACGGCTCTCTCAACTGTGCGGCACGCGTTGCGAAGTACTCAGAACGATCCCGACGCGATCCTCTATGCGAACAAGTCGATCGTGAGATGGTGCGGCTCGACCGACTTCGATGCGGAACGTTTCGTCGAGCTGAGCGAGCGCGATGACTTAGCGAGCCTCGATGCAGCCCTTCAGCTCTACGGTGGCGACTTCTTGGAAGGCGGATACGAGGAGTGGGCCGTTAGCGAACGCGAGCGTGTCGCAAGCGCCTACGAGAAAGCTCTGGCAAAAATTGTTGCGCAGAACAAAGACGCTCAAGCGGCCCGCCGGCTGCTGGAGCGTAACCCTTTCAATAAAGATGCATACGAGTGCTTAATCGACGTCGAGCTCGCTGCCGACCGCCCCACGGCTGCCGGAGAGCTCCTAAAACGCTATCGCGCGGCCATGGCGCAAATAGGTTCCGAGGTTTCCGCAGCTATCGAGGAACGTTGTGAGGGCGTTGTCGATCTCCCCATCGGCGGCGGCGAAATCAGCGTGCCGTTCGTTGCGCGAACGGAAGAACTGCAACGATTCACCAGCGTCTTTCAAGAACAAATCGGCAGAGAAGGTTTCGTTGCGCTCGTCGGGGGTGAGCCGGGCATCGGCAAGACGTCACTGCTCGCCCGGGCGAGTGAAATTGCGCGAGAAGCAGGATTACGGTCTCTACTGGTTCGCGGCGGCGACGATCCACGCCCGCTCGGATCGTGGCGCGGCCTTTATCAACGGCTTACCGGGCGCGACCTCGACCAGCTTGCCGAGGGCCCTTCCGTTGAAATTACAACCGCGGCTGCGCGCGACATCGTTGAAGGCTTCGGAAAGCCGGCGGTTCTTTTCGTGGATGATGCCCAAGAGCTAACCGGTGATTCGTTCGCAATTTTTACGCAGATCGTTCGGGTCGCAAAAGAGTCCGGCCATGCCGTCATTGCTGCCGTGCGGCCCGAAGCGCGCGAGCGAATCGAGGTAGCGTTATCCGGAATTTCACACGAAGTCGTTACACTTCGTCCGCTGGAACGTGCCGATGTTGGCGCCGCGGTTGCTCTGACAATCGATTCTATAACGCCCGAATTTGCCGATGTGCTGTACGATAGGTCGGGTGGAAATCCGTTGTTCCTAAAGTCGCTGCTGCAGTCTTTAGTGCAAGGCGATGCGGTCCGCCGAGATCGTGGACGCTGGCGCGTCGTGCGTCAGTTGCGCGAACATATCGAACTCCCACGGGATTTACGTACCTCCATTGAAACGCGTTTGCATGCAGCTGGAGAGGATGCAGCCGTCGTGGCGTGTGCGCTCGCCTTGGAACCTTCGGCCACCGCCGAGGATCTCGCCGCTGCGTTGGAGTATTCGGAAGCGCGCGTTCTCGATGGGCTCGATGAGCTGACTCGCTACGGCCTCATCCGTGAAGGAAGCGAGCATGCGCAGTTCAGTTTCGTCCACGATCTTTTGCGAGAAGTTTCCGCCTGCGTCTTAAATCCGGGGCGTCGAGTTGGACTTCATCGCGCCTTCGCGTACCGCTTCGAACGTAGCGACCTTCCTGAAGCTATGTTGCGTTTGGCGCGGCACTCGCAAGCTGCTGGTTTGAATTTTTCGGCTGCGCAGGCGTATCTCGCGGCGGCCCAGGCAGCGCTAAAACGTCACGCGTATCATGACGCGATTGAGTGTTGTCGCGACGGCGCGCTTATCATGGAACGAGTCGCGGCAAACCGCGAAATCAACGTTGTACTTTCCGCCCTTGCGCGAATTCGCGCAGAAGCGGCAACATTGTTGGGAGAAACCGCTCAGGCCTTGGAAGCAGCCGACGAAGCTGTACGTCAAGCTCGCGCGAGCGAACAAGCAATCGAGATAGTTCGTGCCCTGGCTGGACGTGCCGCGTTGCATGGAAGCCTCGCGGACGGACCCCGGCAGTTGAGAGACGCTCTGGAGGCCGCTGAAATCGCTCGCGACGCCGGTGACCCGCGCGCTCGTGGGAAGGCATTAGTCCAAGCGGCGACAGCGATGCTTATCAACGGTGCAGCCGCCGACAGCGTCGCGCTAGCACGCGAAGCACATTCTTTAGCTCAGCAGCATGATGATGTTGCGACAGAGTGGACGGCTACGACTCATCTGCTGAAAGCTCAAATTTATCAGTGGCACTTCGATGCCGCGGCGAGTGGCTTGAGGAACGCATTGCCGGCAGCCGAACGCATTGGGAAGTCCGCTGAAGCGGAACTACGTTGCATTCAGGCGTCGTATGATTATCTGACCGATCAACTGGACTCCGCGCTGGCAAACGCGCAGATTGCAATCGCTTTCGAATCTTCGCCATTAACGTTTTTTACAAGTCTTTACCTGCAGGGAATTGTTGCCCGTGAACGCGGCGACCCGGACGCCGTTTTAACAGCCGTAAGGAAGTGCCGATCGGTTGAATCCATCGCGAAGGTGCCGCCGTGCGCCACTGCCCTGGTGATGCTCGAAACAGATGCGCTACTCCAACGCGGAGCATCTGGAGACGGCGAAGCCGCCGTGGCCAGCGCAGCGACGTTGGACGCATCAAGCCTTACGATCGGAATTATCGGCTGGAGTGACTGTTCCGAGCTAACTCGAGCGCGCGTGCAACCGACGCGGACCGCTTTGCGTAGAGCGCTGGATAAGCTGGAAGAAAATGCCCAGCGCCTGTTGCTCGATTGCGATCGGGCATTCGGGCGGCTCGCCACAGCGGCGCGAGAAGCCGGTGAGCTCGCAATATACGACCGGGCGGCTAAACGCAGTGCATATTATCACACCGTACGCGTCGCGTCAGCCGCCAAAGCCGGTAAGGCGCCGATTCCACTCGTTTCGCGTTGATCGAACGCAGGCGCAGCGGCCACGCAAAGTTCGACAAGCAGCCGCTCTTCGTCCGGGTTTATGTCGGCGCCGTTTGCGTGAGCGCCGTAAAAGATCAATGCAATAACCTTTCGGTGCGCAATTAACGGTATGGCAAGAACGGGTGACGCGAGTCCCGTTGGAACGTTCACTCCGGCCCACATTGGGTCTTCAACGCGAAACGGTTTTGCGCGGCGTGCTGAAATACTGTCGACCACAGGATCGCCGGCAAACAAGTGCCACGCCGTCCCCGCGCCCCAACCGAATTCCGTCTCCCGAATGAACCCTCCGTCCGCAGCACGTGCGAAAATAGCAGCCGAAGCCAGTTGTAGCGCGGCCGGTGCTGTCTTTGTCAGAACCTCTCGAACGTTTCCTTGCGAAGATTCGCGTTCCAGGGTAAGCCGAAGGTCATGCAGTGCAGCGAGGCCGGCGTGACTTTTCGGAAAAAGGATTCGGTCGACGAAATCTATGCATGGCTTTCGCCAGCTACGAATCGCCCAGCCTAGGGCGACAGCAACCGCCATGCCGATAGCAATTTGTGCTTGCGACTGGTACACGTACGCCGAAAAGAGCCAATCCAATCCGGCAAAGGCTCCAGTGAAAAGCATCAACATGATTCCAAAAACGATGCTGCGGTTGGCAATGAATCGGACGTCGATGACGCGATGCTTTATAATTGCATAGAAAATACAGATCGGCATCAGGGCGTACAGTAACGAGGAGACAAAGGAGACAATGTTTCCGGACAAAGTGATGAAGGAATAGCCAGGGCTGGCCATGCCAGAAAATAAGGGCGCGTTTTGAAGTAGCGCCGCTATGATTGCAGCGGCTACGCCCACGATAACCCATTGCAAGCGTTTCCGGTCGGCACCACGAGCCTGAACGCCCATGACCGCAAGTATGATAAATGAAATCAGAAAGATAACGCTTTTCAGAAGCGGCCCTTTTTCTAGCGCCGCATCTGTCTGGATAGCAAAGAAGATCAACGGCAAGACCCATGGTACGGTGCATAGCGCGAAGATGAGAACCGGTCGTCGCCATCCGGGTGCGCTGTTGTGCGGAAAACGCAGCAAGAAAATAGGCAAGCCCGCAATGCCAAGCTGCACGGTGTAGTTGATGTAATAAAACACGCTTGACAAAGGCGTGAAATTCCGGAGAACCGGCAGCGAAACCAGATTGGCTAATTCGGTAGGAGCAGCTAGAGACAAACAGGTCGCGAAGAAAGCCCAGGTCATCAAGCCGGGAGGTCGTCCCGAAAATCGGGGACTTTAAAATAAAAGCGGCGTAACTCCAAGATTACTTACACCTTAAGGAGTTACGCCATGAAACAAGTTTACCCCGAACCGATCCCGTTTGCCAAGCGTTCATCGCGCGATTTTGC
>JBBQQR010000033.1:0-16626 GCA_038215615.1 Vulcanimicrobiales bacterium | reverse complement strand
GAAGCTGGTCAACTTTCCGCAACAGATTTTTGCCGCCGCCATCGCGACGGTGATCTTTCCGCTGCTGGCCGCGGAATTCGCCAAGTCCAATCGCGCCGGCGTCGGACAAAGCGTTTCGATCGGCCTGCGCCTTGTCAATTTCATCATTATTCCGGCGGTGTGCGCGCTCATCGTGTTGGCGCGCCCGATCGTGCAGACGCTTTTCGAGCGCGGCAATTTCGGTCCAACCGCCACCGATCTCTGCGCCGGCCTTTTGCCCTACGCTGCGATCGGCCTCGTCGCGCTAGCAGCAAATGTCGTGCTGACGCGCGTGTGCTTTGCGTGTAACGAGACGAACTGGGCAGTGGTGGTCTCCGTGATCGCCGTCGCCATCAACGTTGCGTTGTCGCTGGCTTGGCTGCCGACCCTCGGCGCGCGCGGACTGCTGCTTGCAAACTCGCTCAGCCAAATCTTTCAGGCCGCGTTGTTGCTGACGATCGTCGTTCGCATCGTGCGCGGAGTGAATTGGATGACCCTAGTCATTTCCATTGCGAAGATCTGCGTAGCATCTGCCGTTATGGTCGGAGCACTCCATTGGATCCAAGCATTGGGCGTGCAGCCGGCGCCGACGTTGGCCTCGCGCGCGTGGTTCCTCTTCGGCCAGATCGCGATCGGGGCGCTTGTGTTTCTGGCGGTCGCACGCATTCTAGAGGTCGAGGAGCTGCCGCTTGTCGTGCGGCTGATTTTGGAGAAGTTCGCGAAGAATATTCCGAGCGCGCCGGAAAATCGCGAGGCTCCTATTGCTTGAAGAGACTCCGCAGGTTGCGCGCTCTCCGCTTTCGTTTTTAACCGGAGGGCGCCCGTCGCTGGCCTTTTTAGGGCGCAGCGATTTTCTGCGAGATAGCGCAATTGTGTTCGGCTCGACCACGGTCGTGAACGTGGTGAGCTATGCGATTCATTTCATTCTCAGCCGCAAGCTCGGCGTCATCGATTATGGAGCGTTCGCTTCGCTCATCTCGCTGTTGGGGATCGTCGGAATTCCGGCATCGATCGTGACGATGATCGTCGTAAAGTTCGTCGCCGAGTTCAACGCCGTGGGCGACCGGGCCAAGATCGGCGCCCTCGCGCACCGGTTGTTGTGGCCCTCGCTGCTTGCCGGCGTAGGAGCGGTCGCGATCGGCGTTCTGCTCCGCGTGCCTATCGCACAGTACTTTCGTCTGAGCGATTCGACGGACGTGCTCGCGGCGGCGATGGTGTTGAGTTTCGCGCTGGTCCTCCCTATTCTGCGTGGCATCTTGCAAGGCACGCAAGATTTCAAACGGCTTGCGATCTCGACCGTGCTCGAAGCCGTCGCGAAAGTCGGACTGGCCGTGGGGCTCGCGTATTGGGGCTTCGGCGTGCCGGGAGTCTTCGCCGGCTATCTGATCGCCGGCTTGCTGAGCGTAGCGTACACGTACGCCGCAGCCCGGCGCCACTGGAGCAACGAGATCGCGGCTCTGATGATCGATGCGCGCAGATTACTGCAGACAACGGGCGCCGTGATCTTGGGAACGTCGGCGGTGGCGATCATGGGATTCGTCGACGTGCCGCTCATCAAGCATTTCTTCGAGCCGCAAGCAGCGGGTATCTATAGCGCCGTTTCGGTGTGCGGAAAGATGCTGTTTTTCTTAGTCGGGTTCGTTCCGGTGTTGGTGCTGCCGAAGGCCGCACACCGTTCGGCGCAAGGTGCGGCCTCGTCCGGCGTACTCGTACAGGGCATCGCGCTGATGCTTGCGTTCGGGGCGGTGGGTTTAGCGGTATTTTACGTCGTGCCCAACGCAGTGGTGAGGCTGACGTATGGCGCGGCGTTTGTTCCCGCGGCCCCGTACATCTTCACGTACGGCGTCGCGATGACGCTATTGGCGACGACGAACGTTGTCATGACGTACAGGATCGGGCTGCACCGTTACGGATTTGTCCTGCCGCTGATCGCAATAGCGATCATCGAGCCCGTTGGGCTGTCAATTTTTCATGCGACGCTCTGGAGTGCGATTCACGTTCTCCTGGCATGCAATTTCATCGCGCTGGTCTCGTGCCTCATCGGGGTTCCGTTACGCGCCGTGAGGCAAGCGCCGCTGCGTCCCGCGAGCGAACGGATGCCTTAGATTTTAAGAAATGCCTCAAGCGGCATCGGCTGCGTTCGCGCGGAACCTGAACTACATAAGAAGATCTTGCTCGGCGGCTTCCGATCGCGGATCATTAGGATCAAGTTAATGAGGGAGGTTTGCTACCAGTAAGAGCTGGCCAAAATGCAGGGCAGGTCCCTCTCCTCGCCGTACCTCTCCCAGCTGTGTCCAATGCGGTCGTCTCCGTACGGTCGGCTTGCGCCAGGGCACCGTCACGCACCCGTTGATCAAAGGTGAGAGTAGTTTCCGTTGCCCGAGGGAGTCGAGCCGAGTTGAAATATTCCATCATTATTCCAGCCTACAACGAAGCATCGCGCATTGAATCGACCTTGCGGGATTTCGCGTCGAATTTTCCCGAAGCGGAACTGATAGTTGTAGTCAACGGTTCGACGGACAATTGTGCTAATACCGTGCGCGCGCACGCTTATTTTCACCCTAACGCGCGACTTATCGAAGTAGAAGAACGCGTCGGTAAGGGCGGCGCAGTGAAAATCGGAATGCTGTCTGCAAACGGTCAGCTCGTCGGGTTTGTCGACGCCGATGGATCCACCGCCGCCCGCGAAATGCACCGCTTATGTACGCTGGCAGAAAAACACGGCGCCGTCATTGGATCCCGGTGGAAATCCGGCGCGCGCGTCACGGAAGCTCAGTCCTTGAAACGTCGAATTGCAAGCCGCGTCTTCAATGTGTGCACTCGAATTATGTTTGGTCTTGCGTACAAGGATACGCAATGCGGTGCCAAAGTGTTTCGAGCGGACATACTGAAACGCGTCTTGCGTGATGTGGATACGGCCAATCTTGCTTTCGACGTTGATCTGTTGTTCGCCTTAAAGCGAGCCGGCATTACAGTATTCGAGGAACCGACGGAATGGGCCGATCGCTCCGGATCCACGATCAGCCTCGCGATAGCAAGTACTTTGATGTTTACGGCAATCGTGCGTCTGCGGCTGCGCCATTCATTTTTGAAGATGGTCGTGCCCGTTTTCGATCGTCTTTTCCAGACTCATCCCGTTCGGTTACATCACGGCGTTCGTGTTCTCATTTTGAATTGGCGAGATGTCGAGCACCCGCACGCTGGAGGCGCCGAAACGTATCTGCACGAGATCGCGCGGCGATGGGTGGCCAAAGGTCATACCGTCGATTGGCTAAGCGCTCGGTTCGCGGGTTCCGAACAGCAGAAAACGATCGACGGCATTCTCATGCATCGCGTTGGAAATCGAGTGACGCTCTACTTTCTGGCGCCGCTTTACTACCTGCGGAACCTTCGCGATCGGTACGACGTCATAATTGATTCGGAGAACGGTATCCCATTTTTTTCGCCCTTCTTCTCTCTAAAGAAGAAGGTGCTTGTGCTTTATCATGTCCACAGGGCGGTCTTCTTGAGCCAACTGCGCGCGCCGTTTTCTTGGCTCTTCGTCTTCCTGGAAACCAAGGTGATGCCGTTTATCTACCAGCGCGTTCCGATGGTTACCATATCCCAGGACACTGCCGATGAGATGCTCCGCGTGGGAATAGGCAGAAACCGGGCTCCTGTGGTGTACTGCGGCGTCGATGCTAGGTTGCATCGCACGGCTAAAAGTGCGGCGCCCAAGGTCGTCTATCTCGGCCGTCTGAACAAATACAAACGCATCGACATATTGATTCGCTCAATGACGAACATCTGTCGCGTGGTACCCGGAGCGCAGCTCGAAATCGCTGGTGGAGGACCCGAGGCGGAAGCGTTGCAGCAATTGACTCGGGATCTCGGTCTGGCGGACAACGTCACGTTCCTCGGATACGTGCCTGACGAAGCAAAGAGCGAAGTGCTTGGCAGCGCCTGGCTCTTTGTCATGGCCTCCGAGATGGAAGGCTGGGGCATCTCAATTATAGAGGCGAATGCCTGCGGTACGCCTGCGGTGGCCTTTGCGTCGCCGGGCGTTCGAGAGGCAGTCTCGAATGCGGTGACGGGAATGCTCGTGCACTCGCAGCAAGAATTCGAAAGCTCCGTTATTGACCTTCTTCACGATCACCAGCAGCGCAGCCGTCTTGCCGGCGCGGCTTTTCAAAACTCACTGCAGTACAACTGGGACCGCGCGTCCGACGAAATGTTGGAGGTGGTAATCGGTGCCCTCATGGACGCCCGAGTGCACTTGTTCCGGCACGGAAACACTTGGTCAATCCTCGCGCGTAATAATCAAAAACTTATCCGGCCGCTAAACGAGCTCGAATCCTCCCCCGCTCGCGATGTCATCGGTGCCGCGGAGGTGTCGCTCGGGAAGTTCGAGGGCGTTTCGCATGGTCGGGTCTGAACTCGCGAGCCAACCGCAGTATCTCTTAAATCGGGCCGAACAAGAGCTCAATGTCAATTCGAGACTAGGCAAACTGGCGATGCGGATAGCGCCGCTCTATCTTTCTTGTTTTGGTGTGCCCGAGGTCGGTGTGCACGTTCGGATTCGCCATGCTCTCGCGAACATGCCGCGGCAGGTGGATTCGATTGTTGACCTCGGATGTGGCGCCGGTTTTCTGCTCGGAGCCGTGCATCGCGGAAAGCGTGCGCGAACGATTGCCGGCGTGGATATAGATGAAGAGAGTATCGCAGTTGCACGCGCCACGCATCCATATGCGGACATCAGTTGTGGTAACCTACTCGATTTTGAAGGCGGTCCGTTCGATCTCGCAGTCTCGATCGACGTTTTGGAGCATATGTCCGACGCCGATGTGCCCCGGTTTTTTCAGAAGGCGTACTCCCTGCTGAAGCCGGGCGGGCTACTCATCGTTCATACGCCGGCGATCGGCCAGCGGCGCCATTTCAAAGTCTTCAAGGCTTGGGAACATCACGACCATCAGCGCGAGGGTTTCACCCGCCCCGACCTAACAAAGGTTGCGCAGGCCAGCGGCTTCCAAGTGAATCGATGCGTCCCCACGTTTGGAAGTGTGGCTGCGTTATGCTGGGAGCTGAACATGTTGCTCGCAGGTGGAGTCTTGCAAAGCGTTGCTTTTCCTTGGCTCAACGGCATCGCTCAGTTTTTCGATCGTTCTCCCTCTGAGGGGAATGGAATTTTGTTGACCGCCACCCGCGAAAACGCTCAGGAAAGCGCCGCCTGACGCGTGCGAGGTTCTGACAGCGCGGAAGGGACGCAGCGCCGATTCCGCTGGAAGAATCTGGCGGAGCTGCTTATTCCGTTCACTCTTGGTTTCACGCCTTTTCTCTGGTTTCAATCGCCGTACGTTGCAAATGGCAACGATACGACTTGGCCGTTCAATGCGGCCGAGTGGTTTGCGAGCCGCCTCTTCATGTGGTATCCCCGCGAGAACGGCGGCGTTGACTCCGGCAACAACGTCGCCGGGGCTTTGTGGCACGGCGCCGAGGCCCTCGTCCAAACATTTCACTTAAGCCATACTCTTCATGAGAAACTGTTCATCACGATCTGGTACATGATCGCCGCATTCTCGATGTGGACGTCTATGCGGCTGTTGACGGGAAGTCGCGCGGCGAGCCTCGTCGGGACGCTTGTGTATCTCTTCAATCCAGTCATGATGACGGGAGCGCTGTTTGAGAACTTGTCAGTCTCAAACATCACGACCTATTCGATCTTGCCTTCCCTCGTTACCGTTCTGATCCTGACGCTCGAACGCCGGCTGGCGATCCTGGCGGGCGCCTCACTATTCGGTCTGCTCTCGCTCATCGCGAGTCCGGTGGGCATGTTCCCGCCGCTCCAAATCGCCGTCATGCTCTTCCTCGGAGCGATCGTCGTGGTCGCTTGGCTAACGGACCGTCGCCCGGACGCGTCCCGGCATGCGCTGCTAACCTGCGTGGCATTCGGTGCGGCATTCGCGTTGGTGAATGCCTATTGGATTCTTCCGCTCGCGCACTTCATCAAAGCAACCGCTGAAGAAGCCGGCGGAATCTCGCTAAAAGACTTCAATTATCCGGATTGGGAAGACGGACAGAGTTCGCACTCTTCACTGTTCATCGTTGCCAGAATGCTCGGATCATGGGATTGGTTCTACAAGTATAATGGCGAGTGGTTCGACGCTTATTCGCAAGTATATCTGAGAAATCCGGTCTTTATCGCAATCGGCGGCGCCTTGGTGGCCTTGGCGTTTGGCGCGCTGCGTCTTTTGAAGAACGGCGAGCTGCGCAGGCGCGCGCTCATGCTTTCGGTGGCGGCGATCGTCATTCTGTTTTTTGCCCCGGGTTCGCATCTGCCGACCGG
Source organism: Vulcanimicrobiales bacterium (assembly GCA_038215615.1). Lineage (GTDB taxonomy): Bacteria > Vulcanimicrobiota > Vulcanimicrobiia > Vulcanimicrobiales > Vulcanimicrobiaceae > Rubrimentiphilum. Next base: position 10,286 of record JBBQQR010000033.1, on the reverse strand, counting down.
CATCATATTCAAGTTGGTGCGCAACCTTCCCGGGTTACAAGTCCTGCGCAGTCCGTGGTTTGTCTTTACACAGTTCTTGCCCTTGGCGTATGGGATGCTGCTTGGGTTCTTTCTCGGTGCCATTGCCCTCAAGTGGCGGCGATTCGCGGTCGCGGTGGGGTTGAGTGCGGCAACGCTCGCGTACGGTTATCCGCTCATCACCGGCGAGTTTTTAAAGCCCTTTCGAGAACAAATCCCCGGCTTCGTAATGAAGTATCCCCCGTACGTTGAGGCGGCGGCCCGTTACCTCTCGCTGCGTCCCGGGCGGTACACGTTCTTTCCGGTGATCTCGGTTTCGCCGAACATTTTCCCGTGGCAGGACGGCCCGATAATCAGCTCGTCGCCCATTACCGACAACTTGACGTTGCGGCCCGTGGCCTACTTCCAGCCGGCCGGCGCGGCGGCTCTTTCGCGCCGGCCTTACGATTTGATGCTCCAGCGCGCGTACCGCGACATCCTCGACGAAAACGTCGTCGCGCGTTCGGATCTTCAGACTCTCGGCATCACGGACATCGTCATCCAAAACGATGCGTGGTTTGACATTGGGTTCGGGTACCAAATCGCTCCGGTCGTGTGGGAACAAGCGGTGCAGCGCATTCCCGGTATCCGAAAGGCGAGGTCGTTTGGGCCCTGGCATATCTACGAGCTCCCCTATCACGGGAAAGTCCAAGCGACCGACGCGGTTGCGGTTGGGAACGTTCGCCCCGAGCTCTCAGGAGCGTGGAATGGGCTGGGAAGTCACGGCGTCGCGTTGGTCTCGATAACTGGCAACGCTCCGCTCCCCGCCGATCTGCAGAAAATTTCACATGAATATGTGGTTGATCCCGCCGGCACCAGAACGACGGACATCACGCGGTATTGGTCCGCAAACCGATCCGCTCCACTCGCGATGCTGGCGGGCAATGATGCGTCGAACGCGATGCCGATCGAAGGCCGCTACGGTTACCGTCCAAAGGTGTTTCGCAGCGCGCAGACGCGTTCGCCGTACCGCGAGCAAACGCAACCCATATTCGCTCTCAGCAAGTGGCAGCTCACGCACCTAAGGGCGAAAGATGCGCAGCCGGTCGCCGCCGATCGGGTTTTGGATGTTACGACCGTTTCGGCTTCCGTTTCCACCTTGCCGTCCTCGGACAATCAGTCGCTCCTCATTTTGCGCAACGACAGCGCGTCGTTCGTGCGGGCGGCGGTGCAGCTCTCCGGCTCCGACATCGTGCCGGACCAAACGGCTGCCGGGTTCGTCTCTTGGAGTGCGCGATACGGCCTCCTGACCGTGAATCTCGCGCCTGGCGTCACGACGCGTACGATCCAGCATGCGCCGGGCGATGTGCAGGCAAAGATTTCGTCGGTCGCCGCTGACGAAGAACGACCGCCGCTGCTTCCGGCGTCGTTCGCGATGCATTTTGCCGGTCAGCGCGCAACGGTGCGGCTGTCTTCGCACTCGCGCGAGGCCGGAACGATTGGAACCATGCTCCCCATTTTGCGCGGCGCCCCCGTGGACACCGCGCCCCTCGTTTTTTCCGATGTGAGGTCGATCTCGAGTGCCCGAGGGTACGCGGCGATTCTGGTCGAGATTCGGTCGCCCAAGGGCGAGGTCTCGCGGGAAGAATTTGCGACGGATCCCGACCAGCCGATCGACCTCATCCCGGCCATTGATGCGAAATACCGGCAACGCTGGGCGTTCGTGCGGAAGTCTCATCAGTACGACACGCGCTGGTTGCTCGCTCACCGCATACCTCAGCGCGTCGAAGGCTCGACGATTTCGTTATGGCTGATGCTCGTTGGGTCATCGGCGGGCGGGGCTTTCCCCGAATTCGATCTCAGAACGCTTTCGGTCGTGGCGACGAACAGCTATGCTCCGACGTTGAATGAGGCTGAGTTGGGGCTCGAACCCGGAATCGCACGTTGGAGCGGAGAAGCGGCCGACGCCCGTATGCCCGTGACGAGCGGCCCCGGCACCGTCGAACTCCTGGGGCAGCCACCTAGCAATTTTGAGGACTATTCCCCCGCCAAGATCACGGCGTATGTCCTGCATGAGCGCTACGCGTTCACGACCGTCAATAACGAAAAGTTTCTCGGCGAAGTGCTTTCGACCAGCCGCGCCGCGATCAGCATCAAGGTGGCAGAAGACGACGTGCGGTTGGTGCAAACAAATGCCATCGCATCAGTAGGCGTGCCTCAGGATGGCACCGGCGGCGTGCTAACCATCAGTCGTGACGTTCAGTCTATACCGATGAAGGGCCGAGTGTTGACCTTCGGCTTCCGCCCGGGCGGGAACCAACAACGTGTCTTTTTGCGTCTTGTCGCTGAGCAAGGCAAGCGTGCGGAAACCATTGCGATCGATCCGTATAAGCCCGGTGCTCAATTCGAAGGCGTGACGGTGACGGGCGGTGCGAACATTGCCCTGCCGATCTCCGGCTCAAGCCTTATCAGGCAGATCCTTGCGCAGAACACGGCTTTGGGAGTCGTCGGAAAGCTCATTTCGATCGATATGACGGAGCTGCTGGCTGCCCGACGGCTGCCAGCTGACATGCGGCTGAAGCGCATCGATCTCGTTGTCGACTGGGCATCAGAAGGCATCTCCCTCAGTAGTCTGAGATTATTTACGCTGGCCGCTTATGCAACGGTCGCTGCACTCGAGCCCAGAGCGACAGGCATGAGCTATTCGTCGACCGCGGATCTTGCCGCGAATAAGGTGGCCGTGAATGGGACTTCCATTAGCGCGGTGCGCTACGAAGTGAGGCTTTCCGCGCGCAAGCCGACGATTCTGGCCTTCGACGAAGTTTTCAATCGCGGTTGGAAGGCAGTGATCCTCAAACCGGGGCAAGCCGATCTGGGGGGAGTTGTAGGCTGGAGCAACTTGCAGTATGCTTTTGCGCCGGGGTTGCCTCATTTTCCAGTGAACGGGTTTGAAAACGGCTGGTTAGTGCCACCCGGTCAGGACATCCGAGTCATGTTGGTCTACGCGCCGCAGCAGCTGTACGCCGTCGGGTTCATCATCACTTTGGGCGGAACGATCTTCCTGCTGATGCTTATGTGGCGGGCGCGACGCTGGACCGTGCGCGAATGATTGCAGCGCTGCGCTCGGGCACGTCGCTCGGGCTCGCTCTCGCGCGTGCGAGAGTCCGCATTGTCATCGCGCGGTTCGCGCGTATTTCACCAAAGCGGGCAGCGTGGTTCGCTGGGGCCGGCGCGGCCGCCGCGGCGGCGTTGGGCGGCCTGACCGCATTTCTCAATTTGCCTTGGCTGCTGCAGAACGTTCTTTTTGCGATCGCTTTCGCGATGGTCGCGACCGTCGTGTTGCTGGTGTACGCACCCGCGCGCGAGTCGCCGTTTTGGCACCTTTTTGTCGTCGCCTGGATCGGCGCCGGAGTCAGCTCGTGGGCCGGAAGTTCTTCCGGCCTGGAGATATGGGGCGGTCTGGGGTTCGTGATGTTGATTCTCTACGTTGCGCGAGGGGGCGAGGTCGCGTGGAAGCCGCGTCTTCATGCAACGGGCGCCCTTGCCGGCCGTGTGCGAGAGAAGCTCGCACTGCCTTACCGGGCCGCACCGATGACGCTCGCGGTGATTGTGGGTTTGATCGGGCTGCTTGCGCTGTTTTCGGGATCCGTCGGTCCTGCGATATACGGCCCGTGGTCTGCGCTTCCGTCGCTCACCCGAACGTGGGTTGCTTTACAACAAACGAGTTGGCTGCACCTCGATACCTTCGATGCGTTCGAGCGCGTGTTCTCCGGATGTTGCGGAGTCGTCGGAAAATGGCGAATCGACGTCTATCTGGAGACTTTCCTCGCGCTGTTCAGCGCATTTTTTGCCGCCCGATCCAACGGGCTGCGGAAGTCGGAAGCGGCCGCGGTCGCCGCCATGTTTGCTTTCGGCTGGTGGACTCTGGGCGAGGTCCAGTTTGCGCTGCTTCCCCTTTGGGCGGTGCCGCTGATTTTCACTTTTGCGATGCGCGACGAGCGGGGAACTCGGCTTTCCTGGATCGCTTTGCTCGCGATCGCCGTGCTGAACCCATACAGCTGGTTGTTGCTCGCCGTGCTGGCAATCTTCCGTGTGGCGAGGCGGGAACGTCTACGGTATGACCGTGGCCTGACATTCGCAGTCCCCGCTTTTGTCGGCTTTGTCATTCAGACGTTCGCAGCGGGTCCGCAGGTCGTCGATCACTGGCTGTTAGGACTGGGTGTTCCGGCAGCCGTTGCGATCGCGTTGATCGTGGTGCTGGGGGCATCCGTGCGGGCGCAACGCCACATGTGCGCCGTTACGGCCGGCTGTTTTCTTGTCGCCGGGCTCCTGGTCGGCGCTACTCTGCTTACGGGCATAGTCGGTGAAGTTGCGCGAAGCCTGTTCCCGGCGTATGCGCTGGCACCGCTCGTCGCCGCGGGATTGTTTGGAACCGGCATGTTGGCGATCTACTGCATGCGCGAGCTTTGGCGGCGCAGCCTCCTTGCCGTGGCCGTCGTGTTTGCGCTGAGCCTGTTGTCGGCGGCTGCAATCCCGGGACCCGATCGGCGCGAAGTGGCGATCGATGAATCGCTGGCTTACCAACACTTGGCGAAATGTCCCGCGGGGCGCGTCGCGGACTTTCCGATTCCGGTTTCGGATTCGGTGCAAGATCATCTTTACACGTCTGCGGCGCTCAACGCCCGGCACGAGCACGCCGTCTTCGATCCCGCCTTGCGCGGCGCGAACCTGTCGGCGCCGCAAGTTCGGGCTCTCGTCAATGCGGTTGATGCCAAGTACGTGATCGCGCACTTCGACGATAACGCGGTCAGCGAAACGGGCGACGTCGTTAACGTTCCGGACCGGACGTCGTTCCAAGACCTCCGGCTTATCGATGCGTCGGTCTCGGGTACGTGGTTGTATTCAACCCAAAACTGCTGACTGTGGTTTCCGCTTGAGCGATCGAGAGGGCGCGACTCCTCGGGTCAGCATCGTTATACCGAGTCTGTCGTTTGACGGTGGAGCGCTTACCGCCAAAGCCATTGAGTCCGTCGAACGAACGAAGGATTCGCTGGCGGTCGAAACCATCGTCGTGGACGATGCGTCGCGTGACGGCTCCGGCCCATTGCTCAAGGACCGGTTTCCGCACATCCGGCTGATCAGGAACGAATCCGGCAGGGGATTTACCGGCGCAAACAATCAAGGCTTAGAAGCTGCGCGTGGAGAGTATTTATTGATGCTCAATAATGACGCGGAACTTCTCCCCGGCTGCCTGCAGTTGATGGTTGGATTTTTGGACGAGCACCCGGACGTTGGCGTCGTCGGCCCCAAGTTGTTGCTGACCGACGAACCCGATCGTCTCGATTCAGCCATAACGCATCTGCTTCCATTCGGCTACGTCCAATATATGGGGTGGCGCGGCATCGACAACCCCGCGGAGTCCGATCCGGTGCGCGTTTTCACTGTAAAGGGAGCCTGTGCGCTCGTGCGCGTTGACCTCGTGCGCCGCTACGGTTTTCTGATCGAAGATTATTTCGCGTATTTCGAGGAAACCGAATTATGCTGGAGACTCTGGCTGCTCGGTTACGAGTCAGTCTACCTGCCGGGGGCGCGTGCATTGCACGGTCTAGGAAAAACCACGCTGCGGTTGCCGAGCGCGTTCTTGGATTACAATGTGTTCAAGAACCGGCTCGCCACGAGCTTATCCCATTTTGAAATGCCGACGCTCCTGGCGGCTTTGCCTGCGCACGCGGCCGTTCTGTGTGGAGCTGTGCTCTTCTACGTTTTGCGCGGACGCTTTGCAAACGCGGCGGCCGTGGTGCGCGCGGTTGGATGGAACATAAAACGGTTCCGGCAGACGCAGCGGTGGCGAGCCTCCGTTCAGGCGATGCGCGTGATCTCGGATTCCAAACTCATGAAGGACGTCGGAACGAAGCTCAGCCTGTTTGGATTCCTCCGCCATGCATTTCATTACGGCACCCGGGCGTAAGAGGTCCGTCGCCGAACTTGCCTGCCTCGGCGGGATGTTGTGTCTCTTTCTCGTTGCATGCGGGTTTTCTGCGCCGGTGTTGCGACACGATTGGCAGTGGTGGCCCGGGCGCGAGGGACTAGCCGCTCTTCTCGAACAGACGACGAGCCCGTGGCTTTCGTCCGGCTTCGGGACGCTAACCCTGTATCAACCGAACGTTCCATTCGCAGCGGCCCTGCTCGCGTCCGGTCCGATCGGCAATGCGTCGCTGAGCTTTGTTCTCTACATGCTGCTGATCGCCGGCGTTTGCCTCTGGGCAGTCCGCGATGCAGTGACGTCGCTGGGCGTCGAATCGGCGACGCTGCGAAGCGCGCTCTGTGCCGTGTTCCTATTCAACCCTTGGACTTACACGGAGATTGTGGCGGGCCACGCCTTCATGGTCTTCGCTCTTGCGATGACGCTCTTGCTTTTTATTCGAACGGCTGCCTCGACGATCAATCTAACGCAGACGACGATTCTGCTCGCGCTGCTCATTCCCCAACTGCAGTTTTTTCTCGTTGCATGCATTTATGTGGCGGTTGCGGCTATTGTCCGCCGTCGATATATGCTGCTGATCGCTCCGCCGCTGTGCGCTTTGCCCGTTCTTATAAATATTCTCGGAAATCGAGGAACTCTTCTTGGGACCGTGCATACGTTGCCTTGGCTTTATAATCTGTCCGTCGAGCCGAACCAAGCGGTGTTCTTGCTCGGTTATTTTGCCGGCTATACGAAACCCGTGGCATCGATCTTCACGGGCGCCATGGTACTTTTGCTGTTGGGGACCTTCGGTATTGTTATCCGCAACCGCCGAGCTCTGCCAATGCTGCTGGTTTCGGGCGGCACGCTAGTTCTCGTCTTACTGTCGCAGGGTCTGAAGGGGCCGCTGAAGGAGCCGCTAAGCGCACTGTTTTCGGCGCTTCCGGAATTCAGCCTATATCGCGAGCTGTACGACGTGCTCGGTTTTGTACTGGCTGGCTATATCGTTTTGTGTGCGCTCGAGCCGCGGCCGCGGTGGTGGTCGAAGAGCCTGGTGGTGGCCAGCGCAGCGACGATGATGGCGATTTGGATCGCGCATCCTCCGCGCGCTTTTTGGACCGGCCTCGGCAACGTTCCGCATGTTGCGGTTCAGCCTGAACCTCACTCGCGGTTCGCCCTTATACCTGCGTTTCAGCCGCTCTCCTTTGAGGGTCGCGGCTCGGGTATAGATCCCGACGCATTTCCGCGCGGTGGCGACCAATATCCGGTCAACGAAACCTTTCCGACCTATCCTGTCGAGCGGGCGCTGGCAACGTTTCAAAAAAACGGGGACTCTTCCGAGCTTGCGGCGCTGAGCGTGTCCCAGATCATCGTGCGGCCGCATTATGCGCCTGCCCCTTTCCAAGCGGCGGTAGCCGGCCGCTTGCGAATTGGCAAGAAGCTCGCGCGATACCATCCGATTGCGTTTCCCGAAATGTCCATGAGTGGCACGCCCAACTTGGGAACGCTGAATCGCAGTCTCGCAGCTGACGGAATCTTCTTTGCCGACGTGACGTCCGACATGCGCGACCAACTCCCGCTGGCGATTCTTGCAGGCTCGTTTGCGAACAGCGTGTCCGCGCCTATCGACACAACCAACGAACGCGCAGGGTGGATCGATGCGAGACTTATCTTTACGCGATACCCGGAGCTGGCTCAAGCGCACGGAGGTGCTTATACGGAAGCCCCGGGCAAAGCGCTCTCCGTCAAAGGTCCTTTTCTCTTGGTGAACGTCGATGGCAAACTACTGACTGCGAGCGGCCGCAAAATTGCCGGAATTGTCGCACGACGATTTCAATGGGCGGCGCTCCCGCCGGGCGTAGATTCAGTCCGATGCAGAGGCCGTTGCCTCGTGGCTTTGCAGGGGCGGCCACCGCCGAATCTTCCATTGGAGCCCGTGCCTGTTCAATCCATACGCACGTTACCGTTTAAGCGGATTTTCCCATGGCTGCTTGTGGCACAGTTACCCGACCGGCGGTGGAAAACGATCCGCTATAACGTTCGGTTCACGACGGGCTGGGCGGCGTATACGCAGCTAAGGCCCCTCCCCCATTTTCGGTTCGACACGATAGCCAATGGTTGGCTACTACCTTCAGCCAGGGAGCGGGGCGGTTACCTCGTGTTAGTCGAAACCACTGCGGCCGAGCAAGTCGCAGCATATGCGTTCATCCTACTGGCTGCCACACTCATGGCGTATCACGATTACCGTAAACCTCTTCGCCGAATTGTTGGGAAATGGGGTTTCAAGCCCGCCGCTTCAGTGGCTTTAAGTGGCCGGCGTGTCCTGCCTGAACGACGCGATGCACCGGGTGATGCCTTCTCGCAGATCGATTTTCGGTTGAAAACCTAGGACGGCTTGGGCCTTTTCCGTGCTGATAATCCTGGCGGGGGGGCCGCTGGGTCTCGCCGGGTCGAGGACGATGCGCGCGCGAGACGCGGTTAACTTTAAGATGAGCTGTGCTAAATCGTAAACCGAAATGGTTTCCGGACTGGACAGGTTGATGGGCCCCGCATTGGGCGTCGCGGTGCCGCTCACTATCAATGCGTCGACAGCGTCATCGATGAAAAGGAACGAGCGGGTCTGTGAACCATCACCCCAAACGGTGAGATCCTCCCCCGCCAACGCCCGTTTTATCATCGCCGGAATTGCGCGGAGCGGCCCCCGGCCTCGTTGCTCGCCGGGGCCGTAGATATTGTCTAGCCGGAGAACGGCCGAATCAATCCCGTGCTGCCGTGAAAACAACCCGGCAGCGATTTCGGAAAAGCGCTTGCTCCAAACGTAGCCGTCGTTGCTGGAATCCGGCAGACCGCGGAATCCGGAATCTTCGACGTAGGGGCCGTCACCGGAATAAAGTTCCGTCGATGAAAGAAGTACGCACCGACTCGCGCCGGACCGGACGCACGAATCGAAAACGTTTAGCGTACACCTGACGTTTGAGGATGCAATCGTCGCCGGGTTTTCGCGTTTATAATCAAGGGTGCCGACCAGAGCGGCTGCGTGGAAAACGGTGTCGCATCCGTCGAGAAGCCGGTCGATGCCGCGCGAATCGGCAAGGTCTGTTTGCACGATTTCGTATGGGGCGGCAGGCTTTCGCTGAAAGGATCCGCCGCGGACGCGGTATCCGCGGCGATGAAGTTCGTCCGCGAGCGCGCCGCCGATAAATCCTGAAGCTCCTGTTACCGCGACTTTCTTCATTCGGCGGTTCGTCGGGCCACGCGCGCGCGCGCATTCCGCCAGATCTCGAGCGATAAGCCGGCAGCTCCCGCCGTAAACTCCACCGCTCGCATGACCAACATGCCGGCCGCAACTTTGGGACTTGCCATCAACATGCGCCAGTTCCGCGCATAAGCGCGGCGGGCTGGGGTGGCCTGTTGAAAATTGACGCCGTTCTCGCGCAAGTAAGATAGCATTTGCTGGCAGTATAAGTATCGCTTAAAGGCGAGGCGCCCGAGTGTTAGGCGCCCCTCGTCGTGCATTACGTACCCTTTTGTTCTGGCAACACGATAGCCGCCGCGCCGCAGGCGATTCGCTAAGTCCCAATCATCGGCTGCTACATGTGTTGCGAGCCCTCCCAGTTTTTCAAAAACGGATTTTCGTAGGAGTCGGGGCGCTTCGATGTTGTCGTCGCCCCAATAACAACGTCGCTCGAGTGCCTTACACTTCGCCCAGAAGCCGAGACCAAACGATTCCTCGGCCACGATCACGGCATCGGCTCCCGACTCGATCAAGGCAATGGCTTCGTCAACGACCGGCGGCGTGACAACCATGTCGATGTCGACAAAATAGATGATCGGAGCCAGGGCTTGATCCGCCCCATAATTGCGTTGTGCGGGAGCGCCGAAAACGCGCCTCTTTGTCTGATCGGGCCCGCATCGAAAGACGCGGGCTCCCATTCTCTCGGCTATCTCGCGCGTGTCGTCGACGCTATGGTTATCTACGATTATCGTCTCACTCGACGGTATAGCACATAGCGATCTCAAGCACTGTTCCACCAGCGCTGCCGAATTCAACGTGGGAACAATAAACGAGATTCTTGGTTGCCACATGGCCGAAGATGTCATTTGTTATGCTGCCGTAAAGTGCATTGCTAAATCTTCCGAGGTTTCGATCGAGGGTCCTCTGCAGGAATGGCGATCGCGAATGCGGCCGGAGGTCGTCCCGAAAATCGGGGACTTTAAAATAAAAGCGGCGTAACTCCAAGATTACTTACACCTTAAGGAGTTACGCCATGAAACAAGTTTACCCCGAACCGATCCCGTTTGCCAAGCGTTCATCGCGCGATTTTGC
>JBBQQR010000032.1:0-17391 GCA_038215615.1 Vulcanimicrobiales bacterium | reverse complement strand
GCGTGCCCATCATGGACATGGAGTTCGTGCAGTTCCACCCGACCTCGCTCAAAGAGAACGGCGTGCTGCTTTCGGAAGCGGCGCGCGGCGAAGGCGCGCATCTGTTGAATTCACTGGGTGAACGCTTCATGTTCAAATATGCGCCCGAAAAAGGCGAACTCGCCTCACGTGACGTCGTATCGCGCGCGGGGTGGACCGAGATCATGCAAGGCCGCGGCATCGATGGCTGCGTGCTGCTCGACTTGCGCCACCTCGGGCGCGAGAAAATCCTCGAGCGCTTGCCGCAGATTCGCGAACTCGCGCTCGACGCGACGGGCAAAGACGCCATCGACACGCCCATCCCGATTTTACCGGGTATGCACTACACGATGGGCGGCATCGAGACCGATAAATTCGGAGCCACGCGTATTCCGGGAATCTACGCCGCAGGCGAAGCGGCCTGCGTCTCCGTGCACGGCGCCAACCGCCTGGGCGGCAACTCGCTGCTCGAAACGATCGTCTTCGGCGCGCGTGCGGCCAAGCACGCGTGTGAATATATAAAGGAAAGCGGCGACGTGCGGCCGTCGGAGCGCACCCTGAAGGCCGAGCAGGACCGTATCAATGGCTGGCTTTCCAAGAATGAAGGCGTGCGCGCGCCGCAACTTCGCGCGCAGATGAACAAAACGATGAGCGAAAATGTCTTCATCTTCCGCAACGAAAAAGAACTCACTAAAGCCGTCGACGATTTGCTGGAGGTTCGCAAAGCGTTCGACCGCGACGTCTATGTCATGGACAAATCCAAAACGTTTAACACCGACCTCGTTCACGCCATGGAAGTCGACTTCTTGATCGACGCAGCGATGTGCGTCGCTAACGGCGCACTGGCCCGCAAAGAGTCGCGCGGCGCGCAAGCGCGAACGGATTTTCCCGAGCGCGACGACGAAAACTGGATGGTCCATACGCTGGCGTGGCGGCAAGATGGACAGAATCCGCGCCTCGATTACTCCCGAAAAGTGACCATCACCAAGTGGGCGCCGACTGTGAGATCGTACTGATGGCTCAAGTCAAACTCGACATCTTCCGCTACGATGAGGCCGTCGATGCCGTCCCGCATCGCGACACGGTCGAAATCGACATCCCCGTTACGACGACCGTGCTCGACGCTCTCGAAACCGCCAAAGCTGAAGTTGACGGCTCGATCAGCTTCCGCCGTTCGTGCCGTTCGGCAATATGTGGATCGTGCTCCATGAACATCAACGGCGTGACCGGGCTCGCGTGCAAAACGCCGTGCAAGAGCGTCATGAACGACGAAGGCGTCATTCAAATCGACCCGATGCCGAATTTTCAGCCGATGAAAGACCTCGTCGTGCACATGGATCCGTTCTGGGACAAATACACCCGCCTCAAACCCTATCTTCAGCCGGCCGACCGCGACGAAGACCACGAACTCGAGCGCCGCGTAAGTCCGGCGGACATGAAGAAACTCGTCGATGCCGCCAACTGCGTGATGTGCGCGACATGCTACGCACTGTGCCCGGTCGTCAGCGTTGACCCGTCGTTTGCCGGCCCTGCGGCCATTGCATACGCGTACCGCTTCATCGAAGACGTCCGGGACGGCAAGAGAAAAGAGCGCCTCGCGCAGATAAACGAAGATTATCTGTGGCTGTGCGCGCACTGCTACGCATGCTCGTACTGTCCGAAGCACGTCGATCCGCACGACCGCATCGTCGATGTCAAACGCGCCACCATCCAAGAAGGCGTGATGATGGACCACCCCGGACCGCGGCACGCTCTGGTCGTCAACAAGACGATCAAGAAGACCGGCATGCTCGCAGAGACCGAAGTTATTCAAGGCACCGTCGGGCGCTTCAATATCCGCGGCCTGTTAAAGATCGCGCCGCTCGGCCTTCGCATGGCGGTTAAGGGCAAGATGCCGCCGCCGTTCCTCAAGCCTATCCCCAAGGCCGACGAAGTCCGCATGATTTTCGAATCGCTGGAGGTTCCGACATGAGCAGCACGCTTCTGCCTGAAGAACAGGCCACCGACTCTCACCGCCGTTCAAAAAGTTCCCAGATGCGGCGGTACGGCTTTTTCCCGGGCTGCGTCGCCAAAGAGTCATGCAAAGAGCTCTTCAACTCGACCATGTTGCTCGCCGACAAACTCGGCATCGAATTAATCGAGCTCACGGCCGCTTCGTGCTGCGGCGCATCCGTTGTCAACGACACCAACCGCGATATCGCACGTGTGCTCAATGCACGCACGTACGCGCAGGCCGAAGCGCTCGGACTCGACGACGTTATCACGATCTGCTCCACCTGCACCGGCCACATGCGCGCCGCCAACAAGGAACTGCTCGAGAGCGAAGAGCACATGAACCAGGCCAATTCGATCCTCGGAAAATTCGGCGCCAAGTACGACGGCAGCGTCATGGTCCGCCATTTGTTGTGGCTGCTCATCGACGACATCGGTTTGGATAAGCTCAGCAGCATGGTCGTGCGCCCGCTCAACGGCCTACGCGTCGCGCCATTTTACGGATGCCACATCATCCGCCCGGAGAAAGTCAACGGGTGGGAGTCGGCACGTAACCCTCATTCACTTGAAGACGTTATCACCGCAATCGGCGGCGAGCCGGTTGACTACGCCGGCAAGACGCGCTGCTGCGGGTTCCACATCCAGCTCGAAAAAGACGGCGTGGCGACCTCCATGGTCGGGCAGAATATGCGCATCGCCAAGGATCGCGGCGCCGAAGCAGTGATCACGCCGTGCCCGCTCTGTCATCTGGCGCTCGATGGCTATCAGCAAGACGCGGCCGCGCGCTGGGGCCGCACCGATTTGCCGACGTTCCATCTTCCGCAGTTGGTCGCGCTCGCGCTGGGTGTACCCGCCGAAAAACTCGGGCTGAACAAGCACCTGATCGATCCGCGCACGATTCTGGTCGAACGCGAACTGATCGCCTAACTCTTAAACGGTCGCGAGTTCTCGCTCCGCGACGACGTCGACGGAGACGACGCGTTCGGCCGGGATCTCAATGCGTTCTCCGTCATAATGCACGAGCGGCAGGCCGTCTTGTAAGCGCGCCAGCATGCGGTTGCGCGTAAACTGCGCCATCTGCGCCTGGTTAAAGCCCTCGGTGACGACACGGCCGTCATCCAACGTAATGGCGAGCTCCGCGGTACCCGCACCCGGCTCTTGCTATTCCTGTTCCTCAGACTCGACGGCGACGATCTCTTGGTTCTGTCTGCGATCGTACCGTTTCTTCGTCTTATGCGCGCCGGCCGGACGGAGGTTCACCGCGGGCCCCAGGGGCGGCTTGACCTTAGCTTTGCGGCGGCGTTTACGCTTGGCGGCCATCTTCCCACCTTCGACCGGGGCCATCGCGGATGCTTGCTGAACGCTCGGCGCGTGATGAGCCTCATACGGCTGCTCCAGGAAACGCGACGACTGACCCGCGGGGCCGCCTCGGAGTGGGTCGCACTCTCCGCGCGCGGCAAGGGCCTCGCCCCGGGTTCGTACCTCGAAGGCGAGGAGTGGATTTCCGGTCCGTGGGCGGTACTCTACGCGCTCAACCGGTACATCCGCTTGCTGGAACGTACGGCTCGCCAGGTGACGCCGCTAGATCCACGCAGCGTTATGACAGAGGGCGGAATGACGGTGCGCGTCTTTCCCCACGATCTTTACGACCGCGTGCTTCTGCAGGGCGTAACCGCGGACGTCGTTTTCAACGGCAATTCCCTTTCATATATCCGGCCACCGAGCGAATCGCGAACCGTCCTCGTGCTCGGCGCCGGAAACATATCGAGCATTCCCGCGCTCGACGTGCTTTATAAGATCGTCGCTGAAAACGCACGCTGTGTTCTCAAACTAAATCCGGTCAACGACTATCTGCGGCCTGTTTTCGAGAAAGCGCTCGCACCGTTGGCTGACGCCGGTAGATTACGCTTCGTTTCGGGCGGGGCGGCGGCCGGTGCGCGGCTTTGCGCCGACGCGGCCATCGACGAAATACACGTTACGGGAAGCGCGGCGACGTACGCAGCCATTCGCGCGATCGCGCCACACAAGCGCATTACTGCCGAGCTCGGCAGTGTCACGCCGACGATCGTGGTCCCCGGCGATTGGAGTCAAAGCGATCTGCGATTTCAAGCCGAGAACATCGCAACCCAAAAAGCGCATAATGCGGGTTTCAACTGCATTGCAGCACAAGTGTTGCTGATTCCAAAAGAATGGCGCCTGAAAGAGCAGCTTCTGCACGAGGTCGAACGCGTTTTTAACGGTTTGGAACACAGGCCCGAATATTATCCGGGCGCGGCCAACCGCCGCGCCGCGATCGCCGGGGCAGAGTCTGAGTTCCGTAACATCGTTAGACTCGGCGCTGATGCGCCTGCAGATGCATTCCAAACTGAGGCATTTTGCGGCGTCTTGTTCTGCGTCGAACTAGCCGGCGAGCCGCGGCGTTTTCTGCGCGATGCCGTTGAATTCGTCAACGATCGACTCTACGGAACGCTCGGCGCAAACCTGATCGTATCGCCGCAGACCGAAAGCTCGATGCCGCAAGCGGTTGCCGATGCCGTCTCTGACCTGCGGCGCGGCTGCGTAGCCGTCAATGCTTGGGCAGGCCTCGGATATTTCCTAACGGAGACGCCCTGGGGAGATTACCGGCCCGAAGGCGAGGGCTTGGGCGTCGTGCATAATTCATATTTATTGGCAAACACGCGAAAAAGCATCGTGCGCGCACCGTTTAGGCCGCTAACAAAGCCTCCTTGGTTTGTCACTAACAAAAAACAGGCGCGCCTTGGCCGCCTGCTCTGCGATTTTGAGGCGGCGCGCACGCCGCTCAAAGCTTTGCGCGTCATCTGCGCCGCTATCTAACTGCGCCCGCCGCTTTCAGCATGCCCAGCACGCGCTCCGTCGGGAGGCCGTAAACCGTCACTCCGCCCTTGCCGGTCATTGTCTTTGCGCTGAATAACGCGTCGTAGATCGCGTATTCGGTCGCTTCGGCAGTCGCGCGATAGAGCGCGTTGAGCACGCCGGTGTCTTCGATAATCGGTACGGGCGGCGCTTTTACCTCAAAATCTCCGGTCCGCGTGAATACGTACCCGGTGCTGAAGGCGATGAAAAGGTCGCCGCTGCCGACGTCGCTCGTGAGCCCGGTACGCGACATGCCCATACCGGCGCGCAGGGCGATTGCCCGCAACTGCCGCGAATCCAGCGGCGCGTTCGTCGCTACCACGATGATGATGCTGCCCGACGCCATGCGACCGTGCAGCGTCACGCGTTTCGGAAAAACCATTTTGTATTCGTTGCGCAGCGCTTCGCCCACGCGGACGCCGGCGATCGTTAATTGATCGCGGGTCGAACCGGTGTTGTCATTCACGAGCACGCCTACCGTGTAGCCTCCGAGATCCGCCGGAAGCACGCGCGATGCCGAGCCGATGCCGGCTTTGAATCCGAATGCCTTCATACCGGTGCCCGCGCCGACGCTGCCGCGCGCAAACTGCCCGGTCTTGGTCGAGTCCAGCAAGTCGACGACGTCTTGCGCGCCGATCGCGCGAGCCTGGATATCGTTCAGAAGTTGATCGTCGCACTCCGCGACGACCGGCAGCGGAACGTCGTCGCGTACACCGACCTGCGGATGCTGCTGGATCATCCAGCTGATCACGCCGTCGTCGGCGCGGCCGACGTCCAGCGTATCGGTCAGCACGATCGGTTCTTCCAGATAACCCGCTTCATTCACCCAGTGAGTGCCCGTCATCTCGCCGTTTCCATTGAATGACAGCGCGTACGCGGAGACTTTATGGTTCCACGGATCGGTATTGGGTAGAATCGCGGTGGCCCCCGTGCGGATCGAGGTGCCTTCGACTTTTGTCACATTGCCTACGGCGACGCCCGGCACATCGGTGATGCCGTCGATGGGTCCGGATGGGTAAAATCCCACGTGAAACGGCACTGCGGCCGAGGCGGCTGCAGCCACGCTAAACAGGCACAGCAGGGCAAAGACGGCGAATCTCACCGTTTACGTTTTAGCCCGAATCACTCTGTCTGCCCTGCAGGGAGCACCACTATTATCACCGTTTCCGAAGGCATCAAAGCCGCACGCGTCTACGAAAACTTGTCGACGTCCGAGCTCATCGAGCACGCACTCCGCCGCGGCGAAGGCGTCCTTGGCAGCGACGGCCAGCTGATTGTCGACACGCGACCGCACACCGGGCGGTCGCCCAAAGACAAGTTCTTCGTTCGCGAAAGCTCGAGCGAGAAACACATCGACTGGGGTGAGACGAACCGCGGCGTCGAGCCGGCGGTCTTCGATGCCCTATGGGATCGCGTTGCAGCCTATCTTTCGGAACGCGAAGTCTATTCGCTGGATTGTTTTGTGGGAGCCGACGAACGTTACCGGCTGCCGGTACGCATCGTCACAGAATTCGCGTGGCATAATCTCTTCGCGCGCGACCTCTTCATTGTGCCCGATGAGGCGCCCAAAGACTTCAAACCCGAATTCACCGTCGTCGACGCCGCGCTTTTCGCGGCCGACCCGGCGCGCGACGGCACGAACTCCTCGACCTTCATCATCGTCAATTTTAAAGAACGCGTCGTGTTGATCGGCGGCACGAAATATGCCGGTGAGATCAAGAAATCCGTCTTCACCGTCATGAACTACCTGCTTCCGCTCAAAGACGTGCTTCCGATGCACTCTTCGGCGAACGCGGGCAAAGACGACGTCGCGATCTTCTTTGGGCTTTCCGGCACGGGAAAAACGACGCTTTCGGCTGATTCGCGCCGTCCGCTCATTGGCGATGACGAGCACGGATGGTCCGACACGGGCGTCTTTAATTTCGAGGGCGGCTGCTACGCGAAAGTTATTCGTCTCTCGCAGAGCGCCGAGCCCGAAATTTGGTCGGCCATTCACCGCTTCGGATCGGTTCTGGAAAACGTCGCTTACGACGAACACACGCGCAAACTCGATCTGGACTCCGAAACCAAAACCGAAAATACACGCGGCGCCTATCCCATCGAGTACATCCCCAACGTCGTTCCGGGCAGTCGCGCCGGACATGCGCGCACGATCGTCATGCTCACGGCCGATGCGTTCGGCACGCTGCCGCCGATCAGCAAGCTGACCAAAGAGCAGGCGATGTACCATTTCCTCTCCGGCTATACTGCCAAAGTTGCCGGCACCGAACGCGGGATCACCGAGCCCCAAGCCACTTTTTCTACCTGTTTCGGCGCGCCGTTCATGGTGCATCACCCGACGGTTTATGCGAAGTTGCTTGGAAAGAAAATCGACGAACATGACGTCACGTGCTGGCTCGTCAACACGGGCTGGATCGGCGGCCCTTACGGCGTCGGAAAGCGCGTTGCAATCGGCTACACCCGAGCTATGGTGAATGCCGCGATCGAAGGCGCGCTGGCGGACGTCACATTTGAGGACGAGCCGTTCTTCGGACTCTCAATACCGCTCAGCGTTCCCGGCGTTCCGTCGGAAATTCTGAATCCCAAGAACATGTGGCCGGATAAGGCCGCTTACGATGTTCAGGCAAAAAAGCTCGCCGAGTTATTTGCTAAGAATTTCCTGAGATTCGAAGCGCAGGCTTCGCCAGGCGTGCGAGCGGCCGCCATCCAGCCGCGCCCTTAGCGGATCTTTACCATCGGCTAATCCGTTTCTCAGAACCTTTGGGGCACCGGTTCGTTACGATAGCGACATCACTCGTGCCCAAAGGAGTCCTCGTGTTTAGTTTTCGCTCACTGCTTGTTCCGGCCGCCTTGGCAACCGCTCTTGCGGTCCCGGCCATCGGCTTCGCGCAAGTTCAGCCGGCGCCCGCGCAGAGTCAGCAACAGTCTGGATCGCAACGCCATCGCAGCGCCCATTTCCTGAAAGATCTCAACCTGTCGCAACAGCAGCAGGCACAGGTCGATCAGATCCGCCAGCAGTATCGTCAAGCGCATCCCAGGGGCAGCGCCCGCGATCCGCAGGCGCGCAAAGAGATGCGCAATAAAATCATGGCCATCCTCACGCCCGCGCAACAAGCGCAACTCAAAGCCGACAGGCAAAAACGTCGCGAAGGCTCGGGCCGCCACGGCCGCAACTGGAAAAACCGTTCCCCGCAGCCGTCGCCTTCACCGGCCGTCTAAAACAGCCCTAACCCATACCGGCGGAGCTATCGTAGCGCGATGGCTCCGTCTTCTTATGCCGAAGAGCCAATGCTCATGAGCACAGAGACGCTCGGCATCCTCGTGGGCGGGGGGCCCGCGCCCGGAATTAACGGCGTCATCGCGTCGGCGACGATCGAAGCCGTAAACAGCGGCCTGCGTGTGCTCGGCATCTACGACGGCTACCACCATCTCGCCAAAGGCGAAACATCCTACGTTACCGAGTTGCGAATCGAAGACGTCTCGCGCATCCACGCAACCGGCGGTTCGATTTTGCGCACGTCACGAACGAATCCCGCGAAAGACGACGCGACCCTGCAAAAATGCGTCGGAGCGCTCCGGTCGCTTGGCATCCGCTACCTGATGGCGATCGGGGGCGACGATACCACCTATGGAGCGACGCGCATCGCCGAAGCCACCGCCGGCGGCATCGGCGTCGCGACCGTTCCGAAAACGATCGACAACGATCTCCCGCTTCCCGACAACGCGCCGACGTTTGGCTTTGAGACCGCCCGATCGGTCGGCACCGGCATCATCGAAAGCCTCATGGAGGACGCGCGCACGACCGTGCGGTGGTACCTCGTCGTCAGCATGGGCCGCAAATCCGGCGCACTTGCTCTGGGCATGTGCAAAGCAGCCGGCGCCACGCTGGCAGTCATCCCCGAAGAGTTCCAGGAAGCCCAGCTGGATCTGCAGGTTGTCGTGGACACGATCGTCGGGGCGATTGTAAAACGGGTTGCAAATAATCACGGATACGGCGTCGCCATCGTCGCCGAAGGCATCGCCGAAAGGCTCTCCGCCGAAAAGCTCGCCGCGCTCGAAAGCGTTGCGCGCGACGCCTACGGTCACGTCAGGCTGGCCGACGTGCCAATCGGTACGGTACTTCGCGACGCCGTGCGCAAAAGCTTGGACGATATCGGCGTGACGGCAACGATCGTTACGAAAGATATCGGCTACGAGCTGCGCTGTGCTAAACCGGTGCCGTTTGACGTCGAGTATACGCGGACTCTGGGCTACGGCGCGGTGCGGTATCTCTTAAGCGGGGGAAGCGGCGCGCTGATCGCGCTCTCCGGCGGACGCGTGGTTCCCGTCCACCTTTCGGAACTGCAAGACCCCACTACAGGACGCGTGCGCGTGCGCATG
Organism: Vulcanimicrobiales bacterium; assembly: GCA_038215615.1. Lineage (GTDB taxonomy): Bacteria > Vulcanimicrobiota > Vulcanimicrobiia > Vulcanimicrobiales > Vulcanimicrobiaceae > Rubrimentiphilum. The sequence goes on along the minus strand of JBBQQR010000032.1, from coordinate 8,127 downwards.
GTCGACGTCACGACCGAATCATATGAGGTTGCGCGCAACTACATGATCCGGCTCGAGCCCGAGGATCTGAAAGAGCCGCGCCTTTCCCAAGTTGCCGGACATACCAATCTCACGCCGGCGCGGTTCCGCGAGCGCTTTCAAAGAGTCGTCTAAATGAAAACGCTCTTTGCGGCGGCTTTTTCCGCAATGTTACTTGGTGCGACGCCCGTGCCTCAAAGCGGCTTCTCCATCCAGCAAATTGCAACCATCGACGGCGCGCGTGAGCTCGCGGCCGCACCAAACGGCGATCTTTTCGTCGGCACGTCGGGGCAGGACGTCTACATCGTCCCGCGTGCCGACGCGAACGGATCCGCGGGAACCCCACGCGTTTTCGCGCATTTCGACGACTCGCCGGCCGCCGGCGTCGCTTTCGCCGGCAACGCGCTTTACGTCGGCACGCAGTTCGCGGTTTGGCGGATTGCCTACCGTGCGGGAGACCTACGCGCACGAACCGTGCAAAAGCTTGTATCCGTGCGAACGTCAGGCATTGCGCGCGATCACGTCACCACGTCGGTCGCAATTGCCAAAGGCACCCTGTACGCGAGCGTCGGATCGTCGTGTAACGCCTGCCGTCACGATGTTGATGCAACCCGCGCGACGGTCGGCCGTGTCGCCGGCGGTACGTACCTGGTTATCGCAAAGAATATCCGCAACGCAATCGCGCTGACAGCGAACGAAAACACCGGATCGATTTGGGCGGGCGTGGCGGGACAAGACGAACTCGCTGCGGGTCATCCGTACGAACTTTTCGACGCTATCTCTGCGCATGCGCCCGCCGATTACGGCTGGCCGGCATGTTATGAAAACCGTCGCGGAAGCGGTTGTGCCGGAGTGGCCGTTGCGCGCGTCGTTTTTCCGGCATACGCCACGCCAATCGGCGCGGTTTTCTACCCGCAGAACCCCGGCGGGCGATACGTTTTTCCGGCGAGGTTCAGAGGCGGCGCTTTTGTGACGCTGCACGGGTCGTGGCACGGACCGCCGTATGTGGCGCCGGCAGTCGTCTTCGTTCCAATGCGCGGCGATTCGCCTTCAACCGGCGTCGACTGGAACGATCCAACGAAGCAATGGACGCAATTCGTAGGCGGTTATCAAGATGACGGATCGCAGCAGCGTATCGGCCGACCCACCGGCATCACCGTCGGCCCGCAAAGCGACATCTTCCTCGCCGACGACATGACGGGCGCTATCTACCGCATCCGCCCAAAATAAGGACCCGGCAGGCGCTTTCTCCCCTCGAAGCGTAGGCGGAGGTCGTGCTCGATGCTGAAACCGCCGATAATATTGCGCGCGCCCTCTGGACCGAGAAGTTCGATCCCTCGACCTTAGAGCCGCGAACCGCTGAATTCCTCAATAGCGCAAAAAATTCGAACGCGGCCTTCGGCGAACGCATGCGCGGCTATCTCCAGGATTTGATAAAACGCTCGATCAGCTTCGTGCCGAGCTTTCGAGAGCGTTACGAGTTCTTCACCGAACATTGTACGACACTTTCGGCCCACCAAGCCTACGTGATGTCGAACCTGCTCGGCAGCGATACCGTCGAAGGTTATCAGTTGTTGGGCGAAACCGCGGGCTTACAGTTTCCACGCGACCATCGCGTCTCATTGACACATCAAGTCGGCTGGCATTTTTTCGTCGGCACAGCCCAAGGCACGAACGGCAAAACATACGGCATCGAGCTGATGTTTTGGCAGTGGGCACTGCTGCCGCCCCCAGTTGCGGCGCGTTTCGGCCTGAGCGAAATCGAGAACCAGGTCATGGAATTGCACCTGGCAGTTACCGAGGAAGGCTTCCGTCACTATCGTGCGGCTCCGCTTCTCATCGCCGGAACGACGGGCTTAATCGACGTTCGCGACAATCCGTTCCGCTGGCGTATTGGAAAAAACAGCATCGAGGCGCTGCGGGAAGGCGATCTGTTTCCGCTCCGACTGCAAGCAAAGGGATGGGATCGCGGCACCGGCGATCACGCAGCGATTGCAATCGATCTCACATTTTCGAGCGGCAAGGGCATCCTACTGCAGGGTGGCGAGGGTTGCGCACCATGCTGCGCCGGAATCGGAACGCTCTATTATTCCATCCCCGGCCTTGTGCTCGCGACCGGCAGCTCGATCGAAATCAATGGGAACAGCATCGATCTGATGTCGGGAAGCTTTTGGATGGATCACCAGTGGGGAACAGGTTTCTTACCGTCGGGCGCGCCCATGAATGCGCCGCTGCGCGCCGCGTCACTGCTAGCGACGCCGAGTCCGGGCGGTTGGGATTCGTACCCGATGCAATTCGACGACAATTATGAAATAACAGTCGCCGCAATGCACGCCGCGGCCAATTCCGCATTTTATTTTCAGACCGGTCCGAACGCACCGGGCGTCATGACCGTTCCGGTTGCGGGCAAGATGATGGATCCGCAAGCGGTGACGCACGACATCAAAGGCATATTGAGGGTCACCGATTGGGTACGCGCGACGAACTCAAACGACGCCGCCTATCCACCGTCCGGCACATGGTATCCCAACCGCTGGGAGTTTACGTTTGGCGACCCTGCGCCGCCGCATTTGCGCAACGTCGTGATGACGCCGCTCGTAGCCGGCGGCCAGATGGGCTACTTTGCAAACGGTGCCGAATACTTAGAGGGCGCAACAGAACTCAGCACGCCGGAGGGCCGTCAAATCGGAACGAGCTTCGCGGAAGCGACCAACTATGCCAACACGCGAGCCTTTCAAGCGACGCTGGCCGGACTTCCCGGCGACGAAAAAACCATGAAGGTGCTCGAACGTCCGGCTGCCTCTGGCCTGGAACGCCTCGGCGCAGCGCTGTATCTGCTTTGGCCGCCGCATGCACGCAATCTCAAAAGCGTACTCGAGTGCTGCTCCAAGAACGGACTTTCATAATGATCCGCGCACTGATTCTTCTTCCGCTCGCATTCCTTGTCGCTTCCACCGCATCGCCGGCCGCGCAGCGCGTGCTGACCTTCGAGGACCTGCGGCGTATCGTTACAGTGAGCCAGCCGCGTATCTCTCCCCGCGGCAGCCAGATCGTCTACGTGCGTTCCAAGGTCGATTGGTCCGCCGACCGCAATCGCTCCGAGCTCGTGCTCGTCAACGTCGATGGCACGGGCGCGCGAACCTTGACGCACGGCCGCATCGGCGTCACCAACCCGCAATGGTCGCCCGACGGTACGCGGTTAGCTTTCCTGGCTTCTCCCGAAACCGGAAAACCCGCGCAACTCTATGTTATGCCGATGAACGGCGGAGACTCACTGCAGCTTACGACTAATAAGGCGGGCGTACAAAATTATGCTTGGCGGCCAGATAGTTTGGCGCTCGCTTTCGTCTCCGACGACGACCCCGCAAACCAAACAGCGATCGACAAACATCTCGACGCGGTCGTCATTACCGACAACGATTATCTCACCACGGAGGCTCCACAGCCGGCGCACCTGTGGCTCGCCGATGCGTTCGGCGGGAAACCGACTCGCTTAACATCCGGAACGTGGAGTGTCGTGAAGAATTCGGCGCCGGTTTGGGCACCGGATGGCTCAAAGATCTATTACCAGCGCCAGCCGGGTGCGATCTTCGCGCACTTCGTTTCGCAAACGACGTACGCGTACGACCCGGCAACCAAAGCCAGCACTGATTTGGGATTCGGGGCGGACTCGGAACCGAAAATATGCGGACCGCGTAACGGGCATGGGGATGTGGTGTTTACGACTTCCCAGAACACGGCCTCAGCCTCGCCTTCTTCGACAAACTGGCTTGAAAATGGTACTTGGTTCCATCGCGAACCTTCGAGCAATAGTTTTATTTATTGGAATATCGGCGTGCTTATACCGCGTCACCGTACTCTATACTTGCAAAACGACTTCTTCACGAGACCTATTGCCACCACAACTTTGGACTCGGTCGGTTCAGTCGATCGAAATATTCATTGGTTCGACTGCTCAGACCGCACAATGTTAGCAGCGGCGGATGGAGTTCGAGGTTCCCTGTGGATTGATAACGAGCGTGCAGAGTTCCATAAAGTGTCGATGGCTGATCTCGACTTCGGCCCTGATGCGACGGTCGTTGGCGACGCTGTAGCCTTTGTTGGATTACGCCGAAATCGTCCGGCTGACATTTACTACGTGAGCAACGTCGCTCAAAATGGGAATGCTACGCCAAGGCAAATCAGCAACGAGAACGCATGGATCGGCGAGTATGCCGTTGCGCGGTCCGAAGAGTTTACCTGGCAACTCGACAACGGGATGAAGGCCGACGGCGTGCTAACGTATCCCGTGCACTATGTCGCCGGACGCAAATATCCGCTGGTGCTCGACATCCATGGCGGCCCGATTTCGACGTCGACCTGGGATATGACGGGGCTCGAGGGCCTGTCGCTCGTGCAGATTCTCGCAGCGCACGATTATTTTGTCTTCCGTCCAAACTATCGCGGAAGCGACAACATGGGCGATGCGTTCTTGCAAGCGATCGTGGGCGATATGGCCAGCGGCCCTGGACGCGATAACCTCGCTGCGGTTGCGGCGCTGCGCGCGACCGGCATGATCGACGAATCCCGGATCGGCGTTTCGGGTTGGTCCGGCGGGGGTCTTCAGACATCGTGGCTCATCGGACATGCGAACTTCTGGCGCGCTGCGGTGATGGGTGCGGCGGTAACCGACCAATATCAGCAAGCGGTGCTCTCCGATATCAACGAACCGTTTAACCAAGCGTTTTTTAACGTGTTGCCGTTCAGTCCGGCAGGCCGCGCCGCATATGCGGCTGAGTCGCCGATCTCGTTTGTGGATAACGTGAAAACGCCGACGCTGATTCTCAGCGACACGCGCGACCAACGGGTTCCCGTCTCGCAAGCGTACACGTTCTATCATGCGCTGCGCGATCGCGGCGTGACGGTGAAGTTCACTGCCATCCCGCGTTATGGGCATTTCGCCACGGACCCGGTGGGGCGCGAAATAACGCTTCGGGCGTGGGCCGGCTGGTTTGACCGGTGGATGAAATGATGTTCTTGGCAGTAGATTTGCCGCCGGCGCTGACGCTGAAATTATCCGATCTTCGCAAGACCGTTAGCCTGGCCTCACCCGACATAACCCCGGACGGAAAGAACGTCGCTCTGATCGTGCGGCGCAACGATTACGACAAAGACCGGACAAAGGCCGATCTCGTGCTCGTCAATACGCGCACCCGAAGTGCTCGTACGCTGCTTCACGATGTGACCGGACTCGGACAAATCGACTGGTCGCCGGATGGGTCGCAACTCGCTTACATTGCGCACGGCATGGTCGATCCGGACGATCCGGCGTCTGCAAGAAACTCGCAGATCTTCGTGCTGCCGATGAATGGCGGCGAGCCGTTTCAAGTCACCCACGAAACCATGGGCGTCGATGCATTCGACTGGAGGCCTGACGGTCGCGCCTTCGCCTACAGCGCGCACATCGAAGCCCCTAACGCAAAAGCCATTAAAGCCCACGATGACGCATTCGACGTAACCGACGAGGCCTGGACCGACCAGTCGGCTCCAACCCCGCAATATCTCTACCAAATCATGAGTTCGGGCGGAAAGTCGCAGCGCATCGGTTCGGGCGACTGGAGAGTCGGCGGCGGGTTCACTTACGCGCGCGATGGCCGCAGCGTCTTCGTGACTCGCATCGTTGGCGGCCAACATCCCAACCGGTATCTTTCGCGACAACTCGTCCGCGTGAACGTGACCAGTGGAGCGCTCACCCCTCTTCCCCAGCTGTCGCAGACGCAAAGCGATCCGGTTCGCGGGCCCTCCGGGCAAATCGCCTTTTCGTTTGCCAATCCGCGCGGGACTATGCAAAGCGAGGTCGCTCTCGCTAACGCCTCCGGCATGCACCCGCAAAGCGTGACGGTGCTGCTGGATCGCAACATCGCAGGCGCATCGTTTATGCCTGACGGTTCGCTTCTGCTCGCAGCCAACGACGCGACGCAACGACGCCTCTTCCGCGTATCATCCGCGGGAGCCGTCGCTCGTTTGCCACTGGGCGTTATTAGCGCGGGCGGCTCGAGTGTTTCCAACAACGGAACGATTGCATTAACGGCCACCGCGCCGGATCGGCCGGCCGAGCTCTATCTGCTTTCGCCCGACGCCCGCGCGCCCGTTCGCCTCACAAACTACAATGGCTGGATTACGCGCTACCGTCTGGGCGTGACGCGTCCGGTGACATGGCACACGTTTGACGGCCTCAGCGCCGATGGCGTGCTGACGTCTCCGCCCAGCGGCACATCACATGGGTCGCGCGCGCCGCTGGTGCTCTACATTCACGGCGGTCCCACCTCAGCTTCGACCACGGCGTATTCCGGCTTCGTGCAAGTGATGGCAGCGCACGGCTGGTACGTCTTTCAGCCGAATTATCGCGGGAGCGACAACCTGGGCTTGCGCTACGCCCGCACGACCGTACCGCATATCACCAGCGTCCCGGGACGCGATATTGAGGCGGGACTTGCTAGAGTTCTGGCTACCGCGCCGATCGACGGCAACCGCATCGGCGTATCGGGCTGGAGCGAAGGCGGACTGATGACGTCGTGGCTGATCGGCAATGACCGGCGCTGGCGCGCGGCCGTCTCCGGCGCGGCAGTCAACGACTGGGTGCAGTACGATTCGATGAGCGACTCAAAGGATTTTGCGCCGCAGTTCATCGGCAAATCGCCCTGGTCGAGCCCTTCCGAATACAATCTTTACGAAGCCGAGTCGCCGCTGAGCTACGCTTTCAGCGTTCGAACGCCGACACTGATTATGAGCGACGCTGGCGACTTTAGGGTGCCGACGCCGCTGGCTTATGAATTTTACCATGATGTCCGGGCGACGGGAACGCCGGTCCAATTTGTCGTCTATCCTGTGGTGGGGCATTTCCCGCGCGACCCCGTACGTATCGAAGACATCTACCGCCGCTGGGAGGCTTGGTTCGTGAAATACTTGGCACCATGATCGTCGGCGATGTCGTCCACTACCTTACGATCATGGTCGCGATTGGCGTCGCGCTGGCGGTTTTCGGCATGTTCTACAAGGGCCCCGAAGGCGACAAGATGTGGAACGCCGGTTTACTGGTCGCGGTCTTCGGAGTCTTTGCCCAAGAATGGGTGTTACGAGCGCCGCCCTGGCCGTTTCCCGTACTCATTACCGGAGTTATCGCACTGCTGCTTTTCGTGCGGCTGTTGGGCGTCGTTCGGGGACTGAACCGTCCCGTCTCCGATCTTTGGAAAAACCCCTAGCCCGCTAACGTTGCTCCCTCGCCAAAGCGGTCCGCCGTCGTGATAGAATGCGGATGGAGAATCCGCGATGGCGACGACATTATCAGACAAACCCGAGATCGAACTACTCGACGGCCGAGCTTATCCCAAGGTGAGCCCGAAGGCTCGCCATGCCGGCGTTCAAGGAGCGCTTTGGAGGGTCATAGAGGATCTTGCCGCGGATCGCGGTTTCGCCGGAACGGAATGGCGCTTCAAGATTGGACGCGCTGATGATACGGATTCAACATTTGTGCCCGACGTCGCGTACGTGTCGCTCAAACGCCTTCGCGCCATCCCCGAAAAGCAACGCGACGAACCACCTTTTGCCCCGGATATCGCGGTCGAGGTGCGCTCGCCATCCGATAACCTTCCGTTCCTCCGGCGCAAGATCGAACGCTATCTCCAAACCGGGAGCGTGCTGGTTCTCGTCGCCGATCCGGATAAGCGCACTATTGTCGCGTTTGATTCGCACGGCGCGCACAACTATGCGAGCGGCGATACGTTCGAACATCCGGCCGTGCCTTGGCTTAGGTTTCACGTAGCTATTATTTTTGCAAAGTTGGACCTACTTCAAGGCTAGGCCGGTTGCCACCACGACGGCGCACTGGCTTTGAGCCGCTTCCGGCAGCTTGTAGCGCATGTCCGGAAGCATATGGCCCCTTACCGTCGCCACTAAGGTTCCCATGCTCATTGCTCGGCAACGTAACCGCGGGAGGTCGTCCCGAAAATCGGGGACTTTAAAATAAAAGCGGCGTAACTCCAAGATTACTTACACCTTAAGGAGTTACGCCATGAAACAAGTTTACCCCGAACCGATCCCGTTTGCCAAGCGTTCATCGCGCGATTTTGC
>JBBQQR010000031.1:0-17951 GCA_038215615.1 Vulcanimicrobiales bacterium | reverse complement strand
ACAAAACCTAGTTCGAGTTCGATATCGAGCATCGCCGTCGGCGCGAACTTGGGCTCGCCGCTTTCCTGTTTGATCTGTCCACGCGGCCTAACGACAGGCGTGCCGTCGACGACAACTGTTCCCGCACGTCCGTGATATCCGACCGGCAGCCGACGCCAATTCGGCAGCAGCGGCTCCGTGCCGGGCCGCATGATCTTCCCCAGATTCGTTGCATGCTCAAGCGAGGAGTAGAAATCCACGTAGTCGCGCACTTCAAACGGCATGATCATACGCGTCGAATCGCGTGACAGAATAAAGTTTGGCCGATCGGCAGACGCGATCGGAGACAACCTCGCCAGCAGCTCCAACAGCCGGCTGCGCACACCGGTCCACGCCTGACGCCCGAGCCCCAGTAATTCGTTCAACGAAGCGGCGCGCAGCGCTGCACTCAAGGAAGAATCGCCAAACAGACCGGCGTGCGACGCAGCATGCACGTCGAAGATCGAGTCGCCGATCGCCACGCCGATGTGCGCTCCATCCTTGCAGCTAACCACGCCGTAAGGGAGATTCTCAAGCGGAAATCCGGAACCGGCCGGGACGGGCACCCAAGATTCAGGCACTATGCAATCAATCCAAGCGCGGTCAAATCGTCGACCGGCTCGCCGAAGCTGCAGCTTCCGTAGGAATGAAAACTGTTCGCGCGCGTATCGCGCAGCGCATCCTCACCGATCGCGGTGTCGCGCCAGCGCAACCCGTCGCGGTCCAAAGCGAAGTGGCTTGCATCATCATCTTCTAGAGACGCGATGACGGTCTCTTCGTCCGCTCCTTGCCGCACAAGAGCCGCTGCTGTCAGCACGTTGAGAAACCCGTGCATCACAAGTCCGCTTTCTTCATTGTACCCGCGTACCGGATGATGCAGCCCGGCCGTCGCCTTAAAGGCGAGGTCTTCCTCGCCCGCGGCACGCAGGAACGATGCGACATCGTAGACGGGCGGTATTGAAGAGGCAGTCACTCCTCCGCACCGCAGCTTTGCGCGCAAGCGGTGCCGCTTCATCGACGCCAAAGCACCGGGGAGCAGCGCATTGCGCCGTTCGTGCGGCGGAAGCTCTATATATGAAGAAAGATCGCTCAGACCGCTTTGGGCGACGGCAGCCGAATACTGTCCGATGGCAGCATCATAAGTTTCGCGCAGCGATATCGGCAGCGGGAGCGGCAACTCAAGTGCTTCGATCCGTACGCCCGACGCTCTGTGCGCCGCAATGCGCGCCAGCGACGCTTGTACGGCTGCAAACCATGTCCGCGAGTCATCTGCCGTTCCGACGATAATATTCAGCGGAATCGGCGCCGGATCGTACTGCAGCAGCTCGCCGACCCGCGACTCCGCAACGATGAATCGCGCGAGCATCCACGCATGTCGTCCGCTGCCAGCTCGGGCATACTCGGCGAGCGCCGCTTCCATTCCGAGCTGCGCCGGAGGAAAGAGCCCGGCGTAGTCGATCAGCCCGGCAAACGCGGCGCGAACAGTTGCCGAAGAGGTCGCGGAGGTCGCCATATACAGGGCCGCTTCGGTCGGCTCGCTAAGTGCCCTTCTGCGATGTCCGCGCTCACGTCCCCGAAAATGCATCCGCTCGCGAAGATCGACTGGGACTTTGTCGAGTTTTATACCGGCAACGCCAAACAGTCGGCGCATTATTATTGTTCCGCGTTCGGATTCGAACAGATTGCATACGCGGGTCCAGAAACGGGCGTACGGAGTCGCGCGTGCTATCTGCTCGCGCAAAACAACCTCCGTTTTGTGCTCACCTCGAGCTTGCTGCCGGATGATGACATCACGCAACACGTCGCGCTGCATGGCGACGGCGTCAAAGATATTGCAATTCTGGTCGAGGATTGCCGCGCGGCTTTCGACGCAGCCGTCGCCGGCGGCGCCCGCGTCATCTGCGAGCCCGCCGTACACTCCGACCGGGACGGCTCGATTGTAAAAGCCACCATCGCCACCTATGGCGACACGGTCCACAGTTTCATCGAGCGCAAGAACTATCGCGGAATATTCATGCCCGGTTTCGTTTCGCAGGCCAAGTCGCTGCCACACGTCAGTGATCCGCGGCTATTGGCCATCGACCATTGTGTCGGCAATGTCGGCTGGGGAGAAATGGATACGTGGGGCGAGTTCTACGCGCGGGTTTTCGGTTTCTCGCAGCTCGTCTCGTTCGACGACAAAGATATTTCAACTGAGTATACCGCGCTGCGTTCTAAAGTGATGACCGATGCCGATCACCGCGTCAAGTTTCCGATTAACGAACCTGCGCAAGGAAAGAAAAAATCGCAGATTGAGGAGTATCTCGACTTTTACCGCGGTGCCGGCGTGCAGCACATCGCTATTCGCACGGACGACATCATCGCGACGATTCGCGCGCTCAAGGAAAACGGCGTCGAATTCCTCGATACGCCGGACACCTACTACGACGATCTCGAAGCACGCGTCGGGAGAATCGATGAAGCAACGCAGATTCTGCGCGACCTGCGCATCCTGGTCGATCGGGACGACCGCGGATACATGCTACAAATATTTACGAAGCCGTTGCAAGACAGACCGACGGTGTTCTTCGAGATCATTCAGCGCAAAGGCAGCTTGAGCTTCGGCAAAGGGAACTTCAAAGCGCTTTTTGTCTCGATTGAAAAAGAGCAGGAACGCCGGGGGACATTATGAGCGTCACCGTTGACGCGGTCATGCTCGAAGCGCGCGCCGGTTCGCTCGCGAAACGCTCGATCAAAACGACTGCGAAGGTCGCCGGAATTCGCTTGGCGATCCAATGCATGGATCTCACGACGCTCGAAGGCAAAGATTCGCACGGGCGCATCCGGTCACTTTGCGCGAAGGCGCTCCACCCGGCGCCGCATTTGCCCGACGTGCCCAGCGTGGCCGCCGTCTGCGTCTATCCGAATCTCGTGCCCGCCGCCAAGGAAGCGCTGCGCGGAAGCAGCGTCAAGGTTGCGTCGGTCGCGACGGCTTTTCCAAGCGGCCAGTCTTCCATGGAAGTGAAGCTCGCCGACACCGCGGAAGCGATCGCCTCGGGCGCGGACGAAATCGACATGGTTATCGACCGCGGCGCGTTCTTGTCGGGTTACTACCGCGCGGTGTACGACGAAATCGTCGCGATAAAAACCGCGTGCGGCCCGGTACATTTGAAAGTTATCCTTGAAACCGGCGAGCTGGGAAGCTACGACGCGATTCGCCGGGCGAGCGATCTTGCGCTCGAAGCCGGCGCCGATTTTATCAAAACCTCGACCGGCAAAGTGGGAACCAACGCGACGTTCCCCGTCGCGGTCACGATGTGCGAAGCGATTCGCGACTACGCGCGGCGGACGGGCCGGCGCGCCGGCTTGAAAGTCGCGGGCGGGGTGCGCAACACCAAACAGGCCATGACGTATTTGGTCATTATAAAGGAAACGCTCGGCGAAGCATGGCTGACGCCGGACCTCTTCCGGATCGGCGCGAGCTCGCTGCTCGACGACCTTCTCATGCAGTATGAAAAGCAGTTGACCGGCAATTACGCCGGCCGCGACTACTTCCCGATGGATTGATAGATGGCAATTTTTGAATACGCGCCCGCGCCCGAAAGCGTCAAGGCCCCGATTCGCGAGCAGTACGGGCTCTTCATCGACGGCAAGTGGACCGCGCCTCGCGGCGGGCAGTACTTCGAAACCGTCAATCCCGCCACCGAAGAGATTCTTTCACGCGTGGCTCACGCCAGCGACGAAGATGTCGACCGCGCCGTGCGGGCTGCGCGCAAAGCGTACGACAAGTATTGGCGCAGGATGCGGCCGGCTGACCGCGCCAAGTATGTCTACCGGATCGCGCGCGCGATTACGGAGCGTTCGCGCGAACTCGCCGTGCTCGAAACCATGGACGGCGGCAAGCCGATCAAAGAGTCACGGGATTTCGACATCCCGCTTTCGGCCGCGCACTTTTTCTATTACGCCGGCTGGGCGGACAAACTCGAATGGGCGATGCGCGCGGGCCAGGAGCCCAAGCCCATCGGCGTCGCCGGACAGATCGTGCCGTGGAATTTCCCGCTCCTCATGGCCGCCTGGAAAGTCGCGCCCGCTCTGGCTTGCGGCAACACAATCGTTTTGAAACCGGCCGAGACGACACCGCTGACCGCGCTCGCGCTGGCGCAAATTGCCGCCGAAGCCGATCTCCCGCCCGGCGTTCTCAACGTCATCACCGGAGACGGCGCGACGGGGGCCGCACTGGTCGGCCATCCCGACGTCGATAAGATCGCGTTCACCGGATCGACCGAAGTCGGTAAGGCAATCCAGCGCTCGACCGCCGGCAGCGGTAAACGCCTGACGCTCGAGCTCGGCGGAAAAGCGGCGCACATCGTTTTTGCCGACGCGCCGATGGATCAAGCCATCGAAGGCGTCGTCAACGGAATCTACTTCAATCAGGGTCACGTGTGCTGCGCGGGCTCGCGCTTACTGGTCGAAGAAAGCGTCCACGAACAGATCGTCGTGCGCTTAACCGACCGCATTCAAACCCTTCGCTTGGGAGATCCACTCGACAAAAATACGGACGTCGGCGCGATCAATTCTAAAATGCAGTTAGACAAAATCAAAGAGCTGGTCGGCAGCGGCATCGACGAAGGTGCCGTTCTCGTTCAGCAATCCTGCGAGTTACCGGAAAAAGGCTATTTTTTTCCCGCCTCCTTCTTCACGAACGTCCAGCAGTCGCACCGGATCGCCCGTGAAGAGATCTTCGGTCCGGTTCTCTCCATCCTCACATTTCGAACTCCCGAAGAAGCCGTCGAGAAGGCGAATAATACGCCTTACGGCCTTTCCGCCGGCATTTGGACCGACAAAGGAAGCAAGAATATGTACATCGCGCAGTATTTGCGCGCAGGAGTGGTGTGGTGCAACACGTTCAATCAATTCGATCCGAGCTCGCCGTTTGGCGGATTTCGCGAGTCCGGATTTGGGCGCGAGGGTGGCGTCCACGGCTTGCGTGAGTACCTCGCCCACTGATCCCGCGCTTTTGAATCCCTTTTCGAAGCCACGCCCAGCGCGATCTTCGCGCTGGATCGCGCGGGCCGCATCGTTGGAGCGAACGCAGCCGCCTCGCTGCTGACCGGCTATTCCCGCGACGAGCTTATCGAGCTCGACATCTCGCAGCTCGCGCAAGGCTCGATCCAATTCGTGAGCGACGCGCTAAGCGCGGCCGAAAAGCGCGAGGCCAGCGGTGCGGAAATGGATTTTCAGCGCAAAGACTCTTCTCTTGTGCCGGTGCAGGTAACGACCATTCCAATCCTCGACGGGAAGCACGAGGGCGGCCTTTTCTTTCGTGTCGAGGAAGCGCATTATCTCACCGAGATGCGGCGTACGCGCGCGCATATGCGCACGCTCGCGTACTACGATTCGCTGACCGGTCTTCCAAACCGGATTTTCTTCCAAGAACGGTTGCGCGATGCGTTGGAACATGCGCCGGGCCAACTGCCGTGTGTCGCTCTGCTCTTTCTCGACATCGATCGCTTTAAAGACATCAACGACACGCTCGGGCACGCACTCGGGGACCGTTTCTTGCAGCTCGTCGGAGAACGGCTGGTGCTGCTCGTAAAGAATCGCGGCGTCGTCGCGCGTTTGGGTGGCGACGAATTTGTCGTGCTCGCGCCGTGCGCCGGTGACGGCGAGGTGCGCGAGCTTGCCGAAGAGCTGTTGGCAACCGCGGATCAGCCATACCGGATCGAGGGCTACGAGCAATTTATCACCACGAGCATCGGTATCTCCGTCTATCCGGATCACGGCCGCAACGATCAAGCGCTGATCAAAAACGCCGACATCGCGATGTATCACGCGAAAGAACGAGGACGCAACGCATATTTCTTCTATGACGAAGCGCTAGAAGCTCCAATTCGCAGCCGCCTCGCGCAAGAAAAACACCTTAGGCGCGCGCTCCAAGATAACGAGTTCGTGCTACAATATCAGCCGATCGTGAGCATTGCCGACGGCAATCCAATCGTCGCGGTCGAAGCTCTCGTGCGCTGGAACCATCCGTCGGAAGGTATGCTAGGACCTGACGCGTTTATTCCGGCGGCCGAAGCGAGCGGCCTGATCGTGCCGCTCGGAGAGTGGGTTCAGAAAACAGGCGCCGGGCAAATGCGCGAATGGCAGGAACGATTTGGATTTCTCGTGCTGGCGATTAATATTTCTGCGCGCCAGTTTCACCAACGCGACCTGTGCGAACGTTTGGTTGATATCGTCACCGGAGCCGGCTTGGATCCCCAGGCAATCGAAGTGGAAATTACCGAGAGCATGGCTTTGTTCGACGCCGAGCATGCTGTCGAAACGATCCACGGATTGAAGCGGATCGGGGCGCAGATTGCGATCGACGACTTCGGCACGGGCCATTCATCGCTCAATTATCTGCGCAGGTTTGATGCGGATCACATCAAGATAGACCGCTCTTTCGTGGCCGGCATAGGCGGCCCGGGCAGCGACGACTCAATCGTGAAAGCCATTATCGCAATGGGGCACAGTTTGGGACTAAAGATCATCGCCGAGGGCGTGGAGATGCCGGAGCAGTACGAGTTCCTGCGCGCACAGGGGTGCGATTTGGTCCAAGGGAACCTCTTTGCTCCTCCCATGGACCCCTCACAACTCGAGAAATTGCTGGCTGCAAGAGCGTGATCTCGTGCTGACGCATACCGAGCGATTGGATCGCCAAGCCCTGGCCGATTGGTACCTGCGCAATCGCCGGCGCTCGGCCCGGCTTTTCGCGTTGATCGCACCCGACGCGTACTATGACCGCCCGATTCCGCTGCGTCACCCGTTCGCGTTCTACGAAGGCCATCTGCCGGCGTTCAGTTTCCTGATCGTCAACGAGCGCGCTCTGGGCGAACAGCCGGTCGACCTGCGGCTCGAGAAACTTTTCGAACGCGGAATCGATCCCTTAACGGTAGGCGCGGCCGGCGGTCACGCGCGTTCGGATTGGCCTTCCAAAACGGAGATCGAAGCGTTCGGGCGCGCGTGTGACGAGCGGGTCTTGGCGGCGATTGCGCAGGCCAAGCTCGACAACCCGAGCGTTCCGCGGCTGGCTGGCGCGCAATCCGTGTATACGATTTTGGAACACGAGCCGATGCATCACGAGACGCTCGTCTATCTTCTCCACCAACTCTCCGGCTCGAAAAAACGGCCGGTGAAACAGGCGCACCGCGATACGCCGCCCCCGCAGAATGACTTCGTCGAGGTTGGCGCCGGAACCGCAACGCTCGGGGCGCGCCGCGACCAGATACTGTTTGGCTGGGACAACGAGTTCGACGAGCACCGTGTCCTGGTGGACGCCTTTGCGATCCAGCGCTTCCCGGTGACCAACGCAGAGTACCGCGCGTTCGTAACGGCGGGCGGTCCCGTTCCGCCGTTTTGGATCGAACGCGACGGCGAATTCAATTTGCGCGGCGTTTTCGAAGAGCTGCCGCTTCCGCTCTCGTGGCCGGTCTATGCGCGTCATGACGACGCGCAAGCCTATGCGGACTGGAAAGGCGCGCGGCTACCGACCGAACCGGAATACCATCGCGCCGCATTCGGGACACCAGGCGGTGCAGAACAAGTGTTTCCGTGGGGCGCGCAGCCGCCCAGCTCCGAGCGAGGAAATTTCGGTTTTGCTCGCTACGATCCCGAACCGGTCGACGCGCATCCGTCCGGTGCCAGCGGGTGGGGCGTTCAAGATCTGATCGGCAACGGCTGGGAATGGACGAGCACGGTTTTCGCACCGTTTGCGGGCTTCGAACCCATGGCCAGCTACCCGCAGTACAGCGCGGATTTCTTCGACGGGAGGCACTACGTCATGAAAGGAGCCTCGCCCGTGACCGGATTGGAGCTCATCCGGCGAAGTTTCCGCAACTGGTTCTACGGAGATTATCCTTATATGTACTCGAAGTTTAGGCTCGTGCTCGACCGGTGAGACGCTTCCTTGCGCTGACACTTGCGGTTGCGTTTATGGCAGCCGGTTGCGCGAAGGAAGGCGGGAGCGCTTCTCCTTCGGGCGGCAGCATTCTGCGGGTTGCGATCTTTGCAGAGCCGTCCTCGCTCAATCCGCTGCTGGGAACGACGACGGCGGAAAATTCGCTCTCAAGCTTGATCTTCGATTTGCTTGTGACTCTCGACGACCAGGGCAACGACATCCCGGACCTTGCAGCGGCGGTCCCAACTCTTGAAAACGGGGGAATCAGTCGCGACGGTCGCACGATCACGTACAAACTGCGCCGCGGAGTGAAATGGCAAGACGGAAAACCGTTCACCAGCGCCGACGTGAAATTCAGCTGGGAAGCGGTGATGAACCCGAATAACAACGTCGTCGAGCGTACCGGCTACGATAAGGTGTCGTCCGTCGATACGCCGGATCCGTACACGGTCGTCTTTCGTCTGAAAGCGCCGTTTGCGCCGTTCGTCGACACCGTTTTCGGCGAGAGCGACCAGCCGTTCCGCGTCATCCCCAAACATGTGCTCGGCGGATATGCGAACATCAACCGCACTCCGTTCAACCAGCAGCCCATCGGCACGGGCCCTTTCCGCGTCGTACGCTGGTATCATGGAGATCACGTCGAACTTGCCGCGAATCCGTTCTATTTCCGCGGCGCGCCGAAGCTGAAAAAGATTCTCGTCTACACCGTCCCCGACGGCAACACGTCGGCGGCCGAGCTGCAGTCCCACGGGATCGATCTAATCCTGGCCGTCACCTCGGCGAACTTTCGCAACCTGCGCGCTGTAACGAGCGTACGAACGATGCTCGTCAAACAGCCCGCCTATGCCGCCGCGATATTCAACACGAAGCATCCGCCGCTCGACGACGTGCGCGTGCGCCAAGCCATTGCCTATGCGGTGAACGAAAAACGAATCGTCGACAATCTCACCTACGGTACGGCAACGCTCGCCACGGCCGATCTCTCGGACTATTATTGGGCGCACGATCCTACGCTGGCCGGATACCCCTTCGATCTTGCGAAAGCCAATGGCTTACTCGAGCAGGCCGGCTGGCGCCTCGGGCCGTCGGGAATGCGCGCGAAGAACGGTAAAACACTTACACTGCAACTTACGATCGGCGCCGGCAGCCAAACGGCCAACCAGATTGCCGTCGAGTTGCAGTCGGATCTACGCCGAGCCGGAATCGATTTGGCGATCAAGACGTACAGTTACTCGCTGCTTTACGCCACCGCAGCCATGGGTGGAATCCAGCAGACTGGAAAGTTCGACATGACGCTGCAGGTTTGGGTCTCCGGCGCCGATCCGGATGATTCATCGCAATGGACGTGCAAACAGGCGCCGCCGGCCGGCAACAACATTTCGCGGTACTGCAGCACTGCGTTCGACAACGCGGAGACCACAGCGTTGACGCACTTCGATCGCTCAACGCGCAAGCGCGCTTACGCGCTGACTCAACAGTTGTTGGTGAAGGATGCCCCGGCTGCTTTCGAATACTACCCGCGGGGCCGGTACGCGATGAACCCCGCCCTGCAAAACTTTTCACCCAACGGCATCAGCGAAGGATGGAACGCTTACTTGTGGTCACTCTGACAGCCAAGAAAACGCCTATTACCGTAGCCTACGGCGACGGCATCGGCCCGGAAATCATGGAAGCGACGCTGCGCATTATCAGCGAAGCCGGCGCCCAACTCGACATGGAGCGGATCGAAATCGGTGAGAGCATCTACTCTCGCGGCGTCACCAATGGGATCGAGAACAGTTCCTGGGATTCGCTGCGCCGCACCAAGGTGTTCCTTAAGGCGCCGATTACGACTCCGCAAGGCGGCGGCTTCAAGTCGCTCAACGTCACGGTCAGAAAAACGCTCGGCATGTACGCCAACGTGCGCCCGTGCGCTTCGCTTCACCCGTACGTCTCGACAAAACATCCCAAGATGAACCTCGTGATCGTACGTGAGAACGAGGAAGATGTCTACGGCGGCATCGAGCATCGCCAGACAGAGCAGGTCACGCAATGTCTGAAGCTGATTTCGCGTCCCGGCAGCGAGCGCATCGTGCGCTACGCCTTCGAATATGCCCGGGCTAATAAGCGCAAGAAAGTCACGTGCTTCACCAAAGACAACATCATGAAGCTGACCGACGGCCTGTTTCACAAAGTCTTCGATGAAATCGCGGCGGAATACCCCGACATCGAAAACGAGCACTGGATCGTCGACATCGGCGCGGCCAAAATGGCCGACACGCCTGAAGCGTTCGATGTACTGGTGATGCCGAATCTCTACGGCGACGTGCTCTCCGATGTGGCGGCGCAGATCACCGGCTCCGTCGGCCTGGCGGGCTCAGCGAACATCGGCGACCACTGTTCGATGTTCGAAGCCATTCACGGATCCGCGCCCCGGCGCGCCGGACAAAACCTGGCTAACCCTTCCGGCCTCTTCCACGGCGCGCTGCTCATGCTTTCGCACATCGGTCAAGGCGAAACCGCCGAGCGCGCGCACAACGCATGGCTGCGCACGATCGAAGATGGCATCCACACGTACGACATCTATAAGGAAGGCGTCAGCAAAGAGAAGGTCGGCACCAAAGAGTTCGCTTCGGCGGTCATCGAGCGGCTTGGACTGGTGCCGCAGCATCTCGCCGCGGTCGAATACGCCAAGGACGCGCAGATGAACGTCACGGTTCGCGCCGCCGGAGCCCCGGCCGAAAAGAAACATGTCGGCGTCGACGTGTTCATCGATTTCCCCAGTGGGGATCCGGACGCAATCGCCGCGCGCATCAGTGCACTCCCGCTTGAAGGGGCCAAGCTGACGGTCATCAGTAACCGCGGTACGAAAGTCTGGCCAAACGGCAATCCGGATACGTTTTGGAGCGATCACTGGTCGTGCCGGTTGGAATCGGCCGGCGGCGACTTTACCGGAAAGACCGTCGTGCAAATCCTGGCCGCCTTCTGCATGGGCGGTTTTGACGTCGTGAAAACTGAAGGGCTCTACACGTTCGACGGAGCCCGCGCGTACTCGCTCGCCCAAGGCGAGTAGCTCAGCTCACCTTTCGTTTCTTGAAAGTTGCCCACACCGTTCTTAAACTAAAGAGCAAAACGATCGCGACGACCGACCAGAACGCGTAGCCGATCCATCGTCCCCAGCCGGAGGGGTGGTACATGAGCATGACGATCGCCAGTCCGACGATACTGGCGGACGCCAGCAGCGTGGCGTTTGTGGTTTCGACCGCGCGCTCGAATCGCGCCATCGTGCGCTCCATGTCTTCCACGCGCGTCCATACACGCAGGTTGCCCCGCTCGATCTCCGAGAGGACGCGATCCGCGCGCCTCGGCAGGTCGATACTCAGCTCCGCGGCGTCCAGGGCGGCGTTTCGAATGCTGCCCGGCAGATCCTGACCGGCTATGCGCTGGTAAAGAATTTTTTCCGAAAGCGACGAGATGAACTCGTTCATGTTCGATTCGGGACTGATCTGTTCGATTAAACCTTCGCACATGACCAACGCTCGAAAGAGCAGCGCGACGGGGCCGGGTAGCCGGAGCTTATAACGGCGTATGGTATCGAGCATGTCGGTGAGCGCCTCGCCGAAATGCACACCCTTGAGGTCCGGGGCGAGGTGCCGCTCCATGGTGCGCGCTATTTCGCCGCCGAGCATCGCACGATCGATCGGATGTTTCGGCGCGGCGATCTGCATAAGCCGGTCCGTGACGCGTTCCGGATCGCGACGATCGAACGCCATGAAGATGTCGGCCACGCGCCTGCGCGCCTGGGGCGCCAGCCGGCCTGTCATTCCGAAATCCAAGACGCCGACGGCTCCGCCCGGTTCGACAATGAAATTACCGTTGTGGGGATCGGCGTAAAACAGGCCCTCGCCGAATGCCGGCTCCAAAACAAACCGGGCGATACGCTCGGCCGACGTTTCTCGCTTACGCTTCGCGCGATCGGTTAGTTCGGAGGGCTTCTGCCCGCCGATCCGCTCCAGCGTGATGACGCGTTTTGTCGAGAGCTCGTAAATGACATCCGGGATCTTGATGCCGCGTTCGTCTTCGAAAAACGTACGGAAGAATTCAATGTTTCCGGCTTCGCGCGTATAGTCGAGCTCAGCGCGCAGCGTGTCGCCGAATTCTTCGGCCAAATCGATCGCGCCATAGTCGTCCAGGATCTGCGAGTCGTCTCGATCAAGCGAGGCAGCCTTGCTCTCGGAACGCAGCAAGCGGTCGTCATACTTGCGTGCGATTTTCCGATCGGCGGCACGGCCGAAGCCTATGTATTTAGCGATCGCGGAAAGGCCGCCGCAATGTTGGGCGACGTGGCGACTGCGAACTGGGGCGCAGACTGGGGAGCCGGGTCGGATTCAATCCACATCACGTTTAAAAACCGCTTGCTTTATATCGACGCGTGCAAAGATAACGACTGCACGACGAACATCGTAACGACGTATACTTTAAAGAACGGCAGGTTCCTCAAAGTCTACGCGCAGACACACAAGCGCAAGAACTAGCCTTTACCGTGCTGTTCGAGTAAGTCCACCATGTCGTTGGCGTGCTCTTCTTCTACGGCCAGGATCTCTTCGAGCATGCGGCGCGTCGTTGGATCGTCTTCGCCGAAAAAGCGAACCATTTCGCGGTAAGACTCGATTGCGACCCGCTCGGCAACAAGATTCTCTTTGATCATGTCGATGAGGTTATCGCCCTCCTTATACTCCGAATGACTGCGCGTGGCCAAACCTTCCGGATTAAAATCCGGATCGCCGCCCAGCTGCGTAATGCGCTCAGCGATCATATCGGCATGTTGCTGCTCTTCGTTGGCGTGCTGCAAGAATTCGCCGGCGACGGAATCTTTTGCGATTCCCTTCGCGGTGTAGTAGTGCCGTTTGTAGCGTAAGATGCAGACGATTTCTGTGGCGAGCGCGGCATTGAGCACATCCACGGCTTGGTCGATGTCGCCCTTATAATCGCTCGTGACGGAGCCGCGCATCATATTCTGGCGAGCGCGGCGGCGCAGTTCTTTTATATCTGACAAAAATGGTTTTGCTTTGCTCATCTCCATGCCGTACCTCATAGGGTCCGGGCTCCCCTGCGTCGTAGCTCGTCCCATGGCCAAATACGATCAGGCGCGGCTCGCCGTTCGCAAGATGTACAAACTCTTCATCAACGGTGCGTTCGTACGTTCCGAATCCGGTCGCAGCGACCCATTATGGGACGGTTCGGAGTTCGGCGCCAATATCGCGCGCGGATCGCGTAAAGATGTCCGCGACGCCGTCGTCGCCGCGCGCACCGCACAGCCGAAATGGCTGGCGACGAAACCAGGCACGCGCGGGCTGATTCTTTACCGGTTGGCTGAGATGATGGAAGCGCGCCACGAAGAGCTGGTCGATCGCGTACGCGAGGGCGGCGATCTTTCTGCGGCGGCGGCGGAGACCGAGGTCGTCGCCGCGATCGACCGAGTGATTTGGTACGCGGGCTGGTGCGACAAGTACAACGCGCTCCTTTCAACGCGCAATCCCGTCGCGGGTCCGCACTTCAACTTTTCGACGGCCGAACCGACAGGTGTCGTCGGCATCCTCGCGCCGGACGAACCCGCATTGCTCGGTCTGGTTTCCGTGCTCATGCCCGCGCTCGTTTCTGCCAATGCAGTCGTATTGGTGGCGTCGGAAAAAGATCCGCGCACGGCGATCGTTTTCGCCGAGGCGCTTGCAACCAGCGATCTGCCGGCGGGCGTCGCCAACATCATAACCGGCTTCCGCGCCGAACTCGGGCCGGTGCTCGCAAAGCACATGGATGTGAACGCGATTGCTTTTCCAGACGGCCCGCTCACCGAAGAGTTGCAGCGTCATGCCTCGGACAATGTGAAGCGCACGCATCCCTATCGCCGCAAGGGTCGCGACGAATGGTTCGCGCCCGCCGCCCAAAGTCTAGACGCGGTCGCCGCTTACAGCGAAATCAAAACGATCTGGCACCCGGCGGGAATATGATGCTAAACTGCACGTGGGCCGAAGGCCGGGGGCCCCAGCGGCTTCGCCGGTGGGGGGCGTGGAGCGCGCAGCGCGGATACGCCTTTCAAATGGCTCCGTAAAACCTTCGGTTTTACGGAGAGGTGGCAGAGTGGTCGAATGCACTCGCTTGGAAAGCGAGCAGACGTGAAAGCGTCTCGGGAGTTCGAATCTCCCCCTCTCCGAATTTCATCGCTACAAGATCTCTTCGGCTTGCTCTTGTGCGTGCGCGAGCCAGAAATCAAATGAGGCACGCGCTTGCGCTTCGAGCATGAGGTCGCCCGTTACGACTTCGCGCAGCAGTAGGCGTTCGATGTTCGAACGCTCTCCGTAGTTGGTATCCATCACGAGGTCGGCTTTGCGCACGTGTTCGAGGATCTGTTTGGGTAGCTCCGTGCTGGGCGGCAGCGTCGCGATAACGATTTCGGGCGAACTCTCCGGCCACTGCTGCGCTTCGAAGCGATCGCAAAGCGCAAGCACCTTATCGTAATCGCGTCCCCAGACGTAGGTATAAGCATCGCTTTCATGCAGCTGCGCCAGAATTGCGCGCGCGGTTGCGCCCGTCCCTAAAATACCGATGCGTTCCAACGCTACCGGCCGCCCGAGAATCGTCTCAAGTGCGGAACGCGCGCCGACGCCGTCGGTATTGCTCCCCATGATTTTAGCGCCGAAGAAAATGGTATTCACCGATTCGGACATCCGTGCGTCTTCGTCGAGCGATTCGCAAGCTTCGAGCACTTCTTCTTTGAGCGGCGTCGTGACGTTGAGTCCGGTATAGCCTTCTTCACGCAGTTGCCGGACCGCATCGGCGCCGCCGCCTTTCGGCACGCGTATCGCGGTGTAGATCCCTTCAATCCCGGCATCTTCCAAGAATTGCCCATGTAGTTCGGGGCTCCGGCTGTGCGCTACCGGGTCACCGATTAATGCCAGTTTCACCGGCGCCGCTCCGGAAGTACGAGGCGCTCGAGAAACCGGAACATTCGCGTAATCGCAAAGTCGTGCGTTTGGATCGGCTCGGTCAGAATCGTATACAGATTGCCGCAGAGCTTCGCGCCGAGCACGTCGGTAAAAAATTGATCGCCCACAACGGCCACTTGACTACGCGGAAGTCCCAAATGTTTGAGGGCGCGCATGAAGCCGAACGGCAACGGCTTGAGCGCGTTTGGGATGCAGCCGATCTTTAGCTGATCCGCGATGCCGCGCGCGCGCTCCCTGAAATTATTGGAGACCATGCACATGACGAAGCCACGGTCGTGCGCCTCGGCGATCCAAGCGCTATGCTCGGCGGCCAATTCGGTTTCCCGGAAGCCCAAAAGGGTGTTGTCTAAGTCGATAATCAGGCCGCGGATCCCGGCATCGGCGAGCTCGGCCAACGAGACGTCGTGCAGGCTGGAAGCAAAGCGGTTAGGGCCGAGCATTCGCGAGCGCTTTGGGCCATTTGTCCTCGCTATCCTCGGAAGTTTCCACAGCCCTCCCACCGCATTGCGTATTGTCCACCAGTTCAGCCGAGCGAATACACAGGTTTTTGCCCTTCTGGACAGCTTCCTCACAAGGACCTGAAGCACAATATCTTGTATCCGGCTTCTCTCGGTAGTACAATTTATGGGCACGCCTGGCGGATCTCGTCCGTTATGACCGAACAGGTGTTCGATTTTCTAACATAGTAGTAAACGGGTCCTCCCCCTTGGGAGGAAGGAGCCTCGATGAAGTTCCGCCGCGTCTATTCGGCCCCCGGCGACCCCTACGCCGGCCTCACATTTGAACCCAGAACTTCGCGCATCGTCAATCCCGACGGCTCGGTGATTTTCGAGGCCAAAGACGTTATGGTCCCAACCGACTGGAGCCAGGTTGCCACCGACGTGCTTTCCCAGAAGTACTGCCGTAAGGCGGGGGTTCCCAAGGCGCGCAAGCGCGTCGCCGAGGAGGGCGTGCCCGAATGGCTGTGGCGCTCGGAGCCGGCCGACGACTCGGAGTTCGGATCGGAGTACGACTCACGTGATGTCTTCAATAGACTGGCGGGCTGCTGGACCTATTGGGGTTTCAAGCACGGTTATTTCAACACCGAAGATGACGCGCAGATCTACTACGACGAAATGTGCGCCATGCTCGCGCGCCAGATTGGCGCACCCAATTCGCCGCAGTGGTTTAACACCGGCTTGCACTGGGCGTACGGCATCTTGGGGCCGTCGCAGGGTCATTACTTCGTCGATCCGGTCGATCAGCAAGTAAAGCGCTCAACAAGCACCTACGAGCATCCGCAAGTCTCGGCGTGTTACATTCTTTCGATCGGCGACGACCTCGTCAACGAAGGCGGCATCTTCGATGGCGTAGTGCGCGAAGCGCGTATCTTTAAGGGCGGCAGCGGTTCGGGGGCAAATTTTTCCAAGCTCCGCGCCGCCGGCGAAAAACTGACGGGCGGGGGAACGAGCTCCGGCCTGATGTCTTTCCTGAAAGTCTTCGATCGCGCGGCCGGCGCAATCAAATCCGGCGGCACAACGCGCCGGGCAGCCAAGATGGTCGTACTGAACGCCGACCATCCCGATATCGAGCAATTCGTGAATTGGAAGGTTCGGGAAGAGCAAAAAGTTTCCGATCTTGTAGCCGGTTCGATTGCGTGCGAAAAAAATCTGAACGCGATCATGAAGGCGGCGCACGACCAAACGCTGCCCGAGGGCGCCCGTCTCGATCCCGCGCTCAACCCCTCGCTGAAGCTTGCGATGAAGTCGGCGCTGGCCGCGGGCATTCCGCAAGCCAACATCCAGTACGCCTTGGATTTCGCTAAGCAAGGTTACCAGTATCTGGACATCGCGACGTATGATACCGGCTGGGACTCGGAAGCGTACAACACGGTTTCCGGGCAGAATTCGAATAATTCTGTTCGCCTAACGAACGCGTTTTTCGAAACGCTCGACCGCGACGAGGACTGGCATCTGACCGCTCGCACAACCGGCGCAGTGGTAAAAACCATCAAGGCTTCCTCACTCTGGGAACAGATAGCGCTGGCCGCTTGGCAGTGCGCCGATCCCGGCATCCAATACGATGACACACTCCAAGAGTGGCATACCTGCGCGAACGACGATCGCATCAATGCGACCAATCCGTGCAGCGAGTACTGCTTCATCGACGATACGGCATGCAATCTTGCGAGTTTAAACCTCGTCAAGTTCTTGAAAGATGACGGCACGTTCGATGCGCAGATCTTCGCCGATGCGTCGCGCACCTGGACGACCACGCTGGAAATCTCGGTAACGATGGGCCAGATGCCGTCGCAAGCGATCGCCGAAAAGAATCACGGCTACCGCACGCTGGGGCTGGGTTACGCAAACCTCGGCACGCTGCTCATGCGCATGGGGCTGCCATACGATTCCGAAGAGGCCTTCGGCTGGTGCGCTGCGATCAGCGCGCTGATGACCGGCAGCGCTTACCGCGCGTCAGCGGAAATGGCTCGCGAAATCGGCCCGTTCGCCCGCTTCGAGGCCAATGCCGAATCGATGCTACGCGTGATCCGCAATCACCGCCGCGCCGCCTACGACGAACCCGATGCGGCCTACGAAGCGCTCAGCGTAAAGCCCGTGACGCACGCTCCCACCCTCTTCACGCAAGAGACCTGGGTGCTCGCCCGCAAAATGTGGGACGACGCGCTCACGATGGGCGAAGTCACCGGCTTCCGTAACGCGCAAACAGTCGTGATTGCACCGACGGGCACGATCGCACTGGTCATGGACTGCGACACGACGGGAATCGAACCCGACTTCGCGTTGGTCAAATTCAAGAAACTCGCCGGTGGCGGCTATTTCAAAATCGTTAACCAATCGGTTGAAGCCGCACTTCGCAAACTCGGCTACAGCGAGGAACAGATTCACGAGATCGAGCTCTTCGCAAAGGGAACCGGGTCGCTCGAGGGAGCTCCGCATATCAACGCCGCGACGTTGCGGGCGAAGGGCTTCGACGACGACATGATCGCGCGCGTCGAAGCGGCACTGCCGTCAGCGTTCGAGCTCGAGTTTGCC
>JBBQQR010000030.1:0-17961 GCA_038215615.1 Vulcanimicrobiales bacterium | reverse complement strand
TCAAGCGGCTCTCGTCATCTTGGCGCCGCTTAGACGGGTACCAACACATCGCAGTTGCAGATCAGCAAGCTGCGTGAGATAATGCACCAACGGAGTTACGCCGCTAAACGAATTTCCCCGAACATCGGCACGACCTCTGCGTTCCGTCTTATAAAAGACCTGGATCTCTGGGATCGGCAGACTTTCGGCATCGTTGAAAGTGCTCTTCACCGTCGCAGTAATCAATATGAAGCCTTTGCCCTCATCAATCGACTCACCATCGAGTGCTTTACCAAACGCACTATCCGGGCCGACCCATTCAATTTGCTGAATCCGAAAATTATAGTGATCGATATGAAACTGCTGATTCAATTGAATTATGTCGCCGGCTATTTGGCCTCGGCCCGGGGCCACCGGCGCGGCAAGTACGGGCGCCATACACAGGGTTGCCAGAAAGAGTGCGGATGGTAGATGCTTCATAATTTCCTCGCCTGAGCTTAAGGCTGTTGAGTGAAGTCTGCTGGCACCGTAAACAGTGCGACTGCATCCGGCTGATAGAGGACTCTTACGTTGCCGCGCTCGGTAACGAACGCGCTCACGGCCGCGCTTTCGCCCGTCGCGTTAGGCGGAAGAATAGCCATGCGCGAATACATGACCAGACGGTCCGACGGAGGCGCGGGCCCTACGTTGCGATACGAAAACGTCGGACGGCAACCGCCCGTGCTGGATCCCATGCCGGCATCAATCGCAGGATTTGAGAGCGTGCAGAATGCCCGCGGCTGGCGAATCCCCGAAATGTATTCAGTTTGAATGCTCGTGAAGTTTCCATTTTGACAGCTGCCGGTCGCTCGCGCGATCGTCATTGTATTTACGACGCTGTAGCCTTTGGTCGCGACGCCTTCGAGGGTCATCGGCCCAAGGCCACTGGTCTTGCGTGAAATAGTCATCGAGGCGGCGCCCGGCTCTCCCGCTGAACCCGCTTGCGCGCCGACATTACCGAAAGACGGCGTTGCCGCAGTTGAAGAACTTTCCATGTGATAGGTTTTCTTGTTTAAATCGAGCTCGATGAACTGGCGGACGTCGCACTTGCGGATCTCCGCCGTGTGCGCCACCAAGTCATCGACGCGCACCCATCCTTTATAAAACGCGTATCGCGCCAGCGTACCGTTGCCGAAACCCGGAATGCCGCCGGGAATCTTGATTCCGAGGCTTTTCATCGCAGCGGCCGCATCGGCGTCGATTGTGTCATCCGGGTTTGCCGCCGGATGCAATATCGCCGCGTAATCCGGTTGGAATGAGCCGGGGGGTGGCGGCGTCCCCGGCGGAACTGCCATCCGTACGATCTCATCGTACTGAAGGCCGACAGGCGTCGGCTTGGCGGTTGGGACCGCGCTCGGTGCGGCGGTCGGGTTCAGATACACGGCGATTGCCAAAAGCGCAAAAGCAGCGAGTGCACTAAATCGAATCATGATCGTGCTCCATTAGCAACGAGAAGGCTCCCAGCGAGCTTGGAGTCAGCGGAGATTCCTCCTGCCGTTCGCCCACCACTTCGGCTGACCGGCAGATGAACGACAATCAGGTCTCCGGCAACGTCCATTTCTACGGCAACGACGAATGCAATTTTACGGTGACTCGCGGGTGAGCCGATACCGCCAGTCGATAATAAAAATTCCCGACGTGATAGTGGCGCTTTCTTCAGCTTATTAAATCTGGCGACGCTGAAAGGGCTCGAACCCCTCGCCCTCCGCTGCGACGTCCGTTACCAGCCGAAGGCGCTGGTCTGAGGGGAATCCGAGGGGAAATTCTCGGCGTCATTTCAAACGTGACGCGACGTTGAAAATTTATTCTCAGCGAATCCTGGCCGTCGCTCTTGTCATCCTGGGTCTGTTTTACGTCAGCCTTTCGTTTTGGGGCCTTTTGCATGCGGGGTTCTGGTTAGGTATGCGTACAACACCGCCGCCGGAAGCCAAGGTGATATTCGTCGTCCCAAATGGGATGGCCAGCCGAGCCGGCATCGTAGTCGGCGATCGCATAAATTATGCCCACATGTCTGCAGCTTCACGTTTTTATGAACTGGGTAGGCCGCCCACTGCGGGAACGCTATTGACATTAGCCGTGGTTCACGCCGGCGTCGAGCGTAACATTCATCGCGTTGTACCGTCTCTTCCGGTCGACCCAATCAGTCCGTGGAAGCGCGCTGTTTGCTCACTCTTGCTAGCGTTAGCCGGAGTTCTGCTCTTTTTGCGTCCCCAGCGCGCGACATGGGCTTTCATGGTTTACGCCATAATGACGACTGTCAGCCTGTGCAATCAATACTGGCAGTATCCCGTCGCCATCGCCGACCACTTAGCAAAAGCTTTCTTGGACCCGCTGTCGGTGGTGGCGCTCCTCTATTTCGCCGTCTGGTTCTTGCATGACGAGAAGCGCCGCTGGCACATTCCGTTAACAAGCATCGCGCTTGTGCTCGGGCTAGCATATTCAGTCCTGTCTGCTACCGCAGCTATCATGTACCTCAACCTACACCCGCTACAGCTACCTTTCCTCAACTCATTTTGGTGGGAGGTTTCGCTCTCGGTAATAACGCTCGTAGTCCTCGTTGAAGCGTACGTAACGGGCCGCCGTGCGCAACGTCAGAGAATTGCTTGGGTTGTGTCGGCCCTAGCATTTGCTCTCATTTTTGATAGCGTTGTTCCGGAGTTCTATTCGCTTTCAGCTTCAAACGCATACTCCATCACGTTCTTAACCCTCTACGCGCTTGCGTCGATCAGCCCCCTTGTCGTTGCCGTCGCACTACTCTACGCGATGACTCAGTACCGAGTAGTTGACATCCGGTTTGCGGTGAGCCGCGCCGTCGTCTATGGCGCGGTAACAGCCCTCATCGTTGGAGCTTTCGCGCTGGTTGAATGGCTCGCCGGTAGAATTTTCGAGGGGACGAACCTGGCGGCGTACGCTGGGTTGATTGCGGCCGTTTCGATCGCCTTTGCCGTGAATTCGCTGAGCCGCCGGGTTGAGCGATTCGTTGATTCCGTCTTTTTTCGCCGTCAACTTCTCGCCTTCAATCGTCTCCGGCATATCGCGGCTTCGCTCTTGCACACTGATGCGGAACCCACAATAATAACATTCCTCGTGAACGAACCGGTTCGAACCTTGGATCTGGCTTCGTCTGCCCTCTTTCTACTTTCCGAGGATGGCGCGTGCTTTGTTCAGGCGGGCAGCCATGGATGGCCGCAAGCAATGCTTCAATCGTTCGAACGCACCGATGAACTCGTGCCGCAGTTACGCGCGGCCACGAGCCCGCTCTTCGTGGAGCATCTATCTTGGCGTGTCGACTCGCTCCCGGGCGGCGTGGCCGCTCCGATGATCGCGATCCCGCTTAAGGCTCGCGGTGACTTGTTCGGAGTGACTTTTTACGGGGCCCACACTGATGGCGCCGCGCTCAATTCCGAGGAGCGCGAATTGTTAGCGCTGCTGGCCTTCAACGCCGCGTCCGCTTACGATCACATCGAAGCTGCAAAAGCGCGAGCTGAGATTGCGCACCTTCGCCTGCGCCTGGAGCTGAGCGGCTCACGCTGAGGCGCTGAGATCTGGCGACGCTGAATGGGCTCGAACCCTCGAATCCTCGACACTCGGCCGTCACTACGGAACAGCTGAACTTCAATCAGGGAAGCGCATGACCATGGCGCGTTCCGGCGGCTCGTTTTCAGCAAGGTCCCGAACAGGTCCACTGTCGATAAATCCATGGCGGGCGTAAAGTGCTATCGCGTGCGCATTGTCACTCCGGACAGCTAGGGCGACGCGGTCCGCGTGCTGCTCTTTCGCCCAAGAAACAACTGCCAGAATCAGTGCGTCGCCGATGCTCTGTCCGCGCGCAAACGGTGCGACCACATCGAAATGAGTTCGACCGCACGACCCTCGCCGCTAGTGATCGCACCGACCATTCCCGCAGGCTTGTCGGCGAGGTGGGCGACGATATTTACCGGAACGTCGGTAAGACGCGCCCTCCAGCGCTCTTCTGTATCGCCCGTTCCCTGCCGGTCGCTTAGAATTGAGCCGAATGCGTACGGCGCTTCACGAAGGGCTTCAATGCGAAGCTCGCGCCACAGCGGCCAATCGTCGACATCAAGTACATCGAGTGTGACGGTGCCTTTAGGTTTCAGCGAGGCTCCCGGCAGAGTAGCTCGATCATATTATCTGACGGGTCGCGTAGGTAGAGTGAAAGCGACTTTCCTTGCGGGCCGCCTTCTTCGCGCTCTTCAGTGATGTCGACGCTGTTGGTTTTGAGATGGTCTCGCAACTGCTGGATGTCGCAATGGTCTATCGCTAGCGCGAAATGATCGATGTTGCGGCCGCCGTTTGGGGGGCCTTTAGCCCAAGCGCCTTCGGGGGTAGTGACATCAACGAGGTCGATGTGCGAACCGCCGGCTCGCAGCTCGGCCATACCGAGTCCCGGGATGCGCGTCTCGATGGCGCATCCTAGCACGCCCTCGTAAAAGGCGAGGTTACGATCCATGCCGTTGACGTGGAGCAATAAGTGATCGATGCCGGCGATCGTAAACGGCGGTGCTTTCACTTTCGCCCTTCATGCGCGCCGTGGGCGCGCTGCTCGGGGTCCTTCGACAAGCTCAGGATGACAACACTCGACTCACCATGGCAATACTCGGGCTCACCACGCCGCTCGCTTTAGAGCGCGCCGCGGGGACCCATCGATTCCAAGCGCTTCTTGAGGTCGGCGAGGAAACCGCTAGCGACATAACCGTCGACCACGCGATGATCCAAAGAAAGGCATGAATTCATCATATAGCGGATCGCGATGGCGTCGTCGTCCATGATCATCGGACGTTTGACGACGGTTTCCATCGTAACGATGCCCGCCTGGCCGGCATTGATGATCGGTGCTGATGCGAGCGAACCGTTCGCGCCGGTGTTGTTGACGGTGAACGTGCCCTCTTTGAGATCGTCGGCTGTCAATTTGCTGCGGCGCGCGCGGTCGATCAGGTCGCCGGCGGCCAGCGCGATTCCCTTAATCGAAAGTTTGTCGGCATGTTTGATAACCGGGACGACGAGATTCGCAGGCAACCCGATCGCGATGCCGATGTTCATGTCTTTTTCGACGTGAATTGCCGGGCCGTCCGCGATGAACTTTGAGTTCATGAGCGGGAACACGGCGAGCGACTCGACGACCGCGCGAATGAAGAACGGAAGAAGCGTGAGTTTGACGCCGGTGTCGCGTTCGAAGCGTTCCTTTTCTCGTTTACGCCATTCCCAGACGTTGGTGACGTCGACTTCGACCATCGACCACGCGTGCGGCGCCGTTTTGCGCGATTCGACCATCCGCTCCGCGATGATGCGGCGCATGCTGCTCAGGTTGATCGTCGTGCCGGGAATCGGATCGGCGTACGTACTGGTATTGCCAGGCCCCGGCTTCGCGGGTCCCCGGAATGTTTGGGCCGGCGCCGCCGGAGCAGCGGCTACTGCAGGCGACGGCGTAAGTTTAGTCGCGGCAAGTACGTCATCGGCGGTGACGCGTCCGTTCGCGCCGGATCCACGAACGTCACGAACGTCGACATGGTGTTCGCGGGCTAAGCGCCGGACGGCCGGCGAGACGCCGCGCAGTGCGGCTTCCTCCCGCTGCCCATTGCTATGCGGCTGTGCTTTCGCCCGCGCACCGCTGGATGCGGCCGCCGACTTTACCTCGAGTTGCGGGATATTGAAGCCGGGAACCGGCTCCGCGTTGGCGCTTTCAGCCATTGCGTCGCGGGATTTTGGAGGCTGCGCCGCGGTTTCAGGCGCGGCAGCTTTCGCTGCGCCCACGTCGTCGATCACGGCGATCGGCGTGCCGGTTGCAACGGTCGTGCCTTCTTGCACGAGCAGCTCGCGAATCGTTCCGGTAACCGGCGAGGGGACTTCGGAGTTTACCTTGTCGGTCGAAACTTCGAGGAAGGCTTCGTATTTTTCGACCGGGTCGCCGGCTTTCTTCAGCCAGCGCTCGACGGTGCCTTCGGTAACCGTCTCGCCGAGTTGCGGCATCGTAATCGTTGTGGCCACTAGAAGTTCACCATATCGCGCATCGCGTCGGCCATTTTGGCCGGCGAACTCATATACGCTTCCTCGAGCGGCATCGCGTAGCCCATCGCGGGAACGTCGGGCGCGCACAGCCGGCGTATCGGCGCGTCGAGATCGAAGAGCGCTTCCTCGGCGACCATCGCGCTGATTTCCGCGCCGATGCCTCCAAATTTATTGTCCTCGTGAATGATCAGCAGTTTGCGCGTCTTCCGAACGCTCTCTAAGATCGCGCCCTTGTCCATCGGGCGCACCGAACGCAAGTCGATCACTTCGACCGACATGCCATCGCCTTCGATTTGGTTGGCGGCTTCTAGCGCCCAGTGAACGTACAGCCCGTACGAAACGACGGTGAGTTGCGAGCCTTCCTTCTTCACGTCGGCCTTGCCGATCGGAATGACGTAATGGCCGTCGGGCACCTCGCCTTTAATGAGGCGATAGGTTTTCTTGTGTTCGAGGAAGAGCACCGGATCGGGATCGTCGATCGCCGCGTTGAGCAAGCCTTTGACGTCGGCCGGAAACGATGGCACGACGATTTTGAGCCCCGGCACGTGATAGAAAAGCGCTTCGACCGAAACGGAGTGCGAGAGCGCGCCGCGCACGCCGCCGCCGTATGGTGTGCGAATGACCATCGGGCATGTGTACTCGCCGTTAGAGCGATAGCGTGTCTTGGCGGCTTCGCCGACGATCTGGTTGAACGCCGGATAGATGAAATCGGCAAACTGAATCTCGGCGATCGGGCGCAGGCCTTCCATCGCCATGCCGACGGCGATGCCGACGATCGACGCCTCGGCGATCGGCGTATCGATGATGCGCTCGGTGCCGAACTCTTTCACGAAATCTTTGGTGATCAGAAAGACGTTGCCGCGGCTGCCGACGTCTTCGCCTAAAATCACGACCTTGTCGTCGGCCTTGAGCGCTTCGTATAACGTCGCGCGCACCGCTTCGACGTTGTTGAGCACTTGCGAGGAAGAAGTCGCTACTGCCACGGTTCCCAGGCTCCTTCGTAGACGTGTTTGTAGAGATCGTCCGCCGCCGGAAACGGCATGGCTTCGGCTTTGTCGGTGGCTTCGTTGGTTTCGCGCAGCACGTCTTGCTTCATCGCGGCGACTTGCTCTGCGCTCATGATGCCCGCTTCGAGCAACAGGTTTTCAAAACGCGGAACCGGATCGCCCTTGCGCCGTTCCGTGACGTCTTCGCGCGAGCGGTAGGTCATGTCGTTGTCGTCGGTCGAGTGCGCTAAGAAGCGGTAGCAGACGCCTTCGAGCAGCGTTGGACCGCCCCCGTTGCGCGCGCGTTCCATCGCGCGTGCAACCGCGTCGTAGGTCGCCAACGGATCGAAGCCGTCGAACTGCTCGCCCGGCATGCCGTAGCCCTCGGCGCGTTTGTAAATATTGGGCTGTCCCATTTGCAGCGCGAGGGGGGTCGAAATCGCCCACTGGTTATTTTCACACAAGAAGACGATCGGCAATTGGTGGACGGCCGCGAAATTCATGGACTCGTGCCATTCGCCTTCGCTGGTTGTGCCGTCGCCGAATGTTACCAGGACGGCGCGGCCCGTTTCCTTACGATACTTGAAGGCGTACGCTGCGCCGACGGCATGCGGAATATGCGCGGCCAAAATCGACGAGAACGACATGAGGCCGGCGCGCTTCGAAGAGTAGTGATTGGGGAATTGCCGGCCACCGTTGTGATCGTCGGCGCGCGCGAAGATCGAGAGCATGATCTCGTAAGGCGAAAGTCCGATGCCGATCGAGAGCCCCAGATCGCGATAGTAGGGCGCCAGAATATCTTTGCCGCGAACAAACGCCATGGCCGCGCCGGCTTGCAGTGCTTCATGCCCCTCGCTGCCGAGCGCAAATGGGACTTTTCCTTGACGGTTGAGCTGAAAGCCGCGGTTGTCGAGCTGCCGCTGGAGCAACATCGTTCGGAAAATCGTTTTGAGCTGATCGTCGGAAAGCCCGTGACGGTCGAGCGCCTTCCGGACCTGCGTGGGGATGTTGGCCATCGAGTCTACCTTATTGCCAGGGCTCCCACGGACCCTCGTGGAGGCGGGTGAAGAGGTCCTCGGGGCGCGGATACGCGACGGACTCGGCCCGGTCGGTTGCTTCGTTGGTCTCGGCCAGAATTGAGGACTTCAGGCCTTCCAGCGACTGGGTTGTGAGGACGCCCTGTTCCACCAGCACGCGCTCGAATGCCGGCACGGGGTCTTCCTTGCGGCGCTCGTCGACTTCTTCGCGCGTGCGGTAGCTGCGGTCGTCATCATCGGTCGTGTGCGAGAGAAAACGGTAGCATTTGGCTTCGATAAGGGTCGGACCGCCGCCGAGCCGGGCGCGGTCCAACGCCTCTTTGGTCACCGCGTAGCACCCGAGCGGATCGAAGCCGTTGACGACCACGCCCGGCATCCCGTAGCCGGCTGCGCGTTTGTAGACGTCCGGCTGGCCCATCTGCGCGGAGAGCGGTGTACTGATCGCCCATTCGTTATTTTCGCACAAGAAAACGACCGGCAGTTTGTGAGTCGCGGCGAAGTTGACGGCTTCGTGCCACTCGCCTTCGCTGGTCGCGCCGTCGCCGAACGTCGTAAGAACCGCGCGCCCGCGTTCCTTTCGCAGCTTCATCGCATAGGCGGCGCCGACGGCATGCGAGGTTTGCGCGGCAATGACGGAACTGATCGTGTAGAGGCCCAGCTTTTTGCTGGCATAATGATGTGGAAACTGCCGCCCCGCGCTGTGGTCGTCGATGCGCGCGAAAAGTGAGAGCATCACTTCATATGGAGTCAGACCGATCCCGAGGTCCAATCCGAGATCGCGATAGTATGGGACCAAAATATCTTTGCCGCGCTCGAACGCCATCGCCGCGCCCGCTTGTACTGCTTCGTGACCCTCGCTGGCCGACGCGAACGGAATCTTGCCTTGGCGGTTGAGCGCGAAGCCGCGGTTTTCCAGCGTGCGGTGCAAGATCATGACGCGCAGCATCGCGACGAGTTGCTCGTCGCTTAAGCCGTGCCGTTCGAAATCGGGTGTGCGCTGGGCCGCGGTGCTTGCCATCGACGCGTACTCGCCCGGGTTCAAGAGCAAATCCTGCGGGAGTACCGAAAAGCGCCCCATGGGCCGCTTAGCCGCAATGGCAGCTTTTGTTCTTCTTGGTCTGCTGGGCGTTTCGCGCGCCGACGCGGCCGCTGAGTTTTGCCCCGCGACCCTCGTGAGCGATCCGGTTATGGTGGACGGGAATTTTGCGCGGCTTCGTTTGGGCGCGATTAGTCCGCGAACCGTCAGCGGCGTCGTGCGGCTGCAGACTGCAAAAGGGTGGTATGCTGCTTCGTTTGACAACGCGCCGTTCAAGGCGCTGCAGCAAAATTATAACGACCAAGGCATGACGTTTAGCCACGAGGATTATCTTTCCGACGACATCATGGTTAAGCTGCCTACACGCGATCCGGTCTTGTATGCATATGTCGCACAAGCTCGGGCCACCGGAGACGCGCTCATGAACTGGGACCGTTATGGCGATGTCGCCTGTTCGCCCACACCGTTCTCGCCGAGCGATAGGCGCAATGCGGCGCGACCCATGCCGATGCTGTCAAAAACGCCAATCGCGCTAACGGCGAAAGCGATCGACGCACCGTTCAGTGGCACGTGCGCCGAGCCGTTCGCAGATGTGCAAGTCACCAAGCCCGGCGCGTTTCATTATCCGGGTATCCTGGGGCGTGACGATCCGACGGCGCGACCGACCGGTGTGACGGTCGTGGTCGTCGCGGTAGATCGCGATGGGAGCGTCGTCGATGCGTGGGTGTGGGAGCCGATCGGTACGCCGATGCTCGATCAGTCCGTGGTCGATGAAGCGCGCAAAGCGAAATATGCGCCGGGCAAAGCGTTCTGTCAGAACGTGCCCGGATATTTTGTGCTGCGCTCAGTTTTTACGCAGTAGCGTTAGGGGCGCTTGTTGATGTCGTCGCGGATCGCCTGCGAAGCGGCGTCCGCCGCCTTCATGGCCTTCGCGGCGCCCTTCTTGAAGAGGCTCGTTAATTGATTGGCAGCTTCTTCGAGTTGGGGCTTGGTTTGCTCGAACGCGTCTTGCACTTGCTTTTTGGCTTTTTCGATTGTCTCGTCGTTCATCGCTCAGTCACCGTGAGCACCCATCGAATGGCGCGCGCGTACTGGTCCATTTCGCGGACCGTCCGGCGGAGCCAGGCGGAGGGGCCTTTCTCATCGTCGTTACTGCGGGCGGGGGGAAGGTGTTTCGCGTAGGCCAGGGCCGCGTCCAGCTGGGCCTCGACGTGAGGCCAGCGGCCGCGCAGCGATTCTTCCGAAGCGTCGGGGAGCCGTTCGATAACCGGCGGAGCCGGCACGGCCGGATCGCGTAGCGCAAATTCCAGTCGAGCGAGCGCGTAATCGGCGCTCACGCTAATGAATGAAGCCAGCAATTGCACCAGCCGAACTTCCATCTACGGGAGCGTTTTCGCTTAGCGCCGAAAGGCGGCCTGGTAGTGAGTTTGGTTGGAGATTCTCGGCGCTACGTGATCGTCGGAAACGGTTTTGCAGGCACGACGGCGGCGGAGCAGCTGCGCAAACACGATCCATCTTGCTCGATCGTGCTTTTCACCGACGAACCCTACACGCTCTACAACCGGATCGCGCTGCCGCCGATGTTGCGCAAGCAGGTGACCGAACAAAAAGTCATCATGCGCGATCTCGCGTGGCACGAAAAGTTAAACATCGAGCTGCATTTGGAGACCCGCGTCGATTGCGTCGTTCCCGCCGAAAAGGTCGTTCAAGCCGCAGGCAAATCCTATCCATACGATGCGATGCTGGTTGCCACGGGCGGCCGGCCGAATCCTCATCCGGCACCGGGTTACGACGGCGGCAACGTTTACAACTTTCAGTACATGAGCGATACCAAAGCGATCTCGCAAGAATTGGAAACCGCGAAGGCGGGCGTGGCGATAGGCGGGTCTTTCATCGCCTACGAGTTGGCCGAAGCGTTTGTTTCGCGTAAAGTTGAGACACACTGGTTGATGCGTGGGCCGTATGCGCTTTCGCGCATGCTTGACGACGTTGCCGGCAATCTGATCGACGAGGCCGCGAAAACCGACGGCGTGCACATGCATTACGGTGATGAGATTACCGAATTCGTGCGCGATAACGGTTTGGTCAAGAAGATCCGCACGAAAAAAGGCATCGAGATCGAAGCGCAGTGCTACGGCGTTGGGCTCGGGTTAACGATGAATACCGAAGTGCTCGACGGCAGCGGGGTCGAGACCAGCGCCAACGGTATTTTGTGCGACGATGGGTTGGAGACGAACGTCAAGGGCATTTTCTCCGCGGGCGACATTGCCGATTTCTACGATCCGATTTTAGAGATGCGTTACCGGATGGGAACCTGGAACAACGCCGGCGCGCACGGCAAAGTCGCCGCGCAAAATATGATGGGCGGCAGCGAGAAGTATCACGACGTACCGGAGTATTCGAGTTTGCTTTTCAAGGGGCAGACGATCACGCAGTTCGGCCTTTCGCCCGAGTATCGCAAGGACATCGAAACCGTCTTCATAGTCGATAACGAGAAAAAATGGTACCGCGCGCTCTACTTCTGGGAAGACCGCCTCGTCGGCGGCCTATTTATGGGCAAAGGCAACCGCAGCGGCAAACGCAAGTACGTCGATACCATCAAAAGCAAGGAGCGCTTCCCTAAACCGCAGTGGAAGACGATGTTGGAGTGGACGCACGACTAAGTGAAAATTTACTTCTTGCGCCACGGTGTCGCGGTTGAGCCTGAGGATTGGAAGGGCAACGATTACGATCGTCCCCTGACAAGCGACGGGCGCGATCGTATGGCTAATGAGGCGAGGGCGATCCGAAAACTGGACCTCAGTGTGGACGCGATCCTCGCGAGCCCGCTTGTCCGCGCCAAAGAGACCGCCGCCATTGTGGCCGATGCGCTTAAGATTGCTCCCAAAGAAGACGATCGGCTCGGAGGCGATTTCGATGTCTCAAGTCTGGAAGAGATATTGAAAGATCACGTCGGGCTAAAGGTGCTCATGCTTGTCGGTCACGAGCCGAGCATGAGCGCGACCATCGGCCGGCTGATCGGCGTCGCCCGAATGGACTTGAAAAAAGGCGGCCTGGCGTGCGTCGAACTCCCCGACGCCTCAACCATGACCGGTGAGTTGCACTCGCTGATTCCGCCCAAGGTACTTCTGAGCTAGATCGTCACCGTCGTGCCGCGGGCGGCGACGTGAGCATCCCAGCCGTACTTCGTTTTAACGAGATCGCAAAGCGATTGCGCTGAAACGGGATCGCCGTGCACGGCATAGTAGGTCGGCTTGCTCGTGCAGGTGTTCAGCCATTGCTGGATTTCGTTGCGATCGGCGTGGGCGCTGTAGCCTGAAATGATGCCGGTCGTGGCTTTTACCGCTAAGACATCGCCGTAGATTTTCACCGTTTTCGCGCCGTTGGTCATCAGAAACCCGAGCGTGCCGGCTCCTTGAAAGCCGACGAAAAGAATCGTCGACTTCGGATCGGATACGTGATTGTGCAAATGATGAAGTACGCGTCCGCCGGCGGCCATGCCGCTGGCAGAGACGATGATGTGCGGCCCTGTTACATTGTTGATCGCTTTCGATTGCTCGGTTTCCACCGCAACCGTAAGGTTGTTGCAGCCGAACGGCTTGCCGTCAGTTTCAAACGCGACCGGTTTATGCCAAGCCGGATAGTCGGTGAAGAGTTGGTCGACACGCGCGGCCATGGGGCTGTCGAGAAAGACCGGCACGTGCGCGAGTGCTGGAACCGTCCGCTGGAGCTGGCCTATCGACAGAAGAATCTCTTGCGATCGCTCGACGGCGAATGCCGGAATGACGATGGCGCCGCCGCGGGCGACGCCGGCGGAGAGCATCTCGCCGAGCTGCGCAAGTGCGTCGGGCGGATGTACGCGGTCGCCGTACGTCGATTCACAAACGAGCACATCGGCCTCGCCTATCGGCGCCGGATCGTAAAGCAGCGTGCGATTGTAGCGCCCGATATCGCCGGAGAAGATGACGCGGCGCCCCTCGGCTTCGATGCACGCGAACGCCGAGCCGATGATGTGCGCAGCGTTATTAAAAACAACCGAAAAACCGGCCGCATCGAACGGCTTTTCGAGCTCGAAGCCTTTGGTTTGCGCTATCGTTTGCGCAACGTCCGCTTCGTCATAGAACGGAGGCGGCGCGTAGGGCTCTTCGTGAAAGCCGCGCTTCTTCAAATGCTGCTGCAGATGCGCTGCGTCCGCGAGCACGATATTCATGAGCGCGCGGGTCGGAACGGTCGCAAAAATTGGGCCCTTGAAACCATCGCGCACGAGTTTGGGCAAGTATCCGATGTGATCGATGTGGCCGTGCGTAATAACGACGGCGTCAATCTGCGCGGCTGGAACGGGGAGCGGGACGCTGTTGAGGGCGACGACATTGGACGCTCCTTGAAAGAGCCCGCAATCGATGAAGATTCGCCGCCCGTTGCTACTGAGCAAATGTTTGCTGCCGGTAACGGTTCCGGCCGCACCTACAAACGTGAGCTCAGCCACCGGATTCCTGCACGATGCGCAGGCGCGGGCGCGGCGGAGGCATGGCCGACTTCGAATGGCGATCGAAGGCGTGCGAACTGGGAATCGGTTCGGTGCGGTATTTTTCCAGGCAGCGGTCGACCAGCATCTCCGGGTTCTCATCGTAAAGGATGATCGAGCCGGTCTCTTTATGCACGAGTTTCACGATCGCCGAGAAGTCGTTGGAGATGCCGCCGGAGTTGAGCAAGATGCCGATCAGCTTGCCTTCATCATACGCGATGCAAAATTCGCCGAGCGTTCCGCTGCGGCCGCCGACGAAGAGCACAAAATCCGAGCTGTGGATATTGTGCGTTTCGCGTCCCATCAATCCCGAGCCGGTAAATACGATCGTCGTGTACGGCTGAAGCGGCGAACCGTAGACGTTGACGTGCTCTTCGGGCGAAAGCGCCGGCGAAACGCCCAGGCTGAGGCCGTTGGCTTCGTGCGCCCCGATGACCGCGGCGTGCGGCAGGCCGGGACACGCGCCGGTGACGATGGTGCAATCGCGCTCGGCAATCCGCCTGCCCAGACGCGCCGCAAGGGCTAGCTCGCTGTCGGCGATCGAGCCGCCGGCCGAGCCCATCACGCCGATTTGTATCTTCATGACTCGCGCCGTGTTCGGCTAAGGTATGCGCTCGTCCGCCCGCGAAGCTCACGCCGAGATGCCCGATCGTGAATCGCTTGAAGTAGACGTCCTATTCGTGGGCGCAGGCCCGGCTAATTTGGCGGGCGCGATTCGCCTGATGCAGTTAGCGAAGGCCGCCGGACGCGAGCTGGAAGTGCTCGTGATCGACAAGAGCGGCGAGATCGGCAGCCATGGAATCTCCGGCGCCGTGATGGATCCAAAGGCGCTGAACGAGCTTTTGCCTGATTGGCGCGCGGAGGCGCCGGTCGAGTCGGAAGTCACCAGCGATCAGTTGTGGTTTCTCACCGGGAACACCAAAATAAAAGCACCGATCAATCCGCCGATGATGAACAATCGCGGAAAGTACGTCGCGTCGCTGCAAAAGATCGTGAAGTGGCTGGGCGCGAAGGCGGAAGAGGCCGGCGCGCAAGTCTTTCCGTCGTTTCCTGGACAAGAATTGCTGTGGGACGGGGAACGCGCGATCGGCGTGCGCACGGGCGACAAAGGCGTTGACAAGAACGGCGATCCAAAACCGAACTACGAGCCGGGCGCGGATATCCTGGCGAAGATCGTGGTGCTCGGCGAAGGTCCGCGCGGGACGCTTGCCAAGCAGGCCGAAGCGCGACTGCAGCTGGACGCGGGACGCGAGCCGCAAGTTTATGCGGCGGGCATTAAAGAGTTGTGGCACTGCCCACCCGGGCGCGTGCAGCCCGGCAGCGTGATTCACACCCTCGGCTATCCGTTGCCGCCCGAAACATTCGGCGGCGGCTTCGTGTACGGAATGCAGGAGGACATACTCGACGTCGGATTTGTGACGGGCCTCGATTATCTCAATCCGACGACCGATCCGCACAATGAACTACAGCGATTCAAGCAGCATCCCGCCATTCGTGCGCTGCTTGCGAACGCGACGCTCGTTCGCTACGGCGCCAAAGCCATTCCCGAAGGCGGACTTTTCGCGATGCCGCGGATGTATAGTGACGGGCTGCTCATCGTGGGAGATTCGGCCGGCTTTCTAAACGGCATGCGCCTCAAGGGCATTCACCTGGCGATGAAGTCTGGGATGCTCGCCGCCGAAACCGCATTTGAAGCATTGCAAGCCGGCGACACGGGTTCGGCGCGCCTCTCCGCGATGGAAAGCAGATTCAAAGACTCGTGGGCATATCGCGAACTTTTTGCGGCGCGTAACTTTCATCAAGGCTTCGAAGGCGGTTTGGTCGCGGGTATGCTCAACGTCAGCCTGGGCATGATCACCGGCGGGCGCGGCTTCGGATTTAAAAACAAGCTGCCCGGCAAAGCGGGTTATGCGCGCATGGAAAAGGCCGGTTACAAACCGAAAGAAACGCCGCGCGCGAAGATCGATAACGTACTGACGTTCGGAAGGCTCACGGATGTGTATAATAGCGGCGTTTCGCACGAAGAAAATCAGCCGTCACATTTGAAGGTTGCCGATACAAACGTTTGCCGCGATCGCTGCACTGTCGAGTACGGCAATCCGTGTCAATATTTTTGCCCGGCCCAAGTCTACGAACCGTTCTTTGAGAAGAAGGACGGTGTGGGTGAGGTTGAAGGCCGGCTGCAAATCAACTTCACCAACTGCGTCCACTGTAAAACGTGCGACATCATGGATCCCTACCAAATTATCACGTGGGTTCCCCCGCAAGGCGGGGAGGGCCCCGTGTATACCAACATGTAAGCGTAGCAGTGATGAAGGCGACGGTTAACGGCGAGGTGCGCGAACTTCCCGACGGCATGACGATGGAGCGGTTGCTGGTGCATATCGACGCGCCCGAGCGCGGTATCGCGGTGGCGAAAAACGATCGCGTCGTTCGCCGCGCCGCGTTCGCGCAAGAGATCGTAAAGGATGGAGATCGTGTTGAGATTATTCGCGCGGTAGCCGGGGGGTAACATGCAAGATTCGTTGCGCATCGGCAAACTCGAACTAACGTCGCGCCTTATCGTGGGCACGGCCAAGTATCCGTCGCTGGACGTGATGCAAGCCGCGCACGCAGCCAGCGGCGCGCAAATGGTCACGGTCGCGATCCGTCGGATCAACCTCGATGACAAGAGCGGCAGGACGCTGCTCGATTACATCGACCGTTCGCGTTACGCGATTCTGCCGAATACCGCCGGCTGTTACAGCGCCAAAGAGGCCGTTCTGACAGCGCAACTCGCCCGCGAGTTATGCGAAACCGATCTTATCAAGCTGGAGGTTATCGGGGACGCGCAAACGCTCTACCCCGATACGCGCGAAACGCTCGCCGCGGCCGAGGAACTCGTGCGCGACGGGTTTACCGTGTTGCCCTACATCGTCGACGATCCAATCGCTTGCAAGCAGCTGGAAGAGCTCGGCTGCGCTGCGGTAATGCCGCTGGCGGCGCCGATTGGCAGCGGGCTGGGGGTCTGCAATCCGTATTCGATCCGCATCATTAAAGAGCGCGCAAGGATTCCGGTGATAGTGGATGCGGGGGTTGGTACAGCGAGCGATGCGGCGATCGCGATGGAGATCGGCGTCGATGCGGTGCTCATGAATACAGGTATCGCAGCTGCTAAGGAACCGGTGATGATGGCCGAAGCGATGAAACGGGCGATCGAAGCCGGGC
This sequence comes from Vulcanimicrobiales bacterium, assembly GCA_038215615.1. Taxonomy (GTDB): domain Bacteria; phylum Vulcanimicrobiota; class Vulcanimicrobiia; order Vulcanimicrobiales; family Vulcanimicrobiaceae; genus Rubrimentiphilum. Next base: position 1,125 of record JBBQQR010000030.1, on the reverse strand, counting down.
GGCTGGCGTTTCTCGCAGGACGGATGGAGAAACGACTTCACGCGAACGCGTCGAGTCCGATGCGCGACCTCATTACCGTTGAACCGGCGGTCTAACGAGCGCCGGTGAAATACTCCCTAAGCCGTTGCCTATACGGTTTGGGGGCAGCCGGTTTCGGCATCTGTGCGCAGGTGTGGCATAGGATCAGCAATTGGCAACAGGTCATGACCCTCGCGGAAACTCCTCGCGAAATCGTCATATACACGGTGGCCGCCATCGAAATCCGCGGCGGCGGGTCGGCGTGGATCGCCGCTGATTTTATCAGCCGGCGCCGCGCGGCCGGGGCCTAACGCTCAAGCAGACAAGCGGCGAATTGCTCTGACAAACCAGTGGACGACGCCCTGCAGGAGGTCGCGGTGGGCCCACGTGCCGACAATGTCGTCCGCGGCGGTTTCTTGAATCGCCTCGACGTCGTAGTTCGCTTCCAACAGCAAGCGTAATTCGTCGCGCGAAAAATACACGTGCGGCACGCCGGCTTCGTCGCCGGTTTCGGCGGCGAACACGTGTTTCGATATTCGCTGACCTTTTCCAAATCGCGCATCGAGTGTCGACGCGAACGTCGCGTGCAGCGGCGCACCCGGTTTTAGCGCGGTTGAAATCGTCGCAAGGCAAGCCGCAACGGTTCCCGGGGTTCCGTGGAGCAGCGCGTGCGTACTCAGCGCCGCGTCGTAGTATTTTTCGCGTGCAGGCATCGGAGCGCCATCCGCCACGGACTCGACTTGGAGTCCGGCTGCACGTATAGCTTCGGTATTGCGTCCCGTCCCGGCTCCGATCTCCAAGACACGCGCGTTCGGCGTCGCGCGGAGTCGTGCGATCAGCGAGATTGCGAGCGGGTGTGCGCGGCGGAGCTTCCCGTTGTCTGTGGAAGGTTCGGTCATGCGTGAGCTGCCTTTGATTATTGTCGTTGGCGGTGATGACCTTGCCCGGCGCGTCTGCGAGGAGCTGCGTGCGACGCGCGGGCACGAGGTGGCGCAACTGTGGCCCGCCGACGATGAAACGCTGCGCAAAGCCGGCCTGGCTGAAGCGATCTGCATCATTCCGGTCTCCAGTGATGACCGGCTCAATCTTCAAATTGCGTTAAAAGCA
>JBBQQR010000029.1:0-19983 GCA_038215615.1 Vulcanimicrobiales bacterium | reverse complement strand
GTTTCAACCGAAAGCCGGAACGGCACGATGCCGTAGGTGTTCAGGCCGCCGAGCTGATCCTTCGCCTCGAAAATCGTGACCGCGTGCCCGAAGCGGCGTAAGTCGCGCGCGGTCGAGAGGCCCGCGGGGCCGCCGCCGATGATCGCGACGCGTTTTCCGGTGTCGGGACCGGGTTCGAAGAGTTGGATGTCGCGGGCGGCGACATAGTCGAGTGCGTAGCGCTGCAGATCGCCGATGCGGATCGGCGAGTCGCCCGCTTCGTTATAGACGCAGGCGCCTTCGCAGAGCTCTTCCGTCGGACAGACGCGCGCGCAGCTCGCACCCATTGCGTTGGCGTCCATAATGGTTGTTGCGCTGCCCTTGACGTTGCCGGTGGATATTTTTTGGATGAACGAAGCGACGTCGATGTGCGTTGGGCACGCGTTCATGCAGGGCGCATCGTAGCAATACAAACAGCGATTCGCTTCGATCGTTACTTCGATTTCCGAGAGCGGCTTATGGATCGACGCGCCGAGCTGTTCGCTCATTTATGGGTGGGGAACCCCAGGTTCACGCCGGCGTTGGAATCGTGCCAGCGCGACGTGATGACTTTGCCGCGCGTATAGAAGCGGAAGCCGTCTTCGCCGTAGATGTGCAGGTCGCCGAAGAGCGACGCCTTCCAGCCGCCGAAACTGTAGTATCCGACCGGCACCGGGATCGGCACGTTGATGCCGATCATGCCGACCTCGACCTCGCTTTGGAAGCGGCGCGCCGCCGCGCCGCTGCGCGTAAAGATCGATGTGCCGTTGCCATAGGGATTGTCGCGGAGCATTTGCAGGGCCTCATCGAGCGAGCCGACGCGCGTGTTCACGAGCACCGGGCCGAAGATTTCGTCGGAGTAGATTGACATTTTCGGCGTGACGTTGTCGAAGAGCGTCGGGCCGATAAAGAAGCCGTTCTCGTAGCCGCTCACGCTGAAATCGCGTCCGTCCACGATCAATTTTGCGCCGGCTGCCTCTCCCTGCTTAATGTAATCGAGAATGCGGTCGCGCGCCGCGGGTGAAACGACGGGGCCCATATCGTTGCTGCGATCGAAGCCCGGGCCGATCTTAAGTTTGCCGATGCGTTCTTTTATGCGGCTCATGAGCGCGTCGGCGGTGTCGCCGACGGTAATCGAGGCCGAAATCGCCATGCAGCGCTGTCCGGCGGAGCCGTAGCCGGCCGAAACTAACGCGTCGGCTGCGGAATCGAGATCGGCATCCGGCATGACGACCATATGATTCTTCGCGCCGCCCAAGGCTTGCACGCGCTTACCATGCGTCGCAGCGGTTTGGTAAATGTATTTGGCGATCGGCGTCGAGCCGACGAAACTAATGGCACTGACGTCGGGATGCGTCAGCAGCGCGTCGACGGCGACCTTGTCGCCGTGCACGACATTGAAAACGCCGTCGGGCAGTCCCGCGCGTTTGAGCAGGTCCGCAATCAACAACGAGGCCGACGGATCGCGCTCTGAGGGTTTCAAGACAAAAGCGTTACCGCACGCGAGCGATATCGCGAACATCCACGTCGGAACCATCATCGGAAAATTAAACGGCGTGATGCCGGCGCAGACTCCGACGGGCTGGCGCATCGAATACGTGTCGATCGTTGTCGAAACGTTCTCGCTGAACTCGCCCTTCAGTTGGTGCGTCAGCGAGCAGGCAAAGTCCACGACCTCAAGCGCACGCGCGACCTCTCCCTCGGCGTCGTTGACGATCTTGCCGTGTTCGCTGGCGAGAATCTCGCCGAACTTGGTGGCATTTTCTTTCATCAGCGCCCGAAAAGCGAAGAAGACCTCGGCGCGCTTTCCGAGCGGAGTGCGGCCCCATGCGGCTTGCGCCGTCTTGGCGGTCCGCACCGCTAGGTCCACGGTTGCTTGGTCGGCAAAAGCGACGCGCGCTTGCACCTCGCCGAGGGCGGGATCGTAGACGTCACCAAAGCGCGCCGCGTCCTCACCATAAGGCTTGCCGCCTATGAAATGGGTAATCGTCCGCGTTCTTACGGGAGCTTGCATGCGGGCCTCTTCGCCACGAAGGGGCTTAAGGGCTCCCCGGGTCCTCCAGGCGGGTCTCGATCGCGACGGCATTGGTGATGCGCGACTCCGGGTAGGTTGTCGTCTCTCGGCCTTGCAGCGAGAGCTCGGTCATGACCCCGTGCACGAAGATGGCCGCGCCATACTCGCGCTGATCCCGCACATACTTGTCGCCGTTGAAACCGGCGCTCGCGTGACCCTGAAAGGAAAGACGCAGACGAACGGCGCCGGTGGATGCGATCGCTTCCTCGACGGTGCTCGTCCAAAGCTCGTCCCCACCCGGATGATGAATAGAATTCGTCCAGGTGACGCCTGGGTGCAACACCGCGGGCGGTTGTCCTAGCAGGGCGGCGTTGTAGATGAAGACGGGCAGGCCGGCAGCTTTACCACTGCCACGATCGATCACTTGGCCGGAGAGATCGCTGGCAAATTTTAGCGCCGAGTTCGATCCGCCGGTGTACTGACGCGACCAAGAAACATGCGCGGGGGAGGCGTCTGAGACAGTCACCGTGTAGGCGACTCCGCTCACGTTCGGCCTGACACCAGCCAGTTGGGGGCCACTGATCTGACGCGTCCACGTCGTGCGATAGTGAAGCTGTTGCCCGGTGCGAACTTGCGGTGCCAGCAGAGCCGGAAGGGCGAGGGCTGCAAGCATCAGCATCGGTTCATTATAGTACGGATGCTGCGAACTGTCAGCCGTTCATCGTACGCAGCTGGGAGGGCTCGTTTACGTCGTCGTAAGCACCCTCGTCATCGATAGGTACCGCTACGCGTGACAGCTCGGGGTCGTCGCGGAGACTCTGCAGCGAATCTCCCGTCGTGACCTCGAGGCGCGTTCGCGCGCGAGGTGAGAAGTAGACGGGGTGTCCGCCGACGCCGCCGCGTTCCGGGAAACAAACGTCGGCTTGCGTTTCCAGCGCGTGTTGAGCGATCGTGCTCGCGAGTGTCGTCGTGACGAGCGGCTTGTCGCCGAGAAAAACGAGCAGCGCGTGTTCGGGAGGCGCCGCGCCGTTGGCGATTTCGAATGAATGCGCCATACCGAGATCGGGTCTGTTGTTTTGAATCACTTGCATGCGCGGACGTAGCCGGACGTGTGGAGAGACTTCCGGTGAACTGACGACAAGCGTTTCAAAATCCCGGCAGGCATCGAGCACGCGATCGAGCATCGGAACGCCGCGTACATCCATCAGAAGCTTCTGCGCGCCCATGCGCGAAGAGCGTCCGGCCGCTAGGACAACTGCGGTGACTTCCAATGTCCTCGGACCGGTCCGCTGCCCGCCGTCAGCCTTCCGCCTTCGCGTCCGTGGCGCAGCGCCACGATCTCCGCTGCAATGGCAATCGCCGTTTCTTCAGGCGTACGCGCGCCTAAGTCAAGTCCGATCGGCGCGTTGAGCCGCGCGAGGTCGCCGGCGCTCAGTCCGAGATCGCGCAATTGCGCCATGCGCCGTTCGTTCGTGCGGCGGCTGCCCATGACACCGATATAGCCCGCCCTGGTTTGCAGCGCCGCGCGAATGAGCGGGATGTCAAATTTTTCATCGTGGGTCAGCGCTACGATCGCCGTGCGTTCGTCGACCGGCGATTCGCGCAAGAAATCATCAGGCCACGCAACGACGACGCGATCGGCTTCGGGAAATCGTTCGGGCGTCGCAAAAGCGGGTCGCGCGTCGCAGAGCGTGACTTCGTAGCCCAGCAATTTTGCGACCCGCACCATTGCATGCGCGAAATCGATCGCGCCGAAAATGTACATGCGAGGTTTGGGCAGCGCGCGATGAATGAAAATGCGTACGTCGCCGTGCGGTTCGCCTTCGTCGCCGAACATGCGGATTTCAGTGGCGTCGCCGGCGATTGAGGCGCGCACTTCAACCGCGACAACGTCGTCGAGCCGGGCATTTCCGAGCGAGCCGACGACGGAGTCTTCCAGAATGTACAGGCGGTTCGCGCGCCCGGATTCGTCGAGCCGGATCGCTTCGGCAACGAGATCTTCCGATGCGAGGCGACGCTCAAGCGCCGCGGTTTCGGCCGTATCCAACGCCTCGATAAGCACGCTCAGCGTTCCGCCGCAGCTGAGCCCCACAGCCTGGGCGTCGGCGTCGGAAAGGCCGTATTCCACGAGCCGGGGGTTTCCGTCGCGCAGCACGGCCGCGGCCTCTTGCGCCAGGGCAGCTTCCACGCAGCCCCCGCTGATGGAGCCCAAAAGCGTGCCCGCTGATGTTATCGCCATAACAGCTCCGGGGTCGCGCGGCGCCGAGCGCAGGACGTCGACGAGCGTCGCCACGGCGACGCGTTCGCCGGCCTCTTGAAGGCGGCGGATCTGCCCGAGGAGTTCGTGCATGCGCATGGCTTCAACAGGGGCCCGGTGAAGTCCGACCGTTATGCTGTGGCAGCAGTATTTTCAGCCGCGTTCGATAGCGCGGGCGCTTGCGTTGCTCCGCGAACACGGTGCGGCGGCGCGCATCGTCTCGGGCGGCACCGACGTGCTCGTTGAGCTGCAGCGCGGCGTGAAACCGACCCAAACGCTGATCGACGTGACGCAACTGCACGAGCTGAAATACGTGCGCGACGAAGGCGAGCGCATCGCTATCGGCGGACTCGCGACGCACAACGACGTACTGGCTTCGCGGGCGTGCGCGCAGCGCGCGCTGCCGCTCGTGCAAGCGTGCGTCGAAGTCGGCGCGCCGCAGATCCGCACGCGGGCGACTCTCGCCGGCAACCTGGTCACCGCCTCGCCGGCCAACGACACGATCGTTCCGCTGATCGCCATGGGCGGTGAAATCGTATTGCAAAGTGTTGATGGCGTACGCGCCCTCGACATGGCCGACTTTTTTACCGGCTTCCGGCAGACGCAGATGCGTCCGGACGAGCTTCTGCGTGAAATTCGCGTGCGCCCTTTAACTCAAAACGAACGCGGGATTTTTCTCAAGCTCGGTTTGCGCCGCGCGCAAGCAATATCGGTGATTAGCGTTGCGACGATCGTGCGCGCCGGCCGCGACGGCGCGATTGAGGAAGCGAGGATCGCGCTCGGGTGTTTGGCGCCGACGATCGTGCGCGCAAAAAACGCGGAGGCGGCACTGCTTGGAAAAGCACTGAGCGCAAAGGCGATCTCTGCAGCCGGGGAAGCAGTGCTTGAGGATGTCTCGCCGATCGGCGACGTGCGGGGCAGCGCCGAGTACCGGCGCCTTGCGGTGCGCGCGCTCGTGGAGCGCAGCTTGGAGCACATCGCCGGCGATACATGCGCGGACGGTTTGCCCGACCGCCACATCTTGCTCGACACGGGCGAACCGCCTGCGATTTCCTTCGTTGAGGAGTTTACGGGAACCATCGTTTCGACGGTTAACGGCAAACGCACCGAGATGCGCGACGCCGGACGCAAGACGCTGCTCAACGCCTTGCGCGAAAATGCTTCGCTAACCGGATCGAAAGAGGGCTGCGCCGAGGGCGAGTGCGGGGCATGCACCGTTTGGATCGATGGACAGGCGGTGATGTCGTGTTTGGTTCCGGCGGCGCAAGCGCACGGTCATGCGCTCGTGACGATTGAGGGGTTGGCGGCCAGTCACAACGTCCTTCGACAAACTCAGGATGACAACGCGCTCCACCCGCTGCAGCAGGCCTACATCGAACGCGGCGCAGTCCAATGCGGTTTTTGCATACCCGGTATGCTGATGGCGGGCGCAAAGCTGCTGCAAGAATGCCAAGCGCCAACCCTCGCCCAGCATCAAACCGCGATTAGCGGAAACATTTGCCGTTGCACGGGCTATCGCAAGATTCTCGACGCGATGCAGCAAGCAGCATCGGAAATGGCCGCGCAACGCGAGCCTCGCGAAGAAGCGCGCGTCATCTAACGATGGACACCATCGGTCAAGCGCTTCCGCGCCCCGACGCGCTAGGAAAGGTCACGGGAGCAGCACTATATCCGGCGGATTTGGTGCGCGCCGATATGGTGCAGCTGAAGGCGGTCTTCGGGAACCGCGCGCACGCACGCATCGTTTCGGTGGATACGTCGGCGGCGTTGGCTCAGCCGGGCGTTATTTCCGTCATGACCGCGGCGGATGTGCCTTTCAATCGCTTCGGCCTGATCGACGACGATCAGCCGCTGCTCTGCGACGACAAGGTGCGCTTCGTTGGCGACCGCGTCGCGCTGGTAGCCGCGGAAACGCTCGAGGCGGCGGAAGCTGCCGCGAAGCTCGTGCACGTGGAGTACGAGGAGTTGCCGGTCGTCTCGGATGCCCGTGCCGCGATGGAGCCGGACTCGGCCCTGGTGCATGGCGAGCGCGAGAATAATATTCTGGGCCATATTCGCATTCGAAAAGGCGATGTCGAAGCTGCCTTTGATTTGGCGGACGTCGTTATAGAAGAAGAGTTTTCGACGTCGTGGCAAGAGCACGCGTACCTTCAGCCCGACGCGGGCGTTGCCTATTACGAGGGCGATAAGCTCGTCGTCGAAACGGCCGGGCAATGGTTGCACGAGGATCGCCGGCAGATCGCCAAGATGCTGCAGCTCGGCGAAGACGACGTCGTGATCCGGTACGCTAAGATCGGCGGAGCGTTCGGCGGCCGCGAAGATTTGATCGTACAGCCGCTGCTGGCGCTGGCGACGTGGAAGCTGAAGCGGCCTACCGCGCTGGTATGGAATCGCGAAGAGTCGATCGTCGGCCATCAAAAACGCCACCCGTATTTTATCCGCTCGAAGTGGGCTGCGAACAAAGACGGCAAGATCGTCGCCGCGCAAACCGAGTTGCTCGCTGACGGTGGCGCCTACGCGAGCACGAGCGTCGAAGTGCTTAAGGGCGCGACGGTCGGCGCATCGGGAACCTACGAAATTGAAAACGTCGCGACCGATGGCTACGTCGTCTATACGAATAACGTGCCGTGCGGCGCTTTCCGCGGGTTTGGTTTGCCGCAGGCGCACTTCGCTGCCGAATCCATGGTCACGCGCTTAGCGCATAAGGTCGGAATCGATCCGGCCGAGATCCGCCGGCGCAATATGTACCGCGAAGGCAGCCTCACCGCAACGCAAACGCCGCTGCCGCAAGGCGTGAGCGCGTTGCCCGTGCTGGAACGCTGCGTCGCAGAGATGGGGGCGCGCTTCAGCGGAAACGGGGCCTCGTCGGCCGTGGTTCGACCAGCTCACCATGACATCGTGCGAGGCGTGGGCCTAGCGTCGGGGATTAAGAACATCGGCTATTCGTTCGGCTTCCCCGATCAGGCTACGGCGACCGTCGAGCTGTTCGGCGCACAAGAGATCGATCGTGTCGTACTGCGCATCGGCGCGGCCGAGTGCGGTCAGGGCGCGCACTTGGTTATGCGGACGGTCTGTGCGGCCACGCTCAATGTGCCCCCCGAGCGTATCGAATTGATCGCAGAGGACAGCCACGAGTCGCCGAATGCGGGCAGCGCCTCGGCTTCGCGCATGACGTTCATGGGCGGCCGCGCGGTCAAGGACGCGGCGACGGCGGCGCTGGAGAAGTTTCCCGGTAAGGATGCGAAGGCGACGGTGCAGTTTCGTCCCGCGCAAACCACGCCGCTCGAACCGGAAAGCGGTCGAGGCATGCCGCATTTCAATTACGGTTACGTTTCGCAAGCAGTCGAAGTCGAAGTCGATACGGCCACGGGACTCGTGCGCGTTCTGCGCATCATCAGCGTGCACGACGTCGGCAAGGCTATCAACAAACAGCAAGTTGAAGGACAGATCGAGGGATGCTTAGCGCAAGCCGTGGGTTATGCAATCACGGAGAATTTCCAGTGCAAAGACGGTAGAATTCTCACACCGCATTTTAGCAACTACCTTTTGCCAACGACGCTCGACATGCCGACGGAAGTCTATCCGGTTATCATGGAACTGGCCGATCCGAACGGCCCGTTCGGCGCGCGGGGAGTTGCGGAGATGGCGCTGGTTCCGTTTGCGGCCGCCGTTGCGAACGCGATCCATGCCGCAACCGGCGCTTGGGTAACGCAAGTACCGTTTACGCCGGAACGAGTCCTGGCCGCCCTTGCACGCGCAAAGACAACGGCCGGCACCGTTACTGTAACCGCGTAACTAATGTAGGCGCTGGAGCAGCCAGGCGAGGCGATCCGCTAAAATTGCCTTACTCTGCATAGAGTGGGTAGCGTCGTAGATCGTCATCGTTCGCGGCTCGCCGGCTCCGTTAAAGAACGCAAAGGCGCGCTCCAACGGAATGTACCCATCCTTGCGGGCGAATTGAAAGAAATAGCCTTGCGCCGTCGCTTGCGAGAGGTAAAGGCCGGAGTCGAGACGGCTCATTGATTGCGTATAGGCGTCGAGATCGGCCGGCTTCCGCTCGTCGAGAGCGTACCATTCGCGGAGTGTGGCGGTACCCGCAATGAAGACGTAGTAGTGCGGGCGCGGATCGACTCCGCTCATGATCGCGCCGAACATTGCGCCGAAATCGTGGCCGACGAAGGCGAGGTTCTCAGCGTCCACTTGCGGTTGAGCGGCAAGCACATCCAGCGCGGCCCGTAAGTCTTTCACGACGCCGATCGACATGTCGTAGTCCGTTGCCGGCGCGCGGAGTTTTTCAAACCACGTGGCGTCTGACCAAGGCTCCTGAACCGACAGTGACGTGATGCCTTTTTGCGCAAGTGCGACTGCATCAGGCGCAAACTCCGCCGGGTTCGATTTCGCCGCCTGGCCTAACCAGTGCGCAAACAACACGGCGCCGTGGCGGCCCGTTACGTGTGCCGGCTGCCAGAGCAATGCGTCGACGAGGCGACCGGTCGAAGGCAAACTAATGCGAAGCGCGGTTTCTTTTACGCCGCGGGGCGCGGGCAGTGCTTTGCGGGAGACGATAGCGGGCGGAGTGTACGCAAACGCTTGCGCGGGAAGCGCGGTGGCCGCTAGCAACATAATCATGATCCGTTCTGCCTTTCGCTAGACGAGGGGGATGAGATAGCGGCGCGCCTTGTGGCCGGCGTCGATAGCGTCGGGAAGTCTCTCGCCTCCGCATTTTTCGATAACCCGGGCTGAGGCAACGTTTTCATCCCAGCAGGTGAGTAATGCGTCTACTTCGCCAAGCTCGCGCAAGCGGTCGCAGGCGTGGCGCAGCATCGCCGTGGCAATGCTTTGACCGCGGAATTTCGGTTGCACCGAATACCCGATGTGGCCGCCGACCCGCCAAAGCGTACCGCGGACGTAATGGCGGACGTGAACTTCGCCGGCCATTTCATCACCGGCGAAAGCCCAGTACGTATCGGATGTAACCCAACGCTCGGGCAAGGCGCGGCCTTCGGCGGCCAGTTGTACGAACTCGATGTACGCGGGCAAGTCCGTGCGCGCCAGACCGAAGATGCTATTTTTGGGCCACATATCGTGATCTTCAGAGTTGAAAGCGCTCAGGAATTCCTCGAACGCAGGAGCAAGCTCTGTAGCCGGCCTGCGAAACGTTAGATCCATGCGGCCCTCGACTCGGCTCGGGCATGGTTCGACCAGGGCGCCTTCCGGCGCCCGTTTACCATGACACCACGTTTACCATGACACATTGTTTTTCACCGCGCTAGTGATCGGGCGATTTCGTTTGCTTTGTTCACCGTCGCTTGCAAATCGAAATCCAAAATCTCGCCGTTGCGGACACGTTCTTTGCCGTTAACGATCACGAGATCGGCGCGCTGCGGACGGCAGAAGACCAGCGATGCGACCGCATCGTGTACTGCCGCGCCCGAGAGCTCGAGCGAATCGATCGACCAGCCGGCAATATCCGCGGCCTTCCCCGGCTCGAGCGAGCCGATATCATCGCGGCCTAAAACTTCCGCGCCGCCACGCGTGGCAAGGCCCAGCGAGTTGCGCGCCGTCAGGGCGTCGGGTATACCGGCGGAGACGCGCTGTAAGAGCATCGCATGGCGCACTTCGTCGATCAGGCTGGATGAGTCGTTAGAAGCGGAGCCGTCGACGCCCAGTCCCACGCGCGCGTTTGCGTTTCGCAGCGCCAAAATCGGCGCGATGCCCGAACCCAAGCGCATATTCGAACTGGCGCAGTAAGCGATGCCGGTGCGCGTAGCGCCTAAACGTTCGCATTCAGAAGCCGAAGCATGCACCATGTGCGCGTGCCATACGTCGGCTCCGACCCAGCCCAGCTTTTCCGCCAGTTCCACCGGACGGCACGCGAAATGCTCGAGGCAATACTTTTCCTCATCCAGCGTCTCGGCGAGATGCGTATGCGAGTGCACGCCCGCGCTGCGCGCGAGCGCGATGCTCTCGCGCATGAGGTCGGGCGTTACGGAAAACGGCGAACAGGGAGCGACGACAATGCGGGTCATCGCGAGTGGGTTCGGATCGTGGTAGGTCTCAATGACGCGTTGCGTATCTTTTAGGATGTCTGCTTCGTCTTCGACGACATCGTCGGGCGGCAAGCCTCCCTTGGAGCGACCGAGCGACATGGAACCGCGCGATGCGTGAAAGCGGAAGCCCATCGCTTGCGCGACTTCGATCTGATCGTCTACGCGCGAACCGTGAGGCCAAACGTAGGTGTGATCCATCGAGGTCGTGCAGCCCGAGAGCAAAAGCTCGGCGATCGCAATCTGCGTCGAGACGCGGATTGCCTCGGGTGTAAACCGGCCCCACATCGGATAGAGCGTCTGCAGCCAGTCGAAAAGTTTAACATCCTGTGTGCCCGGGACACTGCGCGTGAGCGTTTGGTAGAAATGGTGGTGCGTGTTCACAAGACCGGGCAGCAGCACCATGCGCGAACAATCGATGGTCGCGTCCGCGGCCCGTCCGCGCGCGCCTGCAGGGTCGATCGCCTCGACGACGTTATCCCGCAAGAAGATGCTCACGCCGTGCAGTTCGTGGCGCTCGCGGTCAAAAGTCGCAACCGTGTGCGCGTTCTTCAAAAGAAGCGTTGCCATGGCTAACAAGGCGGGTACGGCCTAAAGGCGCGTCTAACCTCGCCGCTCGTGAATTCCGCCGCACTCCTTGACGGTTACGACCGCTCCGCGCTGACTTTGTGCTCCATCGGGAGCCACTCCGCGCTAGAAGTGGCGGCGGGCGCGCGGGCACAGGGGCTGCGTAATTTGGTCGTTACCGCAAAAGGCCGGGAAAAAACGTACGCCCGCTATTATGCGCGCGAGGATGCGCCCGCTCGCGGATGCGTCGACGCAACATTGGAACTTGAGGCGTTCGTCGATATTCTGCAATCTAAGGTGCAAGACGAATTGCGCAAACGCAATGTCGTTTTTGTTGCAAACCGCTCGTTCGAAGTGTACTTGCGCGAAAAGTATTCCTACGACGAGATTGAGGCCGGCATGCGCGTTCCGATGTTCGGCAATCGAACGTTGCTTCGTGCTGAGGAACGCGGCGAAGCGAACAACCAGTACGCGCTTTTACGCCGCGCGGGGATTCGCCATCCGCTTCAGTTTAAGGATCCGGGACAGATCGACCGGCTCGTTATGGTGAAAGCGCAACACGCGAAAATCGCATTTGAGCGCGCGTTCTTTTTGTGCTCGTCGGCTAGGGAGTACCGCGAGGTGTCGCAGCGGCTGATTCGCGACGGGGCGGTGCGCGAGGAGGGACTGCACGACGCCGTCATCGAGGAATATGCCCTCGGGCCGACCGTTAACCTGAACTTTTTCTATTCGCCCGTGCTGCACGAACTCGAACTTTGCGGCACCGATACGCGCAGGCAAACCAACCTCGAAGGGTTTCGCAATATACCCCCGTCGGCGTTGGGCGCGCTACAAGACGTGCCGATGCGTTTGGAAGAAGCCGGGCATATCGCTGCGACATTGACGGAGTCTATGCTCGAGAAAGCCTTCGAAATGGGCGCGGCGTTTCTGCAGGCGGCGCGCGAACTCAATCCGCCCGGAGTCATCGGGCCGTTCGCGCTGCAGTGCGCGATCGTCGCGGGACCGCCGAAGGAATTCGTGTGTTACGACGTGTCGCTGCGCATTCCGGGCTCGCCGGGAACGCGGTACACGCCTTACTCGAGTTACCGGTGGGGACGCGACGTTTCGGTCGGCGAACGCATCGCCATGGAAATCGTCTTCGCTCGTGATGCACATCGTTTGGAAGAGGTCGTGACGTGAATCCGAACTATCCGCGCGATCTGATCGGTTACGGTGAGAATCCGCCCGATCCGCGCTGGCCGGGCGGCGCCCGGATCGCCGTGCAGATCGTCATGAATTACGAAGAAGGCTCGGAGTATTCGATCCCCGACGGCGACGAGCATTCGGAGACCTACCTGACCGAGGTTCCGGGCGCGTCGCTCGGGCCGAACCAACGCGACCTGATCGTCGAGTCCGTTTACGAGTATGGGAGCCGCGCGGGGTTTTGGCGATTGATGCGCATTTTCAAAGAGCGCAACATTCCGATCACGGTCTTCGGCGCCGCGCTCGCACTCGAACGCAACCCCGAGGCGGCGCGCGCGATCCGCGACGCCGGATACGAGGTGTGTTCGCACGGATGGCGTTGGGTCGGTTTCCAAGATATGGGCGAAGAGCAGGAACGGGCCGAGATGAAACGGGCGGTCGAATCGATCGAGCGGACGATCGGCGAGCGGCCTTACGGCTGGTACTGCCGGTATGCGCCGAGTGAAAACACGCGCAGGCTCGTTGTGGAGGAAGGCGGATTTCTCTACGATTCAAACTCCTACGACGACGACTTGCCGTATTGGGTGAAGGTGTCGGGCAAAAACCATCTCGTCATTCCTTATACGCTGGACGTCAACGACATGAAGTTTTCGGTTCCGCCCGGCTTCACGGCGCCGTCGGGCTACTTCGAATACATGAAGGACACGTTCGATGTATTGTACCGGGAGGGGAAGACGCAGCCGAAGATGATGAGCGTTGGTTTGCATACGCGCCTCGCCGGCCGTCCCGGGCGGGCCGCCGCGCTCGCGCGCTTCTTAGATTACGTGCTCGACCACAAACGCGTATGGGTTTGCCGACGCATCGACATCGCGCGTCACTGGATTGCGGAGCACCCGCCGGCGTGAGTAACGTTGTTGGGCGCTTGGCGGAGTTGGCCGAGTTCGGGAAATACGAGTACGGCATAAACCGCGGATTGGCGACGCCGCAGGAACGGAAGGCTCGCGAACTGTTTGTAAAATGGGCGACCGAAAGCGGCTACCAGCTGACCCAGGATGCGATCGGCAATCTCTTCGCGCGCCGCAACGGGAGCGATCCCGCCGCCGCGCCGATTTTGGTCGGTTCGCACCTCGACACGGTTCCGACCGGCGGCGCCTATGACGGCGCGTACGGTGTTGTCGCGGCGCTTTGTGCGCTCGAACAACTCGATCGCGAAGGAATCGAGACGCGCCATCCGGTCGAAGCCGTCGCATGGGTCGGCGAAGAAGGCAGCCGTTTTTCGATCGGATGTTTGGGCAGCGCGGTTTTCGCGCGGCTGACGTCACTCGACGATGCGTATGCGCTGCGCGATGAGTCGGGCGTGTCGCTTGCCGACGCGCTCGCATCATCCGATGGCGGATTGCTGGATTTGCCGCAGCGCGGCGAACAGCGCGTCGCAGCGTATTTGGAATTGCACGTTGAGCAAGGGCCAGTGCTCGAAGCAGCCGGGGTTCACCTCGGCGTCGTCAGCGCGATCACGGGACAGATTCGTTACCGCGCGGTGGTGGAAGGAATGAGCGGACACGCCGGCACCGTGCCGATGGACAGGCGTGCGGACGCGCTTTCCGCCGCGGCCGAGATCGTGCTGGCTATGGAAACGGCCGCGCGAGAGGCGGGCGGAGCCGTCGTGACGGTCGGCCGGCTCGTGGTGGAACCGGGGGGCACGAACGTCATTCCGGCGCGCGTCAGCTTTTCGATCGACAATCGCTCGCCCGACGTATCGAAAATGGAAGCCATTGAGGCGGCCTTCCATGCGGCTGCGGAAAAGGTCACGAAAGAACGCGGCGTGCGTGTGATGCTGGAAAAACTCGACGTACACAAGCCGACGCCGATGGACGACAGACTGCGCGCTGCGCTGCATCGCGTCTGTGAGGCGATGGGTCAGGCGGCGCCCGATGTGCCCAGCGGCGCAGGGCACGACGCAATGTGCATCGCCAAAATCGCGCCGGCCGCGATGCTGTTCGTCCCAAGTATCGGCGGACATAGTCACGTGGGACAAGAGAGCACCGCGGATGCGGACCTCGAACTCGGCGTTAAAGCACTTACTCGCGCGATTGCGGAGGTTGATTCGATCTGATGCGATTCTTTATCTGTGGCTCTGCTCTGCGTGGGCAACCGGATCACAAGAACCTAGGCGAAGCGAAATTCTTGGGAGAGGCGCATACCGCGCCGCGCTACCGGTTGCACTCGGTGCGCGATCAGCATCCCGGGATTTACGAAGTCGAAAGCGGCGGCATTTCAATTGCGGGCGAGCTCTACGAGTTCACACCGGAGCAGCACGAGCATCTGCTTGAAAGCGAACCGCCGGATCTCTACGAGGCGCCAATCGAACTCGACGACGGCTCGACCGTCAGCGCGATGATCTACCCGCGTTCGCTCATCGAGGAGCGTGGGTTCAAAGACATCTCCGATTTCGGCGGCTGGGCGGCGTTTAAGGCGAAGACGTAATGTCGTCGAAGTTTGCGATGGCCCCGTTCACGCCGTTCGACGTCACGTGTAACCGAATTTCGATCAGCGAGCCGGTTGTAAAGTCCGGTCGCGAAAAAGAGTAGGTCTTGGTTATCGGCCCAAGGCCGGTGCACGTGGTGGGACTCGCCTGAACCGACGGCGGCGTAAACGTATCGAGAATCGTCTCGGTTCCGATGTGAGTGCCGGTCGGGAACACGATGCCCACCGACACCGTGACGGGGTCCTGGCCTCCCCAGACTCTAAACGAAACTGATTGCGGGACGCCGTGATCGATGAATTGTTGCGAGAGATAGCCCGCGGAGCCCGCAGGTGTCTCGACCGCCGCAAACACATTTCCGTTTTGCGACGGGACACACGGGTCTGACGTTTTGAGCGTGAACGTGGGGAATCCGGGCAGCGTTCCGGGTGCGGTAGGCGTACGGTCCCAGCACAACCAGTCGAAATTGAACCCGTTGTTGATAAGGTTGGTCTTGTTGCACGCCGCCCCCCCGCCTCCGATGGGCGCGAAAGCGGGTCCACTGGACCCGCAACCGGCCAGCAGATAGACGACGACCAGCGGCCAGATTTTCATGTATTTCATGGAAAGCGTGTCCCGATTCCGAAAAACGATCCTTTCGTCCAAGCGTCGATGGGCGTGTTCAGTCTGGCTTTGAAAAACTCGCCTGCAAAGCCGGCTTCCAAGAACAGGTTCGTTGCGTTGAGCCAAAAAATGCCGCCGGCACGATATTTGATGACGCTATACCCAAACGGCACAGTTTGTCCCGAGAGCCCCCCCAAGAATGGCGAAACCGGATAGGTATAGCGTCCCGTAACGCTCGGATAGTACCACGCACTGGCAAACAGCGAGAGTCGCTTGTCAAGGTTCGGCATGATGCTAACACCTGCGCCAATGCCGGTGATGTTGGGGTAGCCAAGATAGTTGTAATGCTTATAGTAAAGACCGGTTCCGACGTACACGCGCGGAAGAATTTTCAGCGCAGCCCGCAGATCGACGTCGGTATCCCGGGCCGTGAAAGCCGAAACGTATTCCTGCACGCGTCCGATTTGCGCACCGACGATGTTTGGCGCGACCGCGGTTACGCACCCGGGATCGTGTGCCGGACAGTTCCCGGTCTGGTATTGACCTCTGCTATTTACCGTCGTGCAGCCGGTTGGCGCCGGATCGCAGGGCACCGAGTCTTGAAAGGCGTCGTGCGGAAATTGATAGCGCTTCAAGTCAAATTGGATCAAGAACATGTTGCTCGGGCCGAACTCGTACGCGCCTTGAATCCCAAACGACTGGTTGGCGATCGTATGATCGGGCGCCAGTTCGTCGGAGACTTTCGGCGCGTTCATGTAATCGATCGAAGCCAATAGGCGCGCCTGTTTCTTTGCCGCGATCGCGGGCGGCGAAGGGGTGGGTGTCGGCGCGGGCGGCGGCGCAGCTTGTGGTCCCGGTGTACGCGCGGCGGAAGGCGTGGGCGTTGACGGCACGGCGGGCGGCGCCGTAGCGGGAACGGGCGTGGGCGGGGGCGGCGTCGGCGGCAGCATCGCCGCGAGCTCCGCATATCGCACGACCACGACATGCTGGTCGGCGACCCACTGCACGTATCCGCCGAGGCCTTCGGAGATCACGCGGATCGGCACGAGGATCTCGCCTTCGTACAGCATCGGCGCGACGTCGAGCGGATGAACCCGGTCGTTGACGATGACGCGCGGAACGCCGAGCGTCAGGACGACGCGCGCGCCCGCCTTCGTGATAGCGATCGTTCTGCTCGTGGCATCGTAGGCGACTTGCGCGCCGCCCATCTGGGCGAGCATCGCGCGCAGCGGAACGAGGATGGCGCTCCCGCGGACGAGTGCGGCCAGCACGCGGTCGCGGCTGAGCACGTCATTGGTGTGCACGAGGTGGTCGTTGAAAAGAATCGGGACTTGTCCGAACGGCGCATTTCCGAACGAGGGCTGCGTGGCGACCGGGCCGGGCGGGGGCGCGGAATAGGTACGCGGCGGCGCGGAATAGGGGCGCGGCCCGGTCGAGTATATGCTCGGAGGCGTCGCCGGTGGGCCCGGCAGCGGCGCAGCGGCGGCAGGTGGCGTGGCCGCCGCGATGGCGCTCGGAGCCGAGCGTTTTGCGCCGTGCAGGTTCGCGCCCTGGAGTTGGGCGCCCGTCATGTTGGTTCCGATAAGACTCGTGTTTTGGAGATCGGCGCGCTGCAGATTCGCGCCCCTCATAGAGGCGTTGTGAAGGTTCGCACCGTGCAGGTTTGCCGTTTGCAGATTGGCGTTCTGCAGATTCGCGCCGAAAAGATTTGCGCGTGTAAGGTTTGCGCCGTACAAGTCGGCGCCGGTTAGCACGGCGTTCTGGAGATCCGCGCCTTGCAGGTTGGCTTGCTGCAGGTTTGCATTCTGGTAATTGGCGCCTTCGGAGTCGGCGTGCTGCAGGTTGGTGTTTTGCAAAATCGCGCCGGTTAATTTGGCCGATCCTAAGTGCGCGCCCAGCAGGTTGGCGCCACGCAAGTTTGCGCCGGTCAGATTTGCGCCCTGTAAGTTCGCACCTTGCAGATCGGCATTTTGAAGATTGGCGTTATGCAGGTCCGCATTCTGCAGATTTTTCCCCTGCATATTTGTCCCGACGAGGCTCGCGGCGGTTTGAGCGAACGCCGGCGCGTAGAGAAACGCGGCCAGTAGTGCAACTGCCGCGAAAAAGCGATGCCTCATTTGGCGCGCTATCTAGGTAGGCGCGTATGCGCCGGGGGACTGCTCGGCGCCGGGGTTGGCACAGTGTGAGGCGACGGTGCGGGTGCCGGCATCGGGCTTAGGTTGTAGAGGTTAGCGCTCTGCATCTTCGCGCCTTGCAGATTGGCGCCCTGAAGGTCGGCGCCCTGAAGGTCTGCATGTTGAAGAATAGCGTTAAGCAAACTTGCCCCGCGTAAGTTTGCGTTTTGAAGATTTGCGTTTGCTAGATTCGCGCCTTGCAAGTTGGCGTTTTGAAGAATGGCGGTTTGGAGGTTCGCGCCCTGGAGGTTCGTTTGGTACATATTGGCGCCGGTCAGATCGGTTCCGTAGAGCGTGGCTCCGCTGAAATTGGCGCCTTGCAGCTTGGCGCCTTGCATCCTGGCGTTTTGCAGGTTGGCATCTTGAAAGATCGCGTGCTGCAGACTAGCGCCGTTCAAGCCGGCGCCGTAAAGGTTTGTTTTCTGTAAGTTCGCGCCTTGGAGATTCACCAGTCCGAGGTCGGCGTTTTGCAGGTTAGCTCCGCGAACGTCGGCACGCGACATGTCGGCGCTATACAGTGTCGCTCCGTAGATGGTCGCGGATTGCAGGTTGGCGCCTTGCAGGTGCGCGCCTTGCATGTTGGCGCCCTGCAAGTTTGCACCCTGAAGTTTTGCCCCATTGAGATTCGCGCTCTGCAGATTCGCGCTTTGGAATTTGCCGGCTTGGAGCGAGGCTCCGCTCAGGTTTGCGCCCTGCAGATCCGCGCGCTGCATATTCACATCATAGAGATGAGCGCCCTGGAGGTTTCCGCCGCGCAAATGCGCGCCGTACAGGTTGGCGCTTCTCAAGTTGACGCTCTGCAATTTCGCGCCGCGAAAATTTGCGCCGCGCGAGTCGGACGAGGTGAGATCGGTGCCGCGCAAATCCGCGCCCATCAGCGTCGCGCCGCGCAGGTTGGCGCCGCGCAGGTGCGCGCCGGCGAGGTTTGCGCCGCTCAGGTGCGCGCCTTGCAAGTTTGCGCCTTCCAAGTCGGCATTTTTTAGATTGGTGGATTGCAGGTTGGCGTTCTGCAGGTTGGCGTTCTGCATGTTCGCATTTTGCAAATTCGCGCCCTGAAAATTCGAGGCGCGTTGTGCGAGAGCCGGGGCAACCGCTAGCAGGGCGGCAGCACAAGCCGCGCCCAACATAAACCAAGCGCGTGCGCGCGCTGCGTGCCGCTTCAACCAAGCCACCTGGCCAACCGATTGAACCCCCTCTAGGGCAGGTCCTCTTAAGAGCCCCTGTAGGTGGAGTAACCGAAAGGCGCTAGCAGAAGCGGAATGTGATATTTGCACGGACTCCGTTCGATGACAAAACGGATGGGAATCTCGTCGAAAAACGTCGCAACGCCGGCCGCTTGAAAATAGGCTCCGGCCGAAAAAAGCAAGACATAAGTTGCGGGTTCGAGTTCGCCCCCGAAATTCGGAGCGATGCGTCCGTCGGCATCCGTTTCTCCCGTAGCGAGCAATTCTCGCTCGTCCCCGTCAATGCGAAAAAGCCGCACGGCTACGCCGCGGGCGGGCTCGCCGCGCGACGTGTCGAGGACGTGAGTTGAAATCACTTGAGTGACACTCCTGAGGCTATCCAGCCTGCGATTTGCACGCGTTCGGCTTTCGTCATGCCGGTCACGTTTCCAAGCGGCATCGCTTGGGACGCCACGGCTTGCTGGTAGACGCGCTGCGCATTGCTCGCGATGTGCTGCGGCGTATCGAGCAGAACCCCCGCCGGCGCGGTCGCAAAGCCCGGTTGCGTGGGATGGGCCGAATGGCACACTGCACAACGCTGCGCGAAGATCGGTTGCACTTGCGCGAAAGCGACGGGTTTGACCGTGCGGCCGCCGCGCGGCATGATCGCCGCGGCGATCACAGCCAGGATCACAAACGCCGCGATGGGCAGAGCCGGTACGAGTTTTCCTTTGTGCGAGAGTATGAACGCATAGCGCATCAGCACGCCCGAAAGACTGATGCCGGCGAGGATCAGCCAGCCGAACGGATTCTCGTACGTCATCGGGTAGTGACCGCTGATCATTATGAAGAGTACGGGTAACGTAAAGTACGTATTATGGACCGATCGAATTTTGCCGAGCTGTCCGGGCAGAGGATCGGGAACGCGCCCGGCCCGGATCGCGTCGACCATTCTCTTTTGGCCGGGGATGATGACGTGCGCAACGTTTGCGACCATGATCGTTCCGATGATCGCGCCGACGTGAATATACGCAGCACGCGCTCCGAAGATGTGAAACAATCCCCAAGCGGCGAGAACGAGGAAACCGAAGACGGCGACGCCGAGCGCAAGCGGCCAGCGCCCCAACAGTTTGCAGAGCGCGTCGTAGACCAGCCAGCCCGCGAAGATCGACGCAACGCTGATCGCGATCGCTTGCCATGGAGAGAGGTTCATGACCGCACGATCGATCAGGTAGTTGCTCGCGCCGACCCAGTAGATGATCGCGAGCATGCCCATACCGCTAAACCACGTCCAGTACGCTTCCCACTTGAACCAGTGCAGCGTTTCCGGTAAGGGCTGACCGACGGGTCCGGTAAGGTATTTTTGGTTGTGGTAAAATCCGCCGCCATGTACGGACCACAGCTCGCCGCTTACCCCGTGCGTTTTGTCCGCTTCGTTTTCGGGCGGCATCAAGTGGTTGTCGAGCCACACGAAGT
>JBBQQR010000028.1:0-20949 GCA_038215615.1 Vulcanimicrobiales bacterium | reverse complement strand
TGTCATCCTGAGCGTAGTCGAGGGCAGCGCGGCAAGCACTACGAAAATACCGCAAATGAAACGCTCGGACTTCTGCTGTGTCTCGACCGCGTCAATGATTGCCGCGGCCGCCCCGCTTGGCCGCGCAGCCGCCGCAGAGTCGCCGCTTCCGGCCACTATCGCCGGCGTCAAGATCCCCGACTCGTACGCCGCTAAACAGGCCGCGATTCAAGCGCAGGACGTCGAGGCGCCCGAGATTTTCCGCCACTCCGCCCGCTCGTTCGTGTTTGCGGAACTCATCGCCCACGCGCGCGGCAAAAAGCACGACCCCGAAATCGTCTACATCGCCGCCATGCTGCACGACGTCGGCCTGTCGAAGGAATTCGCGACACCGCACGTTCGCTTTGAAATCGATGGCGCCGATCTCACCAAGCAAATACTCACGGCCGCGAACCGCACAAGTGCCGACGCGCAGGTCGGATGGGACGCCGTCACCCTGCATAGCATCTTTTCAATCGCCCGCTTCAAAGAGCCCGAGGTATTCTTGCTCAGCGCCGGCGTCTTGACCGACGTCGGGGGCGCCTTCCTTCAATACGTGGACAAATCCGCCGTCGCGCAACTGCTCACTGCCCTTCCCCGCAGAGGCTTTAACGCGGCCTTCTTAGCGGTGCTAACAGATTATGCTCGCCGAAAACCCGACACGGTCGGCGGAACGTTTGTCGAAGACATTGCCGCGCGCACGATTCCCGGTTACAAACGCGGCGATTTTTACGAAGCCCTTTTAACGCCCGAGCAATTCTAGCCCCGTAAAAGAAAAACGCCCCTCCGGAGAGAGGCGTTTGGCCTTGCTTACGCGGTACCGCTATTGCAGGGACGTCGCGTAAAAGATCCCATTCTGGTAGTATCCATAGGCCGTCACGTAGCGTCCGACGACGACGCGGCCCGTCTGCTGATTGTTCAACGCCGGCTGGTCGTTGATCGTGACGACGTTGCCGAACCCCGCCATCAGCGTAACCTGGTTCCCGTTTACGGATGTGATGGTTCCGCGCAGCGTGGAGTTGCCTTTCTGGCCGTTCCAGCCGCCATTGTTTGCGCAATTGTGCGGATTGTTCGGGTTCTGCCAACCGCGGTGCTTGCCGCGATTGCCGTTGCCTTGGTTATTCTGATTGCCCTGTTCGTTATCGTTCTCGTCGTCGCCATTTCGCTGGCCGCTCTGCCAGTTACCGTTGTTGTCGTTGCACGGGCCGTTCTGCCGGCTGCCGTTGCGATTGTGCTTTCCACGGCCCTCGCCATGGTCGTTTTCGTCGGCCGACGCCATCGACGCCGTCGCAGCCAAGAGCCCGCTGTTATTGCCCGGGTGTTGCGCCTGTGTGAGAGCAATTCCGGACGCCGCACTGATTCCAAATAATGTTGCAAGAACTGCAACGTGTACATTTTTCATGGGGCGCTCCTCCTGGAGCCGAAACGAAATGTGGCCGTGGTTCGTCGCGGCAAACCAAGCGTGCGCCTTAACGCAAAGCTAAGCGAGTAAGATCGTCCTCGTCAAACTCAATGCCGGCCGCCGCGATGTTCTCTTCCAAATGCTTAAGCGATTGCGTTCCTGGAATCGGAATCGTCGCTTTCGAGCGGTGCAGCAGCCAAGCCAAAGCAATCTGAAACACGGTGGCGTCGTGCTTCTTTGCGACTGCCTCCACCTCCGGGTGAGTCATAACATCACCCGCATTCAAAGGAAAGTAGGGCAGAAACGCCAGGCCTTCGCGTTCGCAGTAATCGAGTGCGTCATCGTTGTCGTGGCGTTCGGCGTAGTTGTACGGGTTCTGAAGCGAAACGATCTCCGTCATCTCGCGCGCCTGCTTCAGCTGGTCGAGCGAGAAATTCGAGACGCCGATGAAACGGATCTTCCCCGCTTCGCGCAGCTCGACGAGCGCGCCGATCATATCTGCTAGCGGATACCTTTCATCGGGCGCATGCAGCTGATAGATATCGATGCGATCCAACTTTAAGCGCCGCAAGCTCGCCTCGCAACATTTCTTCAGCCGCTCGGGCCGCCCGTCGCGCTCCCATTTGCCCGGACCGCCGCGCGTCAGGCCGCCCTTGGTCGCGATCACCAAGCCGTCGGGATAGGGATAGAGCGCCTGCGCGATCTGCTCTTCATTAACTTCCGGCCCGTATGAGTCGGCCGTGTCGATAAAATTGACGCCCAGCTCGACCGCGCGGCGCAGCACGTGCAGCGCGTTTTCACGGTCCTCGGGCCAGCCCCAGATGCCCGGTCCGCACAACCGCATGCCGCCGAAGCCCATCCGGTTCACGGTCAGCTCCCCGCCAATAGTAATAGTCTCGACCATATCTGCCATGGCGAGCGATATACCCGCCCCAACGGAAATCACCCTCGTCTTCTCTCCTAAAGAAACAGCTCCGGAGAAACGCCGAATCGCTGCGAAAGCTTCCTAATTTGGCTCTTGCTTAGTTCTCGCTTCCCGGAGAGAATCTCCGAAGTAACACCGCTAGAACCCAGCAAACGAGCGATTTCTGCTTGTGACACCGCATTGGAGCTCATCAGCTCGCGCAGAGCAACGCGAGGCTCTGGGGTTTCAATTGGATGGCGCTCTTCCTCATACCGATCCACCAGAATAGAGAGCAGCTCAAGGAACTGGCTCTCGGCTGCAGATCGGTGGACCTTGCCCATCAATGTCTCGACCCGCTCAAGGTAAAGCTCATATTCCTTGCTTGAGCGAATTGGTCGAGGCACCTCTCGCGTCACAATCCGTTTATAAGCGATGTCCAAAGCCTTCATTTACGTTTCCATCGATTCTTATTGTACTCCGCATGCGTCAAGACAGCCGACACAAAAACGATTCCCAAGCGATACCCGATGCATGTGATCAGCCGATAACTATTTCCCTTGATATTTGGCTTTCCTGGCCACTGTGTACCAAGTCTTGAGGGCATCCTCGGAATCCGCGTGGCCGAGCCAGTACCCGTGCAGCGTTACTTCAAATTGAGAGCAACCCCCGCAACGCTCAAGGGCCAAGAGTGCCCTTCGGCCAAAAGCACGAGACATTCCATGGCTGATCAACAACAGGCCGGTCTTCCCGAACTGCGCCACACGGCGGCGCATGTCTTGGCCTATGCCGTGCAAGACCTCTTCCCCGACGCCAAACCGACTATCGGCCCCGCCATCGAGAACGGTTTTTACTACGACTTCGACCGCTCCGAACCGTTCACGCCCGAAGATCTCCAGCGCATCGAAAAGCGCATGCACCAGATCGTCGGCGCAAATTATGAAATGACCGGCCGCGAAGTGAAGCGCGACGAAGCGCTCACGCGCTTCAAAGATAATCCCTACAAAACCGAAATCGCGAGCGAGATTCCCGAAGGCGAGCCGATCACGCTCTACACGATCGGTGAATTTACCGACCTCTGCCGCGGCGGCCACGTCGATCGCACCGGCGGCATCGGCGCGCTCAAGTTGATGAGCGTCGCCGGCGCATACTGGCGCGGCGATGAACACAACCCGATGCTGCAGCGCATTTACGGCACGGCTTGGAACTCCCAAGAAGAACTCGACGCGCACCTAAAACAGATCGAGGAAGCGCAGAAGCGCGACCATCGCAAGCTCGGACAAGAGCTCGACCTCTTCTCCATTCACGAAGAAGCCGGCGGCGGCCTCATTTTTTGGCACCCCAAAGGCGCGATCGTTCGCGGCATCATCGAAAACTTTATCCGCGAAGGCTTACTGGAACGCGGCTACTTGCCCGTCATCACGCCGCACGTCGTCAACGAACGCCTCTACGAGATCTCCGGCCACCTGGAAAACTTTGCGGAGAATATGTTCGGTCCGCTCGAAGTCGAGGAGCAGCGCTTCCGCTTAAAGCCGATGAACTGCCCCGGCCATATCCTCATTTATAAAGATCGCCAGCACAGCTATCGCGAGCTGCCGCTGCGCTATTCCGAATTCGGAACGACCTATCGCTTCGAACGCAGCGGCGTGCTGCACGGCCTCACACGCGTGCGCGGGTTCACGGTTGACGATGCGCACCTCTTCTGCACGCCCGAGCAAGTTCAAGAAGAATTCGAGCGCACGCTCAGCGAGGCAATGCGTTTAATGAAAGCGTTCGGCTTCGAGCTCGAGTTCTATCTTTCGACCCGCGAAGCCAAGCTGCAAACGGAGACCGATCCCATCGCCGAAAGCGCGATTCGCAAGGCGCTCGAAAGCAACCATCTTACCTACGGTATAGATGAAGGCGGCGGCGCCTTCTACGGACCGAAGCTCGATATCAACGTCCGCGACGCGATCGGCCGCAAGTGGCAGCTCGGCACGGTGCAAGTTGATTTCGTATTGCCGCAACGCTTCGAGCTAAAATATCGCGGCTCCGATGGCGCCGACCACACGCCCGTCATGATCCACCGCGCGCTGGCCGGCTCGATGGAACGCTTCTTCGGCCTGCTCATCGAGCACTACGGGGGGAATTTCCCTGTCTGGCTCGCCCCGGTTCAGGCCGCGATCACTCCGATCTCGGAGGACCAGCTCGAATACGCGCATACGGTCGCGTCGCAGCTGCGCGAACGCGGCCTACGTATCGAGGTTGATGAGTCCAACGAAAAGCTCGGCTACAAGATCCGCCACTGGAAAACGCAGAAAGTTCCCTACATTTTAGTGGTGGGCAAGCAAGAAGCGGCCGACGGGACCGTGAACGTGAACGAACGTCAGATGGAAGAGAAACGCACGATCCCGATCGCCGCCTTCGCTAACGAAATGCTAGCCAATGTGTCATCCTGCTAGCCAATGTGTCATCCTGAGCCTGTCGAAGGACCCCGAGCAGGGCGCCGAACGGCGCCCAAGTCGAGGGGCGTAACAGCATAATGCGTCAGCCGAGCCTGTTGCCGCCCGCACTAGCTATACTGATGCTGCTTGCAATCGCGGCATGCTCCGGTAACTTCAGTTCGGGACAGCAAGGCAACCCGTTGCCGCCCGGCGGCGTGGGCGGTGGCGCACCGCCTGCGAGCAGCGGAACCGCTGGACCGAACGCAAAAAACGGATCCGCAACTCCATCACCCGGGCCCGCAACCTACCCGCTCGCTGACGCGGCCAACGGTTTCGCGTGTCCGGAAACGCAACCCGATTTTGCGTGCCAAATTCGTTTTAACGTTCCGCCTCCGACACCCACGCCAAAACCCGGAAAGAAACAAACGCCGACTCCGACCGCCAGCCCCTCGCCGTCGCCGTCACCGTCGCCGTCACCGTCGACGTCGGGAAATCCGAGCGCAACGCCGTCCCCCGCGAGCACCGCTCCAACGATAACACTCAACGCCCAAGCGTTGCCGAAAGAGTCGCCCGTCATGGCGCACGTCCCCAAAGATGTAACGAAGGTCACGACGCTGATGACCGTCGCGATCACGACCAATGCCGACTTCCCGCTCGACGGCTTGGCAATCGCTTCATTTACATTGCCGAAAGATCAAATCCCCAACCGCGGCTTCGCCTTACAACTCTTTCTGCAGCGCATGCAGGGCAAAACGAAAACCTACGCGCCCGTACTTTCGCTCGACAAGTCTTCCCTGCAGAAAAACATGCTGATCTTCGGTTTCACTCCGCCGAAATTCACCGTGGCGAAAAATAACACGTACGTGCTTGTGCTCTACGCAACCGACGTCGCCGGCGCAAGCGCCACCCCGTCCGCCTCGCCCATGAGCAGTGCGTCCCCAGTGGCGACCAGCTCTCCCTAGCGGCGTGGCGTAGTGCTGAACACCTTCCGCGACCTCACAAAACAACAGAAAAAAACGTTTACCGCGAGCTTTCTTGGGTGGTCGCTCGACGCGTTCGATTTTTTCCTGGTCATCGTAACCGTACCGCACATCGCGCACGACTTTCGCGTCGCCGTGCCGATGGTCGCATTCGGCGTGACGCTGACGTTGATGCTCCGACCGCTCGGTGCGCTCATCTTCGGGTGGATCGCCGACCGCTTCGGCCGGCGCATCCCGCTGATGATCGACGTCGGGCTGTACTCCACGCTCGAACTCGCTACCGCCTTCGCTCCGAACCTCACCGTCTTTCTCATCATCCGCGCGCTCTTCGGCGTTGCGATGGGCGGCGAGTGGGGAATCGGCGCGGCGCTTGCAATGGAATCGCTCCCCACGCAGAAGCGCGGCCTCTTTTCCGGCATACTGCAAGAGGGCTACGCCGTCGGGTACTTGCTCGCCGCGGTCGTGCTGGCCGTCCTTTACGTGCACATCGGCTGGCGCGGGATGTTCGTCATCGGCGTGCTGCCCGCGCTGTTGATATTCTATATCCGCGCACATGTCCCCGAATCGCAGGCGTGGCTCGCGCAGAAACACAGCGCCGCAGTTCGAACCGCCGACCCGTTGCTTTCCGCCTTGAAAGCGCGCTGGCCGCTCTTTCTCTACGCAATACTTCTAATGAGCGCGCTCAATTTTATGTCGCACGGAACTCAAGATTTATATCCGACCTTCCTCACACTCCAACATAAATTCAACCCGGCGTTGGTCGGAACGCTTACCGCCATCATGAACGTCGGAGCGATCGTCGGCGGCATCTTCTTCGGCCGGCTCTCTCAACGTTTCGGCCGGCGCCCGATGATCATACTCTGCGCGATTCTCGGCGCCGCGCTCGTGCCGCTGTGGGCGTTCAGTCAAACCGTCCTGATGCTCGCAGTTGGAGGCTTTTTCATACAGCTCATGGTGCAGGGCGCGTGGGGCGTCATCCCTGCACACCTAAATGAAATATCGCCCGGTACCGCACGCGGCACGTTCCCCGGCTTCACCTATCAAATGGGCAATCTCATCTCAGCCGGCGCGTTGCAAATGGAAACGGTATTTGCGGCGAACAATTTTCCGCTGCCCTCGGGGCATCCCGATTATGCTAAGGCGATGGCCGTGGTTGCCCTAGTCATGTTTGCCGCGGTCGCGATCTTTACCGCGGTCGGATACTTCGTCACCCCCGAACGTCGCGACGCGGACCTGGCAAACGAATGATCGACAGCAACGACCCTACCTGGCAAGCGTTTCTATCGGCGGCAAACGATTACATCGAGCTTATCGATACGAGTACCGATTCTGACCTGGCGGAAACGTACGCGGATCTGCATAGCTCGCTTTTGGAATTACAGCTCGCCGCGCTGGATCTGCCCGAAACCCCCGCCGACAACGACGACCCGGCCATGGTCACCGAAGCGAAGCGCGCCGACCGAGCCAAACTCAAAGATCTCTTTGACATCCGTTACGTCATGTCTGAGCAGGTGCTCGTCATTCCCATGCGCGCCGGACCCGTCGAGACCCGCGAGCTCTCAGAAGATCTCGCCGACATCTACGACGCCATGCAAGACATTCTTGCGCTCAACGATCAGCGCTACCTCGACGATGCCGCCTCACAAGCCCGCGAGGGGTACGTCGAAGACTGGGGTTATTTGGTCGTCAGCGTGCAAGCCGCGCTGTGGAAGTTCGTCGCCGAAGCCGCGATTGACGCCGAGGAGGCGAGCGAACCCAAGCCCTAACTTTTTCCGGCGAACATCTCCGCGTCGTCCGCTTCGAGCATGTCGGCGAGGTAATAAATATCCGGCCGCTTCTTGAGGATCGGATAGCGCTCCATGAACGCGGCCTTATCGGTAACGTCGTCAATCGAGCGCTTGGAAATGTATTGCGAGAACTCCTCGTACTTACTCGTCTCCGCATTTTCGCGCAGCCACTGAACGACATCGTCATCGCTCTTCGCGCCGGCGACGACTTCACGCAGTTGATCTTCGGTGACGCCGATCGTCTCCAGCATGCGTTCGCTAAAGCCGGCGATCCGGTACGCGCCCGGATTTCCGCCCGGCAAACCGGCACGCAACTTGTCGATCGTCCGGGGAAGCATTGCCAGCCCGTCAAGCGCCAGCTTCGGGCTGCGCGGCGGTGCTTTGCTGAGGTCTAATGATTCCATTGATCCCACCTACGCCGCGCTTCCACCCTTATCATCTCAAGATCAGGGCCCAATCGCACCGCTCAGGTTTGCATGACCGTACTGCTGCAGCATCTGCGCGGTTGCGGGCTTGCAGCGCGGCGCGGTTCGGTTCCCGAGCCAGACGCAATGCCGCGCGCCGGTAAAGTTGGCGCCCTGCAAATCAGTGCCGTCCACAAAATTGTCATGGCGGGTCATGCCATATTGTCATGGTGAGCCTGTCGAACCACCCTGAGCGGCGCGCCATCGGCGCGCAAGTCGAAGGGCCCCCTAGCGCGGTAGCTTCTTCTTGGTCTTCGCTTTGAGGGCGCGCTGCCGAGCTTCGAGCCGGAGAATATTCAGCTGCTCCTGCAGCAAGATTTGACGCATAGCCCAATCGTTATGGTTGAGCGACGATTGCAGCTCAAGCGTATTGAGAATCTGCTGACGTACCATCGTGCTTTGTTGTGCGCCGATCTGCGCTTGTAAGTCCGATTGTAATTGCTGCTGAATGATAGCGCGATTTGTCGCAAAGGCGCACGGCACCGTCTGCGCCCGCGCGGCAAGCGGCAGCCCGCCCAGCACTGCAAGCGAGAGAACCGAAGCGACAAATGAACGCATGAATTAAAAGTACCCTTACTCGGTGTTTTCTAGCTCGAATTTACGGGCCGCGATGTAGCCGCGCCACCCGACAACGCCCCAAATAACCGCAGCGCCCAAGTATGTAAGCCACAGTTTTCGTGGCGGCGGCGTTCGCGAAGAGCGCCCACAAAGCTACCGCAACCCAGATCACGGAAATAAGCGTCGCTAGCCAAAAATAGCGCCGCAGACCCTGCAACCTCTTCTTACGCTGCTCGGGCGTCGACGAGCGTACGGGCATAACGGCACCTTCTACGCGCTCTATTCGTACACTCCCCGAAAGACGCTCCGCTAAGTAACAGCTGGAGGTAATTCCATTCCGTTCTCACGTCGAAATCGCAGAGCTTCTCGTATTGCGTCCTTAGCCGCCGCAGGGCTTACGGCAATGC
Source organism: Vulcanimicrobiales bacterium (assembly GCA_038215615.1). GTDB lineage: Bacteria > Vulcanimicrobiota > Vulcanimicrobiia > Vulcanimicrobiales > Vulcanimicrobiaceae > Rubrimentiphilum. The sequence continues at coordinate 12,009 of JBBQQR010000028.1, read as the reverse complement.
TGCTCATTCTGTGGCGTTTGAGCGCGGAAAGCCCCGCGTGTAACTAGGCCGCCTCCTTTGATCCGAAACAACGCCTGAGCCAGCCCGGTAACCCGCCATAGATGAAAGCCATCGTTTACACCGCCTATGGCTCGGCGGATGTGCTCAAGCTCGTCGACGTCGAGAAACCCACCCCCGCCGACGACGACGTCCTCGTAAAAATCCACGCCGCGTCAATCAACGCGCCCGACTGGCGCATCATGAGCGGCCACCCCTACGTCATGCGTCTCATGTTCGGATTGCGCAAGCCCAAAATCCGGCCCGGCATCGATCTGGCCGGCGTCGTCGAAGCCGTCGGCCGGAACGTCACGCAATTCAAACCCGGCGATGCGGTCTTCGGCGTCTGCAAGGGCGCCTTCGCGGAATATGGTTGTACGAAAGAAAATCGGCTCGTTGCGAAGCCCGATCACATGACGTTCGAACAAGTCGCGGCCGCGCCGGTCTGCGGATTTACGGCATTGCAGGGCTTGCGCGACTACGGCCATCTTCAGCCCGGTCAGCGTGTCTTAGTGAACGGTGCATCCGGCGGCGTCGGCACCTTCGCCGTGCAGATCGCCAAAGCGCTCGGCGCCCATGTCACGGCCGTTTGCAGTACCGGAAACGTGGAACTGGTGCGATCGCTCGGCGCCGACCGCGTGATCGATTACACGCAAAACGATTTCACTAAAGAAACCCAAACCTACGACATCATCTTCGAGAACGCCGGCAACCATAGCGCTGCGTCCTATCGGCGCATCTTAAACCCAAGCGGTATATCGGTAATGGCCGGCGTGCCGCACAACATGTCGCTGCCCGGTCTCATGAAGCACATGATGACGGCGCTCGCCCTCTCCCGCCTCGGAAAACAAAAATTTGTTCCGTTCATCGCCAAGTCGAACCAAGCCGACCTTAGCGTCCTCGCCGAAATGATGGCAACCGGAAAGCTCACGCCCGCGATCGATAGGCGTTACCCGCTAAGCGAAACAGCCGAAGCCATGCGTTACGTCGATACGGGCCACGCCCGCGCCAAAGTCGTCATAACTGTTGCGTAACTTCTAAGACCGAGCGTCAACGCTAATGAACGCGGCTCTCCGATTAGGGCTTGTGCGACCACGACCCGATCGAACGGATCGCCCTGCTCTTCTTTTCGCGACGCTCCGGACCGATCGCACGAACGTGGCAATAATATCCGGGAACCCCGCCGCATTGTGCGGCCAGCCACCGGGCGTAGCTGCCGGCACACGCTCGGTATGATCGGCTCCCGGGAATAACCGCACGCTGACCTTCGGATTATAGTGTGTTTTCAGGATGCGCGCTGTCGCGGCGATGCTCTCTTGCGGCGGCACGATGGAATCCTTGGCTCCGAAAATCAGAAGTACGGGGACGCGCACGGTTCCCCACGCGTGAGTGTTGTCATAATTTCCCGACGTACGATACCAGTTCCAAATCCAGTTGTCATCGGCGGGAATTGCGAGATCGTCGAGCCATGGAGCACTTTCGGCATTCCGAATGTCCGCCCGAAGCTGATCGTGCGAAGCCCCAGTGCGTGCTACATCTACAAACTCTGCGTATAGCTTTTCTGCGTCTCGAAGGGTTCCGTCAGAATACCGTTGCGCGAGCGCAGTGTTGACGCGAAAGAGATCCTGATAGTACTGCGGTCCAACAGGTCCGTCCGCCGCAATAATCCACTTGACTTCCAGGTTGTCCTCGGCGATCGCCGGGGCGATCTCTGCGCCCTGGCTGTGTCCGTAGACTCCAACATTATTACGATCGACGTCACTCCGGCGGACGAGCAAATCTACACCAGCACGCGCATCGCCGACAAGGTCCTGCAGCGTCGAGGCGCGCCAATCGCCGGTCGAGCCGCCTACTCCGCGTTTGTCATAAACCAATGCGACGATGCCGTGCCGCGCTACGTAATCCGCAATGTATTTTGTCGCCCAACGTCCCTCTGGACCCGAACCGTGAATGAAAATAACCGCGGGATGCTTGCCCGGCGTTCGCGGAACAAGCACGGTTCCCGCGAGCTTCACGGCGCCGTTTGTAAACGTTACCTCTTGTTGGACATACGGTTTTTCGATCGAAATAGACAGACGCTCTAAATGCAGCGTTCCAGTGGTGCCATTCTCACTAAACGTTCCCACCATCGAATTGCCCGCGATCGTCGCGTCGAAGTCCGTCGTCGTTGTGTCTCCAACGATCTGCCAGCGTAGCCGAGGTGCTTGAGTCAAGCTAGCAACGGGTATGTCGATTGCGCCGAGGTCGGGCGCCGAAAAGAACCCACGGCTCGGATCATTTACCGGAAAATCGAAACGTACGGCGAGCCGCGCAGCTCCACGTTCCATGTAGCCCTGCCAGTGGCCGGCAGCAGGCGATGGACGAATCTGTAAAGCGGCAGCGAGCAGAAGCGCTGTTATCATCGTTCAATTATCTCATGCTAGGAGGGACTGCGCTAGTACGAGGTATCGCGTCGACGCGGGCGTCCAAATAGTTTTCAGGTTTTGGAATACAAGGAGCGCGGAAGCGCCGGGTTTTTGCGGCATCCGAAGGCAACCAGGTGCAGCTCGTTTACTATTTCTTCAAGCTTGGACTAATAGGCTTTGGTGGCCATCATGGTCAGCCTGTCGAACCACGGCCGAGCCTGTCGAGGCCAGTCCCAAACCACCCGCGAACCACCCACCCATGCGCCGCCACTCTTTCATCGCCGGATCCGCAGCCTTAGCCGGCGCGGCGCTCACCCACGCCGACCTCGTCGCCGCGCGCTCCGGAGGCCCTGACCTGATCGTAACCAACGCGACGATCCACACCGTTGACCCGCGCTTCCCCAACCCGCAAGCGTTCGTGGTGCGCAACGGGCGCTTCGCATTCGTGGGCTCGCTAAAAAACGCGCGCAACTTTGCAACCCGCAGCGCAAAAACATTGGACCTCGCGCACGCGACCGTACTCCCCGGTCTGATCGACTCGCACTTGCACCTGCTCAACACCGGCATGGCGCTGCGCGAAGTGGACCTCTTCCATCTCACCTCATACGACGATGTCATCCGCAAAACCGTAGATTACGCGCGCACCTCGCCCGACCCGTGGATCATCGGCGACGGCTGGGACCAAAATCTGTGGCCGGACAAAGCCTTCCCGACGCACGACGCGCTCAGCGCCGCGTTCCCCACCCGCCCGGTCGTGCTGCGCCGCGTCGACGACCATGCGCTGCTGGCCAACGCCAAAGCCATGGAATTAGCCGGCGTTACAAAAAATACGCAAGACCCGCCGGGCGGACGCATCCTGCGCGACATGAGCGGCAACCCCACCGGCGTCTTCATCGACAACGCGCGCGCGCTCGTCACCGCCGCCATTCCGCCGCCCAGCGCCGGCCAAATGCGCCGCGCGATCCTGGCCGGCATCGCCGAATGCAACCGCTGGGGCATCACCGCGATCGGCGACCCGGGCGTTTCGTATCAAACCGCGCAAATCTACGACAAGATCGCCGCCGCCGGACAATTCACGCTGCGCAACCACATCATGATCGCCGACGACCCCGACCTCATCGCCACGCACTTCGCCCGCGGCCCGATCGTCGGCGCCTACGACGGGCGCCTGCAAATTCGCGCGGTGAAAATGTACATCGACGGCGCGCTCGGCTCGCGCGGCGCCGCGCTACTCGAACCCTACAGCGACGATCCCGGCAACACCGGACTGTTGCGCACCACGCCCGCGCACATCCAAGACGTCGCCACCCGCGCGCTGCGCGCCGGCTTCCAAACGTGCGTGCATGCGATCGGCGATCGCGGCAACCGCATCGTACTCGACGCCTACCAAGCGGCGCTGGCGGCCGTGCCGACGCACGACCATCGCTTCCGCATCGAACACGCGCAAGTCTTAAGTCCGGCCGACATTCCTCGCTTTGCGCAGCTGGGCATCATTCCGGCGATGCAAACGACCCATCAATCCAGCGACATGGGCTGGGCGCAGGCGCGCCTGGGACCGGCGCGCGTCGGGGGTGCCTACGCATGGCGCTCGCTGCTGCAGACGGGCGTCATCATTGCCAACGGCACCGACTCGCCGGTCGAGGCTGTCAATCCGCTGCGCACCTTCCACGCCGCCATCTCACGGCAGAATGAAGAAAACCAGCCGCCGGACGGGTGGTATCCCGATCAGCGCATGACGCGCGAGGAAGCGCTGAAATCGATGACAATCTGGGCCGCGCGTGCGAATTTCATGGAACGCGAGATCGGATCGATTTCACCGGGCAAGTTTGCGGATTTCGTGGTGATGGATCGGAACTGGCTGAAAGCACCGGTAGACGCGATTACCGGAACGCTGATTGTTTCCGCATATTTCGCCGGAAACCCCAGCGATCGGCCGGTCAAGAGCAACCAACGCAATTCGTTCAGCGCCAAGGCCCGCGTTTGCTCTTGCGACAGCATCGCGTGAAACAAAACGAAAACTATTTACACCGCTATGGAATATCTCCCCGCGTTTCGTTCCGGATAAGATTCGTACACGTGCTCAAACAACGCAACGCACTTCTGCTGGTACAACCCAGGAGTATATGCGGGCGGAAGCCCCGAGTCGAGCGCATCTTCAATCGCGAGCTTCACCTGTGAACGGGCGGCAGATTTCTGGCGCCAGTTAAGGACAAGTAACTTTTTGAGCCGTACAAGTAGCTCGCGGGCTACCTTCTTGATTTCGGCGCGCTCTTCTGCCATCAGCTCGGGCGCGGGCCGTGTAAGGATATCGAAAACGGCTAGTTCTTCCTCGGTCATGTTCTCGCGGACATGTCGCAGCTGCTCATCATTCAAGCTATTGCTTAATATCACCAATTCCTTAAACAGCGCCTCAATGCTGCGGCTTCCCGCATTATAGCTTCTGATCAATTCTTCAAATGTCTCCGCGAAGTTCGCTCGCGTACTGTTAAGCTCAATCATTCGTTCTAGCTTGGCGCGGATCGCCGCTTTAAGGACTTCCAGATCGGTGTTCTTGTGTTTCGATTCCTTGAAACGCTTAGCCAGAGCGTCAAAATCGATCTTCGACAAATCAAGCGCCAGTAGTCCCTGATCCCTAATGCTCGTTCCAACGATCGACTCGTCTAGCAAGAAATTGACACCGCCCATCACCTCCGAAATGTCGGCCCTTCCTGGATGGAGCTTTGCGCGGATAGCGCTGGCTATCGCCCCAATGCACGCTACGCGGCCGGCGAACTCAAGCGCCGACGGGTCCGGTTTCACAGCTCGCAAGAGCATAACAACTAGTCTCTCGTGGCCCAAAAACTCGCGCCGCAATTCGTCCGGTGTGATCAAGTCGTTCACCGCGTCCGAAACGCCATGCAATCGCTCGAGACTCCCTGCTGGTAGCCGGTCAATCGCTGTTAGCGAGACGTTGTGATCCGAGCAGAACGTTTCCGCATCGGCGACAGCCTTCCTTAGTTCGTCGACCAGTTCTTGTTTGTCTTTGATCGGATTCCGCCCGTCTTTGCCGGCACCGTAAATCGCAAGCGCCTTCTCCAGCGAGGCAAAGACATTGGAGTAATCGACGATCGTCCCGCTGTGCTTTCCGGGAAAGACGCGATTGGCGCGAGCGATCGTCTGCATCAGCGTGTGGTTGCGCATCGGTTTATCGAGGTAGATCGTTGAACAGCTCGGGGCGTCGAAGCCAGTCAGCCACATGGCGCAGACGAAAACCAGCCTCAACGGGTCGGATGTGTCCTTGAACCGCTCGTCCAGGCGGGGCAGAGACTCGGTCATTCGTTTGCGGTGCGGCTCGATATTAAGGCCGAGAGCCTTCATCTGAGCGATCTCGTTCTGGGCAGGAGAGACTATAAGAGCCATGTCGGTCGTGGTCAGCACGTCCAACCTGCGCAATAGATCCTCCCGCGTCTCGGCCGCAAGGTCGCCGCGCTCCAGCTCCTTTTGCACGCGGCCTGTTTCCTCAGTCCAGTGGCTTCGCACCTTATCGTACATCTTCAACGCCGTAGCTTTGTCAATCGAGACAACTATCGCTTTGCCCAAGAAGCCGCGTCCCAAGAAATGCCGCACGACGTCCTGTGCGATTATCTCGAGCCTGTCGCCGCGCGTCAGGATGTGATACTGCCCGGATATTTTCCGCTGCAACTCCGTCTCTTGCGCCGGATTCAGTTCGGCGTTCTCGATTAGATTGTAGATGTCGTTATTCAGATTTGGGTTTACAAGATGTAGCTCAGGCGTACGGTTCTCATAGAATAGCGGAACCGTCGCGCCGTCCTGCACTGACTGTTGGAAATCGTAAATCGAAACGTAATCACCGAACACTGCCTTGGTGCGTTCTTCGCCAGCAATGAGAGGCGTGCCAGTGAACGCAATAAAAAGCGCCTTAGGCAGACCGGCTCGCATGTTTAATGCCAATCTATCGTACTGGCTTCGATGGGCCTCGTCCGTCATTACAATCACATCTGGTCGGTCGCAGAGTACCTCGAATGTCTGAAACTTTTGGATGAGAGTGAAAACGTAGCGATGGTTGCCGCGTAGCAGCTCCCGCAGACGCGTGGCACTTGCGGCGTGGCATTGATCACTTTCCGCTTCAGTAACAGCACCAGTTGTCTTAAAGGTCTTGGCGATTTGATCGTCAAGGTCGATCCGGTCGGTCACCACTACGAAAGTCCAGTTACCCGATATTTTTCGCAACACTTTCTGTGCGAAGAAAACCATCGAAAAACTCTTACCGCTGCCCTGCGTTTGCCAGAACACTCCAGCGCGCCCATGACCGCACTTGCGAGCTTCCAGCATCGAAAGAATGGCGTTGTTTACACCGAGAACCTGGTGATTTTGGCCCAGAATTTTTACAACGCCCAACTTCTCCTCGGAGAATAGGATGAAGTTCTCAAGGAGATCCAACAAACGGCTAGGCTCGCAAGTGCCGCGCAAAATGACTTCTAAAGAGACGCGAGGCGGCTCGTCTTCGCGCTCAATACGCTTCCACTCAAAGAAGCGCCCCCAGTCCGCGGTAAGCGATCCGACACGGCCATCGGTGCCATTGGACGCGATCAAAAGGCCATTGAACCAGAACAGCGCAGGAATCGCCGCCTTATAATGTGTCAGGTTTTCGTCGAAAGCCGCACGAGAAGGAACTCCGGGCGTCTTAAGCTCGACCACAACTACGGGCAGGCCATTCACAAAGCACACTAGATCCGGCCGACATGTATAAAGTGCGCCGGTGATGCTCATCTGACTGACCAGCAAGAAATCGTTTTGCGTCGGATCATCCCAATCCACCACCCGTACCCGCTCGGCTTTTTGTCCGCCATCTTCCCGATCGGGAATTGAAACTGGAATGCCGCTCTTAAAAAAGCCGTAAATTTCACGATTCGCTGCAACCAAGCTCATGGTAGAACGGTCGCGGGTGAGCTCGTCCAGCGCGCTGGTAATCGCCTCGGGAGGTAGCGCACAATTTAATCGCGTGAGCGCTGCGCGCAAACGCGACTTGAGCACGACCTCGCTCTTTGTCTCGCGCTCGAGCGTGCCGCCGATGCCGAAGGTCTCGTCCATCGCCGAAACGGTCTGCCAGCCGAGGCCAGCAAATAATCCAATCGCCGGCTGCTCGACCAGCTGGTCCTCAGTGTAAGCGTGCGGGCTCATTAAGGCTCAGCCGGGTTTGCCCTGACATCAGGCGCGGCAACAGGAGGTCCCGGGTGCGTTTAAGGGTCTGAATTTGCCTCGCGTGGACCCCGATTTCATCCATCAACGGACCCACGGTTTCCTCGAACTTAAGTGCACGAGCTCTCGAAATTCTCGAGAGGGGCATAGTACGAAGTACACTCCAACCAATGACCGGCATTTTTGTTCCCGTGCTGTGCGTGTCAGCCCACCGGATGGTTCGAACATCACTTGCGATTAGTGCAACAAGCGATCTGAAACAGGGCTTGGTGGGGCGCAGTACCAGTACCGATGTGTTTGTTACCCCGGAGAAGTGAGAAATGACCACCTTATGCAAGTAGCAACGAATCGCACCAAAAAGAGTGTCTCCTTTCTCGAAAACAATCCGCGAAGTGGTCAGCTCGCTTGCCTCCCCCGTCTCCGTTGCAGCAATAGAGCCGCTGGGTATCCGCGCAAGATCCAGCAACGGCCTACCTGCGTGCAAGTTTTCGGTAAACCGCTCCGTCATCAGCGCGCAAAGATCGCCAAACGTTTCCATTTCAACCACTGGCTTTGCGGCCACACCATCGCTTCGTCCAAACCATTCAAAGTACAAAGCGCGAGCCATAGCTTCTAAGACACGGATGCGCCGCGAACTGTTCTCGATTAGTTCATCGTAGGTTGATAGTACATCTGCGATGGCGCGCTGGGTGCGTACAGATGGAACATAGAGGTCGAAGCCGAGAAGCTTTTCAAGGCTCAAGTTATCTTGCGTTGTTCCCCGAGAGATGTTCTGCATCTGCACTTTTAGGGTGTCCAAATAGTATTTGATGAAACGAACATCCGCCTTCTCATCGTCGGCAACAAAGCCGACAACGCTGTCGGGAAAGCAACCGCTGATGCTAAGAATTGCGCTCTCCGCTATGTTAGCAGCAATCGTTATGCAAAGCGTTCCTGGCTTCCAGAGCTTGCTCTGTGCCAGCCCAGCTTCACTATATGTCTGTGCATATTCGCTGAGGTGCAAATCAGCAGCTTTTACATCGCCCGTCTGAAAAAATGGATAAGGGCCGCCATAAAGAAACGGCGCATTTCTAGGGCGGTGCCTTGATTTGCCCCGTCCGACGAAACCTAGTTCATCGAGCCTCGCAGGTTTCCACCCAGCTCTTGCTTCAATCACGTTCCTAAGGCATCTGCCACGTTCGCGGCGATCGTCCTCTGGAGATTGGCGGCTTGCGTATTGAGAACTTCGAGCTCTTCATTCAGCGACGCAAGTTGTGCTTTGAAGTCCTCGTCATTAACTTCTTCGCCTTGCGAAACGCCAACGTAACGACCCGGATTCAGCGACCATCCTTTAACGCCAACCTCCTGCAACGTGGCAGCTTTGCAAAGGCCGGGTATGTCAGCGTAGATGAGGTTGCCCCCGAAAACGTCCCGAAGTCTTACCTCTACTTCAGAGCCTCCAAAGGTAATGTCGATTGCTTCCCCACGATAGAGGCGCACGATATTGGCTAGGAAGCCTATCTGTGCGCCCGTCCAGTCCCGGTGGGCACGATCGACTTGTCTATATATGTGACGGGCGTCGATGAACAATACCGTAGAAGCGCGTGGAGTCGTCGCTTTGCCCTTGTCAAGAAACCATAAGGTGCAGGGCAGAGTCACCGTGTAAAACATATTGGGGCCAACGGCGATAATCGCATCCACTGCACGGGCCTCAAGCAGGGCCTGTCGCAATTCCTGCTCCGAGGCACGGGCGTCAGAAGCCGAGTTGGCCATCACGAAACCCGCGCGCCCTTTTTCAGCGAGTGACGAATAAAAAAGCTGGATCCACAAGTAATTGGCGTTGTCCGCTTTTGGCAAGCCGAAAGGAAAACGGCGACCTGCGCCCACCGCCTCTTTCAGCCGTTCCTTGTCCACCGCGTTCACATTAAAAGGCGGATTGGCAAGGACAAAATCAAACTGTTCGACGGCACCATGCGGATCGTCGTAATAACTGTTGACGTTACCACCATAGCGGACGTCGCCTTCGAGTCCGTGTACTGCAAGGTTCAGGCGACAAAGGCGCCCAGTCTCATCCGTTTTCTCAACACCGCAGATAGCGAGTTCGGCCGCGGGGCTCTTTCGATGCTCCGATACAAAACGTGCAGACGAGACGAACATACCGCCCGAACCGCAAGCGGGATCGAGAATGCGCCCACGATAGGGCTCGATCACTTCGGTGAGCAGTCGCACGATACTACTCGGAGTATAAAACTCACCGCCTTTCTGACCTTCACTGCGAGCAAACTCCCCAAGGAAGTACTCGTAGATACGACCGAAGGTGTCATAATCTGCACTTGTGGGAATCTCGGAAATCTTCTTAAGTAATTCTTTAAGGAGTGTGCTCGTGAAAATATTGTAGCTCTTGGGCAAAACACCGGCGAGTTGCGGATTGTCCCGCTCTATATCCCGCATGGCGGCATTGATTTTCCCGCCAATGTCCTCAGCCTCTGGCAGGTTTAACAGATAGTCAAAACGTGCCTCAAACGGCAGGTAAACGACACCAGCCGCGTGATACGCGGTCGGCTCTTCGATGCGACTGCCTCGCCGGGAAGACGCAACAATCTGCCCAAGTTTCTCATGCTGCGCGATAAAGCGGACTTGGGCGAAACGAAGAAAGATAAGGCCAAGAACTGGAGCAGAATACTCCTGCGACTTAAGGCCCGAGTTGGCACGAAATTGGTCGGCCGCGTCCCACAAACGCTTTTCGAGCGTTGCTTTGTCGGCATCTTTTTCTGAGGGCGCAATCCAGCGCATCTAGCGATCCTTCCGCGACGTCAATGCGATCTAGCCGGGCAATCAGGCCGTTGCAATTTCACGAAACACCGCAATCGGAGTCACCGAAATACTAGGGTATCTGGGGCCCGCGGCGAACCCCAATCCCTCCATCATCTGCATCATGTTAACGGCCGCCGACTCAAAAGTACTGCGGCTTACACTCGTGCTGTCTGCGAGGTCCAGGTTTTTCGGATCCATTTCAGTAACCAGACCCCCCTTGATGGGAATCGCGGCAATCTGCGAGACCATTGTCCACTGTGAGATCCCGTAACCATACTTGCTAAACAGTAGCTCGCGATTCTCTTGAAGAGCGCCCTCCGCGTCATTTAGAATCCCCAAAATCGAAAAATCCAAGTAGGCGGAGCCACATGGGAACTGCCTGACAAGAACTTGCCCGAACATAAAAGACTCTACGAAATCGCCGACCCTCTTAATGCCGTCCAGCGCCCCAGGCCCTCCCATGAATTCCGCCACTTTTGAAGCCAATACGTCAGCTCGCTTCCTTTCATTTTGGATGGCGTTGAGCTCCTGCGACTGATTGAAGCCTACGATCGAACGAGTCCACGACATGAAAGCGTCCACACGCTGGTTAAAATGACGAGAATCTAAAATTCGCGTTGGGGCGGCCAATTTAAGTAATTGGCCCTCTTTTAAAGTCGAGTGGATCAGGCCACTCCTCCATGCGCTCTCGTCGGTTAAGTCGGAGGCATCAGCAAATAGGCCTTGTTTTTCGGCTGCTTCTTCAAAAATGATATATAGGGCATCACGCAAGGTTTTTGTTTGTTCCTGCGATTTTTCGGTGAGCAAATTTCCGCCGATTTCAATCATATTAAATATGGACGCGCCTGCCTTCCCGCCAGAGGCAGTTCGCTTTTGCTCAACAATCTCGGTTACGACGCCGCCTTCCAGTTGAGACAGTAGGGACTTCACTCGCTCAATGTCTAGGTATAGAAAATCTATCAAACGCGCCATTATCTTACACTCATTCTCTGTGTCGAAAGGAGCAGATATTCGGTACATCAACGATGCCTCTTTCAGATTACGACACATCGTGCCCGCCGACCGCTTGCAAATATGCGGCAACAACGGCGTAAAACGCCCTAGCGAGATAGCCTGCACCCTGGGTAGGCCGGAACGCAGCCCGTTGGGCGGAGGTTGCAGAAAGCGGAGCCGAGAATCGGTCCGGAGACCTCCGCCCGTGGTCGTCCCCCGAATCTATCGCGCGAAGGCGACTTGTAGACTAGTAGTTAGTCGAGGTGGTGTGACATTGCGCCAAATTCAAAAAAACGAACCTGAATCAACGGATCAAGCCAAATACTTTGAACGTATCGCCAATATACTCGCGATCATCGCCATGCAAATGGTCCTCCCCAAGGACTCAAGCCTAAACGAGAAAGCAGTATTTCTTTCAGGACTGGGCTTCGGTACGAATCAAGAGGTCGTCCCGAAAATCGGGGACTTTAAAATAAAAGCGGCGTAACTCCAAGATTACTTACACCTTAAGGAGTTACGCCATGAAACAAGTTTACCCCGAACCGATCCCGTTTGCCAAGCGTTCATCGCGCGATTTTGCCGC
>JBBQQR010000027.1:0-22282 GCA_038215615.1 Vulcanimicrobiales bacterium | reverse complement strand
AAGCTGCTGCATGAGATCGCTCCGCTCCGCGCGCCGGTTCAGGACGCGATCGAACGCCGCGCGCGCCGACGTAGCGATCGCGCCGCGTGCCGCTTCTTTTGAAACGCCGCTGAATTGCGCGAGCCGCGCACCGCCGCTTGCCAGCCGCTCGCCAAGTTCGCGCGGCGCTAATCCCGTTTCCACAAGGGCGCGCCCGAACGGAATGGACACTCCGCCCGCAAGCTCCGTCGAGTCGAGCGATTCAACGATGAGATTGGGAACGGGCGTCTCGGATGGACCGACGCCGTCCACACCGAGCAAACGCAGGATCGATCGCTCGACCGAAACGGTCGAGTGCCGTTCGACGAACGCCTGGACCGGATCGGCTATAGCCGCCGCCGATTTGCGGCAGCGCGCCACGGCCTTCCGGTCGATCTGGATCTGCATGCCGTGCTCTTCTACGTCCGGGGCCTCGACTACGCTCGGCCGTGGGTTTCGACAGGCTGACCATGACAACATCACCAAACCAAGGGCGGAATGAGCAGAGCGAAGCGGACGGTAGTGATCGCAGCCGGCATCATGGTCTTGACGGCGGCCGGATGCGTTTTCGGCCAGCTCGGCTCGGTCGCGCAACCTCCGCCGCCTCGCGCGAGCGCAGCGTGGCCGATGTACCAATACGGCGCCACGCACAACGCGGTCTTCGACGAACCGCTTTTGCATGCCGACTGGCAGACCGCGCTCGGCGATCGCATCAACGGCGGATTCGCACTCGAAGGAACGACCCTGTACGCGGTGAGTTTCGATCATAAGCTCTACGCGATCGACGCATCCACGGGAAAGATCTTGTGGAGCCTGCCGACCGACGACATCCTGATGTCCACGCCAGTGTTCGCAAAGGGCATTTTGATCATCGGAAGCGGACATAACGGTTTCATGAAGCCCGCTGATCCGGTTTCACAAACATGGGGCCGGCCGGAAGGCAACAACGTATTTGCCTACTCGCTCGCCGGCAAGCCGCTATGGAAATTTCACACGGACGGCGAGGACATGCCGACGCCGGCGATCGACGGCGACACGGTCGTTTTCGGAAACGGCGACGCCCACGCGTACGCGCTCGATCTCACGACGGGCAAACAAAAGTGGAAAGTGCCGCTGGCCGGAGCGGTGACCATGGCGTCCACCGCCATCGACAGCGGCGTTGCATTCATCAGCTCGTGTCACAATGCGCCGTATTTCTGCGAGACGCGCGCGCTCAACGTGCGCGACGGCCGCACGCTCTGGACGAATCCCAACGGCGGCAGCGACTGCGCGCCGGCCGTTGCGGACGGATTGGTCTTCGTTAACGGAAACCGCAACGACGAGTACCACTATCACACGGGTGGAACCGACATCGTCGCCGCACTCAATGAGCGCACCGGCGCGACGCGCTGGACCTACGAGGGCGAACCGGGACCCTACACGTTTCCCGCCACCAACGAACGGCAGATCGCAGGCACGGTTGCCGACGGCGCGCTCTTTCAGCCGATCGGAAACGCCAGCCGCGTCATCGCATTTGATGCGCGCTCCGGAAAGGTTCTCTGGAACCTGCGCACGTGGGCGAACGTCAAGATGAGTCCCGTCGTCAAGAAAGGACGCGTCTACTTCGGCGATACCGGCGGCGTTCTCTATGCCGTGGACGAACGCAACGGCGACGTGATTCACACCAGCTCGTTCTTACAGCCCTTCTCCTCAGCGCCGCCGCTCATCGCGGGCGATACGATCTTCAATGCCGTCGGATCGATCGTCGTCGCAATGCCGCTGGACCATGTCTAAGACCGGGGTCGCCGTCGTCGGCTGCGGTCTCATCGGGAGCCGGCGCGCGGCCACGGCGGCCGCCGACCCGCGCTGCGAATTGCGACTGGTTATTGATACGAACGCCGACGCGGCGGCATCGCTCGCGCAAAAATATGGCGCGCGCTCCGCATCGGATTGGCGCGCCGCACTCGAAGACGACTCGATTGGAATTGTGGCCGTCGCAACGCCGAACGCATTCTTGCGCGAAGTGGCAGTCGCCGCGCTTGGGGCCGGGAAGCACGTGCTGATCGAAAAACCGATGGGCAGAGATGCCGCCGACGCAGCGGCGACCACGGCAGCCGCGCAGGCCTCCGGAAAGATATTGAAGGTCGGCTTCAACCACCGCTACCACGGAGCTTTAATGAAGGCCCACGATTTGTTCACCGCCGGAGCGATCGGTGGGCTCGTCAATATCCGCGCGCGTTACGGTCACGGCGCACGTCCCGGGTATGAACGCGAGTGGCGGGCCGACCCCGCGCTCGCCGGCGGCGGCGAACTCACCGATCAGGGCGCCCACCTGATCGACCTCGCGCTGTGGCTCGCCGGAAAACCGCGCGAGGCGTTCGGCTACATGCAAACCGCGGTCTGGCCAATCTCGCCGCTCGAAGACAACGCGTTTGCGCTCCTGCGCTACGAAGGTGGACCGGTCGCGAGCCTGCACGCGAGCTGGACGCAGTGGAAAAATCTTTTTTCGTTCGAGGTATTCGGAACCGGCGGATCGTTGAGCGTCGAAGGGCTCGGCGGCAGCTACGGATTCGAACGGCTAACGATTGCCAAGCGCAATCCCGACGGCGGCGCTCCGGAAGTCGATGAGATCGCGTTCGAAGGCGAGGACCGGTCGTGGGAGCTCGAGTGGCAAGATTTCATGGGTGCAGTGCTCGACGGAAAACCGTACTGGGGCACGCCCGCGGAGGGACTGGCCGTTATGGAGGTCGTTTCGGCCCTGTATGAATCGGCAAAAAGCGGCGAAGCGGTTCAACTGTAGCTTCTAGCGCCCGCGCCAGAGCGCTATCCTGATCCGTGCGAGGTCACCCAATACGCGCAACGATCCCGGGAACGGTTTAAAGCGCGTATCCGGATCGTTCGACCACAAGACCGGAAACTCTAAAATCCGGCAACCGTCTTTAACGGCGCGCAAGATGATCTCCACATCGAACATGAACCCGTCGGTGATGAGTTCGCCGAAAAGCCGCTTGGCGACCGCGGAGCGGTAAAATTTAAAGCCGCACTGCGTATCGGAGATGTAACCCGGTACGCCGAGCGCGTGAACGAGCATGGAATGGCCTCGAGCGCCGATACGGCGGTAAAGGGGTTGCTCCTTCTTCACGCTGCCGCGCATGCGCCGCGAACCGATCGCGATGTCGCACATATCGAGTGCGAGCATCGTCAGTGCAATGCGCGCAATATCGTAAGGAACGCACATGCCGGCGTCAGCAAACATCACGATGCGCCCCTGGGCGCTCTCGACGCCGCGCGCGAGCGCATAGCCCTTACCGCGGTTTTGCTGATGGCTCAGAAAACGAAAGCGTGGGAAGCGCGCCTGCAAAGCGCGGGCATGATCGAGGGTATCGTCGGTCGACCCGTCGTCGACGAGAACGATCTCGCCGTTCAGCGTTTCGTCCTGCAGGAACCGGTCCGCGGCTTCGACGTCGGCACTGAATTTATGCGCGTCGTTAAAGGTCGGGATGATGATCGTGAGATCGAGGTCGCTCAACGGACAGATCCTTTGAACGCGCCCCGGATGCCCGAGCCAAACGTCAGATACTTATGCGCCAGGAACGACAGCGGAACGTTTGCGGCGACAGCGACGATCTTCGCTTCGAGGGGCGAAAGCTTCGCCAAATGGACGCCCACTTCGACAATCGCTACGGTAATCGGAAGCTGCGCCAGCACGATAACGATGTAGGTTCGCGCCTGCCGCGCCATCGAACGCTCGAACACCCTGAAGTTCAAGTACCTGTTCAGCGCAAAGTGCGTGGTCACGCCCAGCGCGTATGAAATGACGACGGCCACGCCGAGCAGAGCGCGCAACCGCACCAACGCTTGAAAAGATCCGATATCGATCAGGAAGACCGTCGAACCGATGATCAGGTAACGCGCGAATTGCGCCGATGTCCTGCGGCTGTTGGCAAAGCGTTCCATGACCGGCATCATCGCAGTGGGGTAAGCCTGAAGCCAATGCAGAGGTTCACCGTCTCGATCGGAACGCGCAGTGGAAAAAATTCACGGTGCTCGACGCGGAAGTAGGGTCGCAGTTCTTCCAGAATCTCAGACGGCACGTTGATGTGTTCCCGGGTGTAAAACCACTTGTACGATCCGCCGTACCGCCGGTGGTAGATGCGCTCGGCGGAAATTTTGCGCGCCAGCGAATAGGCCAGGCCGCCTTCACATGGGATAACGACGAGCAGCTCCCGGCGGCAGACCCGATGCAGTTCTTTGATGCAGGCGGGCAGGTCCGGCAAGTGCTCGAGCACGTGCACCGCAAGGATGCGGTCAAAAAACCGGTCGTCGAACGGGATGCGCTGCTGCGCGTCGGCCACCAGCACGTTGATCTCCGGATGTGATGCCCGCAATTTGTCGGCAACATTCGGCCGGATCTCGATGGCGTAGTAGTTCTTCAACTGCTCCGGAGAGAGCGATTCATATTCCAGATGGTCGCCGATACCGGCTCCCACTTCGAGCGTGGTAAGGAAGTCGGGCGTCGAGTTGACCACGGGGTAGCACTGGCTGAAGCGTTCGAAAGCCACGAATTTGCTGGGCAAGACCTCCAGCCAGTGGCGCATGAAGTCGTTGCTGATACGCTGCTGATCGGCGGTAAGCGGCGGCAGCTGTTTGGGCCATTTGGAGGTACGAGAGGTCACTAGGAGCCCTTTCGAGCTTCCGCACCCCACGCTCCCTGTAACCATCGGCGCAGGCGGCGGTAGAACTCCGCAAATACCCGAACTTAAGGGGGCATGGCCATAGAGGGGCAGAGCGACGAGGCTCTGGTGCGGCGAGTCCGCAGCGGCGAGCGCGAGGTCTTCTCCGTATTGGTCGACCGCTATAAACGTGGAATTGCAAGCTTCATCGGCGCCGCGGTGCGCACTCCGGCCGACGTGGCCGACCTCAGCCAGGAAACGTTCTTGCGCGCCTACGCGCATTTGGGCACGTTCAATCCGGCGCTTGGAAAATTTTCGACCTGGATGTATCAAATCGCTCGCAACGTCGTGCGCACGCACTTGGGGAAATCGCAGCGCCGGGTGCAGACGTCGGAACTCCCGGAAGATCAAACACTCGAAAACGCGCTTCCCGATCTCTCGCGCGACGGCAATCCCGAAGCCGGAGTCGTACGCGCTGAAGCGGAGCGCGAGCTGCGCGCGGCGCTGGCCGAGCTCCCGGAACGCACGCGTACGGTGCTGACGTTGCGTTACTACAACAACATGGAGTACCACACGATCGCGAGCACGCTCGGCTTATCGCTCGGAAACGTCAAGACGCTCATTCATCGCGGAAAGATTGCGCTCGCACAAAAAATGTTGGAACGTGAAAAAACAGCCATGAATTGTCATCCTGAGCCTGTCGGAGGAAGGGGGATGCGTGCGCTGCTCCTCGTGTGAACCGCTGCTCGACCGCTATCTCGAAGGCACGCTCTCGCCGCGCGAGATGATCGATACGAACGCGCACATCGGCTCGTGCACGGCGTGCGCGCATCTGCTCGACGAGGTCAAGGTGATCGACGCGCTTCTCTTCACCACGAAGGTTCCGGAGCTGCCCAACAACTTTACATTTGCCGTGATGGCCGAAACGTTATCGATGCCCGCGCCCAAACCGCATAAGCACCGGCTCTGGAGCTTCGTCACGCTCTATCTTACCGCGGCGTGGATTGCGGCGCTCGCCGTTTTTGCGGTATCGGGCGCAAGCCTGCAAAAAGTTGGCGCGGAAGTTGCGGCGGGCTTCGGCAATTTGGCGCAGTCGTTTTCCGGCGGTGCGGCCGGCATCGCTCACGGCGCCCCGGTTCTGGCGACATTCGGTGTCGGCGTTCTCTCAGTCGATCTCACGCTAGCTGCGGCGGGCGCCGCGATCTACTTTCTCATCCGTCCACGCTTAGCCGCGCACCTCGCATCGGCATCGGAGGCCCAATGACGTACCGCTTGGGAGCTTTTCTCGCGTTCGTGCTGGCGGTGACGTTCTGTACGACAGCGGCGTCGGCAAAAACGCTGATGATCGACCACGGCGACAGTTATTTCGGAGAAAACGTCGTGGTGGCGCCCGACCAAGTCGTTCAAGGCGACGTCACGGTGTTCGGCGGCAACGCGATCGTCCAAGGCGAGGTTGACGGAGACGTCACGGTTTTCGGCGGCACGATCGAAAAAGCGCCGGGCGCGGTCATTACCGGACACGAGCAAGTCTATGCCGGCGGATTGGGTTCGATCGTTCCGTGGGCCGCCGGCGTCTCGAGCATCGCGGCCGACACGGCGAAGATAACGACGTTACTTGGCTACAGCTTCGTCGTCGTGCTGATCTTCCTGATATTTCCGGTCCGCGTGCGCACCGCGTTGGACCGGATCGAAAAGCATCCCGGCTTATCCGCGGCAACCGGCGTTATCGCGCTTATAGCAAGCCTCCCGATCGCGGTCTTGCTAGCCATCAGTTTGATCGGATTGCCGCTCATACCACTGGAGTTCGTGGCCATTGTGGCCTGCGTGCTGATCGGTCAGTCCGCGCTCGGCTTATTGATAGGCCGCCGGCTTTTCGAACTGGTCTCGCCCCACACCACGCCCTCGCCGCTGGGCGCGCTGATATTGGGTCTGGTCGTGCTCTGCGCCGCGGAGATCTTACCGGTCGTGGGCCTGTTCGTGGTCGCGCTCGTTTGGACGATCGGGCTGGGCTCGGCGATTCTGGCTTTTATTCGAGAGACCACGTTTGGCGGAACGCACGCCGCCTCAACCCCGCCTCCTAGCGGACCGCCGATGCCGGCTTAGCGACTCGACCGCTAAAACCCAAGTAGCGCAGATATGCGCGCCAGGACCTGGTCGAGAAGTTCGGCCGATGCCGACTCAATAAACTCAGCCCGTCGAACGCCCCAATCTACGCTGCAAATCTGATCCGACAGCACCATGCCTTCTACGTGTGACGATACTGGAAGCTTCACCTCAAAAGGGTAGCCTTTCTCCCTTCGCGAGATCGAACAGACAACGGCTAACCTGGATATTGCATTGTACCTTTGGCTTGATAACACGATGGCCGGCCTGCGATTTGCCTGTTCGTGACCGGCCTGCGGATTGAAGTCGATCCAAGCGATATCGCCTCGTTCCGGGACGTACGCGCTCACCCGTCTTCCCCAAAGCGCTCAGCACCCACGCCGGGTCCCCAATCCATTGCGGGATGCAAGTTATCCGGAGTGATGCCGGCGAGCAGTTCATCAAGCCGGTAATGCGGTTTTGCCGGCCGGATCACAACGGCGGCATCCTCGAAGCTGATCTCCACGCGATCACCTTCACGTAGGCCGGCACTTTCAGCAATGGCCTTCGGAACGCGAACCCCCAAACTGTTGCCCCATCGGTCTAGCACCGTACCGATTTTTCTCATAGTATATACTTTGGATATACACGATCTAAACCGGGGGCCCTGCCGTTTTCGGGGAATACCGCTGGCGTATGGCTACCGTCCCGCGCACCGTGCGCTTTGCAGCGCGGACCGCGCACATGCGCGCCTCTACCATCCGCGAGATGCTCAAGGCAACGCTCCAGCCCCACATCATCTCATTCGGCGGAGGGTTACCGGCCCCCGAACTTTTTCCAACCGAAGCGATCGCCCAATGCACGCGCGAGGTTATGGACGAGTACGGCGCGCGCGCGCTGCAGTATACCGTGACCGACGGCATTCCCGAGATGCGCGAATGGGTAGCGCAGCGTCTCACGCGCCGGCTGGGAACCTCGTTCGACGCGCATCAGATCATCATCGTAAACGGATCTCAGCAGGGCCTGGATCTCATCGCGAAGATACTGATCGACCCCGGCGATCATATCGTGTTGGAAAATCCGTCGTACTTGGGAGCGATTCACGCATTCGACGCGTATCAAGCGCGCTATCTCGCGGTCGACACCGACGAGGACGGGATGATTCCCGAATCGCTCGAGCACGTGCTCGCGCATGCCCAGCCGCCGCCAAAGTTCGTCTACGTCGTCGCGAATTTTCAAAATCCCACCGGACGCACGCTCGCGCACGAGCGCCGGGCGCGAATCGTACGCATCTGCGAGCACTTCGGTGTCCCGATCGTCGAGGACGATCCGTATGGGGAGCTGCGGTTCGAAGGCGAGGATCTCGCGCCGCTCGTGAGCTATCCGTCGAGCGGGACGATCATCTACTGCGGCACGGGCAGCAAGATTCTCGCGCCGGGCATGCGCGTCGCATGGCTGGCCGTGCGCGATCCCGAGGTACACGAAAAACTCGTGCTCGCCAAGCAGGGCGCGGACTTACAGAGTGGGACTCTCACGCAGTATATTTTCGCGCGCATTGTGGGGCGCGCCAAGGCCTTCGAAGAGCACGTCCAGGCGATCCGGCGCGTCTATCACCAGCGACGGGACGTGATGTACGATGCGCTGACGGAGTTCATGCCCAAGAGCGTTTCGTTCAACAGGCCGCAGGGCGGCATGTTCTTGTGGGCCCGCGCTACCGGCGTCGACACGACGGACCTGCTGCAGATTTCCGCTAAAGAAAACGTCGTCTTCGTGCCCGGCGTCTCATTCTATCCGCACTGCGACGTGACCGACGGCATGCGGCTGAATTTCTCCAACGCATCCCCGGAGAAGATCCGTGAAGGCATCGGCCGGCTCGCCAAAGCCATCAGGGAAATCTAGCGAAGCAAGTTGTCACCATGAGCCTGTCGAAGGATGCCGCTTAAGGAGAACATACGTGGCTGAAAAACTGGTAACGGGAATAGCGCAGTCGTCGAATCCGGGGCAGCTTGAGGACGCTTTATGCAGCACGCCCAATGTGAATTGCGACAAGTTGGCGGTTATCACAAAAGATACGCCGTCGAACGAACATGGGGAGTCGATGGTCACATTCATGCACGTCGGCCAAGGCCATACGACAACTGATGCGTCGCACGACATTATCACGGGCTCGACCGGGATCATGACTACGATGGACGCGAACGTCCCAAACATCAGTTCCGACAATCGCTACATCGGCTTCTTCGCCGAGCCGCATATCATCGATCACTTGGCTGACTGGCCGATCCCGCAAGACCAAGTACAGAATTACAATGACGCTATCGAGGCCGGACGCAGCGTCGTGACTTACAAAGCGAATACCGATGAAGCGCCGGGAGTCGAACAGACGTTTCGTGATGCGGGTCTCCGTAACGTAAAGACTTTCGAAGCCCATACCGATTGAAATCTCAATCCACCGATCCGGCGCCCACGCTGGAGCATTCGGCCGAATCATGGGCCGACGCCAAGACGCTGATCACGACCGGCACGGACGACCCGGTTGCCGCATCCTGGTACCTTACGAAAAGCCGAGTGTGGCCGTTCATCGCGGATGCGCGCTTCGGCCCCATCAAACTTGGCGTCGTTTTGTTCGTCATCATCGTCCTGAGCATTCTGCTCAGCCCGTCCACCGAATCTCACTTCATCTACACTGACTTCTAGTGCGATGACAACCAACATCGCCCGCGCACGATGGTGGCTTGCGTATCCCGTGGCGCTCGCGCTCCTGCTCATATTGGACGCCGCGCTCGGCTTCTGGCGCCCGCTTCCGTCGCGGCTGCCCGAGCAGTTTTCTCCGGCATATTTGAACTTGTACGTCGGGGACGCTCCGCGCAATAAGCCAGTGATCGCTTTTCTCGGCGACTCAGTGCTCTGGGGATACAAAATTCCCGAAGCGGATTCCGCCGCGAACGTTCTACAACGGCGCTTTCCCGCGTCGCGTATGCTCAATATGTCGTACGAGGGCGGCTCGACGCCGAACAGCGCCGTTCTATTGCGTTACGCGCTGCATGCGGGCGTGCCGTTAGCCGGCGCCGTCATCAACGTCAACATCAAAGAATTCAATCACGCCGACAGCGCGTACCGCACGCTTCATCCATCGCTTGAACGAACGGCGGAAGCGGTATTGACACCCGGCGATCGCCGGGTGTTAAAGATGCACCCGGCTGTAGGCCTAAACCCCGCACTCAACCGGTTCGTAGAAAGGTACTGGCGCTTCTACCGCCTGCGCGCAGACCTGTGCGAGATGATATTCGGCACCGACGACATGGCTGGCGCGCTCGTGCGCTCAGTCCAAAACATTACCGGCACGGCCGCAGCCCAAGAGTTGGCGCACCGGCCCACCAGCGACAAGTTTCTCGGCACTTACGATCTCGCGCCGATCGACGATACGAACGTCGGCATGCAGTACTATCGCATCCTGCTGCGGGAGCTTTGCGCGGCGAAAATTCCCGCGATCGTTTTTCTCACGCCGACTAATCACGGACTGCTTCACGACTATATCGATGTCCCCGAATACGACGCGAATCTACACGCGCTCATGGCCGTCCCGCATTGCCCACGGGTAACGGTCCTCAACCTCGATCGCGCGGCGCCTTCCGCTACCTTCATCGACAACGACCATTTGAATGCTGCGGGGCAGCGCATCCTCGTGGCGCGCCTGAGCCCGTACCTCCGGAAAATGATCCGGTGATTTTCAACACTTGGGTTTTTGCCGCGTTTGCGCTTGCCTCGCTGCTCGCTTACTGGAGCAGCCCGGCCCGCTTTCGGCCGGCCGTTCTCGTGTTGTGCGGCATCGTTTTCTATGCGTTCGCCTATCCGCCGTACTTGATTTTGATCGCTGGGCTCGCAACCGTCACGTACGCGTGCGCCCGGGCGATCGTCTCCCTGCGAAAACGCCACGCGATCAGCACCGCCCGGTGGCTGCTGACCGCCGGCGTTTCGGCCAGCGTCGGCGTCTTGTTTATCTACAAGTATACGCCCCTGTTTCTCGGCAGCGTGGAAGAGATTTCACGCGGAAAGATCGCAGTCGCCATTCCGCACTTGCTGATCCCGCTGGCGATTTCTTTTTTCACCTTCGAATTCGTCCACTTCTTGGTCGACGTGTATCTTGGGAAGATCGTCGATTTCGACGTCCGCAAATTCGCCACGTTTGCCATGTTTTATCCGACCCTCGTCGCCGGGCCGATTAAACGTTATCAGAATTTTGCGCCGCAGATCGACCACATGTGGCGGCCCACGCCGCTGTTCGTCGCGGCAAACGTCTATCGCGTGATCCTGGGATTGGCCAAGAAATCCATTATTGCGGACTCCATGACTCCGCTTACACAACCATTGCTCACGCCAGGAGCGCCTTATCATACGGGCGATTATTGGATCGCCATGTTCGCCTACACCGCGAAGATCTATTTCGACTTCACCGGCTATTCGGACATCGCCATCGGAATGGCTGGGTTGCTAGGATTTCAGATTCTCGAAAATTTCGATCGACCATACTGGTCGCCGAACATCTCGCTGTTTTGGCGCCGCTGGCATATCAGTTTGAGTTCCTGGATCCGGGATTATATCTTCATTCCGCTCGGCGGGAGCCGGCACAACAAAGTCGTGACAATGATCAATCTTGCATTCGTCATGGCCGTCGCCGGATTATGGCACGGCGCGCAATGGCATTTCGTGGTGTGGGGTCTCTGGCATGGACTGGGTTTGGCCGTGCACCGCGTGTGGAGCTTGACCGTTGCTAAGACGAAGTTCGTGCTGAACTTCCAGCCGGGCTTGGCCGCGAGCGTGTCAATCGCTACGACCTTCGCGTTCGTCATGTTCGGCTGGGTTTTGTTCGCGTCACCCACCTTGGCGGCCGCGATGGGCGCCGTCGCCGGAATGTTCGGTGGCCTGCAGAGCAAATAGGGCAGGAGGGCGCCAAGCGCCAAGGTTTCCTGGCTTTCTCTCGAAGCGTTAGACGAATATATATCACGGGTTTATTTCCTGGTACTTTTTTCAGGAGACGATACGGTTGCGAACGTGGCTTGTCACCGGTGGGCTCGGCTTTATCGGATCGAATTTTATTCGCATAGTCCTACGCGAGCGTCCAAGTATTTCCATCATCAATTATGACACGATGACCTACGCGGGAAATCCGGCCAACTTACGCGACGTGGAGCAGAATCCGCGCTATCGTTTCTATAAAGGCGACATCGCGGACGCGCGTTCCGTTGAAGACGCGCTGTCAACACCCGTTGAAGCTATCGTAAACTTTGCAGCGGAAAGTCATGTAGACCGTTCAATCCTCGATCCTGCAGCATTCCTGCGGACAGACACGCTCGGAATTCACGTCCTTCTGGAGGCAGTTCGGCGGCATAAGATTGAGCGTTATCTGCAAGTCTCGACCGACGAAGTGTACGGGCACGTCGCCTCAGGCAGTTCAAAGGAGACCGACCCCGTTGCGCCTCGTTCGCCATATGCGGCTAGCAAAGCCGGTGGTGATCTTCGGGTGCTGGCTTACGGGACAACCTACGGTACACCGGTGGTAGTCACGCGGGGCTCAAACACCTACGGGCCCTACCAGTATCCTGAAAAACTGATCCCTCTTTTCACGACGAATCTCCTCGAAGACAAGCCCGTTCCTTTGTATGGAGACGGCATGCAAGTGCGCGATTGGATTCACGTGGACGATCATTCGCGCGGCATTCTACACGCGCTCGAGCGCGGACAAGTGATGAACGTCTACAACATCGGTGCGGGTAACCTTAAGACCAACCTCGAGATCACCGAGCGGCTCATCGCATCGTGCGGCCGTTCTTTCGATACGCACGTGCGTCACGTCGCGGATCGCGCTGGACACGACCGCCGCTACTCACTCGACTTTTCCAAAATGCGCGCCTTGGGCTGGATGCCGCAATGCGATTTCGTGCAGGGCCTCTCGGGAACTGTGGACTGGTACCGTGCGAACGAGCCCTGGTGGAAACCGATCAAAGATGGTTCGTTTACCGAGTATTATCGGCGCCAATACACGGAGAAGTTCAAATGAAGGGCGTTGTCTTAGCGGGTGGGCTTGGAACAAGGCTGCGTCCGCTGACGAAGGTTACGAACAAGCACCTGCTTCCCATCTACGACAAACCGATGATTTACTATCCGCTCGAAACGTTGACGCGCGCCGGGATAACCGACGTCATGCTCGTGACGGGCGGAAGCTCTTCGGGCGATTTTCTCCGCTTGCTAGGGAACGGAAGTGAGTTCGGGCTGAAGCACCTGAACTATGCGTATCAGGAGGGCGAAGGCGGGATCGCGGACGCGTTGAAGCTCTGCGAACACTTCGCCGATAGAGATCGCATATGCGTGATCCTCGGCGATAACATCTTACAAGAGGATATCACGCAGTACAAAGAACGCTTCGCACAACAACGAAGCGGTGCTCGGGTGCTGTTGAAAGAGGTGCGGGATCCTCAACATTTCGGCATCGCCGAAATCGTAGAGGATCGAATCAAGTCGATCGAGGAGAAGCCGCAATCGCCGAAGACAAACTATGCTGTGGTCGGAGTATACTTCTACGATCAACGGGTCTTCGATTACATACACAGCGCTAAACCTTCTGCTCGCAATGAATTGGAAATTACCGACATCAACAACGCCTATCTGAGCGCGGGCGATCTCTATTACGACATGCTGAAAGGGTGGTGGACCGATGCCGGTCAGGTTGAGAGCCTGCACCTCGCCTCGACCCTCATCGCAGCCCAGCGCGGAAAACAGTCGGAAGAAACCGAATGCCGGTAGAACCGCAAGTTCTGCTGGGGATAGAACGCGGGGCCACTGTAGGCGTCGTAGGAGTCGGCTACATCGGATCGGTTCTGGCAGCGGAACTCTCTAATCGCGGCGATCGAATCATCGCGATAGACCGCGACGCTTTCCGCATACAGTCGATTCAACTCGGGAAGTCTCCCGTATCCGAACCCGGCGTTGACGAGTTTCTGACAAAAGCAGTTTCGAGCGGCCGACTCACCGCCACGACCGATATCTCGGCGATTCGTGATTGCGACGTGGTGCTCGTTACCGTCGGTACCCCTCTGGCGGCCAGCGGGCTTCCCGATCTGAACGAGTTACGAAATGTCATCGTCGAAATCGAGCAGCATTCAAAGCCGGGCGCTCTCGTGTTGGTTAAGAGCACTGTGCCGCCCGGTACGACTAATGCACTGGTGGCGCCGATCCTACGCGTACGCAAAGAGACACACGTGGCATTTTCTCCGGAAAGGCTGGCCGAGGGAACCGCCTTGTCAGATTTGCGTGCATTGCCGGTCATTGTCGGAGGAGTCGACGATAGCAGCACAGCTTTAGCGGCCGCCTTTTGGCGAAACCGCGACTTCCAAGTCGTAACCGTCGTGTCTGCCGCCTGTGCCGAGATGGTGAAACTTGCCGACAACGCTTGGATCGACCTCAATATCGCTTACGCTCAAGAGTTAGCGATGATCTGCGATGGCTTGGCTATCGATGTCCTCGAAGTCATTAGGGCGGCCAATACGCTTCCGAAAGGGTCTGGAAATGTCAACATTCTTATTCCGGGCGTCGGAGTGGGCGGTTACTGTTTGACGAAAGACCCGTGGATTCTTCATGAGTTCGCGGGCAGCCTCGGCGTAAAGACGAGCTTGTCGCGAGAAGCGCGTCTGATCAACGAATCGGCTCCTTTATATCTTTGGAATCGGACGAAGCGGATGCTTAAGGGAGCGCCGTCGACGTTATCTCGATCGATCGCGGTAATCGGTATCACGTTCAAAAACGATACGGGAGACACTCGCTCCAGCCCGGCCATCGACTACATACGTTGCGCGCTGAAAGACGGCTATACGGTGCGCTGGTACGACGACATGGTATTCGAGCAAGACATTCCGGAAGATATGGGTCAGCTAAGATGCCGCAGTTGGCAAGAGGCTGTCTCTCAAGCCGGCGTTATCGCCTGGCTGGCAGTTCACAGAATCCCGACGCACCCGTCGCTCACGCAAATGCTCGATGCAGCCACCCCCGGCGCTATCATCGTCGACGGCCGGCGGTCCTTTAGTCGCGCCGAGATCGCGCTGGCGAAAGCCGCCGGACACGTCACCGTGGGAGTCGGGCGATAAGCAAGGTTTTGGTAACCGGTGGTTCGGGATTCATCGGCAGTTTCTTGGCCAAGAGATTACTGGAACGGCAGCGAGATGTCGCAGTCCTGGATTCAACACCGGAAGCGAATGCACGCCGCCTGATCGACGTCTTGCCGAGGATAGATTACATCCCATTCGATCTGCGGCACTGGCAAGGACTCGATGCCGCCATTCCAAGCGATGTGACTGAGATCTATCACCTCGCGGCCGTGGTAGGCGTAGAGAAGTACATGGCCGATCCGCTCACCCTCATAGACATAAATGTGATTGCAAGCCGCGAGATTATCCGGATTTGCCGATCCAGAAATATCAAACTTATTTTCGCCAGCACCAGCGAAGTCTACGGCAGGAACCCGCATACTCCGTGGCGCGAAGACGGGGATCGCGTTCTTGGACCTACGTCCGTAAGCCGCTGGAGCTATGGTACGAGCAAAGCAATCGTGGAGCATATTCTGTTTGGGACGACTCAGGCGAACGATTTGGAGTTTCGCATCGTCCGTTTTTTCAATGTGTACGGACCGAGCCAAGAGCCGGGTTTTCTCGTCAGCCGAAACTTGCATCGACTCCTCAATGAGCTGCCGGCTCTTTCGTACGACAACGGCAATCAAACCCGTTGCTTTACGTACATCGACGACGCCGTTGAAGGCGTGTTGCGGCTGGCAGAATCGGAAAATGCGCGGAACACCGTCGTCAATATCGGCTCGGCATTCGAACACACGACCGACGAAGTCCTCAGGGAAATCGTGAACTCTCTTGGCTATGGAGAGATCGAACAGAGAGCGACAGGCGATTTGTACGGTGCTGAGTTCGAGGACATTCTCAAACGTGTTCCCGACTGCAATTTGGCTCGCACCCTCTTGGGGTGGAGCGCAAGCACCACGTTAACTGCGGGCATCGCGAAGACGACCGAGTGGAGCAAGCAATGTGAATGGTGGAAAATGCTGCCGGTCGTCGAGCCCGGAATAAAGTCAAGGAGAAGCTGAAGCGCTTCTCCGTTCATGGAGATAGGCTCGCAGGCCCTCCTGCCAATCGGGCAATGGCTCGATCTTCGCCTTCTCCATCGCAGCATTTGCGAGGACCGAATATCGCGGACGCCGGGCGTAGCTCGGGAATGCATCGCTCGTCGTTCGCTCGACAGATGCGGCGACGCCGGACATTTTGAGGATTTCAACGGCGAAGTCGTACCAGGTTGTCTCGCCGGCATTAGTCACATGGTAGATGCCAAATTGGCCGCCTTCCAAAATGCGCCTGATGCCGCCGGCAACCTGAACGGTGTAAGAGGGCGCATGAACGATGTCATCGACAACTCGAAGGGGGCGGCCGCTGCGCGCCTGTTCGAGCATTCGCTCGACGAACGTGTAGCCTTTCGTACTGCTTCCGCGCAGCCCGTAAAGACCACTCGTGCGGAAGATAAAAAAACGCTTGGTCTTTATAGAAAGCGTAAGTTCGCCAGCGTACTTTGAAGCTCCGTAGATGTTCATTGGATGCGCAGCTGCTTTTTCGTCGTACGGCGACGAGGCGGCCCCGTCGAACACGTAATCCGTACTAATGTGCGCCAATGCGATGCCAGCGGCGTCGCATATCGATGCCAGGGATTCTACGGCAACGGTGTTCACCGAGAAAGCTCGCTCGGCGTGGGTTTCGCACCGCTCGACGTTGTGAAACGCGGCCGTGTTAATGACGAGCGAGGGCCGATGATGTGCCAGCGCGCTCGAAATTGAAGCCGGACTTTCGATGTCCACCATTGCGTGATCGACGCCGACGGTTTCGATTCCATACAACGCTTTAACGATGTCGGAACCGAGTTGTCCTGATGCGCCGATAACAACAACGCGCCGAAGAATATCAGGCGAAATGTTTCTCATGCCATAATACCTTCTTGGGCAGGCTGCCAGGCCCCGGCAGGTTCTGCGCCCGAAGGGTCAAAATCAGGACGCGGCATGGCAATACAAGTATTCGCTACCAAGTTTCCCGAGGCGAAGATCATTATTCCCGAAGTTTTCGAAGACGACCGCGGATTTTTTAAGGAGACGTACTCTCTTGAAAAATACGGGGCGGTCGGTATTGCGGATACCTTCGTCCAGGATAGCGTCTCGTTTTCGGCACGCAACGTCCTGCGCGGATTGCACTTCGATCCGAAGATGTCGAAGCTCGTGCAGGCGCTGCGAGGAAAAATCTTCGACGTTATCGTCGATATGCGCCAAGGCTCGCCGACGCTCTACCAATGGCAAGGCTTTTACCTCTCCGAGCACAACCACAAGCAGCTTTACATTCCGGCTGGGTTTGCAAACGGATTCTTGACGCTCACCGAGGATGCCGTCTTCTCCTACAAACATGGGGCGCTACACGACCCCTCACGGGAAGGCGCAATTCGCTGGAACGATCCGAAGGTAAACATCACGTGGCCAATCTTCAGTGAGCCCAGGCTTTCGATCCGGGATAAAAATACGCCGCTGCTGCAGGGCTAATAAATGCTGCTGAACTCGCGCTGCGCAGTATGCACTTCCTCGAGGATCGACATCCATTTGATATTGTAGTACTGCGGGTTTGCGAGCTCTTCCACCGAGTCCAGCGGAAGTTTCTTGATCATGTTTTCGATAGACTCGAGGACGGTGACCGACGGCGTGAAGTGGAGCGCGTTAGAAAGCTTCGAATTGCTCATCCTGTAGTTCCGCACGAGATTGGGTAGCGGCGTCTGCACGAGATCGATCTCGATCGGGGGTTCGTGCAGCGAAAACGAACCGGCGACGAGCATGGCCAGTTGGCGAATCTGATAATTCTCTTCAAGCACGTTGAAGACCTGCCCGCGAATCGCGTCCAGCGGCGCCGTCAAAGCCATGACGTGGACGCGAGCGACATCCGTTACGTCTACCAGAGGCCGCCACATCCATCCGCCTCCGTGCAGAAACAAGCGCCGGTTGATGACGGCATCTTTGATGAACGTGTTGACGACGAGGTCAAACCGCATCCGGGAACTGTACCCGTAAACCGTTCCCTGTCGAAATACCACGGGAGCGAACGAGTCGTCAGCGGCCGCCAGAATTACCTGTTCCGCCTGATATTTTGAAATCGAATAGGCGCCGCGCGGCGCGACCACCGTCGTTTCGTCGCACATCGTCGGCGATCGCTCGAGCGTGGTTGCCGAAGTTTCCGTATCATAAATCGAAGCACTAGAGGCGTAGGTAAAACGCCCGATGCGGCGCCGCTTGCAGGCCTCGACCAGCCGCTCCGTTGCAACGACGTTCATCTGGTGATTCGCCTCGGTGTTGTATTCCGCAGTCGGATCGTTCGACAGGCCGCCTAAGTGACAGACCGCATCGATACCGTCGAACCACTCATCTTTTATTTGACGAATATCGCCGACTATCGCCACTACGGCCAAATGTTCGAGAGGACGGCGCCCCCAAAAAAAACGATCGAGCACGACGGGTTGATGGCCCGCATCAAGAAGCTGCTGGCACAGCACCGATCCGATATAGCCGCCACCGCCCGTGACTAAGACGCGCATATATCAAATCCGAAGAAACGAATCGCCAAAAGAAGAGAATTCACAAAGCGTCCACACGTTTCCGTTTTTCGGCGATAATCCTGGTACGGACGCGTTTGTCGATGCAATCCGGCAGGGTGGAGGTCGAAGTTCGAGAAGCGACCCTACTCGCTCGCATAGGCTGCCGGACCGGAAGGGAACTCTTGAATCGTAAGCTTCTTTCAATCGTCGTCTCGATCGCAGCTCTTAGTGCTATCGTTCGTAGCGGAGCGTTAGCCGATCTCTCAGATTATCCTGCAGTCAGTACGATTGCGGGTTCCGGAGAAAGCGGCCTTGTAGACGGGCCTAGCCGAAGCGCGCAGTTCGTAAGCCCTGCAGGGATAGCGTACGATCGCCGGGGGAATCTTTACATCGCCGACCGGGCCGCACAGCGGATCCGAATGCTGTCAACGAACGGAACCGTTTCGACCATAGCGGGGTCAGGGCCGCTCGTCGCTTTTGGCCTCGGTGTGGCAGGTGGCTTTCGCGACGGGCCGGCTCGGGGCGCGCAGTTCAATTACCCCAATGATGTCGCGGTGGGTCCCGACGATGCGATATACGTCGCAGACACATTGAATCACGTTATTCGCCGCATCAAAAACGGAATCGTTTCAACATTTGCGGGCGTACCCCTGAAAGACGGCAGCACGGATGGACCGCGAGAACAGATGTTATTCACATATCCGCGGTCTTTGGCATTCGATCGCGCCGGCAATCTTTATATTGCAGATTTCCCACACGGTGTTCGCAAAATCGATACCTCCGGCATCGGATCCACGATAGACTTCGGCGACGGGCGGTTCAAGGACGTTTCGTCCCTGGCCATTGTCGAAGACCATGACGCGTTTCTCGTGGCCGGCTCCGCTTTCCAGATTTTTCTCTACAATTTAACGCAGCAGAAACTCGTGCGGTACTCTTTCAATTCAAGAGATCTTTCGATGAAACCGGATAACGAAGGTGCCGAATTTGCCGGGCCTCCGTCGGCCATCGCAGCTTTTAGCCCTGATGAATGGGTAATTACCGATGCTCTGGACAGCACGGTCGAGTTACATCAGGGCGGGGGGAACGAGGATTACGTACGTGTGTTGAACGCAGATCCACTCCGCAACGCATCGAGTCTCGGTGGTGGCTATCGGGATGGACCGGGCCCGCAAGCGCTTTTCAACCAGCCTCTCGGAATCGTCGTTGCGCCGGATAAACGTTCCATCGTCGTTGCAGATACAGGGAACCGGCGCATCCGCCGGCTTTCCGCTTTCGACCACCGCAGTGGCGCTCTTACCTGTTGCACTCCACAAAAACGCGTGAGCGTCTTGCCGACTCGCCCGAACGAGCGCGAGTTCCGAATCGCTTTGGTAGGGCCATCGTACATTTGGTGGGATAGCCCATGGAGCGAATCCATTCCAGGGCTCGTCGAGCGAGCCTTGAATCGGGACCTCGACATAAAGAAGCGTAACCTCACCGTTCGAGTTTATCCGATTCGCCTAACAGGGGTTGGCGGATGGAACGTTCTGGATTACACTCAAAACGTTCTTACCACCGGCATCGTGAATCAAGTAGTCGCGGCATTTTCGCTCTATGCTGGAAAATTGAATAGCGTTCATGGCCTCTATGACGCCAACGGAGCGGATGGCCGATACGATCAAAGTTTCACGCAGAAACTCGCCGCGGTCAACCAGGAACTAAAGCAAGTAGGAACCACATTTCTCGTCGCGCCATACCTCGAGTCAGACCATTTTCCGGCGGAGACAACCTACTGGCGCATACCTGGTACTGCGAGTCAACCTATTCGCTCCGATCGGCTACTTCCAGATTTGACTGCGGCCGAAGCCGACGCGAACAACATGCTCGCCGTGGTTAAGAAGGCTCATGTTCCGTACGTCAATGTGGCCGACGCTTTAGTGAAAGACGAGCTCTCGGCACATCACCGCTCGATTTATCACACATGGGACTCGCATTTCACGGCCTATGGAAACGCCTTGTTTGCACGAGTTCTCGTCAATGCACTTGAAAAATTGCACCCATGGCGGAGTGAATCGAAATAGCCTTCAAATATTTCCGCGGCCCGGAAGCGCACGGCATGCAAACTCTTTCGGTACTTTCAGCGTGTGTCATGGCTGCGGCGATCACAGGAAGTATCGCTAGTGCACAATCAACATTCGCCACCGTCATTGCGCCAGTCTGGATATGGACGCCTCATAATGCCGACGTCGTTTTATTTCGCAAGACCGTTCGTGTCGACGCCCCGATAGCACGGGCAACCTTCTCCTTAACGGCGGACGGCTTTTTTACGCTTTACATTAACGATGCGCGGGTCGGTCAGAACGTGAGTTGGGACGATGCGCGCACCATTGATGTTTCACGGTTTCTCCGTGAAGGCAAGAACGTCATCGCCGTACGAGTCGATCGTAAACGCGTTAACAACGGATTCATTTTTAACGGATCGATCGAGCTTCAAACGCGCGCTAGAATAGAGATCAAGTCGGATGAAAGCTGGGTAACGTCGTCGGCAGTTACGCCACAATGGACGCGCATTGACTTGGACGATTCGCTCTGGGACCATGCCGTTTTTCACGCGCAAATCGATGATTTTGCCTGGCCGGGAACAGCCGAACGAATAGGCTACCAACCCCCAAGGCCACCCGCGCCGCAGCCGATCGGTACGTCCGGTACGGATGCGCTGGTAACGGGTTTACTCGGTGACCGCTACCGCCGATTTATCAAAGAGAATCGTAACCCAATCAGCATCGTTCCCGTAGCTTACTTGATTTGTAATAAGGTCGAAGAGAGCGCAGCAGAGTTCGCCGGCTGCAATCGCCACCCTTACCTTAACGGGCTTTCAGTCAATAGCTCATTTCGAGGCAAGTTTATCGTCTTTGACTTTGGACGCGATGCTTTTGGGCATGCGTCCCTGCGCTTCGAAGCCGCAAATGAGGCAGCTGCGCTCGTGACCGTTACCAGTGGCGAAGATCTAGCCCAACTCCTCGATCCGCAATTCTACGAGCCCCACGCACACTCGCTGACGCGCGCCCCGCAACAGGAAGACGTTTACCGGGCAGCCCGGTACCTGGCCATCGCCCTCGGCGATGACGTGCCAGCCGGAAGACTTTACGTGTTCATGAACTTTCAAGCCTATCCGGTCGTTAACAAGGGTTTTTTTGCGTCTTCCGATCCCGCTCTCAACGCTATTTGGCTTACCGCGGTTGAAACCGTGCGAGTCAACATGCAAGGGTACTATTGGGACGGAATTCGCCGCGATCGCGCGCTATGGGTCGGAGACCTTCTCGAAGAAGCCCGTACAAATTACTACTCGTTCGGCGATCTCGCGCTAGTCAAAAAGTCACTCTTTAACCTATCCCTTTACCGCGGGAGCGAACACCAGGTTCGCGCGCAACTCGGCATAGGGAACGCGAATTGGTATTTGACGGACTACGTCGCCAAGTACGTCTCGGCAGTAGCCGAGTACTATCTTTTTTCGGGTGATCTCGGTCTGGTCCGAGACCTGCGGCCAGTTCTAAGCGACCAGCTCGCCTATCTCGGTGCGCACGAAGATCAAAATGGTCTCATTATCATCAAGAATGATCCGGCCTTTCCGGACACAGACTGGTCCAGCTCGAATCGCTACGGTGAATCGACCTACCAACAACTCGTTTATTACAAAGCGCTCCGCGATGGCGCTTTTCTCATGGGCGCTCTTGGAGACGCCGGGAGGTCGTGCCGATGTTCGGGGAAATTCGTTTAGCGGCGTAACTCCGTTGGTGCATTATCTCACGCAGCTTGCTGATCTGCAACTGCGATGTGTTGGTACCCGTCTAAGCGGCGCCAAGATGACGAGAGCCGCTTGATGA
>JBBQQR010000026.1:0-27871 GCA_038215615.1 Vulcanimicrobiales bacterium | reverse complement strand
CGCGATCGAAAGCGCGTCCGTGATATCGGCGCGGTTCTTCTCGCCGCGCAGGAGACCGAATTCCAAAATCTTGGGGAGCATGCCGCGCTGGCTGCGGCAGACCTTGATGGCCCCGTCGATGTCGTCCTGAGAAATCTTCTGCCCGATTGCTTTCAGTAGGCCTTTGGTATCACCGTGCTGCTGGGCAAAGAACCAGAGCCGCTCGATCACGATGGCTAAGCCAACGATCGAGATGAGCAAGAGCAGCCACATGTCCCAGCCGCCCTTTTGCATGAATGTAATGAAACCGCCAAACACTATTTCTGTCCTCCCGTTCCGCGGGAAAGCATGTGCGCTTTAGAAAGGCGCCACATTGGCCTACCTCTACGGAAAGTCCTCGTCATTTTTGAATGTTCGCCTTGATGAAGCTGTCGATGTTAAACGCTAGGCTCATGTTGCCTTGCGCCTGCGCCTCGGTTCGCGCTTTGTTGAGCGCATCCAGCGCTTGGCTCTTGAACTCGGCCTTCTGCTTTCCGCCCACTATCCACGCGCCCGCCATAGCAACGCCGAGCGCGTAGTTTGCGAGCGCGTCGTTGGGGTTGAGCGCCAGGGCTTGGTCTGCATAGGGCTTCATTTTCGTCAAGTAATCGTTGGGGACGGCGGGAGTCTTAGACGCGCCGATGATCGTGTTCTCTTCCAACGCCGCGGAGGCGTAGGCCGTGACCGCGACGTCCTTGTCGCCTTCTTTGGCCGCCGTCAGGAAGCTCGCCAGCGCATCCTCATGCTTGCCGGCCTTGGACGACGCGTTTCCCGTAGCCAGATACTGATTTCCGATCATGCGCTTCACCGTCGTGTTCGTCGGGTCCAACTGCGTGATCTCGTCTTCGAGCGGCTTGGCCGATGCGGTGTCCCCGGTTTGAATGTATGCCTGCAGCAGCGCCGCATCGATGTTGACCTTAGCGTTCTTGTCCATCTTTGGGTCCGCCATCGCGAGCGAACGCGCTTTTTGCAGGTTCGCGATTGCCGATGCCGCGTCGCCGGCTTGCACTTGCGCCGAACCCAGAATGTAGTACGTCCCGTCCCCCGGTGCCAGCGTCACGGCTTTTTGCGCGAATGAAACGGCCGTTGTGCTGTCGGTCGGTGCGAGTTTCACGGCTGCCATCGCATACGATTGCGCGGCGACCGGAATGAACGGCTTGGAAATGTTCGACACTTTTTCGAATGCTGCCGCCGCGCCCGCATAGTCTTTCTGGAAATAGTCGGCCGTTGCGAGCTGTTGATTTAACGTTGCATCGTTGGGCCTGGACGCGAGCGCCCGAAGAACGATCGCTTTGGCGGCGTCGTACTTGCCGGCATGAATGAGCCCGTCCACCTGCGCCGTCGTGCCGGATGCGACCACGCCGTTGGAAGCGACGCTCTTGCCGTGGAAGGCGATCGTGAAGTCATAAAAACCGGTGACCGGGGTCTTCCCGCGGTGCTGCGGACGATAGGTGGAGTTTTTCGCGATGTCGATCGCCGCAGCGTTGTCGAGGTAATTGCTCGAGCGAATGATACGCGTGACCTTGTGGCTGCCGTCGGCATTCACTTGAACCTGTATCACCACAGTGCCTGACCCGGCGATCGGGACGGACGTGTCGGCGCGGTGGATTAATTTCGCCTGTGAAAACTGGTTGCTGTAGTTCTGCGCGTTGGCCGGCGAGGCAAATGCGACAGCACCAAAAACGGCCGCTGCGGCCGCTGCCATGCGGGTGATCAGGATCATGCGTCTATTAAACCTCGTGCTCGTGCGTGTTTATAATGAAGGCCGCGGAGCGTAGCGTTGATACCGCGGATAAACGTTTCTCAAACGACGTTCGTCGCTTGCCATGCGGCGGGACGCCGACGCTCCCCTCCTAGGCGGTCAAGCGGCTAACGTCGCGGACGGCAGCTGCCGTCCCGCCGCGGCGGCGACCGCATGCAGCCTTCCCATCAACGTTTCGAACTGCTCGAACGTGAGCGACTGCGGCCCGTCCGACGCTGCCGCCGGCGGGTCGGGATGGACCTCGACCAGCAAGCCGTCGGCTCCGGCGGCGAGCCCAGCGGCCGCCATCGGCGCTACCAGCTTGGCGAGGCCCGTGCCGTGAGACGGATCGATGATGACCGGCAAGTGCGAAAGCGAGTGGACGAGCGGAACAGCCGCCAGATCTAAGAGATTGCGCGTCGCCGAATCGAACGAGCGCACCCCCCGTTCGCACAGGACAACCTCGGCATTGCCTGCGACGAGCAAATATTCAGCGGCCAGCAGCCACTCTTCGATCGTCGCCGAGAGTCCGCGCTTGAGCAAGACCGGCTTGCGAGCGTCTCCGACTTCGCGCAACAACGTAAAGTTCTGCATGTTCCGCGTGCCTATTTGCAGCATGTCGGCGTGTTGCGCAACGAGCGCAACGTCGCGCGGATCGAGAACTTCGGTCACGACCGACATGCCGAACCGGTCGGCCGCATCGCGCAGCAGCTTCAGTCCTTCGGCGCCCAAACCCTGAAATGCGTAAGGCGAGGTCCGCGGTTTGTACGCCCCGCCGCGCAGCACGTTGGCGCCGCTTGCGGCCACCGCTTGCGCGGTTGCCTCGATCTGTTCCCGCGACTCGACGCTGCACGGTCCGGCGCAGATCGCCAGCACCTCGCCGCCGAAGCTCGCGCCGTTGGGCAGTTGAACGATGGTCCGGCTCGCGCGCGCATCGCGCCGCACGAGTTTGTAGGTATTCGGAAGCGCGGCAAGCCTCTCCATGGCTACGGGAGCAGTTCGCGCAAACGCGCGAGTTCCCGCGCGGTCACGGGCCGGCTGCGGCCTGCCGGGAGCGTCCCGAGCGAAATCGGCCCGAACTGCAATCGGCGCAGCTCGCGCACAGGATGGCCGACCGCCTCGAGCATGCGGCGGACTTGCCGGTTACGGCCTTCGTGGATCGTAATATCCAGCACCGTGCGGTCGGACGGAGATGCAACCACTTTCACGCGCGCACCCGACGCGCGAAACTCCTCCAAATGCATTCCGCGTTGCAGACGTGCGATCTCATCCTTCGAGAGCTGTCCCTTCACCACGGCACGGTACGTTTTTTCGACGCCGAAACGCGGGTGCGTCAGCACGTGCGCCAGCTCACCGTCATTTGTCAGCAACAAGACGCCGGCGGTATCGTAGTCCAATCGCCCGACCGGGACCACCCGCGGCAGACCTTTTGGCAACAAGTCGCTGATGGTGCGGCGCCCTTCCGGATCGCGCATCGTCGTCACGACGCCGAACGGTTTGTTCAAAACGATATACGTATGCGCCTTTGGAAGCGCGACGCTCTTGCCGTCAACTTTGACAGTGGCGTCTTCATCGACGCTGGTTCCGAGCTCGCGCACGATCTTACCGTTGACGCGAACTTTGCCCGCGACAATCAGTTCTTCGGCCGCGCGCCGCGACGCGACGCCGGCGTGCGCTAAGTATTTCTGCAGCCGCATCAATGAGATTCCATAGTTCGATCCGGGCCTTGTCTTTTTTCTTGCGGGCAGGACTGGCCTTCAGCGGCATAAACAGCCGGCAGCGAAGCAGAAAACCGCCATGGACGGCGGTTTTCTAGCGTCTTCGATTCCGGCTATTTGTGCTGCGGAGGTCAGTACTTCCCGTTGCCCTCTTCGTTATATCCGCGCGACAGCGAGAGCGCTTCCTTGGTGACGGTCTGCAAGAACTCGTCGTTTGTGCGCGTTTGCGCCATCTTGTCGAGGATGATCTCGGTGATGTCGCCGCTGTTGAGCACGCTCGTAGCGCGGCGCAGCATCCAGATTTTGCGCATCTCGTCTTCGCTGAGCAGCAACTCTTCGTGACGCGTGCCCGAGCGTTTGATGTCGATCGCCGGAAAGATGCGCGACTCCGCCAGTTTGCGCGTCAGGTTGAGTTCCATGTTGCCGGTACCTTTGAACTCTTCGAAGATGACGTCGTCCATCTTGGAGCCCGTCTCGACCAGCGCTGTGGCGATAATCGTGAGCGAACCGCCTTCTTCGATTTTGCGCGCGGCGCCAAAAAAGCGTTTGGGTTTGTGGAGCGACGCGGTGTCGAGACCGCCCGACAGCGTGCGGCCCGAGGTCGGAATGACTTGGTTCCAGGCACGCGCGAGGCGCGTGATCGAGTCGAGTAAAATCACGACGTCTTTGCCGATTTCAACGAGGCGCTTAGCGCGCTCCATGGTTAGTTCGGCGACGGCGGTGTGATTCTCGGGATGCTCGTCAAACGTCGAAGCGACGACTTCGCCGTCGATCGTGCGCTGCATGTCCGTGACTTCTTCGGGCCGCTCGTCGACGAGCAACGCGATGATGTGCGCTTCGGGGTGGTTGATCGAAATAGAGTTGGCAATATTTTTGAGCAGCGTCGTCTTACCGGCTTTAGGCGGAGAGACGATCAATGCGCGCTGGCCTTTGCCGATCGGACAGAACAGATCGATCACACGCGTGGAGAGTTGGGTCGAGCGCACTTCCAGGCGGAACCGCTCGTTGGGATAGATCGGCGTGCCTTTTTCGTAAAGGCGGCGGCCGCGAATTTCATCGGGCAGAAGCCCGTTGATGCGATCGACGCGGATGAGGCCGAAGTATTTCTCGCCTTCCTTGGGACGACGAACTTGCCCGTCTACTAAGTCGCCGCGGCGAAGTTCGAAGCGGCGAATCTGCGTTTGGCTAACGTAGACGTCTTCGGGCCCGATCACGTAGCCGTCG
Source organism: Vulcanimicrobiales bacterium (assembly GCA_038215615.1). Lineage (GTDB taxonomy): Bacteria > Vulcanimicrobiota > Vulcanimicrobiia > Vulcanimicrobiales > Vulcanimicrobiaceae > Rubrimentiphilum. The sequence goes on along the minus strand of JBBQQR010000026.1, from coordinate 23,170 downwards.
CGCCGCAAAAATCCGTAGCCTTCCGGCAAGATGTCGAGCACGCCGTTGGCGGCTTCGAGACCCGTGCGCTGGGCTTGAATCTCCATGATCTTCGGGATCAGCTCTTCTTTTTTGAGCTTGAGCGGCGACTCGATATCGAATTCTTTGGCGAGGGTGTTCAGGTCGGCTTTGGATTTCTCCGAAAGCTCTTCGACCGTGAGCAGCTGCGGAAGCGCCTGCTCGGCGACCACCGGGAAATGTTCGGCGAAATGAGGAGCGGGATTGTTGCCAAATTGCCGGTGACGTCGTGAGCGGCGGCGGCGGTTTCCGCCACCAGGGCGGCCGTCATTGTTGGGACGATGTTCGAATTGCAGTGGATTTTCTCTCTCGTAGAGTCGCGCACGCCGCATATGCGAAACGATCGGGCGAGGCTGCCGGACTCGTAGGGCGTGAGCGGGGGAAACGTATGCGTCGCGGAGGGTTTAACCGCACGTCGCGACGCCCAAACTATAGCACAGGGCGGTCAGGACGACAAGTGTTTGGGTCCCGACACAAATGGGCTGCCGCGTTCGAAAAAGCGCAGCCTGCGTCGCGAGGCTTTGCTGATTCCGATCCTTCGACTCGTCCCGATTGGCCGTGGATCGCCCGACGGTGCGGCAAGCCAAAGCTTCCGGCCGCGCAAGAGATCGACCCTATCCAGCTCTCCGTCGATTGCCAAAGCCTGACAGAGGCGCCCGGGCCCGCGGCAGAGATCGATCGCGCGCGCAGTTCGGCGGCGCTCTTCCATAAGCTCAAGTCCCTCGATCGGCTCGAGCGCGCGGACCAAGACCGCGGCGCCCTCGTTTTCGCGTTCGCTCGTGACGTTGACGCAAAACGACGTGCCATAGATCTTATAGACGTAGGCGCGATGCGGCATCAAGAACATGGAAGCATTGCGGCGGCTTTTTCCGCGATATGCATGCGAAGCCGGATCGCCGATCACGTAAGCTTCGGTTTCCACGATTCGCCCGGCGCTGCGGCCCCGCGGAGACTCGCGGATCAGCACGCATCCAAGCAAAGCTTTCGCCAAATCGACCGTGCCGGCGGGAAGTTCGTGAACGCGTAAACGGCGCAAGCGCGCCACGTCACGCCGCGACGTGCATCGCCGTTTCCGAGCGGGCACGCGCGCTGAGATCGGCGTCGCCTGGCGGCAAATCGGCGATTTCGTACCTCCGGAATTGATTGAGCGCGCAGCCTAGGCGCACGTACGGCATCGCGAGCGGAGGCGGGACGGTTTCGTGCCGGCGCAGCTCGGCGATTAAGCTCTGATCGTCGATCGAAAACCGGACGTGATCGATCGCGCGGCGTCGAGCCGCCGCGCAGACTGCCGTCAGCGCGGCATATCCGACCTCGCGGCCCGACAATGCCGGCTGACGCTGCACTCTGAAGGGAACCCGCAACACCCGCGGACCGCCTTCGCGTAGATTCATTCGCACGTAAGCGACGCCGTTTCCGGCGTCATCCGCCGCATACCCGACGGACGCATCTACCGCTTTCATGTCACTATCGTACCCCGAACATATGTTCGAGTCAAGGGGCGGCGGCTTGCACCTCGCGAGCCCTCAGCGCCTCGTAAAGCCCGGCCACTCGGCGGGCCTGGCTCTCGATACCAAACCTCTCCGCAGCGGCGCGGCTACGGGCCGACTCCCCCTGATCGGGGGTCGCCGGCAGGGTGTCGATTTGGGCGGCAAACGCCTGCGCCGAAAGGGGGACGAGCCGGCCTTCCCCGGCGAGGACTTCGCGTACGACCGCGGCATCGGCCGCGATCACGGCGGAGCCGGCAGCCATCGCTTCCACTAAGACGAGGCCTTGAGTTTCGGTTACGCTCGGAAAAACGAAGGCGTTGGCGCTGGCGTAATAATCGGGCAGTTCGGAGCGTTCGAGCGATCCCAAAAACCGGACGCGATCTTGTACGCCGAGTTCAGACGCGCGCAGCTCAAGCGTTTCCCGTTCGGGACCGTCGCCCGCAATTGCCAGCCGCGCGGGCACTTGCGTCAACGTGAGCGCCTCCAGCAGCAGTTCGATGTTTTTTTCGCGTCCCAAACGGCCGACGAAAAGCAGCAACTTCTCGCCGTCTTTGGTGCCGAGTGCCCGGCGCAGACCGGCGCGCATTTCCCCCGATCCGAAATGCGCTAAGTCGATGCCGCTGGGAACGACTTCGATATGCGCGGTCACGCCGATTTCGGCCAAGCGACGGCGCATCGCCGGCGTCGGGACGATCACCGCGTCGGCCAGATTTGCAAAGCTTCGCGTGAGCGTCGACGCGGCGTACCGCGTGGCTTTCGGATCGAACGGCAGGTAGTGCACGTATTCTTCCAGACGCGTGTGATAGGTATAGACGAGCGGCACTCGCAGACGGCGCGCGTAGCGCACGCTCATCCATCCCGTGACGAACGGCGAGTGCGCGTGCAATACATCCAAGTTGTTGATGATCCCGCGACGGTTGCGCCGGCTCACGAGCGGTACGGTCAAGCGGTAAGGCGTCGACGTTGGAAGCGGCAGCGACGGCATGCGCAGCGAGCCGTCTCCATCATCGGAACCGGGGATGTGAGGCGCAAAACACTGCACCTCGTGACCCAGCGCGCGCAGACCCCCGGCCAGGCCATCTACGGAGGCCACGACCCCATTGATGATGGGCCGGTAGACCTCGGTAAAAAAGCCGATTCTCATGGGGAGCGTCATCTATTCATGGCACGCTCGGCGGCGCCTTCAGTAAAAAGAGGAGGCCCCTGCTTCCGTTGTGACTTTTGGCATAGGCTGCCTTTCGTAAAGACATGGTATAGTGCCCGGGAACTGCCGGGCGCCTTCCGAGGCTCCGGCACTCTCGAAGTTATGGCGTGTCCGAAGCTGGATCCGTCAGCCGAGACCGACCCTCGAGCCTCCGCCGCTTGAAGGGCTGCTTGAAAGCCGCCTTTAGCCCCGCCGTGGCTCGATGCCGAAAGGAGTAAGGTTGATAGGACGCAGTCCCCGGCGCGCGTGCGAGCTCATGGCCGCAGGCGCCCTGACCTTGGGCCTCGTGACCGCAGGCTATCTTACGCACCCCGCCTCGGTTCTCGCCGCCGCCGCCCAAAGCGGCTCCCAGCAATCCGTCGTCTTTGAATCGCAGCTTACGCAGACCGTGCAAACCACTTCGGCACGGACGGTCGGCGATTTCCTCAAAGAACGCGGGATCACCGTGGGGTCCGGCGATTACGTTCATCCTTCGGCCGACACGCCGATCTTGCCGGGCATGCAGATCGAATACTCGGCGTCGGTTCCGGTAACGCTGGCCAACGGCAACGATCGTAGAGCGATCGCTACCAATGCCGCCGATGTCGGCGCGCTTCTCGAAGAGCGCGGCATTCATCTGGGAACCTACGATAAAGTCTCGCCTTCGCTCGCCGAGCCGATCGTTGCCGGAGAAACGATCCGCGTGACGCACATCGCAAAATGGATTTCGGCGCAAACGATTCGAATCGCACCGAAAATCGTGCACGGCATCGACTTCGCACTGGCGCCGGGAAAAACGAAGATCGTCTCCCCCGGACGAGAGGGCCAACGCCTAGCGATCATCAGATTCACGATCACCGACGGTAAGCTCAGCAAACGCATCGTGGCATCGCACGTTCTGCGCAAGCCGCGCATGCGGATCATCGCCGAGGGCGTGGGAACCTACGCAGCGTTTGCAGATTTCGCGCAGCGCGGACTGCAGAAAACCGCGTATATCGCTACCGACGCGATGGATATGATCGCAACCGCTTATACGGCGTCGTGCGCCGGCTGCAGCGGTTACACCGCCACCGGTTATCGCGCCGGACGCGGAATCGTGGCCGTCGATCCGCGGGTCATCCCGCTCGGAACGAAGCTCTTCATTCCGGGCTACGGGTTCGCGATCGCCGGAGACACCGGCGGCGCGATCATCGGCATGCGCATCGACCTCGGGTTCAACTCTTACAGCGATGCGATTCAGTTCGGCCGCCGCCCGATAAAAGTTTACACGCTGCGATAGTTGAAGCGGCTCCCATGCATCCGCGGGAGCTGCTGCAGCGCTTCGGGTATCGCCCCAAGAAGCGCCTCGGCCAAAATTTTCTCGTCGATTCCACAGCGGCGGCGCGCATCGCGCAGCTCGCCGTTGACTCCGGCCAAGCCCGGGTGCTCGAGATCGGACCGGGAACCGGCACCCTGACCCACGCGCTCCTTGAAGCAAACGCGAACGTCACGGCGATCGAGCTCGACGAAAACATGCTGCGCGTCATGCGCTCGCGCGAAGATCTGGCGGGTGCAACGCTCGTGCAAGGCGATGCACTCACCTTCGACTACGCCGGCTTCGCCGCGGGTGCGCCATGGACGGTCACCGGAAATCTTCCTTACAACATCGCTACGCCGCTGATCTTGCGCTTCGTCGAAATGCAAGACGGGCCGCAGACGCTCGTTGTCATGATGCAGAAAGACGTCGTCGATCGTCTGCGCGCCAAGCCCGGTACGCGCGCGTACGGCAGCCTTTCGGTCGCGGTGCAGTATGCGATGACCGTCGAACACGCGTTTACGCTGTCGCCCCGCGCGTTTTATCCGCAGCCGAAAGTCGATTCGTCGATCGTTGTTTTGCAGCGCCGCGATCGGCCCGCGGTCACGGTTTCCGACGCCGCGCGCTTCTGGCAGGTCGTGCGCGGAGCGTTCGCGTACCGCCGCAAGACGCTCGCGAATAGTTTATCGCTGGCACTGCACATTGAGCGCGCAGCGGTTACCGACGTGCTGCGCAGACTCGATTACGATACGGAGATACGTGGAGAACAACTCGCCATCGGCGACTTCGCAAGAATCGCAGACGCTCTTTCCGCCTAAATCTTTCCATTGGCTGATGACGCTGGCGCTGCTCATCGGCGCGCTCGTCATCTTCTTCGTCATCGTTGCGGCCGCCGTGTTTCTCGCAATTGCCAGCGGCGCGACGACTACCGCCGGAGTCAAGAGCTGGTTTTTGGGTCTCCCTGCCGTCCAGATTCAGATGATCGGCGAAATTGCAGCGGTTGCGTTTTTGCTCTTCCTTCTGCCGCAGGTCGCGCAGATGTCGCTGCGAGACCTTGGCTTCCGACAGTTGAAGCTTTCAGATGCCGGGTATATCGCGGCCGCAACGGTGGCGATGGTTCTGTTGACCGATGGCCTGGCTTCGCTGCTGGAATCGGTGCTCCACACGAAAGTCAGCGAGCAAGCCGTGACGCTGTATTTGAACATGAAAACGCCGCTTGCGAAGGCGGAATTCGCGTTGCTCGGCACCGTCGTTGCAGCCGTGTTCGAAGAAACGCTGTTTCGCATCGTGCTCTTTAATGCCGTGCGTAAGTGGGCCGGCTTTTGGACCGGAGCGATTGTGAGCGGACTGCTCTTCGGACTGGCGCATTTGCAGCCGGGCTCCGTTACGCAGGGGATCGTGCTGGCCCTGCCGCTCGGCTTGGGCGGAATGGTTCTGTGCGCCGTATACGCGAAGACGCGGAACGCTTATGTTCCGATTCTAACGCACGGCTTGTTCAATTCCGTTTCGCTGGTGGCTCTGCTCTTCGCACCGCAACTCGGGAAGTGAATCTGGCGGTCGACGCATACAACCTTGCCGCCGACCGGCGCGGCATGGGACGCTACGTGCGGCAAGTTTTCCATGGCCTGCAAGCGCTCGGTGAAAACGATGTGCGGCTCGTCGTGCGCAACAAACGCGCCGGCGAAGGCTTGACGACCGAGTTCCCGTACCCGCTGATCGAAGCGCGCGATTTACGCCGCAATCCGGCCGAGGCCGTGTGGTACCCGTGGAACGGCATCCGCTTCGATCCGCATGCGGCGGCGATTGCGACGATCTACGATGCGTTTGCCTTCACGTACCCGCACAAGAGTTTTTTCGCGCGCCGGAAAGAACAGCAGCCGATTCTGCGCGCCGTGCGCGAAGCCCAAGCGATCGTCACCATATCGCAATGGAGCGCGACCGAACTGCAACGGCATCTCGGCGTCGAACCCAGCCGCATCACGATCGCGCCGCCTGCGATCGAGCCGTTTTGGCATCCGGAGCCGTCCCAGCACTGTTCGCCGTACGTGCTCTTCGTCGCCGGACCCGACGAGCGGAAGAATGCGCGGGTGCTTTTTGACGCGTTCGAGTCGGCGTTCGGAGACGACGCGGTCGAGCTGATCGTCGCCGGCGAGCTGAACCGGAGCGACCAAGCCGCACTCGCGCGGATGCACGCAAAGAAATCGCGCGTGCAACCCGGCGATAATGAATTGCGAAAGTTGTATTCGGGAGCGGTTGCCGTTGCCGTGCCGTCGCTAGCGGAGGGGTTCGGACTTCCCGCAATCGAGGCGATGGCGTGCGGAGCGCCGGTTATTGCAAGCGATGCAGCCGCACTTCCGGAAGCCTGCGCCGGCGCAGCGTGGCTCGTGGATCCGCTCGACCCAATCGCGTGGCGGGATGCACTTCGGCGGATCTACGTCGATGCCGAGCCGCGCAGGCAGCTGCACGAAGCCGGTCTCGCGCGCGCCGCAGCGCTCGATCCTATCGCGCCCGCCCGCGCCTTAGCGCGTCTCTTCGACGATCTCGCGTAACTTCGCGATAAACATCTCCGGCGAAAATCTCTCCGCGTGCGCCCTGAGTCTGGCCGAATCGAATGCGCGCGCATCGAACGTCTCCATGACGCGCGCCAACGCCTCGGGCGCCGGTTCGTCAAAGAAAGCGCCCGTTTCACCCTCGACGATCGTTTCGAGCGCGCCGCCCGCGCGAAACGCGATCGAAGGTCGTCCCGCGGCCGCCGCTTCCAGCGGCACCAAGCCGAAATCTTCTTCACCGGGAACGATCGCGGCCAGAGCGTTCCCAAGCAGATCGTTCAGTTCCGTATCGCCGATAAAGCCCGTCATCTTGATCCACGGCGAATTGCCGGCGATCGCACGCAGCCGCCTCTCGTCCGGGCCCGTTCCCGCGACAACCAGCGGCACTTGCCCGATCTGCGCGGCGCGAATCGCCACGTCGATCCTTTTGTACGGCAACAGCCGCGAGGCAACGATGAAGTAATTCCCTTCGCCGCGCCCGACGGCGAACCGGTCGAGGTCGACCGGACAGTGCAGTACCGTGCTCTCGCGCCCGTAGTAGCGCATGATGCGATCCGCCACGTTACGCGAATTCGCAATGAGCCGCGTGGGCAACATCGCGGCGCGCCGGTCCCAATCCGCGAGCTTGCGGACGACCGGCCGCGCCAGGCCGGAACCGACGTAGTCGTCGTAAGCAAACAGAAAACGGCTGACAGTATTGACGTAGCAAACGTGAAGCGCGCCCGGCGGAACGCGAATGCCCTTCGCCCATGAGGTCGTCGAACTGACGATCGTGTCGAAGCCGGAGAAATCGAAGCTTTCGAACGCGCGCGGATACAACGGCGCCAGGTAACGGAAAAAGCGGTTCGATCCCGGGATGTTGTTCAGGTACGACGCGCGGACGCGGCTCCCGTCGATCAGGTCGCCGGTCGTGCGCGCGTCGTATAGAGCGGTGTATACCGGGGCTTGCGGATAGGCTTGCGCGATGTGCGCGAAGACGCGCTCGGCGCCACCGCGCTGATTGAGATAATCGTGGACGAGCGCTACGCGCAAACTAGGGCGAAGGGTTTTGCTGCGAATCTCGCGGCAGCACGAGCGCGATATTTGGGAAGCCCAGGTAGCGGACTGCGATGCGCTGCAGATCCGAGGCGGTCGTCTTTTGGATCGCCGCGATCGTTTGGGTCGTGTAATCCGGACCCAAGTGTCGGCCGACGAACGTGCCGGCCAGCCAGGCGCGATCGCGCAGCGTAGCCGATTGGTCGAGAAAACGTCCAATCGCAAACGTTTTCATGTCGGTGAGGTCACCCGCGAGCTTCGCGTGACCCAAAACGTTGACGATGGTGAGAGCGGTCGCGAAGACTTGCGTAGGATTGCCGCCGCCGTCCACGTAGACCACGACGTTCGCCGGCTGCGTATCGAAATTATACGTCGCACCGACTCCGCCCGAACCCGACGACGCGGTGGAAAGCGTCGGGACTCCCGCAACGTCGGCCAGCGTGCGTTCCAAGAACGACGTCAGTACGAGCATCGGCCCGAAATCGCGGCTCTGCAAATCCGGAGCTTTATATTGCGCGACGAGCCACGGTACGGGGATGTCGCGCCGCGCGATCAGCTGCCGCGTGTTCGAAGGCAATTGTTTTAGCGATACTCTTGCGGGTGCGGACGAACCGAGGCCGAGCACGCCGATCACTGCCTCGAGCGATCCTGAAGCAATGCCGCCCAGTTTGCCGGCCGCGCTCACGACCGAGCCTTCGCGCACATAGTGCTTAGCAAAGAACGCTTGCGCGTCGCTGGTTACAAAGCCGGCCAGCGTCTGCGGTAAACCCAGCGGCGGCATGCCGGCGTCGGAATCGGTGTAAAAAGTGCGGTTGAGCATCTGCAATCCGACGGTCAGCGGAAGCTGCTGCGTTCGCGCAATGCGCGCGCCGAGTGCGGTGCGCGCGCGCGCGAGCGCCTGGGGGCTAAAGTCCGGTCTCGCCAGCGCGCTGCGGAAACGCGCGAGCATCGAATCGTACGAAGCGGGAAGACCTTCAAGATAAAAGCGCACGTCGTGCGGATCCACGTCGTAGACGATCGCGCCGCCGTCGCCGGCAATCGAATCTCCCAGCGGCACGCCGTCGACCGGCGTTTGCTGGATCGCCTCGGCGACCAGCGCGGCAAGCCCGTTCTGGTCCGGATTTTGGCGGTCGAGTCCGGCGGGGATCCGCACTTGGGTGCCAATCAGATCGGCCACGGGGTCGTCTTGACGCACGACCGCGCCGCCCGAGACGCGTGTGACGCCGGAGTTCGCAGCTGCTCGGGCCTGCGGGCTCGCGGCGAGCAACAGTAGGCCGCAGAGTGCGGCGATCGCGCGCGTCACGTCGCGGTGGCCCCCCCTGGAGAGCTTTGGATGAGCCGCACGATAGCCGGTCGCTGGAGATACATGCGCGCGACTTGCGCGACAAACTGCGGATCGAGCGAGTTCACCGCATTGACGTATGTATCCGAGGGGTCGCCCGGCGCGTATTGCGCATTGCCCTCGGCCGCATACCATCCCGCGTCGTCGGCGCGCTGCATCGGCGTCTGTATTTGGCTCATGATGTGGTAGAGAAAAGCTTCGCGCGCTTTGGAAAAGGTCGCCGCATCCAGCGGCTGCGCCATGGCCGAGACGGCGTCGAGCACCGGCTGCTGCAGCGCGGCCGCCGTTTCGCCCGAAAGCGTCACCAGAAGAACGCCGGGATCGTGCAGCGTTACGAACTGCCCCCCCGCAAATACGTTACGCGAGCGCGTCGCGCGGGTCACCGTTCCGCGATCCGGATCGAAGAGATAATCGGCAATAAAATCCATGGCCGTTGCGGCGCGTGCATCCGAGATGCGCGGGCCGGTCCAAGCAAATCCCATGCCGGGCACGGGCGCGGCGGCATTCGCTTCGCCCGGCACGCCTGCCGGCGTTGAGTCGAGCGGAGCCGAATCGAGCGCTGCAACCGGCGGCGGCACGGCCGCTTTGAGCGCGTCCGAAACGTTTCCCGCGAGCGAAAAGATCGCGTTGCTCTTGCGAAACGCGCGCGACGCAAAAGCTTGCACGTCGGCCGGCGAGATTTTTGCAAACTCCGCGGCGGCGGGGACCGGCGCGTAATGTGCCGGCCCTTGCGAAAAGATTTGAGCGAACAGCGCGTCCTGCAGCGTCAGCGCCGAATCGTACCTCTGCGACGCCGCCGCGACGGCGCTATCCTGTGCGGCGATTTTTAAACCCGCGGCGGTAATGACGGGGTTAAAAAATGCGCCGCTCATCGCGCGGAGCACCGCGGGGGCCGACGCGGCCGGCACGCTGGCGCCTACCATCGATATATCCGGAAAGACTTGGATCGAAAGCGACCCTCCGAGCCGGTTGACGATTTCACTCAGCGACGATCCGCCGGCAGTTTTCGAAGCGACCGCGGCGGCCAGCGCCATGCGGGCGATTCCCGGCGACTTGAAATCGTAGCCAGCGGAGGGAGCGCGATACCACAGTTCGACGGCAGTTGTCGCCGCGGACGGGTCGTCGTGCGTGGTGACGAGTTGGGCGCGCGCGGGCGCCAAAAAAGCTGCGGTTAGGCACAAAGCGGCCGCCGCACCGCGCGCGGCCCGAACGATCATGCCGGTTCCGGCGAAATTTTCGGCGGTAGGCGCTTGGGTTTTTCGGCGCGCTTGGGCGAATCGGCCGTCGAACGCGGCGCCACTTCAGATGCGGGTTCGAGCGTCCCGCGATCGAAAGGCCGCCCTTCCAAGATCGCTTTCACTTCTTCGGCTTCGACCGTTTCGTACTCCAGCAACGAGGCGACCATGCGTTCTACTTTGTCCCAGTTCTCGTTGAGCAGCGTCCGTCCGCGATCGTAGCAACTCTCGATGATCCGGCGCACCTCGGCATCGATCTTCGAAGCGATCTCTTCGGAGTAATTGCGCTCTTCACCAAAATCGCGCCCGAGAAAGACCTGGTGCGTCCCGCGTCCGTACTGGATGGGCCCGAGCGTATCCGACATGCCGTATTGCGTTACCATGCGGCGCGCAAGCTCGGTCGCTTTCTCGAAGTCGTTGCTCGCGCCGGTCGTCACGTCTTTAAATTTGATCTCCTCGGCCAGCCGCCCGCCCAGCGAGAACATGACGATGCCCAGCAGCTCTTCTTTCGTTCGGCTATGCCGGTCGTCTTCGGGCAACGACCAAGTTAAACCGAGCGCAACGCCGCGCGGAATGATGGTGACCTTGTGAATCGGATCGCCCTTCTCGGTTAAACTTCCGACGATGGCGTGTCCGGACTCGTGATAAGCCGCGATCTCTTTTTCTTTTTGCGACATAACGATTGAGCGGCGTTCCGGTCCGACCATGACGCGATCGATCGCTTCATCGCAATCGTTCATCTCGATCGTCGTCTTATTCCGCCGCGCAGCCAGCAGCGCCGCTTCGTTCAGCAAGTTCTCGAGGTCGGCGCCCGAGAAGCCCGGCGTGCGTTTGGCCAGCGTTTCGAGTTTGACTTCTTTGCCCAGCGGTTTGTTGCGCGCGTGTATTTCGAGAATTTTTTGCCGGCCGCGCATGTCGGCGCCGTCGACGACGATCTGCCGGTCGAAGCGTCCCGGACGCAGCAGCGCCGGATCGAGGACGTCGGGGCGGTTGGTTGCGGCAATCAGGATGACGCCGGTGTTTTGATCGAAACCGTCCATCTCGACGAGCAACTGATTGAGCGTCTGCTCGCGCTCGTCGTGTCCGCCGCCGAGGCCGGCGCCGCGCTGGCGTCCGACGGCGTCGATTTCATCGATGAAGACGATACACGGAGCGGACTTCTTGGCTTGGTCGAAGAGATCGCGCACGCGCGATGCGCCGACGCCGACGAACATCTCCACGAAATCCGAACCGGAGATTGAAAAGAACGGCACGCCCGCTTCGCCCGCGATCGCTCGCGCGAGCAGAGTCTTGCCGGATCCCGGCGGGCCCAACAGCAGCACGCCCTTGGGAATGCGCGCGCCCAGCGCTTGGAATTTTTTGGGATACTTCAGGAACTCGACGATCTCGCCCAGCTCTTCTTTGGCTTCATCCACGCCGGCGACGTCGTTGAACGTCACCTTGGGCCTGTTTTCGGAGAGCGTCTTCGCGCGCGACCGTCCGAATGAGAGCGCTTGGTTTCCTCCGCTCTGCGCTTGGCGGAGTATGAGAAAGACCAGGAAGATCACGACGACGATCGGCAGCAGCGTCAGCGCCCAATTCATCACGTTCCCGGAGCTAGCCGTCTCGAACTTTACGCTGCCTTTGACGTGGCGCGTTACCCGGTCGACGAATGCAGAGTCGCGGTTGGGCAGCGAGGTCGAATAATGCGTTCCGTTGGTGAGCGTTCCCGTGACGTCGGTGCCGATGGCGTCAAAAGTCTGAACCTGGTTGGCTTGCAGTTTTTGATTGAAAGCGTTGTAATCCAGCGGCACGACGTCGGCTCTGGGCAGCACGACCCACTGCACAATGAGAAATACGACGATCACGGCGCCGAGAATCACGAAGATGCTACGAAGATTTTTACTCACGAGTGAATGTGCCTTATTCCGAAAATACCCAGGATTGCAGCTGCGCGAGGTAGGGAAGGTTGCGGTAGTTTTCTTGATAGTCCAAACCGTACCCTACGACGAAGACATCAGGCGCGGTCAGGCCCGTGTAATCTACGGGCACCTCGACGATCCGGTGATACGGTTTGTCGAATAACACGCACGATTTCAGGCTCGCAGGCTCACGTCCGGAGAGTAACGATCGAAGGTACTGCAGCGTGAGGCCGTTGTCGATAATATCCTCGACGACGAGCACGTTGCGCCCCGCAATCTTCTCGCTGGTATCTTTGAGCAACCGCACCTCTCCGCTCGACCGGCTCGAGTTTCCGTAACTGGAAACGACGATGAAATCGAGTTCGATTCTGCTTGGTCCGTCGGGCAAGCGCGACAGGGCGCGTACCAGATCGACCGTGACGTAGAGCGCTCCCTTTAACACGCCCAGCACCAGCAGCGGTTGCCCTGCGTAATCGCGGGCGATCTGCTTGGCCAGCCGGTCGATGGCGGCGGCGATCTCTTCCGATGAAAAGAGCGCCTTCTCGATGGTGTCTATCACTTACGCTGCACGGTTAGCGAGCCGCCCGCGACTTCGATTTCCACCCCGGGGGCCATGAAGAACCGGCCCGAGCCGCCTCGCTGGAGCGCCCGGACGGCCGCCTCGATGTGTTCGAAATCCACGCCACCCAGGGCTTCGTGCTCCCGCAGCGCCTCGCGAACCTGCCTGCGGACCGCCGCGGCCGGCGAAGCCCGGAACTCCGCGCCGACGACCTCCGCCGCGCGAGCGACCGCGGCATCCAGACCCGGAAAGAGCGGGCGCAGCGCCGTCAGGGCCATCCTCACCGCGTTCCGCCGCAGGGCACGGTCGGCATTGGTAGGGTCGATCGCGTACGGCAGGCCGAGATGGGCGGCGTAAGAGCGCAAGTCTTCGCGCTCGAGGCGAAGGACGGGGCGGGCCAGGTCTACCCCTTGCGCCAGGGGCCTGCGGGCAGGCATGCCGGCCAAACCCTCTGCTCCCGTGCCGCGAAAGAGCGCGAGAAGCACCGTCTCGGTCTGATCGCTCGCGTTATGCCCGGTCGCAACCGCCGAACACCCGGCTTCGATCGCGAGACGGGTCAGCGCTTCATAACGCGCTTCGCGCATCTGGGCCTCGCCGCGGCGCGGCAGCTTCAGCTGCGCCACCTTAAATGGAAGGCCGAGAGCTGCGGAGACGCGCATGGCAACCGCTTCATCTTGCCAGGCGGAGGCCCGGACGCCGTGATTGACGTGCGCGAGCGTCAGCCGCAAGCGCAGCGATTTGGAGAGCGCCGCAAAAATCGCAGCCAGCGCGACGCTGTCCGAGCCGCCGCTGCACGCGACCAGGACGCGCTCGCCCGCGCGCACCGCGCCCTCGCGTTTCACGGCCAGTTCGATCGAACGCAGCGGTTTGGCGCCGCGCATCAGCGGCTGTGCCGGGCGATTTCGCGCGCGACGTCGCGCTTGGCCGTGTCGGCGCGTTTGTCCCAAAGTTTCTTGCCGCGCGCCAGACCGATTTCGATCTTCGCCTTTCCGCGTGTGAAATAGAGCCGCAGCGGGACGAGCGTGAGACCTTTCTCCGACGCCTTTCCGCCCAGACGCGCAATCTGTTCTTTGTGCAGCAGCAGCTTGCGGGGCCGGTCGGGATCGACGTTGGAAAAACTTCCCTGCTTGTACGCGGGCACGTGCATGCCCAGCAGCCACATCTCGCCTTCGCGCAAACGCGCGTAGGCCTGATTCAGGCTAACGCCGCCCGCGCGGATCGATTTGATCTCGGTGCCGGTCAGCGCGATGCCGGCCTCGAGCGACTCCAAAATATGGAACTCGTGGCGCGCGCGCCTGTTGTCAACCGCGGGCGCTGCTTTCTTGACGACTTTTTGAGCCGCCCGGGTTTGCTTCGACTTAGCCATTACGCGAAGTTGGGATTTCTGCGATCGTTTTCGTCTTCGACGCGCCCTTTGGCGACGAAGCGTCCTTCAGCTTCGACGAGCACTCTGCCCTCGGCGTCGCGCACGCTCGCTTCGATCTCCAGCACGTTGCGGCGCATCCACTTGATTTTGCCTTCGATGTCGATCGGCAATCCCAGTGGGACGGGTTTGCGAAAGCGCGCGTTCATGCTGGCGGTCACACCGCGATAGCCGGCGTACCCGGCGGCGTGCGCCATCGCCTCGTCGAGAAGCGCGAGCGCGATTCCGCCGTGCGCGATTCCGCGCCAGCCTTGAAATTGTTCGCCCAGCGTCGCGCGCGCGTGGACGCCGTCCGGGCTGCGCTCGAATCGCAAATGCATGCCGATCGGGTTTTCGGGACCGCACGCGAAGCAACGACCGTCATCGACCGTTCTCACCGGCCCTGCTCCAGGCGCTGCGCGAGCACCTCGGGTAGGCCGGCGGCGCGAATCTTCTCCTGCACTGCGGCGATCGGATAGTCGTAACGCACCCACTCGATGCGTTTTTTTTCGGGTTCGTAGAAAACGAAGGAGGGCTGCGGATTCAGATCGCGCGGCTGACCGACGCTGCCGACGTCGATGATGTAGCGCTTGGCCGGATCGAGTTCGAGTTCGCCGCCGTGCTGGCGGTGTTCGTGTCCGATGCTCCCGCCGGGCTCCAGTGAGTAGTACTCCGCAACGTGCGTGTGTCCGACGAAAATGAGCGGCGCGTCGGTGCGTTCGAACGCCGCCTTCGCTTGGCGCTTGTCTAAAATGTACTCGAAATAGTTCACGGGGGCTCCGTGCACGAGCAAAAACTCGGGCAACCGCACTTCGTAACCCAGTCCATTGAGCCAGTCGATATATTCGCGATCGATCCTGCCCTGCGTCCATTCGATCGCCGTGCGCGCCGCCGGATTGAAGTACTCGACACCGAAGTTGTCGACGGCGGCAACCTCGTGATTTCCCAGCACGCACTCCTGCGCGCGCTCGCGAATCAGGTGCAGGCACTCGTTCGGATTAGGGCCGTACCCAACCGTGTCACCCAAACAGAGCACGCCGTCTTCCGGCTTCACCAGCGCGAACGCCGCCTGCAGCGATTCGAGGTTCCCATGAATGTCGGAGACGATCGCGTATCTCATGCAATCTCACGCCACAGAACGCGCACACGCGCCGCGAATTCATCGCGTTGCGCAGGCGTACCGACACTCACGCGCACGAAACGATCCAGCGGCGGCGCGCTCGGTTTGCGCACGAAGACACCGCGCGCCAGCAACGCATTCATCAGCTGCGCAGCGACGTCGGCATCGCCGAAGTCGATGCAAACGAAGTTCGTGCACGACTCCAGATACGGACGCCCGAGCGAACCGGCAAGTTTGTAATAGTCTTCGCGTCCGCGCGCAGTTTCCGCCACGACATGCTGCTCGAACTCGGGATCCTCCAGCGATGCGAGCGCGCCGATCTGTGCGTTCCGGTTCACGCCGTAGTGCAGGCGGATTTTTTGAAAGGTCGTGACGTTGCGCGCGGTAGCTATCGCGTAGCCGATGCGCGCGCCGGCCATTCCGTATGCCTTGGAAAATGTGCGCACGCGCACAAGGCGGCCGTGAATCATCTCGGGCACGAGAATGTCGTCGCCGACGAAGTCCGCGTACGCTTCGTCCAGAAAGAGCAGCGTCTCCGCCGGGAGGGCCTCAAACAGACGCGCGATCTCGTCCGAAGGCAGGAGCGTTCCGCTCGGGTTGTCGGGATTGGCAACGTAGACGATCGCGGGACGAAGTCGTTTCGCGGCCTCAATCAATGCATCCACGTCGAGCATGCCGTCATGCCGGTAATCAACGGTCGCGAGCTTTGCGCCGAATCCCATCACGTGATAGTTGAACGTCGGGTAGGTTCCGCGCGTCGTCAGGGCTACCGCTCCCGGAGCGGCAAACGCGCGCACGGCCAAGCCCATCAAGTCGTCGATGCCCGATCCCACGCTGATGTTTTCAATTCCGCATCGGTGGCGCGATGCGAGCGCCGCGCGCAAATCATACGATTCGGGATCGCCGTACCACGAAATGTGCGGCAGTTCCGCGCTCATCGCTTCAACCGCCCGGGGTGAAGGACCGAAGGCGCTTTCGTTGGCTCCCAGCCGGAGCAGCTCGGCATGGCCACCGTCGCGCATGAGCTGCTCGGGGCCGATGAACGGCGTCATCGGCGGAATCGCCTCAATGTGCGGCGCCGCCAAAAACTCCACGTTCTGCGTCATCGTCCCCCTTATAAGAAGCGCCTCGCGGTCACCGTCGCGCCGGCCGCGGCGGACTCTACCGTTTCGCCCAAAGTGAGAAATCCGCTTGCGCGCGCGAGCAGGCTGACGGAAGCGGAGTGCATGTCTAAAGGAAACGCGGTGCAGATTCCGGCGGTTTCTTCCAGCCGCACCGGAACGAACTGCGTCCATCCCAGCCGTTTGCGAACCGGACTCGCGAGCACGGCCTCGACTTCGGACCGCTGCGGAAAAGCACCGGCGCACTGCGCGACGATCGCCCCGGCGACCGCTTCGAGGATCATCAGCGCCGAGGCGGGATTTCCGGGCAAGCCGATCACCGGCTTGCCTTGCGCCGACGCAAGCAGCGTCGGCTTTCCGGGCTTGACCCGTAGCCCGTGCACGACGACGCCCGGAGGTCCGCAGCGGTCCACCAACCGCGGCGTAAGATCGCGTAGGCCGACCGACGATCCCCCGCTCAATACGACGCCGTCGCACTCCGCAACAGCGGCGTGCAGAATGCGGCCATACCCGTTTTCGTCGTCGGGAGCGATCGGATAGTGCTTGACGGCTGCGCCGAGCCGCGCGAGTTTTGCCGCGAGCGCCCAACGGTTAGAGTCGCGGATCTGCGCCGGGCCGGGCTTCGCGCGGACATCCACAATTTCGTCGCCGCTGCTAACGATGCCGAAAACCGGAACGGCGAAGACGGAGACGCTCGCGATTCCGAGCGCCGCGATCACGCCAAGCTCCGCTCCTCCGATGCGCCGTCCTTCTTCTAATACCGCCTCTCCCGCGCGCATGTCCGAACCGGCCGGAACGACGCTGGCGCCCGCCGCGACGGCCCGCGCAATCGTGACGGCACCGTCAGCCATCTCGACGTCCTCGACGGGCACGACGCAATCCGCGCCAGGCGGCAATGTGCCGCCGGTCGGGATGCCGATGGCGCTTCCTAGTCCAATCTCGCCCGTCCACGGCCGGCCCATGCGGACCTCGCCTTCGATACGCAGCCTACCGGGCGTCTCGTGCGATCGCACCGCAAAGCCGTCCATCGCCGAGCGCGCGAGCGCCGGGTAATCGGCATCGGCGATCACCGGCTGCGCCAGAACGCGGCCGGCGGCGGCTTCCAACGGAACGGTCTCGGTGGTGCGCTCGCGCAACTGAGCGCGTGAAAAAAAGAGCGCCAGCGCCTGTTCGGGAGCCAGCAGTGCGTCGTTCCGAAACCCTATCGTTTGCAGGTCGCTTTGCAAACCTCGCATAATGCGGCGTTCCTTCATATGTTGGATGTTGGTCTCATTCGTCGCGATCCGCAGCGCGTGCGGCTTTCTGCAAAACGCCGCGGACTCGATCCTGCGTTCGTCGACGAGGTTCTGCGCTTGGACGAGGAGTACCGCTCCGCGCTAACTGCTGCGGAAAGCGCGCAAGCCGATAAAAACCGCCTTTCCTCCGAGATCGGGAAAGCCGCCGACAAAGCCGCGGCCGCGCGCGAATTGCGTCCGCAACTCGACGAGTTGAGCGGACGCATCGCCGAGCTCGAAACGCGCGTCCACGATCTCTCGCCAGACGAACGCAGTTCGCCGCTGCACGAGCTGCTCGCGCAAGCTCACAACATTCTCGACGAATCGGTTCCCGACGGCAGCGACGAGTCGCAAAACGTCGTGCTGCGCTCTTGGGGCCAACCGCCGAAGCTTTCGTTCGAACCGCTGCCGCATTGGGAACTGGGCGAGCGACTGGGCGTCTTG
Organism: Vulcanimicrobiales bacterium; assembly: GCA_038215615.1. Classification (GTDB taxonomy): domain Bacteria; phylum Vulcanimicrobiota; class Vulcanimicrobiia; order Vulcanimicrobiales; family Vulcanimicrobiaceae; genus Rubrimentiphilum. Next base: position 5,167 of record JBBQQR010000026.1, on the reverse strand, counting down.
GACTTCACGCGCGCTGCAAAACTCTCGGGCGCGCGCTTTTCGATTCTCGTCGGTCCGGGAGCTCGGTTAGCCCGCGCCATCGCACAATTCTGTCTCGACCGCGCGCACGACCGAGGCTACATCGAGGTGAATCCGCCGCTGCTCGTTTCGCGCGCGACGATGTCGGCGACGGGCCAGTTGAGCAAGTTCGCCGACGCCATGTTCCGCGACAACGATGCTGGGCTTTTCCTCATTCCCACTGCGGAAGTGCCGCTGACGGCGCTTCATGGCGATGAGATCCTCGTGGCCGAAACGCTGCCGCGCAAGTATGCCGCCTTCACTCCCTGTTTCCGTAAAGAAGCCGGAGCCGCCGGCAAAGATACGCGCGGCATCGTTCGCCAGCACCAGTTTGAAAAAGTCGAATTGGTCTGGCTTTGCGCGCCCGAAAAATCGGAAGAGACACTCGACGTGCTGGTAGGTGACGCCGAAGCACTGCTCCAGGAATTGGACCTGCCGCATCGCACCGTCAACCTCTGCGCCGGCGACGTAGGGTTCAACGCCGCCAAAACTTACGACATCGAAGTGTGGCTTCCGAGCACGGGAACCTATAAAGAGATCAGCTCGTGCTCCAACTGCACCGATTTCCAAGCGCGCCGCTCTTCGATCCGCTTGCGCCGCGACGCAGGAGCCAAGCCGGAGCTCGTCCACACGCTCAACGGTTCGGGGCTACCGATCGGGCGCACGATCGTGGCAATTCTCGAAAATTATCAGCAACCCGACGGCTCAGTTGCGATTCCGGCGGTTTTGCAGCCGTATATGCGGGCCGAAACGATCTCTGCCGGCTAGGTAATCCGCCAACGCTTTGACGCAAGGCGAAGGCGCAGGGCTGCCGGCTTGCGCCCCGCGCCGAGTTTCGATCGTCACGCGCGAACGCGCGCCGTCCACACTAGCGATCGTGCATGTCAGGCGCTCCGAATCGATCAGCCCGAACGTCACCTCGATCGTTCCGGGCCGCTCTTCTCGCACGGCGCCACCCAGGACGCTCTCGATGCCGTAACGGCACCGCTCTTGTGCGGCGGCCTGCGGCAGTTCGAGTTCGACGGAGCGCGCAGGATGGAGTGCCGCAGTCTTGCGCGCATCGATCCCGAGCCAAACGCTTAGCCTGTGAAAAACTGTTCGCTCGCCTCCACGCGGCGCACGCCGGAAAGTGCGCTGATATGTTCTGCGACGGCACTCAGGCGGCGCCCTATTTCCAGCGCTACGCTATAGCGCAGTTCTACGCAGTCGCTCTCCGAATCGGCAATAATTGAGACCATCTCGCTCTCAAATGCGATCTGCTCAGATCGCAGGACGTCATCAATCGCTTTCATCACGTCTCCACCCGGAGTGCACGTTACGAGCAGAGCGACCTTGCGGCGCATGTGAAACGCGCGCATGAGAACGTCATCCGAAATCGAGAGGGCGCCAAGCGTGATCGCGGTCGAAACCAAACCGGCGGCAAGCCCAAACCCGTTGGAATAGCCAAGCAGCAAACCGACCGCCGCCGACATCCAAATGCTGGCCGCCGTCGTCAAACCGTGCGCGGTCGAACCTTGCCGGATGATCGCGCCGGCACCCAAAAAACCGATCCCGACGACGATGTAGGACGGAATGCGCGTGTCGTGCAAGTGCGCGCCCATCGCCGTAAAAGCGGCAGCCGCGGTCGCGACGATCACGTGCGTGCGGAACCCGGCGGCTTTTTGCGCCGCCTGCCGCTGCAACCCGAGAATACCGCCCAGGACGGCAGCTCCGCCGATGCCGAGCAGCGGCGAAAATGTGAAATCCACGAGCGATGCCTTCGCTACGTCGCGGCCGTATCCCACAACTCCGGCGCCACCGGAAACCGGAGCATGTTCCGGCCGAACCCACGCACACGCGAATTCAGGCCGTCAAAATAGACTTCGTAATAGATCGGAATAACGGGCAGCGCTTGGCGAATCAGCCGCTGCATTGCCGAAAAATCGGACATCCTGCGCGCGGCGCTCCGGGCCGACTGCTGATCGGTAAAAAGCGCTTCGAAACGCGGGTCGCAGTAGCGTGAGATATTATCACCGTTGACGGTCGCCTGCGAGCACGTGAAAACGATCGATTGCTCGGGGTCGGCGCCGCCCAGCCATCCGTCGATCGCAAACGTAAACCGTGCGTTGCGGATGGGTCCATCCGGCGCGTTAAAAAGCGTCGTTGTGAACGTCTTGATCGTAACGCGAAGACCCGCCGCAGCAAGCTGCCGTTGAACGACCGTCGCCATGCGCAGCCACACCGCGTTGCCGGACTGCAGTACCAGCAGCGCGTCGATCGTTCTTCCGCCTAGCAACGTGCGGGCCGCGCGCAGATCGTGAACGTGGGCCCCAATCCTCGAGTCGTGCCAGGGCAGTACCGGCGGCAGAAACGCCGCTGCCCTCGGATAGGCGGATTGGTAGGCTTTTTGCAGCTCTGCCGCATCGAGCGCCAACGCGATCGCGCGCCGAACGCGCAATTCCTTAGCGGGGCCTTGCAGCGTTTGCAACGTCAGCCATACGGTTGCGTTCTCCGGCGTGCGCAAAACGCGCAGGTCCCGCGTTCGCTCGATTTGCGCGATCGATTGGGAGAGAATCGGCGCGGCGTCCACATCGTGCGCTTGGAGCGCCACCAGCGCCGAACCGCGATCGGGAATCATCCGCAGTTCGATGCGAGCCAGCTTCGGCTTGGGCGAGAAATACGGATTTGGTTCGAGCACGACACGATCTCCGCGGAGCCACTGCGTGACCCGGAACGGTCCGCTGCCGAACGGGTGCTGTTCCCAAGCTGCGTGCTGCAGCACCGTGCTTTTAAACGCGTGCTCCGGCAGAATACCGAACGCAAAGTCGGATTGCGCGAACAGGTCGCTTACGGCGGCGTTCCAGGGACGTTTGAGCCGGATGACCACGGTGTAGCGATTCGGCACCGATAGTGAGGCGATTCGCCGGTAAGCGTCCTGCGAAAGCACGGGATTGCGCGAGTCCATGATCGCGCGGTAGGTGAAAGCCACGTCGGCGGACGTGAGCTCCACGCCATCGGCGAAGCGCACGCCTTTGCGCAAGTGGTAGACGATCGTTTTGCCGTCGCCGGAAATGCCGCCGTTGGCGCGCGACGGAATGCGTTCGATCAGCACGGGAGTAAGCCGGTTCCGCGCGTCCATCCCGACGAGCGTCTGGCAGATCAGCAAGTCGTACCCGATCGTGTCTTGATCGTGCGCGAGAAGCGGATCGAGCGAGGACGGATCGCTCAGATCGGCTATGCGCAGCACATGAGCCGGTCCGGCGTTGCCGCGCGGCGCGCCCCCGGCGCATGCTGCCAGAAGCAGCACGAGTCCCAGGGTCAGAGCCTTCCGGCGCGGTAACAGCAGAACGATGCTTCGTTTTTTGACGCGCCCGCTTCTTGCCATGCTCGCGGCCGCCGCATGCGCCGCACCCGCACTCGCGGACCCCGCACCGCCTCCCACGCCTTCGCCGGCGCCTTCGCCGCCGGTCACGGTCTCGGGAATCGTCAGCGACTTTACCTTTACGTCGGATAACCCGAACGCGACCGGAGCGCTCGATACGGCAAGCGGCGCGGATCTGTCTTCACGAACCCAGCTCTCAAATGCGCTCATTACCATCACACATTCGAGCGGACCGCTACGGTTCAGCCTAACCGCCGGCGCCTACAACCTTCCGGTCGTCGGAGCCGCGATCAATCCGACGTTCCAACAGCTCGCCAACACGAATCTGTTCGGGTATGTGCCCAACGCCTACGTGCAGTACGTTCCCAATGCGAATTGGACGATCAGCGCGGGGAAACTGCCGACGCTGCTCGGTCAAGAAAACACCTTCACGTTTGCGAACATCAACATACAGCGTGGTCTAGTGTGGAATATGGAACCGGTCGTCAGCAACGGCATCCGCGTCGCCTATTCCAATGCGAATTTTAGTGCCGCGCTCGAATACAACGACGGCTTTTACTCCGGCAGCCGCCGCGCGGTCGAAGGCATGATCGGGTGGAACCCAACGCCGTCGAACAGCCTGCAATTCATCTTCATCCTGCCCGATGCAAATACGCCGTCGAACAACACCGCGTTCATCGCCAACAAGCGTGAATACGATCTGATGTACACGCAGCAGATCGGAAAATTGCAATTGCTTCCGTACGCGTTGTGGGTGCAGTCGCCGGCGTCCAGCGCGCTCGGCTTCGTCAGATCGCAAAGTGCATTGGGCGCGGCTCTGCTAGCTAACTACGCCTTCAGCGGCGTCTACTCACTTGGGGGACGCTTTGAAACCGTTGGAAACTCCAGTTCGATACGCGATTTCAGCTTGAATTCGGACTTGGTCGGCTACGGCCCGGGCAGCAGCGCGACGACGTTCACGCTAACGCCGGCCTACAAAACGCCGCACTTTGTCGTGCGCGGTGAGTGGTCGCACGTCACGGCGAACAACGTCTTCCCGGGTTTGGGATTCGGTCCGGGCGGACTGCGCACAAACCAAACCCGCCTCGGGCTGGAGGTTGGCGCGCAGTTTTAGCGGCTCGCGCTGCGCTCGCTGATTTTGTCCCCCTCCATCCACACGATGGCAACGGCAAGCTCGTGCGATAGACGGGAAAGCACGACAATTTCGTCGGGATCGTAGTGCTCGCGTGATTCCCGGTAGCGGCAATAGAGCGCACCGGTAATACTGCCGAAGACGATGAGCGGTATTAGTACGCCGTCTCCGGGAAGCGCCGTGCGAAATTGCGACGTTTCGATCGGTCGGTGCGCGGAGCGCAACCGTACGAAAGCCGCGTCATCCAGCGCGATCGGCGGGTGCAGAGAAGCCGCATCAGACTCGGCTACCGGCAAATAGTTCCCGTCTTCCAAACGGTACAGCACGGCCGCCGGGCAACGCATCAGCTCGTGCACGTCCTCAACGACTCGTCGCATCAGCATTTCCGTGGAGTGCATATAAGGGAAGTCATCGATGAGCGCATTCAATCGTTCGGCCGCGCTCAGCTTGTCGCGATAGAGCACGCGCTCGACGAAGCCTTCGACTCCGCGCTCGATCCGTTTCAGCGAAAGACCCAGCGCGAGCGGAACGACTAACTGAAGAATGATGCTCTCGGTCCGGCCGAGCGCGAGCCGCTCGACGAGACTCTCCAAAAGGACAAACACGCCAACAACGAC
>JBBQQR010000025.1:0-27940 GCA_038215615.1 Vulcanimicrobiales bacterium | reverse complement strand
GTCGCTCGAGCCGCGGGAACTCGGCGAGCAGATCGCAATCGGCAAAGTGAAGCTCGCTCCCTTCAGCGTCGTGGCACCCGACAGCGCGCGCAACCTAGTGACAGCGCACGCACGCAAGGGGTTGGATCGCATCCGCGCTCGGCGCACCGAGCGCAGCGATCTGCTCCGGCGGTTTCCGCAGCTGCCGCCCCCGCTGCTCTACATGATCGTCGCGACCGGAAACATTTATGAGGATCGCACGGCTGCCGTGGCCGCGGCCGAAGCGGGCGCGCAGATCATCGCCGTGATCCGTTCAACGGGACAGTCGTTATTGGATTACGTCCCTTACGGCCCGACGACCGAGGGTTTCGGCGGCACGTATGCGACGCAGGCGAATTTCGCGATCATACGCGAGGCACTCGATGAAGCTTCACAGCGTCTGGGCCGTTACGTGATGCTTACGAATTATGCTAGCGGATTGTGCATGCCGGAGATCGCCGCAATGGCCGCACTGGAACGGCTCGACATGCTGCTCAACGATTCGATGTACGGCATATTGTTCCGCGACATCAACATGAAGCGCACGTTTGTCGACCAGCATTTCAGCCGCAAACTAAACGCGGCGTCGGGCATTATCATCAACACCGGAGAAGACAACTATCTCACGACGGCCGATGCGGTCGAACAGGCGCCCGCGGTGCTCGCCTCTCAGTTCATCAACGAAGAACTCGCGCACCGCGCGGGCATGCCCGACCGGCAGATCGGCTTGGGCGACGCTTACGAAATCGATCCGAACCTGGAAGACGGCTTTTTGTTCGAAGTCGCTCAGGCCCAACTGGCGCGCCAGATCTTTCCCGACTCGCCGCTCAAATATATGCCGCCCACCAAACACATGACCGGCGATATTTTCAAAGGACATCTGATCGATGCGATGTTCAACCTTACTTCGGTGATGACCGGACAGACGATTCATCTCTGCGGCATCCTGACCGAGGCGATCCACACGCCCTTTCTGGGCGACCGTGCGCTCTCGCTCGAAAACGCGCGCTACATCATGCGCACGGCTCGGCATTTCGGCGACGACGTCGTTCCCAAACCCGGCGGCCGGATCGAGCGGCGCGCTGCCGATGTCTTGAGCGAATGTGAGGTCTTGCTCGAGCGCGTGGCGGCGCGAGGATTGATGGCGTCGATCGAAGCCGGCGTTTTTGCCGACGTCAAGCGATCGCCCGGCGGCGGAAGAGGTTTCGACGGCGTCTTCGAGCGCGCGCCGGAGTATTGGAATCCGTTCGAAGAGTTGTTGTCGTGATCAAACCATACGGCGACACGCTCGACGACGGAAAGGTCCAGCTCTCGTTCACGCTTCCGGTACCGTGGAGCGAGGGCGCCGATGAAGCGGCGCGCCAACTCGTCGTAAAAATGGGATTCGCGGACGTGCAGGTCGCGGAGGGCCGCGCAATCGCAGAGAACTTTTCGTTCTTCGTGGTCTATGCCGCGACGCCGCAGGCGATCGATTTCGAATCGCTGGCCGTACCGTCGGTCAAGACGCACAAAATGTCGATGGAAGAGATCGACGCGCTGTTGGAAGAGCGCATCGGCCGCAAGGTGCGCGTCGCCGGAGCGTGCATCGGCACCGACGCGCACACGGTCGGCATCGATGCGATCCTCAACATGAAGGGTTACCAGGGCGACTACGGGCTCGAACGGTACAAGATGTTTGAAACCTATAACCTCGGCAGCCAGGTCTCAGTCGAAGACCTCGTCCGTTTCACAAAAGAGAAAAAGATCGACGCGCTGCTCGCGTCGCAAGTCGTCACGCAAAAAGGCAGCGACGTCAAAAATTTCACCGCGTTGGTCGAGCTGCTGGAAGCTGAAGGCCTCCGCGACAATGTGATTCTCTGTTGCGGCGGCCCACGCATGACGAGTCTACTGGCAACCGAACTCGGGTACGACGCGGGCTTCGGCAGGGGCACGCTTCCGAGCGAGGTTGCCGCTTTCATCGCTACTCGCATGCCGCACAGGGCGGGCTAGCCACGACTTTGAAAGGTGACGCCGTGGGTAAGACGGCGCTGATCACGGGCATTACGGGACAGGACTGTTCCTATCTCGCCGAGCTTCTGCTGGGCAAGGGCTACCGCGTCGTTGGGATGACGCGCCGCACGAGCACCGACGTTCACGAACGCATCCAGCACATTGTCGATGACATCGAGTTCGTATCCGGCGATTTATTAGACCAGAGCTCGATTTCGGAAATCATCTCCGCTGTTAAGCCGGACGAGATTTACAACTTGGCCGCGCAGTCATTCGTGCCGGCGTCATGGACGCAGCCGGTACTAACTGGCGAGTTCACCGCATTAGGCGTCACGCGCGTGTTGGAAGCGGTGCGAACCGTCAACCCGAAGATCAAATTCTATCAAGCCTCTAGTTCCGAAATGTTCGGCAAGGTTCAAGACGTGCCGCAGTCGGAGACGACGCCTTTTTATCCGCGCAGTCCGTACGGCGTCGCCAAAGTTTATGGGCACTGGATCACCGTGAACTATCGTGAGTCGTACGGTCTGTTTTCGGTGAGCGGAATACTATTCAACCACGAGTCGCCCCGCCGCGGAAAAGAATTCGTTACGCGAAAAATTAGCGACGGCGTTGCGCGCATCAAACTCGGATTAGCAAGCGAGTTAGTGCTTGGAAATTTGGACGCCCAGCGCGACTGGGGGTTTGCCGGCGACTATGTCAAAGCGATGTGGCTGATGCTGCAGCAAGAAAAACCGGACGATTTCGTGATAGCAACCGGCCGCACGCACAAGGTTCGCGAGTTTTGCCGCATCGCGTTCGAATCGGCGGGCCTTGGATCGTATGAGAAATACGTGCGGACGGCGCCAAAGTTTATTCGACCAGCTGAAGTTGATTTGTTGGTCGGCGATCCGTCGAAAGCAAAGCGCGAACTGGGTTGGGAGCCGGAGCACACGTTCGAAGACCTGGTTGAGATGATGGTGCGCGCCGATCTCGACCGGTTGAGTCGAGCGGTCCCGGTTTAGAACTTTGCGCGCGCTGGTAACCGGCGCCGACGGATTCGTCGGCAAGTATCTCATCCGCGCGCTGAACGAGCGCGACTACGAGGTTATCGAGGCGGCCGGCCCGTCCGCGAGCGGCGACGGCCTGCGCGTCGACGTGCTCGACATGGAGACCATCCGGCACGCGGTCGATGCGGCGAGGCCCGACGTCATCTTTCATCTGGCGGGCCAGGCGTTCGTTCCGCGCGCCGTGGAGCGGCCGCTGGAAGCTTTCGAGATCAACGCGATGGGAACGGTTCGCCTGCTGGAGGCCGTGCGCACATCACGGGCCGCAAATTTTCCGCGTATCGTTTTGGCGGGATCCGCGTCTGTCTATGGGCGCGTCGCGGAGTCGAAGAATCCGCTGAACGAAAACTACGAGATCTCGCCCGTCGATCCGTACGGAGCGAGTAAAGCAGCGGCAGAGTGCGCCGGCATGGCCTCGTGGTGCTCGTACCGGCTTCCGGTTTTGATCGCTCGCTCGTTCAATCATATCGGACCCGGACAGAGCGCAGACTTCGTCGTGCCTTCATTCGCCAAGCAGCTGGCGCGAATCAAGACCGGCGCAGAGAAGCCCGTCATGTATGTGGGCGATCTCACGACCGAACGAGATTTTCTCGACGTGCGCGACGTCGTCGAAGCGTATATCGCCCTTGCAGAAAACGGCGATCCGGGCGAAATCTACAACGTCTGCAGCGGCGTGCCGATGCGGATCCAAGACATTCTGCGTTTGCTCATACAGATTGCTGACATACCGATCGAAGTGCGCGAAGATCCGACTAGGATGCGCCGCGCGGATCTCAAGACGTTTTACGGCGACAACGCAAAACTCTGCGCGCTCGGCTGGGCGCCGAAGATTCCGCTCGGGCGTTCGCTGCGCGAGATTTTTGAGGCCGCGGTTGCAGAGCATCTCCAAACGACACAATGAGCGCCGAGCTCGAAGCGCTCGTCTTTAAGAATCGCGGCGCCGCGCTCGCAGTTCCCGCGCTGCTGCTGCTGATCTTCGGAAAACCCGATGCCTTTGGGGTGACGCTGGGCTTGCCGCTCGCCTTTGCGGGCGAGCTGCTCCGTATTTGGGCCGTCGGCTATTCGGGCGTCACGACCCGCGGAAACGCCGTTACCGCGCCGGAACTCGTCACCGCCGGTCCGTACGCGTTCGTCCGCAATCCGCTTTACGTTGGGAACTTCGTGACGGCGGCGGGTTTTGCGATCGCCTTTACCGGCGGAAACTCGCCCGCGGCCAAGATTGCGCTGATCGCCGGATGCTTGGGAGCAATGGCTGCCGTGTACGCGATCATCATTCCGCACGAAGAAAATTTTTTGCGCGTACGCTTCGGCGAGGCGTTCGTGCGGTATTGCGAAGCCGTTCCGCCGATCGTGCCGCAGCTGGAGGCGACCGAGCTGCAGCAAGGCGCGTGGAGGGCCGGCGTAATCGCGCAAGCCGAAAGCAAGACGTTCATCACGTTCGGCGTTATGCTGGCCGCGCTCGCCGTGAAAGCGTTCCTGATCTAGCCGTGCCGCGCCGGCGGCTTACCCTCGCGCTGATTCTGGTCGCGATCGTTGCCGGAGTAGAATTCTGGGGCGGCATGCGCGCGGGGAGCCTCGCGCTGCTCGCCGATGCCGTGCACGTCTGCATGGACGTCTTTGCGCTCGCAATCGCGCTGGCTACGCTGGCCGGCGCGCAGCGCCCCGCCAACGTTCACAAGACGTTCGGGTACGGGCGCTTGGAGGTATTAGGCGCGCTGGCCAACGGCACGCTGCTGCTGGCGGCAACGTTTTTTATTCTCTACGAAGCGATCGGCCGTTTTTACGCACCGTATCATCCGCAAGGCGCACTGATGAGCGCCGTCGCCGGCTTCGGCCTCATCGTGAACGCCGGCGTCGCGCTGCTGCTCTTGCGCGACCGGCACGCAAATATGAACGTGCAGGCGGCAATCTACCACGTCGCGGGTGATGCGCTGGGCGCGTTCGCCGTTATCGCGGGCGGAATCGCGATCGCAGCCACAGGAATCTCTTGGATCGACCCGGCGCTCTCGATTTTCGTCGCCGCGATTATTGTCGCGGGCGTACTGCGCATTCTGCGCGACGCGACCGACGTGCTGCTCGAGTCCACCCCGCGCGGGATGACGCTCGATGAGGTGCACGCGACGCTCGCGCCGCTGGCCGGCATCGTTGCCGTGCACGATCTGCACGTTTGGACGATCGGAACGGGCGACCGCGCGCTTTCCGCGCACGTGCTGGTCGACGACCGCCGGGTGAGCGAGGCAACCGCGATCGCGCGCGAGATCGACGCGCTGGTCCGCGCGCGCTTCGGCATCACGCACGTCACGTTGCAATTCGAGTGCGAAAGCTGCGCGCCCGAGGAGCGCGTCGTCTGCACGCAGCCGCGAGGGACGGGTTCGGAGCCTGCGCGAATCCGGTAGTCATGAACTCTAAAGCCGTTGTCCTTGGGCTGGCGCGCACTCCCTTCGGGCGGTTGAGCGGTTCGCTCGCTCCTCTTGAAGCCACGACGCTGGGCGCGGCCGCACTCGTGGCGGCGATCGAGCGGTCGGGAATCGATCCGGCCGATGTCGAGCACGTGATCTTCGGTCACGTCCTGCAAGCGGGGGCCGGACAAAATCCGGCACGGCAAGTCGGCTTTAAAAGCGGCTTGGCAAAAACGGTGACCGCGGAGACGGTCAACAAAGTCTGCGCTTCCGGATTGCTCGCCGCCGTGAACGCGGCGCGGCTGATCAACGACGGCAGCAACGCCGTCGTGGCCGCCGGGGGCATGGAGTCGATGTCGAATGCGCCTTACCTTTTAAAGGACGCGCGCGGCGGTTACCGCTTCGGCGACGGCCGCCTGATCGACGCGATGATCCACGACGGGCTCTGGGATTACTATTTTCCGATGACGATGGCGGCGCAAGGCGCGAAGGTCGCAAACGAATTGGGCGTCTCGCGCGAAGAGCAAGATCGCTACGCGTACGAAAGCCACCGTCGCGCTATGCAAGCGCAAGAAAAGGGTGACCTCGCGGCCGAAATCGTTCCGCTGCGAATCGCAACCAAAGCCAAAGGCAAGATTGTCGTCGACAAACTTCCCGAGCCGGCGCGCGCGCGTGTGCCGGTTGCGGCCGGTTCGTCCAACGGCGCGGCCGACGCCGTTTGGGATCACAAACCGTCGGAAGAATTTTCATTGAACTACGGGCAGTGGGCGCCGTTCGTCATCGGTGACGTTCCGAGCACCACACTAGACCGCGACGAAGCGGTGCGCGCCGATGCAAGTCTTGAGACGATGGCAAAGCTGCGGCCGATCGACAAAGACGGAACGATCACCGCGGGCAACGCGCCGGGCGTCAACGACGGCGCCGCTGCGTTGATCGTAGCCGACGAGAGCTACGCGCAGTCCAACCGCCGCGAGATCATGGCCCGGATTCTGGATCACGCAACGGTTGCGTGGGACTCGCCGTACATCGCGCTTACACCGGCTATGGCTGCGCAAAAATTGCTGGCCAAAACCGGGCTGCGCAAAAATCAGATCGACGTTTGGGAGATCAACGAAGCGTTTTCGGCAGTCGCGCTCACGTCGGCCCGGCGCTTGGGCATCGATCCGGAGAAGATCAATCTGCTCGGCGGGGCCGTCGCGATGGGACACCCGATCGGTGCGTCGGGCGCGCGGATCATCGGTACGGTCATCAACCAGCTGCGCAAACGCGGCGGCGGATACGGCATAGCCGCGATTTGCAGCGGCGGCGGACAGGGTGACGCGGTCTTAATAAAAGTCGGCTAGGCCCTTCCGCCACCGCGAAGAATTCAACTGTTACCTTCCGTCGCTTGGAGTCGTTCATGGCAAACCGTCCGCGTCTTATTCTTTTGTCGCTCTTTTTTGCGTTTTTCGCAGCGGGGTGTTCCTCACATGGCGGTGGAGGTTCGCTCTTGCCGGCGCAGATGACGACGATGCCGCAGTCCGTCTCCCCTGGTTCGATCGTTCCACCGCCCATGGCGCAGACCGTCATCTTACCGTCGAGCGCGATGCAGTCGCCGGCGTCGTCCGGCGTCAAACCGATGAGCGCTATCCAGGGCGTCAGTTATTCGCAAGTGCCGGGCTCGGCGACGGTCGCGTCGGCGGCCGCGGACGGGTCGCTCTGGGTGCTATCGAACGCGCCGGCCGGCGCGGACAAATATATCTGGCACTACGCGGGCGGTACGTGGACGAATATCAGCGGGCTCGCCAATCACATCAGCGCAGCGCCCGACGGTTCGCTCTACGCGAGTAATTCCACGGGCGGCGCGTATCATTACGTGAGCGGAACGTGGACGGCTTTGGGCGGCGGCGTGAGCGACATCGCGGCCGCCTCCGACAACTCGCTCTACGTGCTCTCCAACGGTGCCACTGCCGGAAATGACCAAGCGATCTGGCACTACACGACCGGATGGACGCAGATTCCCGGCTCCGGCGTTCATATCTCGGCGTCTTTCGATGTCGGTACGCACGAGGTTCCCGGCGGAACGATCCAGCCGGGCGGCCTTTACGTGGTGAATTCGAGCGGACTGATCTTTTATACGCCCGGCAACGGCAGCTACATCCAATTCCCCGGAGCGGCGGCGGCGATCGCGCCGTCGGTCGGCGGAATCTTCGCGCTCGGCTACCCGCCCAGCGGTTCGGGAACGCCGATCTACTATTATGATTTGGATAATCCGGGCTGGGCATCGAGCGGCGGCGCCGGAGTCTCGGTTACCGCGAATGCGACGGCCCTCTATGTCATCTCTTCGTCAAGCGCGATCTTTACGACACCGCTGCTTCCAGCCGCAGTTCCGGCCGGATTTATGCGCCAGTTGACCGCGCTCAAAGTGACCGATACGCTCGGCACCAATATGTCGAGCGTTCTGGGCGTCGCAATCTCCGAAGCGGCCGATCAAACCAGCAACGGCCAGAACGGAACGATGACCTTGGGCTCGCTCACGATCGGATCGGGAACGACGGCGCAGTCGGTCGTGCCACAAACGACAATTGCCATGCACGCTGCGGTCGAAGGCGGCGGGGAACACCGCAGCCCGGTCGACGGACCCGATACGGAACTCCAGACCGAGCAGCTGCGGCGCCTCTTGCCGCCCGGTACGTCGGGCCCGGCAACCCGCCCGCAAACGAGCACGATCGGAACGAACCCGGTCGTGGGAGCGACCGCGAACATTTGGGTTGCGAAATTCAATATCGGATCGAGCGGCACGTATATTCAAGTGCCCTCGACCCTGGAATTTCAAAGCGTGCACGGCAATGTCTGGGTCGCCAACGCGCTGCTCACGAGCGACGCCTCGTTCCAAGGCGCGACGCTTGCAACGACCGTCGCGCAAATCGGCGCTGACCTCGAGAATTCCGTGACGTCGGATACGACGCACTTTGCGGGCTTCGACTACGCCAACAATGCTCCGGGCGTGACGCTGCAGTATAGCGCGTATGATTCAAGCGGCAATTTTACCGGCCACACCGACAACCAGTACGGCTTCGAGCCCACCGACAGGCGCATCAATCTCGAGATTCTGGATACGGCCAGTCTGGGCAGCGGCGTCGGCGGTTATTTCTCAAGCATCAATTACACGCCGCAGGAGATCTGGAACTATTTCATCTCGCATCCAAGCCCCGGCAATCCGACACCGATGTCGAACGAGGCGCCGTTCATCTACTGCGGCTGGTTCCCGGCCAACGGCGCGAATTACGATCTTCAGGAAGATCTCGTACGCAGCACGGCTCACGAACTGCAGCATTTGATCAACTTCGTGAACCACTCGATTCTGCCGTCGGCAGCAAACACGTACTCGTTCAACGGCTCCGAAGATCCGTTCATCAACGAAGGGCTCTCGATGCTGTCGCAAGACTTGGCTGTCAACGCGCTGCATCCCACGCAAGCGTTCGACGTGGCCGATGCGATGTCGCACGCGCAGCAATATCTCTCGTCGCCGCAAAACTATAGCATCTCCGGGTTCATCGGGATCGATCCATCGAGTTGGGGCGGCAACGGTTCGACGCCGAAATATAACTGCGGCGGCGGCTGCTACGGATCGGCGTATCTCTTCCAGCGCTACATGCGCGACCGCTTCGGCGGCGACACATATACGCAAGGCATGGAGACCAGCCAGCAGACCAGGTTCGCGAACTTGCAAGTAAACGCCGGGAACGAAGGCGCCGGCGCGCTAATGGGCGACTTCGCAGTTGCGATCGCGACGAATTCACAGCAGATCTCGCCGCCAAACTCGCAATTCAATTTGGGCACGTTGAACACACGCGCGACGTACGCGGATCAGTTCGGGCATAACCGCGTACTCACCGGCGTAGCGTCGGCGATAACGCTGGCGGTGAACGGCTCGACGAGCTTTACTCCGCCGCTGGGCGGCTTCGGCTTCTTCGGATTGGCTCCCAACAACGGCGCGTCCGTTTCGATCGTCGATGGCGGAACTGGAACGTTCTCGCTTTTCGGAGGTCTAGCGCAGCACTAGCGCGCGCGCGTACATCGCCTCGTATGCCGAGACGACTCGCGAAGCGTGGAACGACGCGCCGAACGCAACGCGGTCGGCGTCTCGCCCATCGGGAGGCCGCAGCAAGAACGCGCGCAGTCCGTCGCGGATCGCTTCCGCGCTCCCCGCGCGAACCATCATGGCGCCCGGCGCGCGCGCAAACGTGCCCGTGCCGCCGATCCCGTCGGTGAACAAGACCGGACTACCGCAGCAAAGCGCCTCGGCCAACGCGAGGCCCCAGCCTTCGCGACGATCGGAAGAAGAGAGCACTGTAACCGTTGTTGTCGAGTAGAGCCGGTGCAGCTCTGCGTCATCGATCTTTCCGAGAAAAGAGATCCGTTTGCTCAATCCGGCGTCTGCGGCTGCGCGTTCAAATTGCGAGCGCAGATTTCCGTCACCCACGACCGTTACATGCCACGGCAATTCGCGGTCGAGCATCGCGCATGCCGCCAACAGCAAATCGAAACGCTTGTAACTTTGCACGGCGTCGAGACCGCCCACGAACAGAAAATGGTTGGGCTCTCTTCGCGCGCCCGGTAAAGGTTCGTTAAATATCTCGGCAACCGTAGACGAAATGACCGCGATGCGGCCGGATTCGATGCCTTTTTGCTCGAGCCACGTTTTCCAGTAGCCGCTCGTCACGGCAATCCCCGTCCACTCGCCGCGCTTCAAACGCCGGACGTTGAGCCATTGTATCGCGCGCGCGGGAACCGACGCGCCCAATTGCGCGTGGAAGAGCGTGAAGTACGGCGCGCCGTAGCGGTTTGAGGGCGGCATCAGCGTGTCCGCGAGGCTCGGCGCGCTAGTTTGTATCACGTCGGGCTTGAACCGCGCGGCGTGTTCGTCAAGCAGCGATCGCGAAAAGATTGGCGCGCCCCGGACCGTGAACAGCGGAAGATAGCGGATCTCCAAACGAGGGGAATCGGCAACGATGCCGCGACGGCCGTCGATTTCGTGCGTGAGCACCAGCACGTCGTTTCCCGCGCGGGAGAGACCCTCGGCCAACTCCGTCGTCCATCGCGGTCCGCCGCCCTGAGCCGGTCGATACGATTGCGCCAGGAGCAGGATGCGCATGTCAGTTGCGCTCCGAGGCTTGCGGCGCCGGCGAACGGAAGGGAGCATTGACGTGACGGGTTTTTCCGGAAAGAATTACGCGCAGCTGCTCGCATACCGGAACGAGGGTCTGCGGAAGTACGGTGCGGTTCTTACCGATCAAATAGAACGGCCGCCGGCTCGCTGCTTTCTTCCAAAAGTGTGGCCGGCTTCGCGCGCGACCAAGTTTCCTTCGCTGCGCGCAGGGCCGCTGCGCGTCGGCGCGGCCGGTCCTTCGATGATCGTCGCCGACGAGACGCTCGCGCGGCGCCGGTCCGTCAAAGTACTCGACATCGGCTGCGCCTCGGGATCGTTTCGGGATTACTTGGAGCTGCGCGATCCCGCGCGCCGCATCGATTACGCAGGCGTCGACGTGGCGCATTTTGCAGTGGACTTTCCGATATACTCGAGCTTGCGCGACGTGCCCGGCAACGATTTCGATCTGATCTTCCTGAGCGAAGTGGCCGAACACATGACGGCCGATACGTTCGCGGAAGAGTATTTGCAGCGCCTTCCCCGGATGCTTAAACGCGAAGGTCTTGCGATCGTGAGCGTTCCGAACCCGCTGGCGCCGGCCGTCCAGCATCGCGACGTTACCCACGTGCAGCACTATCCATGGTACGATCTCTACGCAATCCTCCGCTTTTATTTTGAGGACGTCGACGCGCTGCGCACGCATTTCATCAGCTCGCCGCGCCGCCTCGCCGCGCTGCCGCTGCGGCGCGCGCTTTCCTATGCCATGGAAGTCGACTGGTGCGAAGGCCTCGTTCTCACTGCGCGCGGGCCGACGGTGTAGAGCGATGGGGGCATCGCGCGTCGTCCACACGGATTGCCTGCTCTATCGCGGAAGCATGCCGTGCGAACCGCACAAGGCGACCGGACAGCTCTGCGAAGACTGCCCGCACTATCGCCCGCTCGCGCAGCGCATTCTCATCGTCAAGTTAGGCGCGATGGGCGACGTGCTGCGCACTACCGCTCTGTTGCCGGATATCGTAGCGCGTCACGATCGTCCGCACGTAACGTGGCTAACGCGCGCCCAAAGCGTCGAACTGCTGGCCGGCAATCCGCTGATCCAGCGGGTGCTCGCGACAACGGAAGCGGGACCGCTCGGCAGTACCGATTTTGACGCGGTCTACTCACTGGACAGCGGTGCGGACGCGCTGGCCTATGCCGGCGTCGTACGCACGAACGCGTATCACGGGTTCGTCGCCGGTAGATTCGGAACGTGCACGGGTGTAGCGCCGGGCGGCGATCCGGCGCTCTTTGAAATGGGACTGTGGGACGATCTCAAACGCGCTAACCGTCGATCGTATCTCGAACTGCTCGGCGCGAGCGCCGGTGTGAAATATGGCGGGCACCGCCCGCACATCCAGCTGGATCCCGCCGAACTGTTGCGCGCGCAAGAATTTGCGAGCGCGCTGCCGCGCCCGCTGATCGGTATCAACACGGATGCGGGCGATCGTTGGGAACGCAAAAACTGGAATCCCGAGCACGTCGCGTCGTTCGTGGAGCTGGCCATCGCGGACGGATCCGGCGTGGCGCTCTTCGGCGGATCTCCGGTCAACGAGCGCAATCGCGGGTTGGCGGCCACCTTTCCCGGCCGCGCCGCCGCCGTTGAATCGGCCGGAAACGTACGGCGGCTGATCGCGGGCATCGCGCAGTGCGACGCGCTTCTGACCGGCGACACGCTCGCGATGCATATCGCCTGGGCCCTGAATGTTCCGACGGCCGTGCTCTTCGGGCCGACGTCGCTGCACGAAATCGATCTCGACGCGCACAGCGTAAAAATGGCTGCCGAAGAGTTGCCGTGCCTGGCCTGCTACTTGAAAACCTGCGAGGTCGATCCGCATTGCATGGATCGGCTGTTGCCGACCGGCGTCTACGCGCGCGTGCGGGAAGTGCTCGCGGCAGCCCGGTAGAGGGCGAGCGTTCGGGCGACGGTTTCGCCGCCGCGCACGTGCTGCTGTGCGAACGCGCGGCTTTGCGCCTCCACCGCCGCGCGATACGGGGAGTCACTGAAGAAGCGGGTAAGCGCGGAAGCTAGCGCCGGGATCGTTGGATCGAATGCGCACGACGCCAAAGCGGGGATCTTTTCGGCGATACGCCTTGAAACGAGCAGCGGTTTGCCGTGCGAGGCGCAGATCGTCAGCGGTCCGCTCATGGATTGCGCTTCGATGTAAGGAAAAACGGCAACGTCGGCCGCTTCGATATACTCGTCCAGCTGCGCGTCGGGAAGAAACCCCAGAAACTCGACACCGGCGATCGATCCGGCGCGCCGCTTCAGCGCGGAATAGTAGGCGTCGTACTCTGCGGTGTGTGCGACCTTGGGGTGCTCGCCGGTTCCCAGCAGTACGTGCAGACCGAACGGAGCGCCGAGCTGCGCCGCGGCGGAGAGCAGAAGCTCAATTCCCTTGTACCGGGTTGCAAAGCCGAAGAAAAGCGCGGTCTTTTCGGAAGCGCTCATGCCTAACGCGGCGCGCGCCGCTTCGCGGCTCATGGTGCGGTGAGTCAGCGCGATCAGCGGAACGACCGCAATCTTCGGGCGATCGATTCCATAGTCGCGTGCCAAAATAGTTGCGAACGCTTCCTGATGAACGATGACGCTGCGCGCCGTTAGGCCGATCGCCAGAAAAATAAGGCGCAAGCCCAAGCGTACGATCGCCGCCGGAAATTTGTAGCCGTTCATCCGTATGTACTCCGGTGTTATCTGCGCCAGCGCCGGAACGTCGTGCACGGTGATCACGACGTTCGTCCCGCGCAGCCGAAGCAGCACGAGCAGCATCAGCATTGCAATCTCGCCGGCCGCACCCGCTCCGAGCACGAACGTCGAGTATTGCACGTGCAGAATGCCGGGCTTGCGCTCAAGCACCGCCTTGTAGATATCGAACCAAGCCATCCATCCCGGACGCCAAACCGAAACGATTGGAACGCTCGACGCGGCGGTCTTGCCGGCCCCGGCTTTCGCCCAAATCTCCACGTCAACTCCGGCCTTCGCCAGTTCTTCGGCCAGCGCGCGCGTATGGTAGGCGGCGCCTATCTCACTGCGATCCTCGAGCGGAGCTCCCGTGACCAGCGCGACGCGCATATTCATAGACACGCCGCATAGAGCTGTTCGTACGCCCTCGCGACGTCGTCCCACGCGAAGCGTTGGAGCGTTTTGCGTCCAACGGCCGCGATGCGATCGCGCAGGGCGGTATCCGAAATCACGCGCCGCACGGCCGCGCTCAACGAGGCAGTGTCGCCCGCGGGAAAGAGCAGCGCATTCTCACCGTCGATCGCGATGTCGAGTACGCCGCCGACAGCGGACGCGACGCATGGGATGCCGCGCGACATGGCCTCCAGCGTCACCAGCGAGAACGATTCGTACTTGGAACTCACCACGACGCACGCCGCGCGATCGTAGAAGTGCGCGAGCTGCTCGCGCGGAACCGATCCCACAAACGACACCGCCGGCGCAACGCCGAGCGTATCCGCGAGCCGCCGCAGACTGCGCTCGCTGCCGTTATCCGGCCCGGCCAAAATCAGCCGCAACTCCGAATCGTGCGCGCGGAGCTGTGCGAGCGCCTCGATTGCGTACCGGAAACCCTTGAGCTCTTCGAGCCGGCCGACGCCCAAGAGATACGGGCCCCTCTCGATCTCACGCCCGAAGCGTGCGTCGAGTTCCGCGCCTGTGCCGAGCGGAACGAAACCATTGGGAACGACCGCGACTTCGCGACCCGATGCCGCTTGCGCTTCCCGCGCCAACAGCGACGAAACGGCCGTCGCCCGCGCGCTCTTTCTGAGAATCTGCGAGCCGAAGAGCGAGTCGTATGCGGCATACACCGCTCCGAGCGCGCCGCCGGCGGTGCGCGCCGTGTACGGAAAGCCGTGCGTTGTGAAAACCGACCGGTTCGCCGGCACGAAAAAATTGAAGATAACGTCTACAAACGCCATGCCGTAGCCATGCAAGTGGAAAACATCGCAACCCGCCAGGAACGCGCGCACTCCTCCGAGCGCGAAGGGCGACGGCGGCATGTAGGTTTTATATTGCGGCGTAAAATGGCGGATCTGCGCGACCCGATGAACGGGAAACGGATAGCTGCGATCGTCCGCGGCGGGTGCGCCGTACGTCTTCGAAGTCAGCACACGGACGCTGTGTCCGCGTCCCCAGAGCGTGAAGGCAAGCGTTTCAAAAACCGGTCCGCCCCCGCCGATGACATCCGGCGGAAACTCGGGGACCACGAGAGCGACGTTCAAGAGTCTTGCAGCACTGTTATCCGGCGCCGCTTCGTTTGCAGAAACGCAAATGCCGCGATCGAGGCCAGCCAGAGAAGCGCTCCGGCAACCAGCAATCCGCGATACCATGCCTGCAGTCCGTAGGTCATGACGCCGCTTCCGCTCGCGCGCCAAACGTTGGCGTATCCGTTCGCTTGCCAGTGCGGCCGGCCGCCAATCGTCCACGCCGGATCGTAGGTGAAATCTCCGACTACGTAGGGTCCGGCGGCATTGCGAAATGCGATGCGTTCGATCTGCGAATCGTCGGCCGCGATCGCGCCGCCGCCGCCGGCTCGCATAGCCGGCAGAGAAACGATGGTTCCGCCTGCCAGCGGATCGGAGTCGCTCAGCACCGCGCTCCCCAACGCAAGGCTCATCTGCGGATCGTCGACGGGCAAGACGCTAAACGCCACGGTTTCCGAAAAGGGTGCGAGCGGCACGGCCAGATCGTAATCGGTCGGCCGGCTGCCGACGATGACTTCAGCGATCTTCACCGGCGCCGGATTGGCCCAAGAGTCATAGAAAGCGGTGATTACGGCGCAGCCCGCGGTGTTCGCGCTCAGCTTTCGCACGTGCAGCATGAGACCTTGCGCGGAATTGACCGGAACGCCGAGGGTCGTAAATTGCGCCGGCTGCAGATTATTTTCCGCAGTGAGCGCGTATGACGCGATGACCCCTCCGCTTGAGGGCCCGGGGGCGCGAGCTGCGACCGGGGCGTTAGGAATGCGAAAGAGCCGCGTGTCGCCGATGGGCGCCGCGGCGCGCACGTCGGCTCCGAAGCTGAGCCGGCCGCGGGCATTTGCGGGAGTTATCACGCTTATCGTATAGGATGTCCCAATGTAAGGTACGGCGAGGAACGGTGTGCGCAGTGAATCGGCATCCGCAATCATCGTCCGGCTGCCGGGCGCCGATATTTGTACGAGCGCTCCGCGCAGGGTTCCGGCGATGGAAAGCTCGACGAGCGTGCTTTGACCGGTCGGAATATCTGCAACCGTAATGTCAGCGCGTTGCGGCCAGCGGCTCCCGGCCAACGTCAGGTTTTTCGCGCCGTTATCGCTCGCTTGCCACGTACCGCTCATCGGCTGACCTACCGGTGCCAGAAACGTAAGCCGATGATATCCGCTGAACGACGGAAACGGTCGTCCTGAAGTGATTTGCACGTAATCCCAAAGAGCGGCCACGGCGCCCGGCGGTGTTACGACGCTCCAAGGAGCCGGGTTGTCGGGAGTCGTGCCAAGCGCGAGCGGTTTCACCGCAACGGTCGTCGTTTGCGCGCCAACATTTACCGTCACAGTGCGGCTCGGACCTGGAATGAAGTAGCGGTTGCGCGGCGTCGCGGAAGCAAGGCTCGCATCGGCGCACGTGCCGGCGTCGGCAACGATGCGCCGCAGAATCGTGCCGGCTGCCGAACCTGTGAACGCGACCTGATGCGACCCAGCCGTCAGCCGCCCAAGATCGAGCCAGTGCAGCTCGTCGGAAGCCAGCGGCACGATCGAAGTCCGGCCGTCGACTAGAACGTGCAAGGGCGCGGCCGATCCGATCGTGGCCGCTTGCGCGTAGAGTTCGCCGCTGCGCGCCGAGTTGACACGCACCGTAATGACCGAATGCGATTCCGTGTAGGCAAACGGCAGCGGGAAACGCTGCAGAATGCGGCTGCGGTACGTGTCGGGCGCTGACACCGCCCAGTCGCTGGCAGTCCAGTAACCGTTCCAGTCGTCGTGTTTGCTAACCTCATAGTACGCATTTTGCGACGGCAGTTCCACGTGCGCGTCGAGGCAGCGGCCGAGCGGCGTATCCGCGATGCCGATCGCGTCCTGCGGTGGCGCAAGTTGCGCGCCACCGAACGAGTCGCCGAACGTTTGGGCGGGCATGCTTTGCCTGAGGATAGCGGGCACGTCGCCCGCGATGAGCGGCGTGGTTGCGTTGCGAACGATCGGTTTGAAGAGCAGGTTTTGAAAGATGCGGTTCGCGCCGTCGGTGTAGACCGCCACGAAGTGCGGATCGCTCTTCATGATCGCCGCGGTCAGCGCGTCGTCGGCCGCTCCGAACGGCGTGAGCGCCGCCGCCGCGGACAAGTGAATCGAAGCCGGAACGACGACGTACTTCACGCCGAATTCTCCCAGCGTTGCCGCCGGGTGCGTGTCGGTTCCGGCATAGATGCCGTAGAAAGCTTGCCACGCTTGTTCTGAGGTCGCATTCGCCGTATTGATCAGCTTTGCGTCGACAACGGGAATCTCACTTTGGAATACAAACGGATTGTCGGTGTAAAATTGTCCTTTGCCGAGCGACTGTTCCGCGAGCCACGGCGGAAACACGGCGATCCGGAACGATTCTTTTGCATGCCGCTGCTCCAGGAATTGCAGCATGCGCAGGTAGGCCGGGCGCGCGGTGAACTCTTGGAAGCCGTATCCATCGGGCACCGAAAGATTTCCGCTTGCGATCGGAATGATCGCGATGATCAGGGCGAGCGCGAGTATGATACGCCATGTGAGGCGCAGGCGGGCCATGGCAAGCGCGATCAATACCGAGGCGCCCATGACGGTCAGATAACTGAACTTCACCGGCTCGCGCAACAGCGACATGAGCGGTACCTGCGAGTACAATGCGTAGACGAGCCCGGACGGCACCGCGCGAGTTCCCATGCTCAATACGATGCCGAGCACGATGGCGGACGATCCCAGCGCGAAGCTGAGGCGCCGTTTTGCGGCGGCCCAAAACGGAATCAGCAGCAGTCCGACGACGCTTGCGTACCAAGGGATAAAGCTGAGCGGTCCCCATGCGTCGGCGACCGTCCACGAAAAATGAATGAAGTATGCGGAGAGGACGAGCGAATGCCAGAAGTCGCTGAACCAGCTGAAAACGGACAGATCTTCCACCGGCGGATAAAAAAACGGCACGAGGTTGGCGTACGGGCTGAGCGCGTAAAGCATCGTCCAGGCGCCGTTGCACGCAACGGCATAAAGCGGCGCCGCGATCGCAAGAACGAGCACCGTTCGCGCGCGCGCGCCGTCGCCGCTTCGCATCCGCAAGAACGACGAGACGCCCGCGATGACGATGGCGCCGAAAACGAAGATCGACGTGCGGGGGTCGAGCGTCAATTCGACCGCACACAGGGCGAACAGCAAGAAGCCAAACGCAGTTTCGCCTTGACGCAGACGCAAGAAAGCATAAAGGGTCAGCGGTGAGAGGCAAACAGCGCCGAGGATCGCCACGTGACCTGCGAGCAGTTGATCGCACGTCCACGGATTGGCGATGAAAAAAGCCGCGCCGGCCAAAGCGCCGAAGCGGCTCGCGCCCAGCGCGCGTGCGAAGAAGTAAAACGAGAACGCGCCGATGCAAAGGAAGAACGGGAAAACCAGAACCGTCGAGAGTGGAATGCCCAGCGGCGCGAACAGCGCCTGAAAGACAATGTAGCTTTGCGATTCGTTCGCGATAGCGCCCGAGGTGCCGCCTGATGCTGCAGCCCTCCATACGTGGAACAGCTGCGCGAGCTCGGCGTGGAGCAGCGACGGGGACCACATGAAATTCGCATCGCCGAAGAGCAATCCGTTGCTTCCGTAATAGTTGCGAAAGACAAACAGAATGACGGCGACAGCGAGTGCCCCCGCGACGAGGGCCCGGAGGCGCGATGACATCAGCGAGGGCTTCTCAAAAAAACCGCGCGGCGCCTACCGGAGCGGAAGCGTGCCTT
Source organism: Vulcanimicrobiales bacterium (assembly GCA_038215615.1). Taxonomy (GTDB): domain Bacteria; phylum Vulcanimicrobiota; class Vulcanimicrobiia; order Vulcanimicrobiales; family Vulcanimicrobiaceae; genus Rubrimentiphilum. Next base: position 9,391 of record JBBQQR010000025.1, on the reverse strand, counting down.
TCGCCGGGTCGGCGATCTCGCGTGCGAGCCTGCTCCTAGCCTGCAGTTGCCGGATCTTTAAGCGGAAGAGCGTCCGCATCGATCCCGAGATCTCCAGATAGCTCACCTTCGATTTTCCGGCGATGCGGTTCTTGAAAACGATGGGGTGCTCGGCGATGTGCGCGCGGTTGAGCTTGGCTTCGTAGAGCAACTCGACGAGCATCGAATAACCCGAGGCCTCTAATGCCGGCAGATTCAGCCGCTCCAGAAACGGCGCCGAGTACAGCCGGTAACCCGACGTGCAGTCGCGCACGTCGTTTCCGATAAAACGTCTGGCCAGGCCGTTGGCGACAGCGCTGTTGATCTTCCGCCAAACGTTGAAGCCTTCGATCTCGCCTCCGGCCACGTACCGCGAACCGATGACCACGTCGTAATCGCCATGCAATTCGAGCATCTCGACGAGGTGCCGCGGATCGTGCGACAAGTCGGCATCCATCGTGCAGGCAAAGTCGTAACCCTCGCGCACCGCAGTTGCAAACCCGATAACGTAGGCCGAACCCAACCCCATCTTTCGCTCGCGCTCGACGAGGCGCACGCGCGGGGATCGCGCTTCAATCTCACGGACCGCGGCCGCGGTGCTGTCTGGGGACGAGTCGTCGACAACTAAGACGTCGAGCCGCTCGTCGGCCAAAAGCACGCCGTTTATGACGCGCGCGATATTTTCACGTTCGTTATACGTAGGCAAAACAACCAAACAGCGATACGCGTTAGGGTTTTCCGGCATTCCATTCCATTATCGACAAGAACTTATGAAGAAAGACTAAATGGGGAGGCAATCCCAGGGCTTTCGACAGGCTCGTTGCGACCCTTCGCGAACCTGGAGCCGCCGTGAACCTCATGGAGTACCAAGGGAAAGAACTCTTCCGTCGCGCCGGTATTCCGGTGCCGCGCGGCTATCACGCGGCAGCCCCTGCCCGCGCGGCCGAACTGGCGACACCGGACGTCCCCGAGTGGGTCGTCAAGGCGCAAGTGCTGATGGGCGGCCGCGGCAAAGCCGGCAAAGTAAAGTTTGCAAAATCCCCCGACGACGTGGCCTCGGTCGCCGAAGAGATCATGGCGACGCCAATGCCGCCCAACCGGCAGAACCCCAAGGGCGAACGCGTGAATTCGGTGCTGGTTGAAGAGAAGCTGCCGATTGCAAAAGAGGCGTACTGCGCGATTGCGATCGACCGCACGACGAAACGCCCGGTCATCATGGTCAGCCGCTTCGGCGGTATGGATATCGAAGAAGTTTCGGAAAAACACCCCGAATCGATCGCGAAATTTGTCGTCGATACGGCCATCGGCTATTCACCGTTCATCGGCCGCGAGCTCGCCTTCCAGTCCGAGCTCGATCCCGGATACCGTAAAGCGCTTCCCGCGATCGTCGGCGGCATCTACGAGTTATTTTTCCGCTACGGCGCAAAGCTGATCGAAATCAATCCGCTGGTGCTTACAACTGACGGGCGAGTGATGGCCTCGGATGCAAAAGTGGAACTCGACGACGACGCGCTCTTCAAGAATCCCGAATTTAAAGAATGGCAAGAGACGCTGCCCCTCGATGAAGACGAGGCGCTCGCGGCACAAGCGGGGCTCGGCACGCGCAACTTCCGGCGGTTCGATGGGAACGTCGGCACGATCGCCAACGGCGCCGGCTTAGCGATGGCGACGATGGATGCGGTGCGCAACGCCGGTGGAAACTTCGCCAACTTTCTCGACGTCGGCGGTGGAGCGAACGCCGAACGCGTACGCAACTGTTACGAGCTTGTCGTCAATCACACCGGCGCGAAAGTCATGTTCATCAACATTTTCGGCGGCATTACGCGCTGCGATGAAGTCGCCAAGGGCATCGTGGAAGCGCTCAACACGACGAAGTCGCGCAAAGTTCCGCTTGTCATCCGGTTAACGGGAACCAATGAAGAACAAGGCCGCAAAATTTTGGCCGATGCCAAGATGACGCCGGTCGAAACGATGGACGAAGGCGCGGCGCGCGCGGTGGAGCTGGCAGCATGAGCATTTTCTTGGACAAGAACACGAAAGTGATCGTGCAAGGAATTACGGGCAGCGAAGGTTCCTATCACGCGTCGCGCATGCTGGAATACGGCACGAGCATTGTGGGCGGCGTCACTCCGGGCAAAGGCGGACAAAAAACCGAACACGGTCTGCCTGTTTTCAACACGGTGCGCGACGCGGTCGACGCAACCGGCGCGACGCACACCTGCATTTTCGTCCCGCCGCCGTTCGCGGCCGACGCACTTTTCGAAGCGCACGACGCCGGCATTACGTTTGCGGTCTGCATTACCGAGGGCATTCCGGTGCACGACGTGCTGCGCGTCGTTGCGACGACGCCCGGCATGCGCATCATCGGTCCGAATTGCCCCGGGCTCATCTCCCCCGGGAAGTCGCTGATCGGCATCATGCCCGGCCACATATTTAAGGAAGGCAACGTCGGCCTCGCCTCGCGATCGGGGACGCTGACCTACGAAGTGGTCGATCTGCTGACGCGCGCGGGCTACGGTCAGTCGACCTGCGTCGGCATCGGCGGCGACCCCATCATCGGAACGACCTTCGTGGACTGCCTGCGTGAATTTGCCAACGATCCTCAGACCCAGGCGCTCGTGCTCTGCGGCGAGATCGGAGGGTCGGACGAGGAAGACGCCGCGGCCTTCATCCGAGAACACATGGCCGAAATCCCCATCGTGGCCTTCATCGGGGGCCGAAATGCCCCGCCCGGCAAGTCGCTGGGCCACGCGGGGGCCATTATTTCGGGTGCCTTCGGGACCGCCCAGAGCAAAATCGCCGCTTTTGAGGCGGCCGGTGTCCCGGTAGCCGATCGGCCATCCGCCATCCCCGGCCTGCTGGCCCAGCGGGTGCCCGTTACCGTTTAAGGGCCTGCTTAAGGGCCTGCCTCCTGGCGGTCCCTCCTCAGAGGGTTCTCAGAGGATTAAGACTCTGTGAAAAGAACACCAATCAAGTCGCATGGGCTGCGACTTAAGTATCTATGCCCAGACGACAATAACAGGCCTCTACACCATAGGAGGAACCATGCCAAAATTCCGAATCCGGCATGCGTTCGTGGCCGTTCTGTTACTCGTGTCAATGCTTGCCCAGGGAACATGGGCACTGGCGGGCACCACGGGTGGCATCAGCGGTACGGTTGTCGACGCTACGACGAACAGACCGGTTGCGGATGCAACGGTTACGGTCAGCTCGCCGTCTGGCGGAGCCACAGCTACAACGAACAATACCGGAAGTTTCAATTTCCTAACGCTGGCGCCTGACACGTACACGGTTTCGGCAACGAAGACCGGGTACAACAGCGCGTCTCAATCGGGAGTCACCGTGTTTGCTGACCAACAGCACACTCTGACGCTCGGCATCCAATCTTCGCTTCGAACCATTGCAAACGTCACGGCACGGGCAGCCGGTAATCTGGTCAAGCCCGGCACGACCGCGGATATTTATTCGGTCAATGCCGCGACGCAGCAAGTCGTTTCGGGCTCGAGCGGCGGTTTCAACCTGAACCAAGCCTACTCGGGCATTTATTCACAACCTGGCGTTACGTCGTACATCGGCAACGCAGGTTGGGGACAAGTGTTCTACATCCGCGGAAGCGCGTATAGCCAAATCGGCTACGAGTTCGACGGCGTTCCGGTCAACCGCGCGTTTGACAACTATCAGGCCAACTCGCTTGCGAGCCTCGGCCAACAGGAACTGCAAGTCTACACCGGCGGATCGCCTTCAGGCGCGTCGTCGGCAACGCTCGGCGGTTTCATTAACCAAGTCATCAAGACGGGAACCTATCCGGGCTTCGGAACGCTCAAGGGCGGCATCGGCGCACCGGGTTTCTATCACGCCCTGACGGCTGAAGCCGGCGGATCCAATCCGAACCGGACGTTCTCGTATTACGTCGGCGTGCAAGGGTACAACCAGCATTTCCCCGCGGGCAGCTGGTCCAACCTGAGCAACATCAACTCCAACGGTCTCAACCAGTACGGCATTCAGGGCTCGGCCCAATCCGCTAACTGGCTGGGCGCGGTGGACTGCGACATCAACATCGGATGCGCCGACAGCGGACGGGCTGCAGAGGCCTTTTCGAACGGACCGTTCGGACCTTGCCAAGCGACGGGAGCCAACGCCGGTATTCCGGTTGGCTACACCGCCGCCAGTCCCGGACAGTTTAATGGCGCTTGTTTCGGATATTATCCGTTCAACGCCGGCGGACTTTCCGACATATTCGAACGCGACAACGTCATCAACTTGCACTTCGCGATCCCGCACAAATTCGACAGCGGCCGCGACGACTTGCAGCTGTTGTACGACAACTCGATGCAATACCAACTCAACGGCGACTCCGCGGTCGACGCGGGTGGTTTCGCGAACATCAGCGCATTGCTGACGCCGTATGCCCAATTCAGCTCTGGCAGCAGCCCGTTCCCGGGACTCTGCGGGTACGAGAACTTCTGGGGAGCTGCTTTCGGACGTATCGGCTGCGCGCAAGGCGGCGCGCCGCTACCATACATCGACACGCTCATCTGGGCTCCGGGCACGACCTTCGCTCAACCCGCGAGCACCGCGGTAGCGCTTCCCTACTATTTCCCGAACTCGCCGACGAACCGGTCGCTGAACGCGCCCTGTTCGTTTGGTAATGCACTCTCCGCTCCCACGACCTCGGCGCCTAATGCGTGCCAAGCCAACGGTAGCAAGGGCAGTGGGCAGCCGCAAGCTCTACGGGATGGTTACTGGAACGACGTCGGTATCGTTAAAGCGCAGTACACGAAGAACATCGGCAGCAATGCCTATGCGCGTCTCTTCGGATACACGTTCTACTCCGACTGGCTCATCAGTGGTCCGGTTGCGGCAGGCACGGCCTACCTCGACGGATTGATCACCGGTGCGTATGGTGGTGCCGGCACAGCTGACTACGAACTCACCACGCATACGCGCGGTGCGGAGTTCCAGTTTGCCGACCAAATCAACCAGCAGAACCTGCTGCGTTTCACGGCCAACTACACGACCGCGGGCGTGACGCGCTTCAACAACGGCACCTTCCGGTCCGGATACTCCGGCTCGCGTACGGGCGCTACCGACTGGACAAACGGCGATCCGAACAACCCGATCTGCTACAAGTACACGGGCAGCGCCGTTACGAGCACAACGTTCGGCCAGCCTTGGAACTGCGACAGCTCCAGCGCCTACGGCACCATGCCTTTCCCATCGACGAGTGGATGGGCGGGCCCGACGCCGGTAGCTCTCTCAACCGTTTGCAACGACCCGACCAACGTGACGGGCTTTGCATCGCCGGGATGCGTGAGCTTCCGGGCAGGCTCGTCGAACTGGTTAGTCACGACGCCGGGGGGACAGGGAACGTTCAACATCGTTCGCCCGGTCTTCACGTCACTTGCGCTCGAAGACGAGTTCAAGCCGAACGACAAGCTCGATTTGAATCTCGGCGTTCGCCTCGAGTCTTACCAGTACAATCTGGCGAATCTGAACACGCCGGAGTTCAACTTCTGGTTCAATTCGTACGCCAAAGTGGCGTGCTATGATCCGGGAACCGGACTCCCGCAGGTTACGCCGCTGACGCCGGGACAACCGGTCCCGCCGGCACTCCGAGTGACCAGCCAACCGATGACCGCGTGCGGCATAGCGCCGTCCGGACAAGAGGGGCTGCACCCGGTCGGCAACTCGGTGACGTGCAACGGCACGACGGTCGTCGACTGCGGCCCGCTGCGCTACACGTCGCAGAGTCCGTCGCAGTTCACGCGCCAAATGTTCTCGCCGCGCGTCGGCGGAACGTACACGCTCTCTCCGGATGACGTGCTGCGTTTCTCGCTCGGCAAGTACACGCAGCCTACGGAGACTGCGTTCGAGCAGTATGGGGACCAATCGGGCAAGCGTTCCGCAGACTTCGACTTCAGCCGATTCTGGGGTCTAGGTTTTACGACGCCTGCACACAACAACCCGGTCCAATACTCGAACAACTACGACTTCTCGTGGGAACACCGGTTCCACAACAGCGATGTCACGTTCAAGATCTCACCCTTCTATCGCGATACGCACAACCAGATCGAGACCGTGGTCCTCGCTCCGGGATTCGTCTCGGGCACGAACACCGGGCATCAGCACAGCTACGGCGTTGAAATGCAGATCCAAAAAGGTGATCCGTCTCGCGACGGTTTGTCGGGAGCTCTCTCGTACACGTATACGAAGGCATTGGTTCAATATGGCAACCTGCCGAGCGGAACGAATACGATTGACTACCTGAACAATTACATCACGGCATGGAACGCCTTGACGTCCGCAGGTGGCGGTTCGCAATGCTACTATCAAGGCGCAGCTAATCCGACGTGCGCAGTGACGGCAACGCAGACCAATGCCAGCTTCATCGTCAAGAACCCGTACTACAGCCAATCCCCGCAGCCGCTGCTCGATCGAGTGGGTTGGTATCAGCCCTACCCGAACGAAGCTCCGAACGCTCCGTATGACCAGGGCGGCAGCAGTGCCATCTGGCCGCATGAGCTCAATGCGTGGGTTCAGTTCAAGCGCGGGCGGCTTGCGATCGCTCCGAACGTCACGATGATCTCGGGCGCATACTATGGGTCGCCGACTGACACGTACGGTATCGATCCGCGCGTGTGCGGCAATAACCAGGCAGCTGCGACGAACGGCAACGGTGCACCCATCGTGGTCCCGGCGGCCGACGCTCAGTACTGCGACTTCATTACGGCCGGAAACACCTTCTCGACGGATAGCGGCTATCTCGCGATACCGAATCCGTTCAGCGGGAAATTCGACCAAATAGGTCAGTACCAGCAACCGTGGCAGGTCAACGTTGGCGCGCTGATCAGATACGACGTTTCACCGAAGGTGACGGCGAATCTGACACTCACCAACATCCTGAACTATTGCTGGGGCGGTTCGTCCACACCGTGGTCCACGGCATTCAAGCCGGGGAGCATCGTGTGCGGCTACGGCCAAGGCAATGGCAGTTACGTAGGACCTGTCAGCGGACAGCCCGGCTTCGGCGGTGGCTTCTTCTATGGAGACACTCCGGGATCGGCTCCCAACGGCAGCCCGACCTATCCGGCCGCGTTCAACTATCCCTTCGCTCCGTACTCGGGCGCGCTGCCCTTCCAAGCGTACTTGGAAGTTCAGATCAAGCTCTAGTTCGAAGCTCGGTTAGTAAAGGCAAAGCGCCCCTGCGAAAGCAGGGGCGCTTTCTTTTTATCGAACGCTACGCGTCATGACCGCCGGTTATTTTTGTGAGGACTGCGAGGTTTCGATTTGGCCGGCGGCGCCGCGCTCGGAATTAGCGTGGCTCAAAGATCGCATTCACGTGGTGCGCGAAGTCACCAGACACTCGCAAGGCGGACTCGATATTTGGATGGCCGACGGCTTGGCGTTTTTGGAAGAGCACCGCGATCACAGCGTGCTGGTGGTAACCAAGAGTTAGCGCTCTCCCGATTTCGCAAAAATGGCTACGACGGGCATCGCAAATTGCGGCATCTCAGAGTGGCGCAGAATATCTCCGGCGTTCAAGACGACGACGCCGGTCGCATCGTGTAACGTGACGTTCCGGCGTTCGGGATCCGCGACCGCTACAAGTCCCGTTCCACATGCTTGGTACACGCGTATTTTTTCATCGACGTTGCGCCGTCGATCGTGCGGCGACAAAACCTCGACCGCGACGTTCGGTGCGATCGCCGGCATCTGCGCGGCTTCGTCCTGGTCAAAGCCGAGCCTATCGTAGGAGAGAAATGCGACATCGGGCACGAGGCTGCGAACGACTTCGCCGGGCGGTGCGATTCGAAACTCCCACTCCGTGCCGACCCGGCCGATTCCGGTCGCATCGGCCCATGCCATGAATGCGGCAACGAGACGCCCTTGCGCATTCGCGTGCCTGGCCGTCGGGCTCACCTTTTGAACCACGCGGCCGGCGATCCACTCGCTTGCAGGCTTCGTCTGAGGATCGATGATCGAATGCATGCCACATAAGCATATCACGCGCTAATGCTTTGGCGGCAAGGCGCACGAGGACATGGCGTCGAGTTATTTGGCGAAGAGTTCTTGCAAAGAAGCCAGGGTCGCCTCAAGCGTTTTCGAGTTTGCTCGGCCGAGGCGCTTAACGAGCCGCGATTTGTCCAGCGCCTGGATCTGATCCAACAGAACGAGGCCTCGGCGGCTTTCAAACACGATCGGAATTCGATATGGCGTATGTTTGCCCGCGCTGGTCATAGGTGCGACGATAACGGTTCTCATATAATCGTGCATTTCGTCCGGGGAAATCACGACGCACGGCCGCGTCTTTCGCAACTCGCTCCCGACCGTCGGATCGAGAGTTGCCAGCCAGATGTCGCCCCGCGCTACCACTCGACTTCGGAATCGGCTTCATTGGCGAATTCAGGCCAAACCAAAGCGTCCTCGCCCGCCGCCGCGATAGCTTTGCTCGCGACTGCCCAGCCTTCGCGCACGTTGCGAAGCGGCTTTCGCAGCACGATTGCGCCTTGCTCGATTTCCATTTCCACCTCATTCGTCAGTCCCAACTGCGCAAGTAATGCTTTGGGAAGAATAACGCCGCGCGAATTGCCGATCCGGTGAATTGCTGCTCTCATGGCAGAACAATGGTATAACCGCCGGGCGGCCGCCGTCAATCTCCCAATCACGACGGATCAGGCTGGCGACAGGGGCCGGTAAAACAAAAAAGACCGCTCCCTCGGCCTTTAAATGTTCGCCCTTCGATATGCGCGCTTCGCGCGCTACTCGGGGTCCTTCGATAAACTCAGGATGACAAGAACGACAAGGGTGACAAGAACGACAAGGGTGATAGCCGTTACAGCGGGACGCGGAGCCGTTGGCCCGGGATGATCGGCGCGCTGCCGATGTGGTTCACTTCGGCGATGCGGTCGATCGTGTCTTGGACGTCGGCGCTGCGAGTGGTATGCGTCGCGGCGATGGCCCAAAGCGTGTCGCCCGGCTGGACCACGACGGTCGCGTAGCGTTGAGCGCCTGCGGCGTAAAGATGCATGCTGGAGAGAGCCGGAACGGTCACCATGAGACTCAGCACCGCCAGCATGATGGCCGGCATGAGGGTGAAACGTCTGCGCTTGATCATGGTCCTCTCCTCGCTCTCTATGTTGTGCCGAACGGGCGTTCGTGAACTAGTATACCCATATTTTGTGGCAAACGCCTGTTCGTCCCCTAGATTTTATCACACCCGCTCGCTTGGGTGTCAATGGCCTTCGAACATATGTTTGCCTTGAAATCGGATTTATGGTACGTTTGTAACCGGCCCAAGTGCCATATGTGTGGCATTTTGCTGTGGGTCAGGGGGCTTTAGCATGGAGGGAGCAACCGAGCGCCAGCGGCGCAT
>JBBQQR010000024.1:0-30446 GCA_038215615.1 Vulcanimicrobiales bacterium | reverse complement strand
CAAGTTCCATCGCCCTCCGCGACGCCCAACATCTCAAACCCGCTCTACGAAAGCGCTTCCACCAGCGCGACATTCCCGCACGCCACGTATTATGTGTTCCTAAACGACACGCTGGGCGGCTGTACGCCGACCTCCGCCGGCTCGTTCACCACGCAATAGCTGCGCCTAAGCGTGTAAAAGCTCGCGCACCTCTATCAGGATTTCGCCGGCTTGGTCATGGCGCTGCACGATTTCAACATCGGCGCCAAGTTTCGCCAGAATATTCATTAATCGATCGGTCGAATACCGTGAACCCCGCCCATGGGCAATCCTCGAGATATCGGCTTGGTCAAGACCCGTCAGGTTGGCGACATCCTTCTGAGAAAGTTGCCTGCGTTTAATCACGTCATTGATGACGTTCATGAGCCGAGCCTTGCGCAACCGCTCCTCAGGGTTTGGTAATCCCAGCTGCGCATAGACGTTGCCGGTGCCAATCTCAATATGCGCCTTGTTATTCTTGTTCATAATGCTTTCGAGCCTCTCTTAAGCGAAGGCGAATGAGATCGAGATCGCGCCTTGGCGTTTCATGTCCTTTCTTTGATTTCTTCTGGAACGCATGAAGCACGTAGACCACTTCCCCTAGTTTAACGGTGTACATCGCGCGAAACGTGCTGTCGCCAATTTCGTTGTCCGCGCGGATCTCAATCACGTCTCGAAGATCACCTTTCATTTGCCTCGCGTAGTTGGCTTGCTCGTTGTGCTGAGCCAGATCCAAACGCGTAGCCAATGTCGTCTTGAACCTCCACCGGCATGGCTTTAAGCTCTTTTTTCGAGGAGCCCACCCAGGCGATAGGCCTCTGATGGTTGGTCGCGGGTCCTATGGCAATTTTCCCATATTTATGGGCCTGTGTCAACATTAGATCGCGACATCCTAATGGATGTGCCCTATGGTCCGCTTCGGGACGTTAAATGCCAGCCGCCACACGCTGAGCTGTCACATTTGTAAACGCGAAGGCGCAGGTTCTTGCCCCGATCGTTCGCATGCTGCATTTGCGTTTCGGCTGCGCGTTGTGCGGCGGCCGAGTGCGGATAACGCTTCTTTCCGGAGCAGCCGTCCATCCGTGAAAGAAATAGCGGAAACATTGGATCACGTGGATCCATAAAACGCCTTAGCCCGGAATTGCTTCGCGGAACGTAAACACCCCGGCCGGATCGACGCGCTTCTTGATGGCTTCCAGCCGTGCGAGATTTGCGCCGTGATAGGCGGCCTTCCAATCGCGCAGTGATGGATCGATGAAGTTTTGGTACGCGCCGCCTCCGGCAAGCGGAACGATCGCTTCATAGAAGGCGCTTTGCCACTCCAGGTTGCGCCGCAGCGTCTCGCTCGGCATATCACGTTCCCAATACAAGTCAATGGAGCTGAGCCACCGGCTCTCCCGGTGCACGAACGCCGTCTCGCCCGGCTTCTTCTCGTTCACGCGGTCGCCGGTTTGAAAGACTTTGAACTCCGACGACGTGGCGGTCTTCGGGTATCTGCGCAGCCAATCGAACACCACGCCGACCGTCCGGTGATCGATCGCCTCGTTAAAAAACCGCGAGCGTTCTTGGAAGTAGGCCGCTTGCCCGGGCTCCGCGAGCACTGTTTGCGCTTTCCAGTAGCGTTCCATGGTGACCACGCCTTTGGGTTTCGCAATCGCGTACGCGCCGGCAAGCAATTCGTGCAGGCCGGCGGGCGTACCGGCGAATTGCCCGAGCAGCTGAACGTTTATGCCTGATGTTTTGGTCGGCGCTCTGGCGGAAACTTTCGAACCGAAGGTCCGCGGGGCACGTTCGAGCGACTCGACAAGCGTTGCGAAAACGCGTTCGGGCTGCTCGTCCCACGTGAGATCGCAGACCGTGATCGTACCGACGTCGAAAGTTTGGAACGCGAATGACGTGTTGATTCCAAAGTTTCCGCCGCCCGCACCGCGGCATGCCCAGAAGAGATCGTCGTCGCCGCGCAGCGTTCGAATCGATCCGTCGGCCAAAACGATTTCGCTTGCCGTCATGTGATCGCAAGTCAGCCCGTGTGCGCGCATGTTGAAGCCGATGCCGCCGCCTAGCGCCAACCCCGCCACGCCGACGCTCGGGCAGCGTCCGTGCGTGATGGCGACACTCTTATCGGCGAAGTAGTCGTACACGTTGCCGTTGCGAGCGCCGCCGCCGACGGTCGCGACACCGGTGCTCGTATCCAGCGACACACCGTTCATCGCGCGCAGGTCGATCATCAACCCGCTCGTCGTCGAATAGCCCGCATATGAATGGCCGCCGGAACGCGCCACCAGCGGCACGCCATTCTCGCGCGCCCACACGACCGACGCGCTGACGTCTCGCGCGGTCTTGCACATTGCGATCCCCGCCGGACGCAGTGCAGAATACCGCAGATTGTTCGGAAGCGCGAATTCGCTATATCCACGATCGCCGGGAAGCACGACTCTGCCCGAAAGCCGGTGCGCAAGCGCCTCCCACGGCAGCCGGCGCGCCGCCGCCAGCAGCTCCACTCCGGCTGCGCCCAGCGCCGCCGCGCCCGCAACGCCCTTCAGAAACTCGCGCCGGTTTACCATCGGGGCCTACTTCGCGGCGCGATCGCGTGCACTCTTCTTGCGCTGACGCCGAAGCGCACCCAGACGCTGCTCCTCCATGTAGGCGCGCACGTGATCGGCGAAGAGTCCCTCTACCGAAGGATCGGTGCGTAGTGCGTCTACGGCGCGCCGGTAGGCATCATCGCGCGCGCCTTCCTTGCGCGGCGACACGCTCACAACCAGCACCACGGCCACGGCCGCCGTCAGCCGAACGATGCAACGAAGCCTGCCGTACGTAATGCGATAAAACCCCGCGAGCTCTCCGGTCAGCGGCTTCGCTAGGTTCGGGGCTTCTGCGACGTCTTTGAGTTTGCGCATCAGCCCGGCCTGCGCTCGCTCCGGCAAGGTTTGGAATTGTTTGTGCGCCGAAGCCGCAAAGCCAATCCGAGCCATTAGCTCTCATACCAAACAACTTTTCCTTCGGCTACTTCTTGGTTCGCGGATTTCACTTGAGCGACAAGATCTTTATCCTCGGACATCTCCACCGACTCGGCAAATTCCGCCAGAATTTCCCCCAGGTATGCAAGCCAACGCGCTTGCTCCGGCGGCACCAGCGCCGCCGCCGGTTTTGAATTACGAATGATGAGCCGGCTTTCGCCTTCCGCGACGCGGTCTAAGAGCTCGCTCAGGTTAGCGCGGGCCTCCTTAGCCTGGACAGTTTTCAGGACGGTCGACATAGCAAGTGCCCTCCAGGCGCTTTCATGCGTAGGGTACGTTTTAGTGTACACTTTAGTGTACGCTAAATCAACCTGCCGCCGGCGCCAGGGCGAGCGGTTTCCGCCGCTCAAAGACACGGCATGAAATTAGAACCGTACATTTTCTTCTATGGCCGCTGCGAAGAGGCGTTGGAGTTTTACAAGAAAGTCCTCGGCGGCGAATACAACATCATTCGTTTTGAAGGCGCGCCGATGGGCCACGACGTTCCGCCGGACTATCAAAACAAAGTCATGCACGCCGATCTTAAAGGGCCCGGCTTTGCGCTCATGGCATCCGACGGACCGCCAGGAAAAACGGTCGATCCCGACGCCGGCAACATCGCGCTATCCCTCGAGCTCTCCAGCTCAGGCGAAGGAAAACGCGTCTTCGACGCGCTCGCCGAAGGTGGCAAGATTAGCGTACCGCTCGACGACGTGGAGTGGGGCGGCGGCGGAAAGTTCGGAATCATCGTCGACCGCTTCGGCACGGAGTGGATGATCACGTCACCGCAATAGATCGCCTATTGCATCGCCGCCCGCAAGCGCGCTATCTCGATAGCAGCCTGTGCCCGGAGTTCGTCGTAAGTCGCATACTCCGCCGGCGTCGGCGCCTGGTACGCGAGATCGAGCGAGCCGAGCAGAAACGCCAGCGCATCGCGCAGTTTGCTTTCGTGCGCCAGATCGCTCTCGCTTGAGCGGTGCACGTTGAGCTGTACCATATCCGCCAGCGCCGCATCCACTTGCGCCCGCTTCGCGGGCGGCAGGTTCGCTCGCGCCGCCCCCGCCGCATTCGCCGCGCGATTCAAACTATCGAGCGTGCCGAGAATGCGCATCGAAAGCGCCAGCCGCGCCGCCAATTCGCCTGCAGCCGGATGCAGCCGCGGATCGAGCACCAAGCGAAACGGCTGCTGCAACTTCTTCCCGCCGTAACTCAGCACGACGGAATACTTGCCGGGAACGATCGTCGGCCCGTCCACCGTATCGCTGAAATCATCGGTGCCAAAGGCCTCTACGCCGCGCGCTTCGCTGGCGGGCGCGTAGCGCATATCCCACACAAAGAGATTCATTCCCGGGTCAGCGCCCGTGAGATCGTGCAGATCGTGCGCCCGCCTCTGCACTTCGTCCATGGCCGCGAGTTGTTGCGGCGACGGCTTCTTCTCTTTCTTGTTATGCATATGGAAATCGAAGCTGCGCACCATGCGGCCGTTGGGATCCAGGAACGTTAGCGTTGCAGGTGCCTTACCATTATAATCCGCAGGCAAGTTAAAGAACACATTCGTGCCATACGTCGGACCCTGCCCGCTGCCCGCGCGCGCAGATCCCGAACCGTACGCGTGCGTCAGCCACGCCGTCTCCGGCGCGAAGAGCAGCGGCGAACCGCCCGCGCCGTTCGCCAGCTGCTCGATCACGCTTAGGTTATCCAAAATCCAAAACGAACGGCCGTGCGTTGCAACCACCACGTCGCCCTGGCGCGCATCGATGGCGATATCGCGCACCTGCACGTACGGCAGATTGAGCGTCAGCGGCTGCCAATTTCCGCCGCCGTTTAAGCTCACGTAGATCGTGCTGCGCGTTCCCGCAAAGAGCACGCGCGGGTCGCGCGGATCCTGCCGCACCGCGAAGACATACTGATCGCCGGGCAAACCGGTGGTCATCGCGCTCCAGTGCGCGCCGTAATCGGTCGTCTTATAAAGGTAGGGATGGAAATCGTCCCACTGGAAGCGCGACGCCGATACGTACGCCGTTCCGGCCACGACATGCGAGGGTTCGATCGTGCTGATCTGCGCCCATTGCGGCAACTCCGGCGGCGTCACGAGCTTCCAATGCGCGCCCGCGTCGGTCGTCACGTGCACCAAGCCGTCGGCCGAACCCGCCCACATGAGGCTCGACGCTAACGGCGAAACCGCCAGCGCGGAAATATCCGGAAACGTCTCGACGCCGGTCTGATCGAGATCGACCGGACCGCCGCTCGGACCTTGCGTGTTCGGATCGTTGCGCGTAAGGTCGGGGCTGATCTGCTGCCAGCGCTCGCCGTAATCGTCGCTTTTGAAAACAACGTTTGCGCCGACCAGCAGTTCATGCGGCTCCGACGGCGAGAAAAAGATCGGATGCGTCCAGCCGAAACGGAATTTGCTCTCCGCCGATGAGACGCCCGACATATACTTAGGCCACGGACTCACGTTCTTCTGCTCGCCCGTCTCGCGATTAAAACGCGCCATCGAACTTTGGTAACCGCTGCCGTAGGTGACCATTGGATTGTTCGGATCGGGCGCGACCCAGGTGCTTTCGCCCAGCGCGACGCCGTGCCAGCCGCCGGCGCCCAAGCCTTCGGCCGACGCGCTCGGTCCTTCAAACGCGCCGTGATCTTGCGACGCGCCGTACACGTGAAACGGAAACTGCTTGTCGATCGCGACTTTGTAAAATTGATCGGTCGGCTGATTCTGTTTGGAGCTCCACGTCTTGCCGCCGTCCACCGAAACCATCGCGCCGCCGTCGTCGCCTTCAAGCAATATCTTCGGATTGCGCGGATTAATCCAAATGATGTGATGATCGCCCGGCCGCGTAATCGTCTTCCACGTTTTTCCACTGTCGGTCGTTTTGAAGACGCCGTCCACTTGCGGCGCGTAGGCGACCTTCGCATCGGTTGGGTCGGCGTAGATCGCCGTGTAATAAAAAGCGCGCTGGCGCAGCTTCATCTCGCTGTTGACGTGCTGCCACGTGGCGCCGCCGTCGTTGGAATGAAAGATACCGCCGTCGCCGGCTTGCACGATCGCATAGACGCTGCGCCCGTCGCGCGCCGATACGCTCACGCCAATCTTGCCGAGCACTCCCGTCGCAAATCCGGGATTGTTCGAAATCTTGCTCCAATGCGCGCCGCCGTCGGTGGTCTTGTAGAGCCCGCTTCCCGGGCCGCCGCTGGTGAAATTCCACGGCTTGCGCGACGCTTGCCACATCGCGGCGTAGAGCACGTTGGGATTGCGCGCGTCCATCGCGACGGCGTTCGCGCCGGTGTTCTCGTCAACGTAGAGCACTTTGGTCCACGTCGCGCCGCCGTCGGTCGTCTTAAAGACGCCGCGCTCCGCGTTTGGTGCGAACATATGCCCGAGCGAACTCGCGTAGACGACGTTTGAATTGCGCGGATCGATCGCCAGCGTCGTGGTGGTGTGCGTATCGCGCAGACCCGCGTAGTGCCAGGTCTTGCCGGCATCGGTCGTCTTGTAAATGCCGTCGCCCGTTGCAAAATCGCCGCGCGGGTCGGATTCGCCCGTGCCCGCGTAGATGACTTTCGGATTGCCCGGCGCCACCGCGAGCGCACCGATGCTGTAGCCGTTCATCATTGCGCTCTGGCCGTCGGTGATGTTCTCCCAGCTCGTTCCGTAGTTGCTGCTGCGCCACACGCCGCCTTGCACGCCGCCCATGTAGAACAAACTCGGCTCGCTCGGCACGCCGGCGACGGCCACCACGCGTCCCCCGATGAACGGCCCGATCATGCGCCACTGCAATTTGCTCATGAGATTTTGCGTTGGGCTCGTCATATCGGGCGTCGGTGGGCTTTTGGCCTGGCTGGCCGGCGGCGTAATGAAGATCGGGACGACGAAAACGGGGGCAAGAAAAATGCCGGTAAGGGCGGCTGCGAAAAGACGCTTCATCGTGGGCAGGTCCTAGCGCCGAAATTTGCTTTCGACGTCGGAAACGCCGGTTTGCACCGCCGATTCGGTTTTACGTAGGGCGGCCATGACCCACGAAACGATCGCGATTACGCCGACGACCGCCAAGGCGAGAATGATGAGGAACGCCCATAGCGCGCCGTGGAGCATGCTGATAAAAAAGTGTTCCATCTTAATCCAATCTCGGGTTACGGCCCAGGAGTGCTGGTGGCGGCCGCGGCCTGCTTTTTATGGTGTGTCTGCATGCCCGCCGCATGGTATCCTTGCGCGGCCGCTTCCGACGGACACATATACTTGCCGTTCTTGGTGAGCCCGTAATACGGGTCGCCCGCTTCGTGGTAAGCCTTGCTGTGTATGTTCACCCAAACCGGTTTGACCGCACCGCATTTAAGATCGCCCGGAACCGTTGCCACAGCCACCTGTGGAAGCGCGGCGGCTTCGCGCTGGGCTTCGGTGGTTGGCTGGGCAACCGCGGCAGTCGTCGATGTTGTCTTGCCACCACCGCAACCGGCCACGGCTGCAGCGACGGCGACAAATGTTATGGCCTTTAGAATATGCATGTTAGCTCCTTCGCTGAAGCCAGCCGGATCGCATTTTGGCAACACGGCAACAGGGCCTTACCCCGTTACTGCCGCCTTCAGCTGCGCATTCTCGTCTTCAAGCTCGGCCACACGCTCGCGCAGCGCCGTTGCCCAGAAACGCGCGTGCGCGGCGCCGGCGGCTACCGCACAACGTTCGATGAGCGCGACCTCGTCGCCATCGATGTCGGTGCCGCTGGAGTGCGCCCCGTAAAACGCGATCGCGTCGAGCTCCATCTCGGAAAATAAGGGCATGGCCAGCGCCATGTGACGCTCGGTCAGCCGCCACGGTTTGCGTTGCGCCCGCAAAATCGCAACGAGCGACTCCGCATCTTCGGTCGGCACATTTCCCGGACGCCCGCGCGCCGCGTGCACCAGCTCGAGCGTCCCGTCCGGACTCACGCGCATCAGCACGCCGTCGGCTAAACCGAAGGCGCGCACCGGTTCGTCAATCAGTAAGCGGTTGACGTGATCCTGCGAACGCGCATAGGGAATCGCCGAGGCTACGGTCGCCACATGCTCTTCCGCCCGGTGTCGCGCACGAAAAATGAGCCAATCCATCACCCGGTCGACCCGCGCGTGCAGAGCGTTAAATGAAAAGCCCAGCACCAAGGCCAGCGCCATATCCGCAAACAAGCCGGCGCGGCTCGCCGAAAGCGCACTGGAAAAGAACATATCGACGAGCGCAAAAATTCCGACGATGATTGTCGAGATGACCGCATAGACCACTGCGCGACTGATCGCGACATTGACGTCTATGATGCGGTGTTTGAGAATCGTATACAGCACCGCCACGGCAGGCACCAGCGTGTACGCGAGCGTCAACAGCGAATGTTCGAGATACGTCGTCGGATAGAGTCCGAGGTTTCCTTGCGATCCAAAAAAATCCACAAGCGCCGCCAGCGCCGTGATCGAAAATGCCCAAATGACCCAGCGCAAACGTTCGCGCGTGCTCGATTTGCTCTCGGCATACGTCGCGACGAGAATGGCCGGTATGCACAAGTACGCCAGCAGGGTGAGACCGGTGGAGATAAATGTGCCCTCGCCCCAATCGATACCGTAATAGACGAACAGCACGATTTCGACGACGCCACACGTGACCGCCGCAACCATTACGGCATAGGTCGCCAATTCGAGTTGGCGGCGCCACGCCGGTAACGGACCCTCGTGCAAAAGATGCAGCGCAAAGATCGCGCCAAAGAATGGAGGCACCCACGTGAGGATTCCAGACCACAGGTCCCCGATGGGAAACCACCACACCGGCCCCAATAGGTAGAAATCGTTGACCGGCCCGCCGCCGTTTAGCGCAAAGATAAAGAAGGCCCACGTTGCAATGTTCGGTCGCTTGAGAACGAGAAACGCGCCCAGGACCAGCATCAGCAGCGCGGCGAGTTGCCGCAGGACGACGACCGGCACGTTAGGAGTTTCCGGCGTCGTCGTTATGCGTGCCGTATAATGACGGCCGTGCGAGATCAACGGCAGCGCAAGGGCCGTTCCGGCGTCGGCGGTTTCCGCGAAAAGCGCGGAATCACGCAGCTCCGAACTCTTGCCCGCAAGATCGACGCGGTCGCCCACGCTCACGCCGGCAGCAACTGCCACCGGCCCGGCTGCCGTAACCACACCCTTGTAATTAATATCTAGCTGCGCCGTACCCAGCGGATGCCCGAAATCGCGCCGTAAGTCGGGTAGCCACGTCACGAGCGACGCCGCGGCCAAAAGGAAGACGAGGACGTAGCGCCTGCTCATGCGGTTAGATACGTCGCTTCACCCACGTTGTCATGGTGAGCGGGCACCAAAGATGCATCGTGCCCCGGCGGGCCTAATGGAAGACGAGTGCCGATCATTCTGGGCATCGAAACGTCGTGCGACGACACCTCGGCCGCCGTGGTCGAAGATGGCGCGCGAGTGCGCTCGAGCGTCGCGACGAACCAAGACGCGTTCCATGCAAAATACGGCGGTATCGTTCCGGAGATCGCCAGTCGCCAACACGTCGCGCTTCTTACCGCTGCGATCGAAGATGCCGCGCAGCGTGCAGGCGTCTCGCTTGACGCAATCGATGGCATCGCGGTCACCCGCGGCCCGGGCCTGATCGGC
This sequence comes from Vulcanimicrobiales bacterium, assembly GCA_038215615.1. GTDB lineage: Bacteria > Vulcanimicrobiota > Vulcanimicrobiia > Vulcanimicrobiales > Vulcanimicrobiaceae > Rubrimentiphilum. Next base: position 20,811 of record JBBQQR010000024.1, on the reverse strand, counting down.
AGTCTCGTCGTCGGCGTCGCGTCGGCCAAAGCGCTCGCGTTCGCGCTGAACAAACCACTCTACGGCGTCAATCATTTGCACGGCCACATCTTTGCGACATTTCTCGACCGCGACGGCGCCGTGCCGCGCTACCCTTTCCTCACGCTGCTCGTTTCCGGCGGACATTCGCAACTGGTTGAAGTCGAAAGCGCGACGCAAATGCACGTCATCGGTCGCACAACCGACGACGCTGCCGGGGAAGCCTTCGATAAATCCGCGCGCCTGCTCGGCCTTCCGTTTCCCGGCGGACCACAAATCGACCAGCTCGCGCGCGACGGCAACCCGCAAGCCATAAAGTTTCCGCGCCATCGCGCCGACCCAGGCTCGCTCGACATGAGCTTCTCCGGAATTAAAACGGCCGTGCGCTATTTTATCGAATCCGACGAAGGCCGGAAGGCCAGCAAAGCCGACATCGCCGCATCGTTTCAAGCCGCCGTCGTCGACGTGCTGATGCAGCGCCTCGGAATGGCATTCGAACGAAAACCCTATACGAGCGTAGTGCTCTCCGGTGGCGTCGCGGCCAACAGCGCACTCCAGCAAGCGCTCCGCGACTGGGGGGAGCACATGAACGTGCCGGTCTTCATTCCGCCGCCAAAATACTGCACCGACAACGCCGCCATGATCGCCGCCGCCGCGGCACATCAAGGCGAAGCGGTGCGCGTCGACCCGCTGACGCTATCGGCGGACCCGAACCTACCATTTGAACTGAAAGCTGTGTCACGATGAATAGTGTCATCCTGAGCGGGCGCCAAAAGGTCGCAGCAGCACTATTGCTGACGCTCGCCGCCTGCGCCCAAAGCGCCCAGCAACAATCCGCACTGGGCCGATCGACTCTCGTGATCGCGCAACAGCGCGAACCGATGTCGCTCAACCCCGCGCTGGAAAACGGGCAGTCGCAGACGCAGTGGGGCGAATTGCTCTTCTCGTTTCTGGTGAAATACGGCGACCGCGGCGAGCTCGTGCCCGACGTCGCAACAGCTGTCCCCACCATTGCAAACGGCGGCATCAGCGCCGACGGCCGCACCGTAACGTACCATCTGCGAAAAAACGTGCGCTTCGCCGACGGACAACCGCTGACCGCAAGCGACTGCGTCTGGTCGATCGACGCGATCAACAATGCGGCAAACAATGTGCAATCGCGTTACGGCTATGACCGCATCGCTTCCGCGCAAGCACCCAATCCGACTACCCTCGTTCTTCGCTTGAAGGAACCGTTCTCGCCGCTGCTCACGCTGGTGATGGCGCCGCAAGGTTTTCCGATTCTGCCCAAACATTTACTCGCGAAATATCCCGACTTCAATCGGATCGATTTCGATAGCAAACCGATCGGCTCGGGTCCGTACGTCGTGGACCGCTGGCTGCGCGGCGACCGCGTCGAGATGCACGCCAACCCGTACTACTTCGGCGGCAAGCCGCGTATCGAACACCTCGTCGTCCGTTTCATTCCCGACGCGCAAACCGCGCTCAATCTGCTGCAGACGCACGAAGTCCAAGGCTACTTCAACGCCCAGGATTACGCGCAATATCCGCTTCTTCTCAAACTCAACGGCTATCGCGTACTGAGCACACCGGTCAGCGCCGTCGGTTCGATCATTTTCAACACCCAGTCGCCGCAAGCAAATGACCCGCGGGTGCGACATGCGCTCGCGCAAGCCATCGACATCGGGAGCCTCGTCTCAAAAGGTACCCGCGGTGCACTCAATAGCGGTAACGCCGGTCGCGGTCTCTTTATCTGGTCGTACGACAAGAATGCGTACCCCGATATTCCCTACGACCCGTCCGGCGCGCGCGCGCTGTTAGAAACCGCCGGATGGCACATGGGCGCAAATGGCGTGCGCACGAAAAACGGCACGCCGCTCGATTTGCTGATGGTTATTCAAGCCGCCACACCCGGTGATGCGATCATGGGCAACCTGGTGACGCAGTACGAACGCACGGTCGGCGCTCGCGTCGAAATCAAAGCCTTTAACGTGACGCAATTCGTCGCGCCGGTCAGCGCCGGCGGCCCCGTCTACGGTGGAAAATTCAATCTCGCGCTCTATTCGTTCGTCAACGGCGACGATCCGGACACCACCGATCAATTCGCCTGCGCCAACGTTCCGCCGCACGGCTACAACAAGTCGCGCATCTGCGATCCGCGCATCGATGCGCTGCTCGCTGCGGGCCGCAGCACCTTCGATCTCGCCAAACGCAAAGCAATTTACACGCAACTGCAGCGGCTGCTCTATCAGGAGCTGCCAGTCATCCTCATCTACCAGCGCCGCGAGATCGACACGTTCACATCACGCTTGCACGGTGAATCCGGCTCGAGCGACAGCGTATTTTGGAACGTCGCATCCTGGCGCCTTTCGGGCGCCTAAGGTTAGGCCTTAGGGAAATACCCCCATATCGCGCGCGCGTTCCGCCGCCTCGCGAAACGCGGTCATAGCAAGACGCATGGGTCGCGGACCGTAGCTCATGCGTTTCACGCCGAGCTCCGCCATGCGCGCGATCGACGGCGCATTCGGCAATGCGAGCATATTCAGCGGCGCGAGAATCGCCTTAACTAGTCGCGCGATCACATCTTCATCCGTCGGTCCCAGAACGTAGATGCAGTCAGCGCCGGCCGCCAAGTATATGTTAGCGCGGCGTACGCTTTCGCGAAATTTTTCGCCGTCCGGCAGCTCCGTCCGGAAGTACACATCGGTGCGCGCGTTAATGACCAGCGGAACGCCGAGCTCGTCGCCAGTTCGGCGAATCGCTTTGATTCGCTCGGCTTGCAAATCGGGGTCATACAGCACGGATGTTTCTTTATGCGCCGAATCCTCAAAGTTCAAGCCTACGGCCCCGGCTTCGATCGCTCCGCGCGCCGTCGCGACCGCATCTTCCACCGTCGGGCCATAGCCCGCCTCAAGGTCCGCGGTCACCGGAATATCGACCGCCCCGGCAATGCGCGCCACGTTTGAAAGCATGAGCTCCCGCCCAATCCCTTCGTTGTCGTCATACCCGAGCGACGCCGAAATCGCCGCGCTGGCGGTCGCCGCCGCGGGAAAGCCGAGCTCTTCGATAATTTTTGCACCGGCTACGTCCCACACGTTGACGAGCACCAGCGGGCGGTCGCCGTGGTGCAGCGCGCGAAGGCGCTCTGCTTTCTCGCGAGAAGTTTCTGCCATGGGTTTCCTCGGACTCTTCAAAAGCAAGGAACCGCAACCGTCATCCGACGGTCGCATTGTGCGCGATTATCGCGTTAACGGAATCCGACTCACAATTACCGATATTCCGACGACGATCGCCCCGCTCATCATACATGAAATCAAGACCGACGACTACGGACTGGATCGTCCTCCCTTCACCTCCGGCGACGTCGTCATCGACATTGGTGGACATATCGGCGTCGTTGCGCTTTACCTAGCCAAGAAATACCCATTCATAAAAGTGCACGCCTTCGAACCCGCTCCGGTAAACTACGAGTCGTTCAAGCAGAACATCGCGCTCAACGGCGTGGAGAACGTCACGGTCGACAACTGCGCGGTCACCAAAGACCGCCGCTCGCTCGATATGATCATGAACGTCGAAAACACCGGCGGCGCCACCGGACAACTCCAGGACATGCGCCTCCCCGGCCGCGAGTATTTCGCGGTCCCGTCGATCACATTGGACGACATTTTTGAACGCTACGGTTTTGAGCACTGTAGACTTCTAAAAATTGATTGCGAAGGCAGCGAGTACGAAATCCTGATGACGACCGGCCGTCTGGACCGCATCGACTGGCTCTCCGGCGAGTTCCACATCAATACGCACTTAGAGAACTTGGGCTACAGTATAGACGGCCTCGTGCAACACTTGCGGCAATACATCGCGCCGGAGCACATCACGTACACCACCACACGGATGGCCGAGTAAGTTTTAGGCGGCGACCGCCAGCGACTCTGCCGCCGCTCGCAACGCTTTTAATGCGAGCTCCAACTGCCCTTGCGTCACGATCAGCGGCGGAGCAAAGCGCATCGTGTTGTTTCCGGCTTTGTTGAGAAGCACCCGGGCATTTTCTCTCGCGTGCGTCACCAACGTGGCTGCGTCGTGCGGATCCTTCACGGGAAGGCCCGCAAGGAGACCGAGCCCGCGGGGCTCGCCGAAAATATCCGGAAACGCTTTGGCGATATCGCGCAATCCGCTAAACAGCACCGCCGACATTTGCTCGACGTTCTGCCGCACGCCAATCTCGTCTCGAATGCGCAAATGCGCGAGGCCGGCCGCGCATGGTACCGGCGATCCGCCGAAGGTCGTGCCGTGATCGCCCGGCTGCAGGCCGCTAGCGACGCGTTCGGTCAGCAGCATCGCGCCAATCGGCAGCCCATTGGCAAGCGCTTTGGCAATCGTTATCACATCGGGACGCACGCCGAAATGCATAAACGCAAAGAGTGGGCCGATGCGGCCCATGCCGCATTGGATCTCATCGAAGATCAACAGCGCACCATGCTGCGTGCACAGCTCGCGCGCCGCTTGTAAGAACTCGCCCGTCGCCGGAATCACGCCGCTCTCCCCTTGCACCGGCTCTACGATGAACGCCGCTACCGTACTGTCGATCGCGCCCTTCAGTGCGTCGGCGTCGTTGAACGGCGTGTAGCGGAAGCCGCCGGGAAGCGGGTCGAAGCCTTCTTGATACTTCTCGTTAGGCGTCGCTGCCAGCGCGCCGAGCGTCCGCCCATGAAAACTCCCTTGGCATGAAAGAATTGTGCGGCGTTTTGTATCGCCGTTTCTATAGGCGAATTTGCGCGCGAGCTTAATCGCCGCTTCGTTCGCTTCCGCGCCGGAGTTGCAGAAAAATACGCGATCGAACCCCGAACGCTTCGCCAATTCGTTTGCCAGCGAGCGCGCCGGTTCGTGTCCGAATAGGTTGCTCGACTGCACCAACGTGTGCGCCTGCTTCGCAATCGCATCGGCGATGCCGGGATGCGCGTGTCCCAGCGCACATACCGCAATTCCGCCGATCATATCGAGATACCGCGTCCCGCCATCGTCGAAAAGATAACATCCCTCGCCGCGCACGATCGTGATGGGCGCACTGCGATAATTTTGGAGTAAGTGGTTATCCACCGACGTTACGTGCGATAACTCGCATTGATTCGCACCCAGTCACGCGAGATATCGCACGCCCAACCGGTGGCGGCAGCCGGACCGATGCCGAGATCGAGCCGGATGATAATACTCTTGTGCTCGAGTTCGCGATGCCCCTCAGCCTCCGAAAGCACCTCGACGGCTCCGACGTCGACCCACAACAGATCGTTGAGATAGAGCGACCACTTCTCCGGATCCATGCCGCAACGAGCTTCGCCGGCAGCCGCGACCACGCGCCCCCAATTGGGATCCTCGCCGTTGATCATCGACTTGACCGAATTGCGATTGATGATCGAACGCGCTACCGTTCGCGCCTGCGTCTCATGCGTTGCACCGGTCACATGCACCGTGAGCGTTTTTGTCGCGCCCTCGCCGTCCGCCACCATCGCTTGCGCCAGCTCTTCGCACAGTTTGTTAAGCGCCGCGCCAAAGTGTTTGGGCGCGGACTCTTCGGAAACCGGCGCAAACGCATACGCCGAATCGTTGGTCGACATATCGCCGTCAACCGAGATCATGTTGAAGCTTCTGTCGGCAGCTTCCACCAGATGACGCTGCAGTTCGCTCTGCGACATCGGCGCGTCGGTCGCGATAAACGCGAGCATCGTGGCAAGGTTTGGCGCGATCATCCCCGAGCCTTTGGCGATGCCGCCCACAACGTAGCGTTTTTCGCCGTCATAAAACGCGTATGCCGCGAGCTTTGGAACGCGATCGGTCGTCATGATGGCTTCGGCCGCATCCCATGCCGCTTCGCTTCCCGCTTCAAGATCGGCCGCGGCGCGCTCCAACGATTTTGAAATACGATCGATCGGCAGCGGCACGCCGATCACGCCCGTGGACGCAACCACCACGCTTTGCTTCGGAATTCCCAGCAGCGCCGCCGCCTGACGCGCGGTAGCGCGCGCGTCACGTTCGCCCTTCGCACCCGTGCAAGCGTTGGCGTTGCCGGAATTGCAGACGAGCGCGCGCATTTGCGAATCGTGCGTTTTCAGCGATTCGCGCGTCACCAATACCGGCGCGGCTTTAATTTCGTTCGTCGTGACAACCGAAGCACACGCTTGCGGCCCGTCAAACGCGATCAGCGCCAGATCGCGCTTGCGTTTCTTCACGCCTGCGTGCACGCCGGCCAGCCGCACGCCGGGCACATTCCCAAGCCCGCCACGCAACGCAACGAGCCTGGGCACGATCAGCGAATCGATGGCAATGGCTTTCATGCTTACGTTGTCATCCTGAGCGGCGCGCTATGCGCGCCCTGTCTAAGCGCACTCTCTTCCGGAAACCCTAGCATAATGTTCATGTTCATCACGGCTTGTGTTGCGGCCCCTCTGCCAAGGTTATCGATCGCGCAAATTGCGCGAACGACGTTGCCGCGCACCGAAACCGCGATCTCCGCGTCATTGGTGTAGGCAACCGCCGCAACGCTCGGCGAAGCGCCCTCCCCCAGCAACCGCACAAACGAATTGCCCGAATAAAACCGCGCGTAGGCCGCGCGCACCGAACCCGACTCGGGCGCGCTGCGCATCACCACGTACGCATCCACCAGCATTCCGCGCGCCAGCGGAACGACGTGCGGCGTAAAGACGAGCGGCGCATCGATTCCGGCCGCGTTCAGCTCTTGCACGATCTCAGGCTCGTGCCGGTGCCCTTCCAAACCGTACGCGTGAATGTCGCCCGCAACTTCCGCGTACAGCGCGCGCACCGACGGCTTGCGCCCGGCGCCCGTAATGCCGCTTTTCGCATCTACGATGATCTGGATCATGTCACCCCGCGCCTGTCGGAGGGGCGCCAGCGGCAGCAGCGCCAGCAGCGTCGCGGTCGGATAGCAGCCCGGATTCGCCACGAACCGCGCGCCGGCAATCTGCGCTTTGTAACGCTCGGGTAATCCGTAGACGGCGCGGGTCGGCGTTAAACGAAAGTCTTCGGACAGATCGATCACGCGCGCGCCCGCTTCCAAAAACTTCGGCGCAACGTCTCTCGCGAAACCGTGTGCGCCGCCCATGATAACGACGTCGTCCGGTTCGATCGCTCCCAAAATCGCTCCGGGCCAATCGAACGACCGGTCAAGCGTGCGCAGCCGCGGAAAATGCAAACCGACAGGCTCGCCGCCAAGGCTCGCGCTCTCCAGCAAGCCCAACTCGATCAGCGGATGTGCCGACAAAAACGCAATCGCTTCCGAGGCGCCATATCCCGACGCGCCCCAGACGTGCACGCGCGTCACGACGCAGCCTCGAGTTCGCGCCGCAGCGTCCCGAGCGCGCGCGCGACTTCTTCCGGATGTGTCGATCCAAACGTCCTCTTCGCCCGCACCGACGCTTGCGCGGTGAGCGGCGCGTCGAGTCCGGAAAGCTTAGCGTCTTCGGCCATCCGAGCCAAATCCGTCGAATCCAGCCCGCTTCCTTCTTCTTCGGCGCGGGTTACCGCCGCGCCGACGGCCGCGTGCGCTTCCCGCGCGCTCACGCCGTGGGCGATCAGGGCGTCCGCTACGTCCGTCGCAACGGTGAAGTTCGCATCGGCCAGCGCATTCATTCGCTCGCGTTCGAACGTGACCTGAGAAAGAGCACCCTCGAATGCACCGAGCGCCGCCATACCGCGCTCGATAATCGCGATGATGATCGCCTTGGTAACTTGCAAATCGCGATGATAGGAAAATCCGAGCGTCGCAATCGACGAAATGGCGCCCGCGTAACGCGCGGAAAGGTCCGCCGCCGTCGCGCGCACGAGTTCGAACGGATCCGGATTGCGTTTCTGCGGCATCAAACTCGAGCCGGTCGCGGCCGAGTCACCCAAACGCGCATACCCAAACGCCGGCGTGAACCAGATCACGAGCTCCTCGCTCATGCGCGCCGCATCTACCAGCGCGCGCACGAATGCGTGGGCCACGTCTAGCGCCCCGTCGCGATTGCCAATCGCATCCAAAGCGTTGCGCGTCGGCTCGCGGAACCCCAGCGACGCGCTCGCCACTTTGCGATCGAGCGGCAGCGTCGAGCCCGCCAGCGCAGCTGACCCGAGCGGACACGCTTCTTTCGTCTTGGCCGCCGTCTCTGAAAACCGGTGCATGTCGCGACTAAACGCTTCGGCAACCGCACCCAGATAAAAAGCCAACAGCACCGGCTGCGCGGGCTGCCAATGCGTCGTCCCCGCGATCAATGTTTCGGCGTTGAGTTCGCTTTGCGCATAGTCGAGCAGCCGCGCGATAATGCGGGCAACAACCGCCTGTCCCTTTTTCGCGCGGTCGGCGGCATACAGCAGCAGCGTCGTCGCAACCTGATCGTTCCGGCTGCGCCCGGCATGCAACTGCGCGCCCGCGGGCGTGAGATCGCGCACGCGCGCGTCGACCGCGCCGTGGATATCTTCGGCGCCGCAGTTCCAGGCAAAATCCGAAAACTCACCGCTCTCAATCTCTCCGGCGATGCGGTCGAGCGCGGTGAAGAGTTCGTCCGCCTGAGCTTGCGAAAGAATCTTGCCCCCGCGCAGCGCCTGCACGTGCGCGCGCGAACACTGCACGTCGAACGGCGCGAGCACCAAATCGTCGGCTAGCGACGAACCGAAGGCGATCAGCGCCGGATCCGGCGCGGCTCCAAAGCGCCCTCCCCATTGGAGGTTGGAGCTCATACCAACTCGCGGTGAGGCGTCGTAACTCGTGCGACCAATTCCAGCGGTAAGCCATGAAGTTTCACAAACCCCTCAGCTGCGTTGTGATCGAAAGCGTCACCTTTTCCATACGTGGCGAGCGCTTCGGAATAGATCCCGTAGGGCGACTGAACACCGGTAACCGTTGCGACCCCCTGATACAGGCTCAAGCGAACTTTACCGCTCATGCGCGTCGCGAACGAGGCATTGAACGCATCCAGCGCATCGCGTAGCGGCGACATCCACAATCCGTCGTAAATCAGTTCGGAGTAACGTTGATCGCACATCGCTTTGAATCGCAGCTCGTCGCGCGTCAGCACGACGCGCTCCAGCGCCTTGTGCGCCGCAATCAACACCGTGGAAGCCGGACACTCATAGACTTCGCGCGACTTCAATCCAATGACGCGATCCTCGACCAGGTCAATCCTCCCGATGCCGTGTTTTCCGGAAAGCACGTTGAGCCGGGCGGCCATTTCCCAGCCGTCCGTGCGATCCCAGCGCGGAATGCCGATCTCGAATTCGATAACGATCTCGTCGGCTTGCGCGGGCCGCAACTCCGGCGCCGCGGTCCACGCGTACGCATCTTCCGGCGGCGCGTTCCACGGATCTTCCAGCACGCCGGCCTCAATCGAACGGCCCCAAAGATTGGCGTCAATCGAATACGGCTTCTCTTGCGTATGCGAAATGGGCACGCCATGCTCTTTGGCAAATGCGATCGCGTCGGGCCGCGAGAGGGGCTGTTCGCGCAGCGGTGCACGACACGTCAGGTGCGGATCGAGTGCGCGAACGCCCAGCTCGATCCGCACCTGATCGTTGCCCTTACCCGTGCACCCGTGTGCAACGACAGCGGCATTTTTGGCGTGCGCCGTTTCCACCAAAAGATGGGCGATAAGCGGCCGCGAGAGCGCGGCCGAGAGCGGATAGACTCCTTCGTATAATGCATTGGCGTGCAGCGCCATCAATGCGAAATCATCGATGAAGCGTTCCTTCGCATCCACCAGCACCGCCTCACGCGCGCCAAGCGTCAGCGCTTTGGCCTTCACCGCGTGCAGCGCAGCGGCCGCACCACCGCCCGCAATCGCGTCACTCTCGCCCAAATCGGCCGTCAGCGCGATGACGTCGTAGCCTTCCAGCAAGAAACGCTTCAGCAGTACGGACGTATCGAGTCCGCCTGAATAAGCCAAGACGATGGTTTTGTCGTTCACGAAGACTCCCGCAGATCGATGAAGCGTTGCACGATGATGGGTGTCTCTTTGGGCTCGCGCACGATTACCATGATGGTGTCGTCGCCGGCGATCGAACCGATGATCTCCGGCCACTGCGCCTCGTCGATCGCCGTCGCAACCAGCATAGCGCTGCCCGGCGGCGTACGCAGCACGATCAAGTTAACGCTGCTCTGAATGCTCGTCACCAATTCGGTGACGGCACGATGCAGCCGGCTTGCGAACGAAAGCTGCGGACTTGGCAGTACGTATTTAAACTGATGGCCGTTCCCGTTGCCGTTTTTTATCGGCACCTTTGCGAGGCCAAGTTCCTTGATGTCGCGCGAAATCGTGGCCTGCGTCGTTTCGTAACCCTGCGAATCGAGCATCGCCGCCAACTCTTCTTGCGAATGAATAGGCCGCGTCGCCACCAGCGTCAGAATCGCCCGCTGCCTGCGTTCTTTCATACCGGAAAGCCCTTGAGTGTCGTCATCAGGGCAACGAGCAAAGCTTTCTGCGCGTGCATGCGGTTCTCGGCTTGGTCGAAGACGACGCTTCGCGGGCCGTCGATAACGCCCGCGGTGACTTCCTCCCCGCGATGCGCCGGCAGGCAGTGCATAAAAATCGAGTGCCCTGCGGCATGCGTGAAAAGCTCGTCAGTCACCCGGAACGGCGAAAGGACGGCGCGATTGCGTTCCGTCGCGGCCTCTTCGCCCATCGACGTCCAAACATCGGTGTAAATAACGTCCGCACCGCGAACCGCGCGCACCGCGCTGCAGAACGCGCGCGCATCGCCGCCCTGTGATTTCCCCATCGCTTTGAGTTTAGCCAGGAAATGTTCCGACGGCCGGTGCGACGGCGGCGAACCGAAGTGGATCGTCGCGCCGGCCATCACCGCCGCTTCGGCAAGCGAAGCCGCGACGTTATTTTTCGCGTCACCCAGAAAAGCTATCTTCAAGCCTTGAAGCGAACCAAAGCGTTCTTGTATCGTCAGCAGATCCGCAAGCGCTTGGCACGGATGCGCGGCCGCCGACAAACCGTTGATGACCGGCACCGTCGCCGCGTCCGCAAAGCGCTGCAGCGGTTCGTGTGCGTGGGTCCGGATGACGATCGCATCCGCATAACGCGAAAGCGCGCGGGCGGCATCTTCGGGTGACTCGCGCGTCCCGATCAAAAATTCTTGTCCGTCGGCGAAGATGACGTGCCCGCCGAGTTGCGTCATCGCGACTTCAAATGAAACGCGGGTGCGCAGGCTCGGCTTTTCGAAGAGCATCGCCAGCGTTTTGCCGGGCAGCACCGAGGACTGCTCGGCCGTCCGGCGCCCCTTCAGATAGGCCGCCAGCCGCAGTAGCGCCCCCAGTTCGCCGGCCGAAAAGTCATCGACGGTGAGAAAATGCCGCCCGTAGAGGGTGGGGGCTGGCGCGAGGACGTACATATGCTGTATATTTATGCATATAGTGCATAGAATTGCAACCCTTCGACTCGATAATCTCGCTCAAGACTGCAGCTGAGCCATGAAAATACTCGTGAAGTATGGCGGAAACGCCATGGGGGCCGGCGGGGACGAATCGCTCCTCGCCGAGCTGGTCGAACTCCGGGCCGCCGGGCATGCCGTCATCCTCGTGCACGGCGGCGGACCGGAGATCGATGAAGCGCTGGCGCGCCGGGGGGTGGGGTCCCGGCGCGTCGACGGCCTGCGAGTCACCGAAACCGATGCCCTCGACATTGTCGAAGCCGTGCTCTGCGCGACCGCCAACAAGCGCCTTGTCCGCGCGTGCTTGCAACGCGGCATTCCCGCCGTGGGCATCAGCGGTGAAGACGGTGGCCTGATTCGCGCCCGGCGTGCGACCTCGCCATCCGGTGAGGATCTCGGTTTCGTCGGTGAAATCACCGCGATCGATCCGGCGCCGCTACAAGCATTGCTCGACAGCGGTTTCCTGCCGGTCGTCGCGCCCGTCGCCATCTCTGAAGACTCAGCTCACGCGTACAACGTGAACGCCGACACCGCCGCCGGCGCGATCGCCGGCGCACTTCGCGCCGATGCCTACATCACACTCACTAACGTCGTGCGGGTGCTCCGCGACCCGGCCGACCCGGCTTCCGCGATCAACGAGCTCACCGTCGCCCAGGCGCAAACGTTTGCCGCATCCGAGGCCTGCGCCAGCGGAATGAAGCCGAAAATACTGGCGGCAATCGAAGCCGTCGGCGCGGGTGTGAAGCGCGCCTATATTTGCGCTGCAGCGCCGGGCGCGCTGGCGGGCGCCTTAGCGGGCAATGCCACGACGATTGGGTAACAAGAGACCATGCGCTACCTGTCACTTGCCTGCGCCCTGGCGAACAAGAAGCCGCTACATTCGCGCTTGCCGCAAAACTGAATCGCTTAGCTCGTTGTAAGTAACGGCAGCCTATGCAGCATCGCACGTTAGGACGCAATGGCCCGCAAGTCTCCGCGCTCGGCCTCGGCTGCATGGGCATGTCCGATTTCTATTCCGGCCGCGACGACGCTGAATCGATCGCGACGATCCACCGCGCGCTCGAGCTCGGCGTGACGTTCCTGGACACCGCCGACGTCTACGGACAGGGCAAAAATGAGGAACTGGTGGGTCGCGCTATTCGAGACCGGCGCAATTACGTTTTTCTCGCGACAAAATTCGGCAACGTCCGCGGACCCGACGGCAGCTGGCTTGGCGTCAACGGCCGCCCCGAATATATTAAAGCCGCGTGCGACAACTCGCTGAAGCATCTGCGCGTCGATCACATCGATCTTTATTATCAGCACCGCGTCGACGCAGACACACCGATCGAAGAGAGCGTCGGCGCGATGTCGGAACTCATTAGCGCCGGGAAAATCCGCTACATCGGATTATCCGAAGCCGCCGCGCCGACCATTCGTCGCGCAAACAAGATTCATCCAATCACCGCCGTCCAGACAGAATACTCGCTTTGGACGCGCGATCCCGAAAGCGAAGTGTTGCCGGCCTGCCGCGAACTGGGCATCGGCTTCGTGCCCTATAGCCCCCTCGGGCGCGGTTTTTTGAGCGGGCAGTTCCAAAAGCCCGAAGATCTGCCCGAGGAAGATACGCGCCGGAACCATCCGCGATTCCAAGGCGAAAATTTTGCGCGTAATCTCGAGCTCGTCGAAAAAGTCAAAAAGATCGCCCAAGCCAAGAACGCCACACCGTCACAAATCGCGCTCGCATGGCTGCTCGCACAAGGCGACGACATCGTGCCGATTCCCGGCACCAAACGCCGCAAATATTTAGAAGAAAACCTGAAAGCCCTCGACTTCACCCTCTCGCCGGGAGAGCTGCAGCAACTCGAAGAGATATTTCCGCAAGGCGCCGCAGCCGGGAACCGCTATCCAGACTCAGCGATGTCCACGGTCAATCGTTAACGATGGCAACGAACGGGAAATGTCTAGGACACAATCGTATGCCAAGGTAGAGTACGTGAGCCGAAAATATTCGACCGAAGACTTGATGGCAGCTATACTTGGCCTGAGCGAAGCCACCGCTCATGGCTTCACTTCGCTGCGGGCCGAACTGCGCGCCGACATGGATCACCGCTTCGGTGAGTTCGAGCACAAGATGAACAAGCGCTTCGATTCAGTAGACTTGCGCTTCGACGCATTCGAGCGCCGCCTCCACACCCTCGAGCAGTAGCAGCTACTTCCGGTTTATCTTTGCAACTGAACCCGGTCATTGAGTAACGCGCAGGGCAGCCGTCGGCCTACCGTTCGTATACCCAGCGCATAATCGCTTCGCGCATGACTTGGTGCTCGATCGGGTGCAGCCGCTGCAAGACACCGTCCTCGGTTTCGCCCGCATGCATCGCCAACGGTTTTCGCACGAGCACCGGCCCGCGATCGGTGTGCAGCGTGATGCGGTGCGCGGTTGCACCCGTCCACCGGCTGCCCCACGCCAGCGCGTCGCGAACCGCGCGCGCGCCGCGAAAAGCCGGCGTGGAACTGCCGTCGGGAAACATCACCTCGTTCGCCCCTTCCGCCAACGGAAGAAAAGCCGGATGAAGGTTGATCGTCTCCGGAAATTCGGCGATAAAACGATCGTCGAGCACATGCATCCAGCCCAGGAGCAGCACCAGGTCCGGCTCGTTTCGCCGCACGGCTTGGGAAAGTTGCGCGTCGTAATCGGGACGCAGCTGCGTTCCCCGCTCCCACGGCAACGCAATCGCGGGAACATGCGCGGCGCGCGCGCGCTGCAGCGCAAACGCCTTCGGATTATTCGAAATCAGTGCCGTTATCTCTAATGGAAGCGCACCGGTTTCGGCCCCGTCGACGATCGCCTGAAAATTCGTGCCTTGCCCCGATGCGAGCACGACCGTGCGCCATTTCTTCTCTCGCCAACGCGAGCGATCGAATCGTTCCACGACCTTCGCGCCCACATGCTTTCCGTAGTACTCGATCAGCTTGTCGGTGCCGACCGCCGGAATGAGCGCGCGCGCGTATCCCGCTCCGCGCAGCCCCCCGAGCGCGGCCCGCAGCAAAGCGGGCCCCAACTCCGATCCGCGAAATTCCGCGGAGACGCCGAACGGTCCAAAAATCCCGACGCCGTCCTGCGCGCCCATCCCGCGCAGCCACGAAAACTTCAGCCCCTCCGAATCGTAGGTCGCAAACCCCGCAAACCGGCCGCCTCTTTTCGCGACGATATTCTTTCCGGCAAACGCTTCGGAGCTCCACGTCCCGCCGAACTCATGGTCGATGCACGCATACAAACTCGTGCCATCTTCCGTAGCGCGCCCCGCGCGCTCCAATACCGCCCATTCGAAAGGTCCGCGAGCGTAGTCCAGAGGCGCGCGGTTGAGATCGACGACCAGATTGACCAGCTCCCGCCCCGGCATGCTATTCGCGCGCGGGATGAACGACAACGCGCGGCTCGCCGGCGCTGCGCGCTTCAATCCAGCCGATAATTTTTGCGCCGGGCACGGCCGCGATCGCGCCGGCAGCGTCCGCAAGTGGAACGACCAGCGTGTAGCCGATTCCCATATTGAATGTCCGGTAGCGCTCCTCGTGCCCGAGCTCGCCGCGTTCCAACAGCTCGCCGAAGATCGCCGGCACGTTCCAGCGCGACTGTTCGCAGATCGCCTTAACGTTGTCGGGAAGCGTCCGCGGAAGGTTCTCTAACAGCCCGCCGCCGGTGATATGCGCCATCGCGTGGACCCGCGCGGCTTTTTGGATCGCTCGCACGTCCGCGTAATACGAAGGATGCTCCGCCAGCAAAGCCTTGCCGAACTCGCGTACATCCAGCAATTTACGTGCCAGCGAGTACCCATTTGTGTGCAATCCTACCGAAGGCAGTCCGACAATCGCATCTCCTGGAACGACGTCTTCTTTCTTCGGCACGTCTGCCAAATCGACCAGACCGACGATCGTGCCCGCGAGATCGAAATGCCCCTCCGAGTAAAGCCCCGGCATCTCTGCCGTTTCACCGCCGAGCAGCGCGCAGTTATGTTTCTTGCACGCTTCAAAACAACCGTGCACGATCTCCGCGGCGATCTCCGGGTCGAGCTTTCCCACCGCCAGATAATCCAAGAAAAACAGCGGCGTCGCGTTTACGACAAGAATGTCGTTAACGCAGTGATTCACGAGATCCGCGCCGATGCTGCCGTAATGCTCGAGCTCCGCTGCGATCAGCAGCTTGGTTCCAACGCCGTCGGTCGAAGCGGCCAGCGCGCGACCGGAATCTCCCGGAAGGCTGAAAAGCCCGCCAAAGCCTCCAATCTGATCGAGCTGGCCCGCATGCCGCCACCCGCGCATAACATCTTTATAGCGCGCGACGGCCTCGTTGCCCGCGGTGATATCCACACCTGCGGCGGCGTAGGAATCGCGCGTCACGCGGGAAAGACTCGGATCGGCATTTTAGGTCCTCTTCACCCAAGCGAAAGGTCGACCATGCAAGTTCGTATCGTTCATGATGCGCCGGGTTCCGTGCGCGCTGCCGCTCTCGTCGTGCCCGTTTTCGCCGGCGGAGCGCTCGAAGGCGCGGCCAAAGAGATCGATACGCAGATGCAAGGCGCGATCGGCGAGGTGCTCAAGGGCGAAATCAGCGGGAAATTCGGCGAAGTCAGCCTCGTTCACGCGCACGACAAATCGTTCAAGCGCGTGCTGCTGATCGGCCTGGGCGACCCCAAGCGATTCGAACCGTACATGCTTGCTCGCTTCGCCGGCACCGCCGTCCGGTATCTGGGCCGCCGCAACGTGCGCGACATCGCGCTGGTTCTTCCGCCGCAAGTAAAAGGAAACGAAAAAAACGCCGCTTCGCTGCTGGTCGAGGGCGCGGTTACCGGAAGTTTCGACGCATCGGTCTACCAGAAATCGCCGGAGAGACGCAGCGGCGCGGATACCCTCACGCTGGTAGCCGGCGATTGTGACGAGAAAGCACTGCAAGCCGGCGTTTCGCGCGGCGAAGTGTTGGGCGACGCGGTGAACCTCGCGCGCACACTGGCCATCACGCCCGCCAACGACATGACGCCGACGCATATGGCGCAAGCCGCGCAGCAAGTTGCGAAAGATGCCGGGCTGGAAGTTGACATCCTCGACGAGGAGCGCTGCCGCAAAGAGGGCATGGGATCGTTTCTTTCGGTCGCGCAGGGCAGCTCGCAGCCACCCAAGTTCATCGTTTTGAAATATCAGGGAAATCCGGGCAGCAAAGAATTGCTCGCGCTGGTCGGCAAAGGCATTACGTTCGACAGCGGCGGCGTTTCGCTCAAGCCGCCCGAGCGCATGGAAGAAATGAAGTACGACATGTCCGGCGCGGCCGGAGTCATCGCAGCTATGCGCGCGATCGGCAAACTCAAACCGAAGATCAACGTGGTCGGCATCGCGCCGGCGACCGAAAACATGCCGGGCGGCCGCGCGACCAAGCCGGGCGACATCTTCACCGCCATGAACGGCAAGACGATCGAAGTGATCAACACCGATGCCGAGGGCCGCTTGATTTTGGCCGACGCACTCTGCTATGCAAACAAACTCGGCGCGACGCGGATCGTCGACGCCGCCACGCTAACCGGTGCTTGCGTCATCGCCCTCGGCCATACGGCCAGCGCCGCGGTGAGCAACAACGACGATCTGGTGCAAGATTTCCTCGCCGCCGCCAAACCGACCGGCGAGCGGTACTGGCAGATGCCGCTCTACGACGAGTACGGTGATCTAATGAAGAGCGACATCGCCGACCTGAAGAACACGGGCGGCCGCCCCGCAGGCACGCTTACCGCTTCGGCGTTCCTGAAAGCATTTGCGGGCGATACGCCGTGGGTGCATCTCGATATCGCCGGCACCGCGTATCTCGACAGTGAATCGCCGTGGCAAGCCAAGGGTCCGACCGGCACGCCGGTGCGCGCATTTGTGGCCTTTGCCGAACAACTGTCGGCCAACGGCTCAGCCGCAACGCAAACGAACAGCGTCAAATCGAAAGCTGAATTGTCATCCTGAGCCTGTCGAAGGACCCCAAGCGGCTAAGGCGATACCCCTAACACGAGCGACGCGTTATTGAGCGCGGCTTTGTAGTGAGCGGCCTGGCCCAGGAAGCCGGAGAACTCCGGTGAGTCCGCTTGGATCCACTCATCCGGATAAAGCTCGAAGACTTGGATGTTGTTGTCGAGCGCGTACGGCAAGAGATCCGCGATATCGAATCTCCCGTCGTTATGGTTGCTGCTTGCGGTGATCGGCTGCATGTTGAGCGGAACCACGCCCGCGTAGGTGTGATACGCCTGGCACCAGTGCAGGTCGATAAGATTGGCGGCCGGATTGCACGGCGCCGGCGGCGAGACGGGTTTCGTGCCCAGGTTCTCAAACGAGAAGCCTATGTGCTTGGACGCAGCAACAGCCGCAACCGCGTTTGACATATCATAGACGTCGGTCGTGCTGGTCCCCGGCTTATTCGGTCCGCCCGAGAGCCCCGGCAGCGACACGATCATCTGCTTATCCGTTGACTGCGCGGCCATCGTATTCACGATAGTAATTTCGTGCTGCTTCCAGACCGGATAGGTCATGCCGGCCGCGGTCCATTGCGCTTGACATGCGCCGCCGTCGTTGTAACCGGTCGGCGGGAGCGCTTCCGCTCCGCCGGCAGTGGCAAAGCGCAAATAGCCGACGCTGGGCGCAAGTGCAGAATTGTTGAAGCTGTACTGGTGCGTAACGGTCGCAATAAACACTTCCCAATCGCTCTCGAAAATCTGACTGAAAAATACCGGAATCGTCGGTTGGCCGGCGCATGTGACGGTCGGCGCGCCGTCGCCCCCGGCGCTCGACGGAGCCGTCACCCAGGTGGGCGTGATGTTATTCACGGGCCCTTCGGTTGAATCCGAGAACAGCAAATTCACCATCAGGCCTTTGTCGGTGTACGGTTTGGCCTCGTCAATCACGAACTGCCAGTTAAAATTCCCCTTCGTCGGTTCCAAGTCGGCCCACGAGATCACCAGGCTCGCTCCGCACAATGTGTGATCGATTCCGATCACGTCATTCGCAAGCGGCGTGAGATATTTCGGAAAGGCGTTTGGATTCCACACGTACATGCCGTGCGGGGCGCCGGGGACCGCGACGAGCGGATCACTGCCCTTGCACGACGGCGCAGACGCAGTCGAGATCGCCGGCGGCGGCGCGGCCGCTAGAGAGTTTTCCACGGGGACGTTGACGGTTTGCTCGGGCGAGCGCCCGTCGGTCACCACGATCCGCGAACAACCCAGCGTGGCGGTGGGCAACAACCCGTCGAACGCAACCGTTGCGGTCGGCCCGGCGACGCTAATCGCCGGAGCGCCGGACGGCGTCGTCACCATCTTCAGCGGACCGTCGAATGAGTTCGCACAGGTTTTTTGCAGCACGGGTTTATCGGCAATCGCAAACCGCGTAGCGCCGCTTTCCTGGAACGTGACCATTTGAATCGTTTGGCAATGTTTGGGAACGGTCGTCCCCACGCAGGCAAATTGGATCTTGGTCGATGGCGTCACCGTGAATTTGCTCAGCGCCCCAATGGTCACTGTGATCGGAATGGTCACGCTATTGTTTGCGCTGTCGGTAATAAGCGCGTTGCACGAAAACGACAAGTTGCCTTGCCCGAACGCCACGGCCACAAACGTTCCGCTTCCGCCGGTGATTTGCTTCGGACTGACTTGAATGCCGCTCCCAGTCGCCGGACAGCCGCTCACCGAGGCCGTCATTGTGCCGCTAAAGCCGCTGGCCGCCAGGGAAATGGTCTGTGTTAATTTCGTAATCGTGGTTGCGCTTGGGTTCACGCCCGGCGAAACCGCCATGGTGATCGCATCGGATTTCTCACCCACCGATTGTACGAGCATCACCTGATAGCTCACGCCGACCGTCGCGGAATCCCCGCTAGACGAACGTACGGTGACCGTGCACGTTGAAGGCGGCGTCCCGGCCGCGTAAACGGTGAACATGAGCGGTGCGCCGGCCACATCGACCTGCGCCTGGCCGTCGCCGGCGACGTAGATGCCGCCCGACGAAGTCTGGCAGCTCGGGTCTGCGGTCGGCGTGTACGACAGGCCTGCAACGTCATTTTGCGCCGAGAATGACGAGACCGGCGTATCGTTGGTGAGCTCCACGGGCGAAGGCGAAAGTTCCAACGGCTGCGTTGCGCTGCCCGGATTGAGCACCCGCGGCAAGTTTGAAGAACAACCCGTCAGTAGAATGGTTGAAAGCAGCATTCCTAACGCAGCAAAACGCATCTGTTTTCCCCTTCGGTAGGTCGTAACGGACCGCTTGCTAGAATCGTTCTTACTACTATGAAGAGATGGTTAATAATGGTGCTTGCCGTGGGCACTCTCAGCGCGGCGACCCCGGCGACCAAGCCGGCCAACTACGACGGCTTCGGAATCGCGCTTCTGCAGCGTCTCGCGTCGCAAGCGAAAAGCCAAAATGTTTTTATCTCGCCGCTGAGCATCGGTATGGCGCTTTCCATGGCTGCCGACGGCGCTCGCGGGCAGACGCGCGCCGCGATCGCCCACGCCCTGGGCTTTTCACCAGGCTCCTTCGCTCCGGCGAACGCCTCGCTGATGAACGCGCTCGCGGCAAATCACGACGCCCGGGTCGGCGTTGCCAATGCGCTCTGGTTCCGTCAAGATATTCCGCCCAAATCGGCCTACGTAAGCCTCTTAAAGAACAGCTACGGCGCGCAGGCGCAGGCGCTCCGGTTCGGCAACCCGTCGGCCGCCGCCGCGATCAACGGTTGGACGAAAGCCCATACGCTCGGACTGATCGACAAACTCATTACGCAAACACAAAACTCCGACTTCGCCTACCTGACCAACGCGCTCGCCTTTCAAGCCGACTGGTCGCAGCCGTTCAAAAAAGCCGACACCCGACCGGGGCCGTTCACGAATGCCGACGGCTCGAAACCGATGATCCCGACGATGTCGCAAACCGGCACGTTCAAAGAGCTCGACGGCAAGTATTTCAGCGCCATACGCATGCCGTACGGTAAAGGCGGCTATGCGGCATATGTCATTCTGCCCGATACAGGCGTGACGACGAGCATGGCTGTTAGCTACCTGAGCGCTAAGAACTTTGACGGCATCGCCGGTTCGATGACCGCCCAGCGCCTGCAGCTGATGATGCCGAAATTTACGGCCACGTACGATACGTCGCTCGTGGACGCGTTGAAGTCGCTCGGAATGGGCATCGCGTTTACCGGAGCGGCCGATTTCTCGCTCATGCACACGCCGCCTCCGGGACTCACGATCTCCGACGTGCGACACCAAGCCTACGTGCGCGTAGACGAAAAAGGTACGACTGCCGCCGCAGCAACATCGGTCACCATCGGCATGACCGCGGTTCAGGAACCGCCAAAACAGTTTATCGTCAATCGCCCATTCATATTTG
>JBBQQR010000023.1:0-31139 GCA_038215615.1 Vulcanimicrobiales bacterium | reverse complement strand
TTCGTACTCGGCGAGGAATTCTGCACGAAAACGCTAGGTATTGCCAACGACAAGCTCGATATGTGGAGCTACTCCATCCTGCGCGACGGTCTCGGATTCACACAAAGACAGATCGACGAGGCGTCCGACGTAATCTGCGGCCGCATGACCCTCGAGGGCGCGCCGCATTTGAAGGACGAGCACCTGTTTGTTTTCGATTGCGCCAACCCGTGCGGCAAACATGGACTGCGATTCATCCGTCCGCTCGCGCACATCGACATGATGGCCGCCGCCCAACCCTTCGTCAGCGGCGCCATTTCTAAGACCATCAATTTCCCGCAAACCGCGACGATCGGCGACGTGAAGGAAGCCTACCGCTACGCTTGGGAGCGCATGATCAAAGCGGTCGCGCTGTATCGCGACGGCTCGAAACTCTCGCAGCCCTTAGCATCGACATCGGATCTCGGCGGGGAGATTACCGAGGACGATCAACCGCCGGCGGCCTTCCAGCATCCGCTGCAAATCGCCGAGCGTATCGTGTACCGCTACATTGCCAAGCGCCGGCGTATGCCGGAGCGGCGCAGCGGCTACACGCAAAAGGCGATCGTTGGAGGCCACAAAGTCTACCTGCGCACGGGCGAGTATGAAGGCGGACAGCTCGGCGAGATCTTTATCGACATGCATAAGGAAGGCGCCGCCTTCCGCTCGCTGATGAATAACTTTGCCATCGCCGTTTCGCTGGGTCTACAACACGGCGTACCGCTCGAAGAGTTTGTCGATGCGTTCACGTTTACGCGTTTTGAGCCCAACGGACCGGTCGTCGGCCACGATCATATCAAAATGGCCACGTCGATTCTCGACTACATCTTCCGCGAACTGGCAGTAAGCTATCTCGGCCGCTACGAGCTCGCGCACGTGCAGCCCGACATGGATATGGACTCGATGGGACCGGTTCGCCAGGAAGATTACTTTGGCGAGGAAGCCGGAGAAGTGCAGTATGTGACCGCGGGGGTCAGCGAGAAAATGCATCCGACCAGCTCCCATCTGCGGATGAATGGATCGGCACCGCATGCCCAAACGCTGGATGTCGTCGATCGCGCGATCGCAAGCACCGGCAACGTTCCCGCGATGACAACGGCCGGTACTGCAACGGTAGTGGCAATGAAATCCGCGCAGATCACCGCGGCAAAGGCCAAGGGATATACAGGAAACGCGTGCTCCGACTGCGGGCAACTCACGATGGTTCGCAACGGCTCTTGTGAAAAGTGCGATTCTTGTGGGGCGACGAGCGGCTGCAGCTAAACAGACACTCAGCCGAGCCAACGCGGATGCCCGAACGTCTGCGCACCTCGACGGGAACGAGGCCAATTGCGCGTCGAAGCGCCGTCGTATCATGGTCCATAGAATACCCGCGGATTTCCGCAAGGCAATCCAGTTTGACCCGATTGCAAAAGCTGTGTGGATGGACATCACACCATTAGCGCGCAATGAATAGATCTGCTGGGTTACGTCTGCTAAGCAAGATAAAACAAGAGAGCGCCGCATAACCGTTGGCCTTGATAAAATGCGAAAGGGTATGCGCCGCCCTTGTTGTTGGGCCGGGTGCCCGCATCGCTAAGGTAAATTAATTTCGTGAGGCCCCCGGCGACTCATCCGCGCTATTCCGATTCAGGTTCGGGCTCGGTTTCGGGGTCGGGCATGTCCCGAATGCTCAATCCGAGGGAGCGATGAAACTCTTCGCTTTCTGTGAGCGCCGCGGCAATGTCATCGCGTTCACCGTGATCCTCGCGGAGCTTCCGCAGGTTCTCGCGACTCTCGCGCAGGTTTCGCGCGTAGCCTTCCAGCACGGCGCCCGGAACTTCGGGCGCGTCGGCCGGAGCGCTGACCCACGCTTCCATTGAGTCGAATGCTTCTCGGCCTTGGCGGCGCGCAGCGGCTAATTCATGGCTATAGCTCGCCACGCGCTACATCGCCTTGCTGTTGAACGTCTCACGATCGAGCGCGTGGAGAAACTTCTGCAACTCCGCGACCCGAACCACAGCCATTGCGCGCGCCGTCCGGGTGACGAGTTTGGGCGGAATGTCGTTCAAGAACGAACGCAGCGACTTTACCGCGCCTGCAAAGTCAACCTTGGAGCTTCCCGTCAATGAAAGCATCCGGGCGGCGCCGATCGCTCCTAGAAAATCAAGGGAATCGGCATCGTGCAGCACGATCGCCTCCGGTTGCGTTCCGGGATCGCGGTAATACATGTGGCCACGCTCTGCGGCGGCGACTGCGGTATACTTCTGCATCGGAAAGCCCGCGGATTTCAAGATCGCTGCGCTTGAAAACGCTGCGCAATCACCGTGTTCCATCTTCGGGTCGGCGCACGGCTGGAAAGCACTCATGTCGTGCAGGAATGCGGCGGCAAACAAGACATCGTCATCAACTTTTAAGCCATCGCCTTTCGCCAGCGCAAGCGCGACGCGGTAGTTTCGTTCGGAATGCTGCCACCCCCAAGCAGGATGCTTAAACGTGGAAAGGGCCAGTTGATACACCGTCACCTTCCATGGAGCATTCAACGGGATTCCGGTTGCCGTTACACCGGGCTCCGCGGCCCTGCACTGACCGCCGAACGCACCGGCCAAGGCTATAGCAAGCAGCACGTTTGCATAAAATCTCATGCGTGCGGCTTGATTGCTGCATCCAAGACAACCTGCCGCGCGTTATATCGATCGTGAAACGCGCGATCGCCCTGCTATTCGGCCTCTCCCTTCTGCTGCCCCCAACGGCTTCGGCCGCACCGCTGCAACACGTCGTCCTCGCGGGCGGGTGTTTTTGGGGCATGCAAGGCGTCTTCGAACCTCTCAAGGGCGTCACCAAAGTCGTCGCCGGCTACTCGGGCGGGAACGCGCTGACGGCGCATTACGACATCGTCAGCACCGGCATGACCGGCCACGCGGAGTCCGTTGAAGTCACCTATGATCCGGCGCACATTTCATTCAAGCAGCTGCTCGATGTCTATTTCCTGGTAGCGCACGATCCGACCGAACTCAACCGGCAAGGTCCCGACGATGGCTCGCAATACCGTTCAGAGATTTTTTACGCGACCGCGGCACAGGGCGACGAAGCGCAAACCTACATCAACCACTTGACAAGCGCAAAGGCCTATCCGGGCCCAATCGTCACGAAGATTGAACCATTGCGCGCGTTTTATGCCGCGGAAGCCTACCATCAAGACTTCATGGCGCATAATCCGGATAACCCGTACATCGTCTATAACGACAAACCGAAACTCGTCGCGCTGCGGCACCGCTTCCCTCAGCTGCTCCGCAACTAAACAGGCGCGCAAATAACGCGCGCGGAAGGCGCGATTCGTGACGACCTTCGTGAAAGCGCCGGTTGCACCCGGGGCGCGCACGCTCGCCGCCGAGTGGTATCTGTCGCCGGAGATTCGCGCCCGTGAAGACGAGCGCATCTTCACGCGCTCCTGGATATACGCGGCACGCGAGGAGGATCTCGCCGTACCGGGATCCTTCGTCACGCGTGAAATAGCGGGCGAAAGCCTCATCCTTACGCGCGCTCAAGCCGGTACGTTGCACGCGTTTTACAACGTCTGCCGTCACCGCGGCACAAGACTGTGCAGCCAAGAACGCGGTGAATTCAAAGGCACCATTCAGTGCCCTTATCACGCGTGGACGTACGGGCTCGACGGGAGGCTACGCGCCGCGCGCAACATGGACGGCGTCGATGGGTTCGACTCGGCAGCGTATCCGCTGCGGGAAGCGTCGGTCGCATCTTTCGAAGGCTTTATTTTTGCGGCGCTCGATCCACGGGAGCCGCTCAGCGACGCCTTCTCACCGCTTGCCGGCCGCTTTTCCGCATGGCGGCTGCCCGAGCTGCGGCGTGCCGCCTCGATCACATACGACGCTGCCTGTAATTGGAAGTTTGTCTTCCAAAATTATTCCGAATGCTACCACTGCCCGGTCATCCACCCTCAGCTCGAGCGGCTCTCGTCATCGGACAGTGGACACAACGATTTGCTTGAGGGTCCGTTCTTAGGCGGCTACTCCGAATTGCGCGACACCGCCACAACGCTCAATGCGAGCGGAAAAACGAAACGACCGCTGCTGGCCGGTGAAGCGAACCGCTCGCGCGTCTACTATTACACGATCTTTCCGTCGATGTTTTTGAGCCTGCACCCGGATTACGTCATGGTGCACTCCGTCCAGCCGCTGGATTCTGGACACACGCGCATCGTCTGCGACTGGTTCTTCGATCCGCTGACGATGCGGGCGCCGGATTTCGATTGTTCCGACGCCGTCGAATTTTGGGATCTGACGAACCGGCAAGACTGGGCCGTTAGCGAGCTCACGCAACGAGGCATTACTTCGCGCGCATATACACCTGGGCCGTATTCACAACAAGAAGGTTTGCTCGACGCGTTCGACCGCCACTACAAACAGGTCATGCAGTAAATGCCGGACGCCGGTGTTAAACTCGCGCGTAAGCTGACGACCTTCGACGCGACCCTCATCGTTATGGGCGGTATGGTCGGCTCCGGTATCTTCCTGACCCCGCCGCTTATCGCGCAACTGGCGAAAACCGCGCCTCTGATCGTAACCGCCTGGATCTTCGGAGGGATCATCGCGCTCGCAGGCGCGTTCATTTTTGCGGAGCTGGCGTGGCGGCGTCCAGCCGTTGCCGGCGTCTACGGATATCTGCGCGACGGGCTGCATCCGGCAATCGCTTTCACAGCCGGGTGGACGGCGCTCTTGATCAGTTACACGGGCGCAATGGCGGCTTCAGCAGTCGCGTTTGCCGCGTACTTTCAGCCGGTACTCGGATTGCACACGCCGCTGTGGATCGTCGCGGCGGCAGTTCTTCTGCTTCTTACGTTCGTAAATTGTCTGGGAGTGCGGCCGGGAAGTCTCACGCAAAACGTTCTCATGATCTTGAAAATCGGAGCGATTGCCGCAATCATCCTGGCCGGATTCTTCGGGCCGGCACGCGCCGCGGCGCCGCTCCTCCAGTTACCCGTCAATGGAAATTGGCTCTGGCTGGTGGGCGCGGCGATGGTGCCGGTGCTCTTTGCGTATGACGGATGGCAAACCGCTCCGTTCATCGACGAAGAAATGCGCGACGCGCGGCGCGGCATGCCCCGCGCGCTGCTATGGGGCGTACTCGCCGTGATGGTTCTCTATATCGCCATTACCTTTGCCGCGCTTCGCATGTTGGGACCGGCCGGCTTGGCGGGTTCAAGCGCGCCCGCCGCCGACATGATGCGCAACGTCCTGGGATCGACCGGCGTGCGTGCTGTCGCGGCCGCGGTCGCACTCTCCACACTCGGATACTTAAGCAACGCGATTTTAGTTTCGCCTCGCCTCTACTACGCCATGGCCGCTGACGGCTTATTTTTCAAACGGCTGGCTTGGGTCCACCCGAAAACGCAGGCGCCCGTTGTCGCGATCGCCGTTCAAGGCATCATCGCGGCAGTCATAACGATCTTTAACGGCTTCCCGCAGATTCTCGCTTACGTCGTTTCGATCGACTTTATCTATTTCGCACTCGTCGCGTATACGCTCTTCGTCTTCCGCCGCCGGGATAAAGGAAACGTCCGCGGCGGTTTCCTCGTACCGGGCCATCCTTACACGACGTTTTTCTTTATTGTTGCCAGTGTGGCGGTCGTCGTGCGCACGTTCATCGGCGAGCCGGTGCAAACGTCGATCGGAATCGCCATTCTGCTCGCGGGCATCGCGCTCTATTTCATCTGGCAAGCGGTCACTAAAAAAGAGGCCCCGCTTTAAGTGGCGTCTCCTACACGGCCGCCAAACGCGCTTGGATGCTCTGCGCGGCTGCAAGCGTCTCCCCAATAAATGTTGCTTGAAACGCCACGATATCATCCACCATCGGATAATTCGGATGCTTTCGTTTTTTCAAAAGCATGTAGTGGGCGTCCACTCGCGCCGTGATTCCCAAACGCAGCAAAGCTGCCAACGCCCGCTTCGTTACCTCTTCGGGCAAGCGAGCTAATTCCGGGTCAACGAAGACATTTTCAGGCATCTGCCGCAAACTTTCGGTGACGGCGCGCAGCGCTTCGGCCTCCGTAAAAGGGCCGCCCAGCCCGAGCATCCACGCCGAAAGCACGGCGCTCACGGTGACCGGACGGGCCGCGCAGAGTTCGGCGGCGGCATCTTCGCGGTTCTCGAGCGTCAACACGCGATAGAGCTGCGAAAATTTCGGAGCGAAGGGGTCATAGCTGATTGCCGCGATGTAAATTTCGCGAGCAAAGGGCTCCAATCGCTCCCAGATCGCCCGGAACGGGAGCATCGCGCCCGTTACGGTGTATCCTCCTTCGGGCGTGACATAGAGGGTCGCGCCGCGCTTCACGACATCTTCGAAACGGTCGAGATCTGCGGCAACGCCGCTGCGCATTAGGTCCAGTTGTTCCTTGCCGTACTTCGCCTGCAACTCGGTAATGCGCACGTAGGTTTCCGTCGCTTCCTTAAAATGCGCGGCCGAAAACAGATCTCGTGTCTTGAGTCCGCGTAAACCGAACCGTTCGACCGCACTTTCTTTAAAAATGTCTTCCATCGCCAGCCGGCCGTGCAGTCGCTCGACGCTCCAGGCCCAACGCGCGATCGAGCGCGACTGCAGCTCGTTTTCGATCGGCCGCAATCCGATCGCTAAGAAGAATCCATTCATGTTGAGGTTACGCAGGGCACGCCAGAGCCACCGGATTCGCATCGCCATGAACCCGCGCTCGAAAAGCAGCTTTGCCGAGGCAGCCAGGAACGGGCGGCGCACGCCGCTGATCAGAAAGCCGTATGCCGTAAAGCCCATGAGATCGAGTTCGTTTTGATGGTTGGAGATAACGATCGCCGAAATGCGTTTGCGCGGCAGCCTGCCCCACATCCGCACCCGGTACGCGATGTGCACATAGATCCAAACGGCAAGCCCCGTTGCGAATTGAAACGGCCTTCCCCACAAAGGCATGAGCGGGCGCTGCCCCACGGCTAGAGCCGACATGGAGCCAATCGCGAAGGTCCCCGCCGCGGTGAGAAAGAGCAAGCGATACCCCGGGAGCGGCGTACTGTACAGCGAGAGCAGCCACCAGCCGAAGAGCGGCGCGATGACCGCGGGAAAGTTCTGAGCGATACCCCACACGCCCAAGTCGCGCGCGACGTCGCGCATTTTCGGAATGGTGTCGATGGCAAGAGCCCAACCCGTTGAAAGCACACCGCCGAAGCCGATCCCGAAGAGAACCGCGAACGCATACATCCAGCGTTCTTGCGGCAGCAGCGCAAATCCGGCCGCGGCAAGCGTCATCGGTATTCCGCACGCGGCGACGACAAGCTTGCGGGGAACGCGGTCCGACAGCCATCCTAAATAGACCGCCGATGCTATCGAACCCACGAGCGAAGCCGCTGCGACGAGAGCGGTTCCGACCTTCGGATCGCCCGAGTGTAAAACGTCGCGGAAAAAATAAAGAATGAACGTCATGAGCAGCGAGAGCCCGAACGCCAGAAATAGCCGCGCCACAAACACGACGGTGAAATCGTGCCAGTCGCTGATGTGCGCGGGATCTTCCCGTTCGTTAGGCGCATCGCGTTCGGGCACGGCGAATAACGTGAGGGCGCCCAAACCAATCGCGATCGCGATGCCGATGAACGTCGTCTGCGGATACGTTCCCGCCGCTAGAGCAATACCTCCGACGACGCCAATCACCATCGCGACGCCCCGCACGCCGGAGACGGTTCCCCACAGCGATTTCGGAACCACGTCGGGCAGCAGCGCTTGATATGCGGCCAAGGCAACATTCGCGCCAAACGTCGCCAGCAACAGGAAGAGTGCGAAAAGGCCGAGGTTCCCAACCTCGGCCATCATCACGAGGCATGCGACGTCAACCGCCGCGCCGCCCAAGATAAACGCGCGGCGCGGCACGCCTTGCCGGCGGAGGCGATCCGAGAATGCGCCGGCGAGCGGCGGAATCACCATCGAAACGAGCGAGACCAGGGCTGCGAGCACTGCGAAAACTTTTACGTGCTCTTGCGGCGCGAATCGCACGATCGCCGCCGGCACGGAAATCGCGATCAGCGCTGTGTCTTGAAAATGCAGTGGAATCCAGAATGCATTGAGCAGCGCGGACTTCCGGACCCCGTACGCTGCCTTCAGGTGTGCAGTTCCGGCAGATGCGCGGAGCGGAGCAGTCCGTTCAGCGTGGCGAGCTTTTCACCAAAGAGGTCCGCGAGATTCGTTTCGGCTGCCGCCGTCTCGGCAGCGTATTGCGCAGCTAGCGCCTGCTGCGGAACGGTCGGCACGCCGTCGTACTGCTCGATGGTGTAACGAAGATACGCGAGCTGCTCGCTTAGGCGAGCCGGGCGGCGGTAACCGCTGGGTTCGGGGTTGCGCAGCCGCTCTTGCTCGCTCATGAGGCCTGCGTCGTAGGTGTCAAGCTCGCGCGCGGGTGCGCCGGCTCGGACGCGCAGCGCGGCGATCTGGCGGCGCAGGCTATCCAATTTCGCAAGCGCGATTTCGACGCGCTCCTGAATCGCGGCGAGGTTTTGCAGAGCATCGTACTGCCGCTGCAGATCGAGCGGAGCAAGCAGACGATGCGGATCCATGTGCACGCTCACCGGCGCACTGAGAGTTTCTCCGTTCACTTCGATGCGCAGACTGTAGGTGCCGGGAAGCACTTGCGGTCCACGGATCTTCATCGGGAAGAATATGTAATACGGGCGCGCGTCCTGAATGGTGCCGGTTCCCGACGGAGGCAGAACGCGCAAGTCCCAGGTGAACCGGTTCAAACCCGCGTGCACCGTTGCGGAGAACTGGTCGATCGTATGATTCCCGCTGTCGAGCACTTGCACCATAACCGACGGTTTCTGTTTGGCGGGCGCAGGCGGCGACTTGGCGAGATAGAGCGAGATCAACGCGCCGTAGGGCTTATTATCAGAAAGGTACGCGCCCCGCCCATGCTCGCGGTAAGCCGAGCTGGAGGAGCGCAGCGCAGGCATAGGTGCGAACAAATAGGCGTCCGAACCGGCGGCTCGCGACCAGGCTTGCAACGGCGTGAGATCGTCGAGCACGTAAAAACCGCGTCCGTGCGATCCGAGTATCAGATCGTTGTCGCGCGGGTGGATCTGCAGATCGAAGATCGGGACGCGCGGAATCCCCAAGCGCAGGTCGCTCCAGTGGCTGCCGCCGTCAAACGAAACAAATACTCCCGTTTCCGTGCCCGCATACAGCACCGATGAATTGCGAGGATCCTCCCGGACGACGTGAACGTAGCCCGTGAGCCCCCGGGCGATCGGCGACCACGTCGTGCCGTAATCGGTCGTTACGAACGCGTACGGCGTGTAGTCGTTCCACTGATGACGATCGAGCGATACGTACGCCATCCCGGCGCGCGACGGCGAAGGAGCAATCGCGCTGATCCGCGCCGGAAGCTCGAGGCCGGGAACGCCTGCGATCGTGTCTTTCCAAGACTTGCCTCCGTCGCGCGTCAGTTCGAGATGCCCGTTATCGGTTCCGTACCAGATCGTTTCCGGACTTTTCGCATCTTCTCCGATAGAGTAGATCGTGCAGTACGTTTCGGCGTTGGTGTCGTCGAGCGTGATCGGACCGCCGCTAGCAGCGAGTTGCCCCGGATCGCATCGCGTAAGATCGGGGCTGAGCTCCGACCACGAGTTCCCACGATCGGCCGAGCGGAACAGCACGTTGCCGCCGAAGTATATGGCGTCCGGATCGAAGCGGGAAATGAGCAGCGGCGCGCTCCAGTTGAACCGGTATTTGTACGTCGCTGCGCCGGTTCCAAAGCCGATAATCGGCTGGGGTGAAATATATCGCCGCTCGCCGGAGGCGAGATCTTCGCGCGCCAGGTCGCCAAAGTGCGTATCTTCGTAGATCACATTGGGGTCGCGCGGATCGGCCATTGCGTACTGCCCGTCGCCCCAATCGGAGATGTTGAGCCAATCTCCACCCGCGACTCCATCGCTGCGGCTCGGCAATTCGTTCGGACCGCGCCAAACCTCGTGATCTTGCAAGCCGCCCATGACGTGGTACGGCACGTCCATATCGTAACCGACGCGATAGATCTGATCGAAGGGGACCACGTTGTCGAAACTCCACGTTTTCCCGCCATCGACAGAATAATCGAACCCGAGGTCGCTGCCGTTGAGCAGCCGGCGCGGGTTACGCGGATCGATCCACAAATCGTGGTTGTCGCCGCCGCCGCCCGCACTGCGAAATGTTTTTCCGCCGTCGAGCGAAACGCGTAGCCCGCCCGCAACGGCAAACACCTTCTGCGCGTTCGCGGGATCGCAGCGTACTTGCGAAAAATAAAACGGCCGGAAGTTGATCTCTTGACTGGCGTTGCGCATCTGCCAGTGCGCGCCCCCGTCCGAGCTGCGATACAACATGCCGTTCTTGACCGGGACAAACGCATACACCATTCTCGGATCGCTGTAACAGACGCTCACGCCGACGCGGTTGATGGGCCCCGCCGGTAAACCGTTGTGAAGCGCCGGATCGGTGAGTTTGCTCCATGTTCTTCCCGCATCGACGGATCTGTAAAGGCCGCTCCCGGCTCCGCCGCTGATCATCGTCCAAGGACGCCGTAGGTATTCGAACGTGCCGGCAAAAACGATGTTGCCGTTTTTCGGATCGAATGCGACGTCACAGCCGCCCGTCATGCCGTTGACGTATAACACGCGCTGCCAGTGCAGGCCGCCGTCTTCACTACGATAGATTCCGCGGTCGCCGCCGGGAGCGAACTCGCGTCCCATCGCCGCTGCCAATACGACCTTGCTATTTTGCGGATCGATCGCGATCTTCGCAATGCTCCCGCTTTGCGTCAGACCCACGTTGCGCCAATGGCGCGCGCCGTCCGTCGAAAGCCAAACGCCGTCACCGTAAACGGCCGTATTGCGGGGAAAACCTTCGCCCGTGCCGATCAGCACTCGGCGCGAATCGCGCGGATCGATCGCGATGGCGCCGACCGCCGCGGTCTCTCCCGCTTCGAACACCGACGCGAATGAAAGGCCGCCGTTCCGCGACTTCCACAAACCGCCGGAGGAATGCGCGAGATACACGACCGCCGGGTCGCCCGGAATCCCGGCCACGGCATCCAGCCGCCCGCCCATGACGGCGGGGCCGAGCCAGCGATAGGCGAGGTCGCCGAACTGCGGTTCCTGCGCTCGAGCGCTCGCAACGGCAAAGGCAAATACCAGGGCTGCGAAAAGGCCGGCCTTCACGCTCTTCAGCGCGCTGTCGGGATCTCTATCCAGCGTTCGGCCCAACGGGCGATTTCGTCCAGCGCGGGGCCCAAATCGCGACCGCGGTCGGTCAGTTCGTAGACCACGCGCACCGGCGCTTCCGGCTTCACCTCGCGCCGAACAACCTTCTCGGCTTCCAGCTCACGCAGCCGCTCGGTAAGCAGCCGGTCGGAAATGCCTGGAATCGACGTGAGGAGCTCGTTGAAGCGTCGCGGGCCCCCCATCAGGGTCCGCACGACGGCACCCGTCCAACGCTTGCCTACGAGCTCTACCGCCCGGTGGTAGCGTGGGCATAAGCTATGTTCCGAGGCTATTGACATCTCACAGTGACTCCCTTACTATTTTAGCACACGGCTATAACAAGTAAGTAACCTGAAAATAGGTAGGTTCTAAAATGAGTACTGCGCTGCTGATTGCGCGCTTGGTTATCGGGCTCGGCCTGGCTGCCCACGGCGCCCAGAAGCTTTTCGGCTCCTTCGGGGGACCGGGTCCCAAGGGGATGGCGGGGTTCATGGCCAGCATGAACATGCGCCCGCCCATGTTGATGGGATTGGCCGCAGGCCTCGGGGAGTTTGGCGGCGGCCTGCTCATCGCTCTCGGCTTCCTGGGCGGGGTCGGCCCCGGCTTGCTGGTGGTAGTGATGCTGACCGCGATCTTTACGGTGCATTGGGGCAAGGGCTTCTTTGTCGGAAACAACGGCTGGGAGCTGCCCGGGATGTACGTTGCGGGAGCGCTTGCGATTGACTTCGCCGGCTTCGGCATCTACTCGATCGACAAAGCGATCGGCTGGAGCATATTGGGCTCGGACATCGACCGCTGGATCATCCTCGGCGTGGCTGTGCTGATCGCGTTCATCAATTCGAGCTTGCGTTTTCTCCGGCGTCCCGCTAGTGCGAGCGCAGCCAACTAACGATTGCGCCGGCGGCGGCCGGGTCTAACTCGTGCCGCTGCTGGTATTGCGGAGTCCCGCGAAGCTCTTCATCCGACAGCTGCAGCAAGAAATGATCGTCGCCGGGAAAACGCTTTACCGTGACGTCGCGGCGTGCGGTCTGCGCCGCTTGCACCAAACCGTCGAAGTCCGCCGCCGGAGTCTGCGTATCCGAAAGGCCCCGCACGAGCAAAAGCGGCTGATAGACGAAGGCGACCTCTTTACGCGGATCCACACTTGCGTAACTTTGAAAGTACGGCATCGCAAGTAAGAGCGCGTCGCGCTGCTTGACCAGCGGCGAGGCGGTAGCGTCCTGCTCGGCCATCGCCTGCGCATAGGGCACGCTGAGCGGCCCCACTAACACCAAGCCGCGCACGGGCGCTGCCGACAACGCCGCGGCGAGTGCTGTGTCGCTTCCCTCACTCAATCCAAGGATGGAGATCCGCGACGGGTCGATCGCCGGATCGCTTGCCGCCGCTCGTACTGCAGCAACAGCGTCGTCGATAAAATTCTGCCGCCGCACACGTTCGGCTTGCGTTTTGCTCGCACTCTGCCCGACCCCGCGATTGTCGTAGCGCAGTACGGCGAAGCCCGCCTTGTTCAGCGCATCTGCGTACAGATCGAAGACGGGCGTTACACCGACAAGTTCGGTGCGGTCCACCGGACCGTTGCTTCCGACGAACACAACGGCGGGCACTTTTCCGCTGTGCGATTGCGGGTACGTCAGCGTGCCCGCGATCGAACTGCCGTCGGCCGACAGAAATGTCAGCCCGAGCAGAAGAGTTAACGCGTGCAGCATGTGACCGGAAGCGGTGTGCGCCGCGGCGCGGGCCTACCGCTTACCTGCGGCCGCGGCGTGGCAACCGGGAAGGGGGTAAAAACGGCCGCAGGCGGCGCCGCCGGCACGGCGGCGTTGAACGGCGTCGGCGTTACGACGATGGGACCGGCGGTATCGATCTCTAGCCGTCGTAATTGTGCATCGTAGGCGACGCGAACGCCCAAACTTCGCATGATCGGCGCGATCTCCACATAGGTCAGCGCCCATTGCGACGGAGCGAGGTTTGCTGCGACCGGTAACTGTGCGAAACGATCGCCGCGCGTCACGATCAGCTGAGCGCCGCGCAACCCGATGCTTGCAGCGACCGCCGTTACATAGGGTTCCAGCGGCGCAATGACGTGCCCGCGCACGACGTAGGCCGGTGAGTACGAATGCACGATGGTCCCGTTGAGCAGCACCGCGAGCGCGGGAGCGGTAAGTGGGAATATCATGGACGAACCGCGATAGTATCGCAGGACCCTATGCGACTCATCTTGGCATTCCGCGAGGCCGGCATGCGGTTTTCCCGCGACGGCTGCGCCTTCTTGTCACAAGCCATTGCGTTCAATGCGCTCTTTGCGATCTTCCCGCTTTTCGTGCTGATTTTGACCGGCGCGTCGCTGATTTACCCCAATGCGAATCAGCAAATTCTCGCCTTCGTCGACGAATTCGCCCCGGCGCTCCACCAAACGGTGGCGACCAATCTTCAAACGTACGTTTATGGCCGTGGCATCTCCAGCATCATCGCCTTTGCGGTTGTCATCTGGGCCGGAAAGAATCTCTGTATGGGACTCGCCTACGCACTCAACCGCGCGCTGGCCGTTCCCAAGAGCCGGCCGCTCATTCACGATATCGCGCTTTCGCTCATCATGCTGCCGCTCATCGGCATCGTGATGGTCGTAGCCATGGGGCTGCCCATTCTCGTATCGCTTTTCGTGGTGTACGCGCATTTTTCCAATCCACAAAACGTCTCCGAGGTGCTGGCGTATGCGCTCTCGATGCTGCTGATTTTCATCGTGGTCGTCGTGCTGTACACGTTCCTGCCCAACCGTTCGGTGCGCTGGTACTTCGGCATACCGGGCGCGACCTTTGCAGCACTGATGTGGCCGGCAGCGCAATACGCCTTCGCGTTCTATACGGTCCACGTCGATTTCACGCATATTTATGGCGCTCTCTCCGCGCCGCTCGTACTCCTGTTGTGGTTTTATCTGCTGGGCGCGATTTTTTTCTTCGGCGCCGAGCTCAGTGCAGCTTGGGCCCACGAAAAAGGAAGCGAGACGGTCGCAGCCCTTGTGGACCCCGTCCGGCCCACCGAGCAGGACGTTGTAGAAACGGAAAGCGAGGGCGCCTCGTGACCGGTGAGGAAACGAATGACGCGGCCCCGCCGTTTCCAGCGGGGTTGCATTAGCTCCCTTTAGAGAGGACTTCGTGCGTCGAGTTTTCGCGGCTCTTCTTCTTGTATCGACCGTTGGCTTAATTGCAGCTGCGCCGCCGCCCGCGCCCAAAGCCACATCTACGCTTGCGCCGGCCGTTCTGCCATCTGCACGGCCCAAGCTGCCGCTCGTCGTCGTCTATCCATTCGATTTCAGCACCGACATGCGTTCGGACACGGGCACGCGGACCGCGCAACTGTTTATCAGCCAAATGAACGCCGCGGGCGACGTCGACGCGCTCCAGGGACCGGCCACGATCAAACGCGCGAATTACTTAGACTACGCGAGATCGCTGACCGCGTCGTATTACGTCGCCGGATACATGACACCGCTGGGCGGCGGAGTTTCGCTGGTCGAGCAAGTGGTCGACACTTCGACTGGAACAATAATTCTTGCGGCTACCGCGCAAATCCAATCTTTTGAAGACGCAACTTCGCAGGCGATTAGCATTCGCGACGGCATTGTCGCACGCGAGCAGAGTAAAGCGCAGGCTTTCGCCGAGTCTTCCGCACAGGCGACTCCGGCGCCGCTGCCCAGCAATCAAGCCAACATCGGAGGCGGCATTGCCGGCCTGTTCAAGCGGCACCCGCGGCAAACGCCGGATCCGCATCCGTCTGCGATCGTGAAGCCGGCTAAGGGCATTTTCGTCGTTCGTGTTAGCGGCAGCCCGAGCGCAGCACTAAGCGACGCTACGGGCGCGCTGTACGCGGCGCTGAATCAACGCTACGCCGCGCGCAACACCAACTCAAGCGGCGACGCCGCGAAGTCGGCCAATGCAATCTGTGGCGCCGACCGCAATAACACCGTCGCGACGGGCACCCTCTCATCCAAATCGGTTCGCCGCGGCTTCTTTAGCCGGACACAATACAGTTTCGTATTCGACGTCTACACGTGCTTTGGAGCGAGACTCGCCGAAACGTCGGGCGACGGAGACTCCGTGCAAAGCGCCGTCTCAACTGCAGTGGCCGCGTACGTAGCTGACCACCCGCTCAACAACTAGCGCTACTCGAGCAAACCTTCGGGCAATTCTGCATCGATGCGTTTTTTTGCAACGTCGATCGCTTTCACGAATTCATCGATGAGCGGAATCATACGGCCCCGCACGACGAGCATGTCCGACGCGGGGTAGTGCTCCACGCGCTCGACCGTTCCAACGGGGCTGCCCCTATCGTACACTTCGCAACCCGTCAAGTCTGCGTCGAGGAATTCGCCCGGCTCCAGCGTGATGCGGTCGCGCGCAGCGTAAAGGGTTGCGCCCTTGAGCGCTTCGGCTTCTTCGACCGAATCGAAATGCTCGAACCGGAGAAGCAAGCGGCCTTGATGCTCCCTGACCGACTGTAGCGTTAGGGTTTGACTGTCACCGTCCGCCAGCGCGGCCCGCAGCAATTCACCCGGTAAAAAAAGCATGCGACCCGCGTTTGTCGGGTCGCATTTGAGTTCGCCACGGATGCCGAAAACGCCGGCGATACGGCCTACAAAAAGTTCGTCATTCATCCT
Organism: Vulcanimicrobiales bacterium; assembly: GCA_038215615.1. Lineage (GTDB taxonomy): Bacteria > Vulcanimicrobiota > Vulcanimicrobiia > Vulcanimicrobiales > Vulcanimicrobiaceae > Rubrimentiphilum. Next base: position 15,230 of record JBBQQR010000023.1, on the reverse strand, counting down.
CGGGCGTATCGTCGTAGAATTCGTCGGTGTCGAGAATCTCGACTTGAATGCGCCCCTCCGCGGTTGCCCGCACGATCGTGCGAAGCGCCTGCGCAACGCGGCCGCCGCGTCCGATCACTTTACCGATATCTTCGGGGTCAACCGCCAGCTCGATCAGCGCCAGCTCGCCGTTTTCCGGCGGATAGCTTTCGATCTTCACGACATCAGTTTTTTCGACCAGTTTTTTGGCGAGAAACTCGAGTAATTCGCCGGCACGTCTTTGCGCTGCGGCAGGATCCACGGGTGCGCCGCGCCGCGGGGGCGGACGCCGGAACGTTCGCGGTTCGCTGCCCGTGCCGGCCGACGATCTGCGCCGGGGCGGGCCTTCATCTTCGGGCTCGACGTCGTCGATGATCGTTTCGTTCGAAGCGATGCGGCGGCCGCCAAGGGTAGAACGCCGTTCCGCTTCTTGCTCGTCGCTAAATAGACCGAATTCGTCGTCGAATGCGCTCATCGGCCTTCGCTGATAACCTTTTCGATGATACCCTTTTCAGTGAACAGCCGCCGCACGGTGTCCGAAGGCTGGGCGCCTTTGGCAAGCCATGCCTTCGCCTTCTCTTCGTTGACGACGATCGTGCGGGGTTCGGTTCGCGGATTGTAATGTCCGAGAATCTCGATGAACCGGCCGTCGCGCGGCGCGCGCTGATCCGCCACAACGAAGCGGTACGTCGGTTGTTTTTTGGCGCCCATGCGCCTCAGTCGAATTTTTACCACCACATACTCCGTAAAAGCACTTATTTACCTAACATTCCCATCAGACGGCCGCGTTTGCCAAGCCCCATCTGCTTCATCATCTTGCGCGATTCGTCAAAGCGCTTGACCAAGCGGTTGACGTCGGCCACCTGCGTACCGCTGCCGGCGGCGATCCGCTTGCGGCGCGAACCGTTGAGCAGCGCGGGGTCCCGGCGTTCGCGCGCGGTCATCGAACAAATTATCGCCTCGATCTGTTTGAGGTCCCGCTCGGGGATCTCGAAATCTTTCGGAAGCGCACGCGACAGGCCGGGGATCATCTTGAGGATCTCCCCCATCGATCCCATCCGGCGGATCTGCCGCATCTGTTCGAGGAAATCGTCGAGCGTGAACTGCTGCTTGAACAGTTTCTGTTCGATCGCCTTGGCCTGATCTTCGCTATAGACGCTCTGCGTCCGCTCGATGAGCGTGAGCACGTCGCCCATACCGAGGATCCGCGATGCCAGCCGGTCCGGGTGGAAAGGCTCGAGCGCCGAGAGCTTTTCGCCGACACCGGCAAATTTGATCGGCGCGCCCGTGACATTATACATGGAAAGCGCCGCGCCGCCACGGGCATCGCCATCCAATTTCGTCAGAATCACGCCCGTAATGCCAAGGCGCTCGTGGAAGCCCTTGGCTACGTTGGTTGCTTCTTGGCCTGTCATGGCGTCGGCGACCAACAATATCTCGCTGGGGCTTACGGCCGACTTGATGGCGGCTAGCTCGTCCATCAGGCTTTCGTCGATTTGCAACCGTCCGGCGGTGTCGAGAATAACGGTCGATAGGCCCAGGCGGCGCGCTTCAGCCACGGATTCGCGCGCGATGCTTACCGGATTGGCGGTACCCTTTTCGAAAACGGGGAGATCGATTTGCTTGCCGATCGTTTGCAGTTGCGCGATGGCCGCGGGGCGGTACACGTCGGCGGCCACCAGAAGGCTACGACGTCCCTGATCTTTCAAACGCAGCGCGAGCTTGCCGGCTTGCGTCGTCTTGCCCGACCCTTGCAATCCGACGAGCATGATCACTGAAGGAGGCGCATCCGAAAAACGCAGCCGTGCCTCCGGCGAACCCGCCGGGGGCCCAAGCAAATCGATGAGTTCGGCGTGAACGATCTTGACGATTGTTTGCGCCGGCGAGAGCGAGGCCAGCACGTCGGCGCCCACGGATTTTTCTTTGACGCGCGCAACGAATGCTTTAGCGACGGCCAGCGAAACGTCGGCCTCAAGCAAAGCGATGCGCACTTCGCGCATCACTTCGTTCACGTCGGCTTCGCTGAGCCGGCCGCGACCGCTCAGCTTAGAAAAGATCGCGCCTAGGCGATCGGAGAGGGTCTCAAACAAGGGTCACTCTTTGGTGCTGGTCTCCTCGATGCGTTTGACGGCGTCACCGACGGTTTTTATTTTTTCGGCTTCTTCGTCGGGAATATCGATGTTGAACTCGGTCTCGAAGGCCATCACCAGTTCAACTTGATCGAGTGAATCCGCACCGAGATCGTCGGTGATCGAAGCTTCGGGCGTTACTTCCGATTCGTCAACGCCGAGCTGCTCGACGATGATCTTCTTGACTTTATCGAACGTGGACATATGTCTCCTACATTACAACTCCGCCGTCGACCACGAGCGTTTGGCCCGTTACGTAGGCGGCGGCATCCGAGCAAAGAAAGCGCACTACTCCGCTAACATCTTCCGGTCGTCCGGCGCGCCCGAGCGCCGTTTGTTTGAGCAAAAATTCCCTAGCGGCGCCCGGCATTTTTTCCGTCATCGAGGTTTCGATTAAGCCGGGCGCGACGGCGTTGACTCTTATGTTCCTCGAACCCAATTCCTTTGCTAGGGACTTGGTGAGCCCAAGTAAGCCGGCCTTCGAGGCGGCGTAGACGGCCTGGCCGGGATTGCCCGTCAATCCCACGATGCTCGAGACGAGCACAATCGAGCCGCCGTGCTGCTTCATCATCGGCTTGGCCGCGGCCGCACACAGGTAGAATGCCGATTTCAGGTTGACTGAAAGCAGCTGATCGAGGACATCGCTGCGGAGCCGCAAGATCAGCCCGTCCTGGGACTGACCGGCATTGCCGACGGCAAAGTCGAGCCGGCCGAATTTCTCAACCGTCCGAGCCACAAAAGAATCCACCGTCGCGCGATCCGCGACGTCTCCGGTCAACACGATGCTCTCGTGCCCCGCTCGAGCTTCCCGGCAAGCCGCGGCCGTTGCCTCAAGCGCCGAATGATCTCTACCGGCAATCGCGATCGATGCACCGTGCTTAGCAAGATCGACGGCAATCGCGCGGCCGATGCCGCGGCTGGCCCCGGTGATCAGAGCCGCCTTTCCTTCGAACATCATGCGGGCACGCTCAACTTTTCCCGGAGCTTTTCGACGCCGGCGAAATCCGTGACATTCAATCCGTCGAGCGCGTTGGACAACCGGCGCATCAAGGGCCCTAAAACGGGCGAAGCACCGAACTCGACAACGAGATCGAGACCGTACGTCAACAGTGCCTCCGCCGTTTCATGCCAACGTACTTCCTGCGTAACCGAGCGTATCAAATTGCTCTTGATCGTTTGCACGTCGCGATAAGGTTTCGCATCGACGTTGGAGACGACGTCGAACGAGGGCAACACGAACTGAGCGGCGTTGACGGCGGCCGCAAATCTCTGCGCCGCCGGTTCCATGAGACGGCTGTGCCAAGCTCCGGACACGTTGAGCGGGACCACTCTCTTCGCGCCTTTCTCCAGCATCGCGTCAGCCGCGGCCTGCACGGCGGCCGCGTCACCGCTGATCACGATCTGCGAAGGAGAATTGAAATTGGCGAGCTGCACGCGGCCGCCCGTCTCAGCTTCAATGCGCGCGGCAACTTCTCGGATCTGCGCGGCGTCTAACCCCAACACGGCGGTCATTCCGCCGGGCGCGAGCTCGGCCGCGTGCTGCATCGCCTTGCCGCGTTCGTCGACCAGACGAAGGGCTTGCTCGAAATCAATCGAGCCCGCGATCGTCAAACTGCAGAATTCGCCGAACGAATGTCCGGCGGTCGCCACGGGATCGATCGTTTCGCCGCCCGCGTAATAGAGCGCGAGATTCGTCACAAAAATTGCGGGCTGACCGAACTGCGTTTCCCGCAATTTGGCTTCGGGACCGTTCCGCTGCAGCTCGAGCAGATCGTAGCCGAGCGTCACGGCCGCGCGGGTGAAAATATCGCGCGCGGCTGTAGATTTTTCAGCCACGTCGGCGCCCATGCCCACGACCTGCGAACCCTGCCCCGGGAAAACCGCCGCGAACTTCACGCCCACCTCCACGTAACGGCTCCCCACGACAGCCCGCCGCCAAAACCGACGAACACAATGACGTCGCCGGTTTTAATTCTGCCCGCCCCAAGCGCTTCGGAAAGCGCTATCGGAATCGAAGCCGCCGAAGTGTTGCCGTACTCTTCGATGTTCACGATCACTTTGTCATCGGGCATATCCAAATATTTGGCGGCCGCGTCGATGATGCGCCTGTTCGCTTGATGGGGAATCAGCCAGTTTACGTCGCTTTTCTGCAAGCCGGCGTGGCGCAGCGCGATGCCGGTCGACTCGATCATTTTCGTCACCGCGAACTTAAATATTTCGCGTCCTTCCATGCGCAGGTACTGCTCGCCGGCTTCCAACGATTCCGCGGTGAACGGCCGGCGCGAACCGCCGCCGAGCAAACAGAGCATCTCGGGCCTGCGCCCGTCGGCTCCTAATTCACTGGAAAGAAACGAATTCTCGACCGACGCTTCCAGCACAACTGCGCCGGCGCCATCGCCGAAAAGAATCGCGGTGCTGCGATCGGTGCGGTCGACGATCTTGCTGAGCGATTCCGCTCCGATGAGCATAACGCGCGAGTAGATGCCCGAGCGAATGAGGCCCGACGCCATCGTCAGCCCATAGATAAAACCACTGCACGCGATCTCCATGTCGAACGCGGGTTTGCCGGTCGCTCCAAGTTCTGAGGCGACGATGCATGCGGTGGCCGGAAACGGGTAATCGGGAGTCGACGTCGCGACGATGAAGCAGTCAATGTCGGCGGCCGCGATCTTTCCATTCGCTAAGGCGTGGCGTGCGGCGGCGATGCAGAGATCGCTCGTGGCCTGATCAGGCGCGGCGATGTGGCGGCGTTTCATGCCCGTGCGCGTAGTAATCCACTCGTCGGACGTATCGAGCGTCTTTTCGAGGTCTTCGTTCGTCAGAATAGCGGCCGGCGCATAATGACCGACCGCGCTGATTTTGACGCCGTTCAATGGGGGCGCCTAGGTCTGCTTCTGCCGGCGATCATCCTTTATCTCGACCACTTGGCGCCCGGCGTATGTGCCGCATTTTTCGCACATGAAGTGGGGACGTTTGGGCGCATGGCATTGCGGACACTCTTCGGTCGTCACGGGGTTGAGCTTCCAGTTCGCGGCGCGACGGCTGCGCGTCTTGCTGCGGGGGGTTTTCCATTTTAAGTTAGCCACTCGTCTCTCCGTTACACTCGCACTCTTTGCTGTTTCTGTTCTCTCCGCAGCGCGGACAGATGCCTTTGCAATCCTCTTTGCACAATATCCCAATCGGTACTGCGCTGCAAATCAGTTGCGCGGCCAGGTCTGCGACGTCCAGACGGCCTGCCGTCAGAACGTTGCTTTCCTCGAACGGTCCGTCTTGCAGGTTCGCTCCGGCTTCGACCTGCTCGTCGACCTTCACGTGCATTCCGGCCGTCACGGTTGCCAAGCACCGCGCGCACTCGCCGCTCATCGGAACGTCTATCGTCCCTTTGATCTGCAGCAGCTCACCGGATGCTTGCAGCTCGAGATGGACCGTGGCCGCTTCCAGAAATAGTACCCCTTCGAACGGGGCTACCGGAACGCGGTCGTCAACCACGAGGCCACGGCGGTTGCCCGCCACCAGCCCACTGACGTCGATTTTGTGCGCAGAACCCATAACATAGAGGAAGGCCCCGGCAGGGGCCCTCCAAACTCGACCCATTGTAGACCCGCCCCAGGGCCTTGTCAAACGCGTTGGTCGGCGGTATAGACCTTCGCCATGATCGAATCGCAAAGCCCCGCCGCCTCAGACCTGGCCCGGCACGGCGTCGCTTACGCATCTCAGATCGTCCAGGCGGCCCAAAAACACGGCGTCAGCGCCCAGCTCCTGGCGGCCGTCGCTGCCCAAGAGACGGGCGGCCCCGGATCCAACGCCGGGAGCAACATCGTGGGCGACGGCGGCCACGGCCGCGGGCTCTTTCAGATCGACGATCGCTGGCACACATTCGCGCGCGACCCCTCCGCCATGGACCCGCAGGCAAACGCCGATTATGCGGCCGGAATGATCTCCGGGCTGCTCAGGCGCTATGGTGGCAACGTCCGCAAAGCGCTGTCCGCGTACAATGCCGGCGATCCGAATGCCACCGGAACGGTCACGCCCTGGCACGACGGCCGGAGACTCGGCTACGCCGATTCGGTTCTGCGACATTACGCGCAGATCGGCGGTGCGCAGGAAGATCTCGCCGCGGAGAGCCCGGCCGAGCAGCAAAACGTGAATCAGTTGGCGACGTTCGCATCGCTGATGCCGCCGCCCGCACCTCCGGAACCGAACACTCATTCATACCGGCGGCTCGCCGGCAGCGACAATGCGCATCCGGAATCGATCGTCGATAACGATGACGGTTCAACTCAGAACGAAGGTGTACTATGAGCTTCAATGTGATCGGTGGACTGCTCAACGCGGGATTGGGCCTGCTGGAAAGCGGCGGTAATCCGCTCGCCGCGATCGGTATGGGTCTAGCCGGCGCAACGACCGGTGGGACGACGGCCGGCAACATCGCGGGCGCGGCGGGAAACGCCGGCCTCGGCGCGCTCAATGCGCAGAACGAAGCGTTTCAGCTCGCGATGTACGGCGAGCAGATCCGCCATCAAGAGCAGATGCAAACGCAGTCCGAAGCGTTCGACGAAATGATGGACGAAAAATCCGAGCAGATGCGTGAAGTCAATACGCTACGCGACGTCCAGATGACTCAACGCAAAGCCGATAATCAAATCACCAAGAAATTCATCGAGTCGATCACCGAGTGATCGAACCCGTTCGCCAAAACTCGCCTCGCCACGTTAACGCCCGCGGCTCCACCAAAGCGGCCGCGGGCGCGGGTCCGCAAACGGACGATGCCATTGATGCGGAGCGAGAGGCGTTTGACTTCCGGTTGGCCGAGAGAGCGGAGATGTTGCGCGAATCCAACGCTCTGCGGGACATGATGCTCGCCCAACTCAAAGCCGATGACGAGGCATTGAAAAAGTACATCGCGATGATATAATGGCCCGTGCCCCGGGCCATTAGCTCAGTTGGTTAGAGCGCATGCTTGATAAGCATGAGGTCCCTGGTTCGAGACCAGGATGGCCCACCAGCGCCCTTACGCCGGCTCAATATCCTTTGTGCTTTCCGGCGCTGGGTTCAGCCGGCCGGGCGCCGAGACGATGGTGAGCACGCGCGTCCGTCCCGCGATTTCAAAAATTCGCCGCCGTGACGGCTCAACGATCACGACGATGTTTACCGGATCGCCACCGGCTGACGCAAATTGCTACCGCTGCGTTCCGCTTCCAAAATAGCCGGACGGGAGTTGGTTTGGAAAAGTAAACCCGGAGAGCGTATATTCGCCGAAATAATTTGCGTACTGCGAGTACTCCCTCCGTCGCAGCTGCCAGACGACGTGGTTCACAACGAGAAATGGGCCCGCGTATCCCAGCTCAACCTGAAAATCAGCCAGTGGCGGTGATTGGTTCGAGTCGATAAACATGACGTAGCCGCTCACAATCAATTTCCACACGTCTTGCGAAGCGGTGTCGATCCAAATCGCCTTGATCGCCGGCTTGTTCTGCGCAGAGCTTCCGAAGACGAGATGATACGAACGGTGGCTTTTGTATTCTTCGATACCCGCAATACTGCAGCTCACGTTGCCGAGCACGTGTACGCTCGTTATCACCGGCAGATCCCGCGCGCCTTCAAACGGAAGCCACGCGGAACGAGCTTTTCCATAAGGTCCCAGCTCCGGGGGGCCCGGCTCGGCGTGGTTAGTATAAATGGGAAGATAATTGAACCGCTGGTCGAGGACGCGCGCCGTTCCGTCATCGCGGTAGTCGACGTGAGCCAAACTGAAGAGAATTGGCAGGTTATCCCCAAGGACCGAGATCCGCTCGTCGTAACTGATGTACGCCGGATGCGCTCCCTGCGCGTTATGCCGCAGAGCGCCATCAAAAATATCCCAGCATTGCTGGCTGGAAAAGACGGCCGCGAGCATGATCGCAGGAAACATCGTTTGAGACTCCTACGTTTGATTATCGCACCGCGGGCAAGACCTGTTAAGGGGCGGGCCGAAAAAACTGCGGCCGGCGCCTGGGGATGTAGCTCAGCTGGTAGAGCGCCTGCTTTGCAAGCAGGATGTCAGGGGTTCGAGTCCCCTCATCTCCAAAGTCTCGGTCTGGGGGCATAGCTCAGTTGGTAGAGCACTTGCATGGCATGCAAGGGGTCGTCGGTTCGAGTCCGACTGTCTCCACAACGACTTTATCCGAGAACCATGGGTTTTTTAGGCGCTTCGGCGTTCATGCAACCATGCGTGATAAGCCCAGGATTCTTTGACCTTCGGCGGCGGCGCGTTCCTCGATCGCGCGATCAACATCTGCGCGCGCCGATTCGGTTTTTGCGGCGGCGAGCAGCTGCGCAAACGCCCACGAATTCTGGCGGTCGCGCCTGAAGCCGCGGTCGATGCCGGCAGCGGCGAATTGGCCCAGCCATCGCTGGATGAACGGAAGCTCGGCTCCGTATGCATCGGCGATCCGCCTGCGAACCAGCGGCATGTTGAGGCGCAGCACGTCATCGATGCGGACGTGATCCTCGTAATCGCTCGTGCGGTGCAAATCGACTCCCGCCTTGATGACCGCGTAGGGAAGGTCGCGGTTCATATGAGCGTTGATGCCGAGCATTAAGCAACGGAAAATTCCAGCGCTTCTCACCTCGCAAGCAGCGAAGGATTGCTGCCAGGCAACCGGTACGCGGACGCGGTCGCCGTCAACCCAGTGGGCGAGCGAACGGCGATACTCGTTCGCAAATGCGACAACGTAACGAGCCATGACCTGATTGTCCGCAAAGACGCCTTGGTCGACCCATTGTGCTAGGGTGTCGGTCATCGTGATATACGCTATCACAAACAGACCGCGCAGATCTTGCGTACTGCGGAACTGACGGTCCAGCGCGGTCAATCCCGCGGCGACATCGCCGATCAAATGAAAGGGCGGCGGCACCTCGAGTGCCTGCCGGCTTGTCAGCATGCGCAAATACTCGCCCTGCTAAAGAGCGCGAGCGGCTAAGGGCCCCTCGCTTGCTGGAGCGCTCTTTGGCGCGGCCGCATTTCTTGCCTCCACCGCGTCGCGGGCGTATACTCATCGTCGCGGAGTACGCTGGATGGCCGCTCCTTAACGGGAGAGGAAAGTCCGGGCTTCACTAGGGCAAGGTGCAGGATAACGTCCTGTCGGGGCGACTCGAAGGAAAGTGCCACAGAAACATACCGCCGGTCCGCCGGCAAGGTTGAAATCGTGAGGTAAGAGCTCACGGAGTGCGCGGAGACGCGCGCTCGGGTAAACCCCACCTGAAGCAAGACGCTCGTCCCCGGCAACGGGGCGGATGCCCTCCGATGAGCATAAGTCGCAAGAGGCGCGCGGTAACGCGCGTCCCAGAGAGATGGCCGTCATCTACAGAATCCGGCTTACAGGCGTACTCCGCGAATTGCCACCTGAAACTAAACGGGGCTTCGAAGGCGTTGTAGCAAAAGAATATGGCTATGACCCAACAGCAATTCACTCCGGAAATGACCGTCGACGAAGCCTTCAAAATGCACGCCGGGGCGCGCCGCGTTTTTGCGAAATTCCATTTAGGCGGCTGCTCGAATTGCGCGATCAGCGAAACGCATACGATCGGCGCGATCAGCGAAGACTACGGCATTCCGCTGCCGATGCTCCTCGAAAGCCTCAACGCGCTCTGGGAGCAGGGTGGGCTCGCCATCGGTGACAAGGTTCGCATCCCCGACGAGATTCGTTCGAAAATTCCGCAGCTTGCCGATGTCCCGGAAGTCGGCGAAATCAAGAGCGTCGAGAGCGGCGCCTATACCGCGGAGTTCGGTGAAGTGCGCCTGCAAGGTCTGGCCGAGGATTTTGTGCCTGTAATGGCCACCGCAACGGCTTAGCGGCCGGCTTGAACTAGAGCGGCCGCCGCGACGAGTAGCCCTCGTCCATCGGGTGCCAGTACGCAATCTCGCGCTCGCCCGCTTTCCAGCACAGATACACCGCCCGCCCCTCACGCATCGACGGAAAATCGAGCAGCCCTAGGTCCACGTCTTTCAGCAAACAGCCGTGGGCTTCGATGCGATTGATGATCCGAACGATCTCAGCTTTCTGTTCGCTGAACCGGCTGGGCACGAACGGGGAGCGGGGGATAGCCATTCTGATCGGGGGCGAGGGTTCGACCCCGTGAAGCGCGGTTTCGCTCTCGAGCAGTTTGATCGCCAGGTCGCGCCGCTTGCGCCATAGCTCTTCCACCAAAGGGGCGACCTTCGGGATGAGGGCGTTGGCCTTTTCGGGCGAAAACAGTTTCATGCAGATCAAACGCTCCGGTGAATCGGTATGGTTCTTCCCCAGGAAAGCGGCGTGAGCATCCTGGAGCGGATACTGGAAATAGAGATAGTCGCGTTCGGGTTCAAGTATGGCGCCCCCGCGGACCTCGAGCTTCTTTTTGACGTGCGCTTCTTGCGCAATCCCAACTATGAGCCGGAGCTGGAGGCGCTCACCGGCTTTGATCCGGCCGTGGCGGCTCACGTCACAGCCGACCCAGCCACCGCACCGTTTTTGGACCGCCTCTTCGCGTTGGTCGACTTTCTCGTGCCGCGCTACGTAAAGGATCGGCAGAAGTTAACGATCGGCGTCGGCTGCACCGGCGGAAAACACCGCTCGGTCTACATCGCGCGCCGGCTCAGCACGCACCTGGAATCCGCGGACGACGCGCGCGTCACGCTCGAAACGCGAGATATCGCAAAATGAAACCACGCCGCTTGCAATCGCTCCCGCCCGCTCTTCGCTGGGCCTATCCGGGTTTGGGCGTAAAACGCTGGCTGCTCGTTGTGATCGTTGGGATTCTGTTGCTCGTGAACGGCGTCGATCGCTACCTCGTCGCCGAAGGCGCCGGCGTCAACGCCAACGAGTGGATCGATAGTTTCGTATCGGACTATTTTTCGCCGTCCAACTTGGCTTGGATTTTCGCCGTGCTGGGGATCGCGCTGATCTTGTTTGGCATCCGGCAGTGGCTCATCGCCATTTTGCGCGCGAGTGCGACCGGCGGCGGCCGCGACAACATCATCGACACGCTCATGGAGATGCGCCTGAAACAGGGCTACAAGGTGGTCGCGATCGGCGGAGGTACCGGACTCTCCACGCTGCTGCGCGGCTTAAAACGCAAAACCAGTAATCTCACGGCTGTGGTTACCGTCAGTGACGACGGCGGGAGCTCGGGACGCCTGCAAAAAGAGCTCGGCGTGCTTCCGCCCGGCGACGTGCGCAACTGTTTGGTGGCGCTCGCGGACGACGAAGCGATGGTAACGGATCTTTTCAAGTACCGTTTCAGCGAAGGCGAAGGCCTGAGCGGCCATTCTTTCGGAAATCTGTTCCTCGCCGCGATGAGCGGCATCACCGGAAACTTCGACAAGGCGATCAAGGAATCGAGCCGCGTACTCAACATCAAAGGGCGCGTCTTGCCTTCAACGCTCGGCGTCGTTCGGTTATGCGCGCGATTGGAAGACGGAACGGTTGTCGAAGGCGAGTCCAACATCTCGATGTCCGGTCAGCGGATCAAACAGGTCTTCTTCGATCCACGCTATGCTGCGCCACTCGCGGAAGTCGTCGAGGCTATCGCCGAAGCCGACGCCATCGTTCTGGGGCCGGGCAGCCTATTCACGTCGATCGTTCCAAATGTTTTAGTGGATCGCATCGCGCATGAGATCGCCGCATCGCCCGCCGTTAAGATATACGTCTGCAACGTGATGACGCAGCCCGGTGAAACCGAGGGGATGACCGCCGGCGATCACGTCGAGGCGCTGATCGAAAATGCCGGCGCGAAAATTTGCGACTACGCGATCGTCAACGACGAACCGCCGTCGAAATTGCGCGAGGTCTATGCCAAGGAAGGCCAGATACCGGTGACGGCAGACGTCGACCGCATTCGCGAACTAGGCGTGACCCCCGTACGCGCCCAGATGATTAGCGAAACCGTGAACGTACGTCACGATCCCGAGAAACTCGGAGAACAGGTGCTGGGCGTGATCGATCGTGCGATCGCCCACCGCGCATCTTATGTTAAACCCGCACAGGTTTACGAGCGCTCGAATTCCCCGGCGTAGCCTGCACTTTTGTCAGACTGACCGACAGGGTCAGCGGCTTGTCCGGCTCGAGCCGCGCCGGTGCGCTGTAGTCTTTGTACCCCGGGGCTGTAATGACGACGTCGACATCACCGGCGGGAACTTGCGCGAACGCAAACTTTCCCTGCGCGTCAGTGGTCGCCGTCAGTACCGTATCGATGGTAACGGTCGCGCCCGCAACGGGCTGATTGGTTGCCGCGTCAATCACGACGCCCTGCACGGCATTATAGGTCCCGCCCGGGGGCAGTGCGCTGTCGTTACATGCGGCCAACGCGAGAACTGCGAAAACGGCGCCGAAGAGGCGTGCACGCGTCATAGCCTCCCTTCTTCTTTTAGTATACGACTCTCACCCGGTGAAATAGTGAAGCGGAGGGCCATGCCCGGGGCACGCGGAAGCCGATTTCTCCTCAACGACTCTGGAGGTTTCCCTTGGCGACCATAGCCACGGACCGGCGCGCAGGCATGCGTTACTACGACGACGCCCTGCAGGCCATCGGCAGAACGCCGCTCATACGACTGAACAAGGTTACCGGCGGCGCCCAGTGCTTGATGCTGGCGAAGGTCGAGTACATGAACCCCGGCGGGAGCGTGAAAGATCGCCCCGCGCTGACGATGCTCGAGGCCGCCGAAAAAGGCGGTCATCTCAAACCCGGCGGAACGATCGTCGAACCCACCAGCGGGAACACGGGATCAGGGCTCGCGATGGCAGCGGCTATCCGCGGTTACCGCTGCATCTTGGTCATGCCCGATAAAATGTCGAAAGAAAAAGTCGATCTTCTGCGCGCGTATGGTGCCGAGGTCGTCGTCACGCCGACAAACGTGCCGAACGAATCTCCCGAATCGTACTACGGCGTCGCAAACCGGCTGGCGTCGGAGATCGCGGGCGCTTTCCAGCCCAATCAATTTCACAATCTGCATAACCCTGAAGCGCACTACCGTACGACCGGGCCCGAGATTTGGGACGCAACGGCCGGACAGATTACGCACCTGGTGGCGGGAATCGGCACGGGCGGAACCATATCGGGCACGGCGCGCTACCTCAAAGAACAAAATCCGAAGATTCACGTGGTCGGCGCCGATCCTGAAGGCTCGATTTATTCCGGCGATACGCCCAAATCGTTCGCGGTCGAAGGCATCGGCATGAATTACTTACCCGAGACCGTGGACTTAAAAGTTATCGACGAAGTCGTACGCGTTTCCGATCGCGAGTCGTTCCTGATGGCGCGTCGCATTACGCGCGAGGAAGGCTTGCTGGTCGGCGGATCGTCGGGCACCGCCGCCGCGGCCGCAGTCAGACTCGCGGCGACCCTTCCCAAAGACGCCGTGCTCGTCGTGATCTTTCCGGATTCCGGCCGCGGCTATATGTCGAAGATTTTTAATGACGAGTGGATGATCGCCAACGGTTTCCTCGCCGAAGGCAAGCGCCGCGCAACCGTCGGCGACGTGCTGCGAAGCAAACGTCCGCTGCCGCCGATGATCACAGTCAAAGATACAGACGTGGTCAAAAACGCGCTCGATCTTCTTCGGCAGTATGAGATATCGCAGATTCCGGTCATGCGCGACCACGAGCAGATCGGCAGCATCAACGACGTCGCCGTGATGCAAGCGGTCTTCGACCGCTCGGACATCATCCATAAACCCGTCAGCGAAGTCATGGGCAGCCCGTTCCCCGTGCTCGATCAGAGCGAAGCGATCGAGTTGGCCTATAAACTCCTGACGCTCGCGAATCACGCGGTCGTCGTCACCGACGACGGCGACCCGGTCGGCGTGCTCACCCGCCAAGATATCATCAGTTATCTTTCCACCTCGTCCGAACCGGTAAAGCGCTAAGATGAAATTCAGCACCAAAGCGATTCACGCCGGACAGGGCGCCGATCCGGCGACGGGCGCGACCATCGTCCCGATCTATCAGACGTCGACGTACACGCAGGAAGCCGTCGGCGTTCACAAGGGATTCGATTACAGCCGCACGGCCAATCCGACCCGGCGCGCACTGGAAATTCAGCTTGCAGCGCTCGAAAATGCGCGCTTCGGCTGCGCTTTCTCAAGCGGCGTGGCCGCCACCGCGGCGGTCGTCGGGCTGCTCTCTTCCGGCGACCACGTCATCGTGTCGGACGATCTGTACGGCGGCACGTACCGCCTGTTTTCCAACGTCTTTGGGCGCTATGGGCTTCAATTCACCTACATGGATATGACCGACGCCGGCGCCGTTGCGAAGGCGCTTCGTCCCAGCACCAAGATGATGTGGATCGAAACGCCGACCAATCCGATGCTGACGCTGGTCGACATCCGTGCCATTGCAAACGCGGCGCCCGATCTCATCATTGCCGTCGATAACACCTTCGCAACACCCTATTTTCAGCAGCCGCTTGAACTAGGAGCCGACGTGGTTGTCCATTCGACGACCAAATATATCGGCGGTCACAGCGACGTCGTCGGCGGCGCGGCGATCACCGATGACAAAGATCTCTACGAGGCGATCAAATTTCAGCAAAACTCGGCTGGTGGCGTTCCCGGTCCGCACGATGCCTGGCTGACCATGCGCGGAGCCAAGACCCTGGCCCTCCGCATGCGCGAACATGAAAACAATGCGATGGCCGTGGCGCAGTTCTTGGAAGCGCGGCCGGACGTTGACCGCGTCTATTATCCGGGATTGGCTTCGCATCCGCAGCACGAGCTCGCGAAACGTCAGATGACCGGGTTTGGCGGCATGGTCTCGTTCACACTCAAAGGGGATGACAACCAAGCGCTGGCGTTTGCAAACACGCTGAAGTATTTTAGCCTCGCGGAAAGTCTAGGCGGGGTCGAGTCGCTCATCTGCCATCCCGCGCGAATGACGCACGGCTCTATTCCGAAGGAAGAGCGCGAGCGGCGCGGTCTGACGGATCGGCTCTTGAGACTCTCGGTTGGAATCGAAGACGTCGAGGATCTGATCGGCGACCTGCAAGCCGCGCTAGAAGCGCAGCAGCGACAGAAAACTCCGGCCTAGATTCTATTCTTTGGGTAGAGAACCCCGGCCGCGTTTGCAA
>JBBQQR010000022.1:0-35395 GCA_038215615.1 Vulcanimicrobiales bacterium | reverse complement strand
GCCGAGCGCCGGTTGCCAGAGATATGCGCTCCCACTGCGTTCCGGAACCCAGACTTCCATTGCTTCGCGCCAGAAGTGGGGATGCCGGCGGCTCTTGGGCACCGTCCGGACGTCCACGATCAGCTCGATGCCGGCATCGCGTATCAGGGCCGCAAGTTCGTCCGCGGTTGCGGTTCCGTGCCCTAACGTAAGAAGCTTAGGCTGGGGCTCCACTCATCAACTGTTCCTTTGCGCGCGCTAATTCCTTGCCGAGTTCTTCGAGTTCTGTCTCGTCCATGAGGCTGCGCGCTTCCTTGAACATTTCGTGTTCTTCTTCATGGACGTGGTGCTTGATAAGCTCGCTCAGGACTTGCAGCTTCGCGTTGTACGTTTCGTCGGTTGCATCCGTCTCTTCGAGTTTTTCTAACATGTTCTTAACGTTGGCGTGCTCTTCGTACGCCTCGAGTACTTCCTGCTTCGCGCCGTCATCCTTGTCGGTGTTAGCTTTCTTTTTCAACGCTGGATAGAAGATCGTTTCTTCGATTTTAGAATGCACCCTGAGCTCGTGGTCGATCTTTTCAAAGATTTCGCGGCGCTCTGCGTGCGCGGACTCGCTCAAACGGTCGATTTCCTCCAGAAGGCCGCCGACTTTCGCGTGGTCGGCTTTCAATAACATAATCGCATCCATAGGTAACGCGTCTCCCTTTTTTTCGGTGTTTAGATCCGTACCCGTTAGGGCAGCCGTTGAAGCGACGCTTGAGCGAAACCAAGCAGGCGCCGTGCGTCGCAGGTGGGCTCTAATGCAGTAAAAAAAGCGCCTAGATCGCGCGCGCGAAAGGAAAGAACATGAACCTTCGTATTGTCCCAACAGTCGACGGCCCTAATATGGTTACCGGCCTCGGCGAACTTCAATGGCCGAGCGGTGACAAAATCGATCTTAGCGCTGAGGCCGATAAAGACGGCGCCATTTATTTGTGCCGATGCGGAAGATCGAATAACAAGCCGTTCTGTGATGGAACACACGAAAAGGTCGGCTTTAGATCCCGTGAAGGGGATCCGACGGCTCACCGTGAGTGAAAAGAAGACCTACGTCATTGCCGGTGGTGGCCTGGCGGGTTTTAGCGCGGCGCGGGCGCTGCGCGCCGAAGGCTTCGACGGAGAGATCGTGCTCTTCGGCGAGGAACCCGATCCGCCGTACGAACGCCCGCCGCTTTCCAAAGATCGCTTACGCGACGAAATATCCGAACAGCGTATATTCTTAGAGCTTCCCCGCTTTTACAAAAAATACGCGATTGATCTCCGGCTGAACCAACGGATTACCGGCATCGATCCGGCGACGCAATCCGTGCAGATCGCAAACGAGCCGGATCTTCATTACGATAAGCTGCTTATCGCGACCGGCGCGGCGTTGCGGCGTATGGACGTTCCCGGACACGATTTAGCGGGAATTGCATATTTGCGAACGCTGCGCGACTGCGATGCGCTCCGCACCAGCCTGCAGCAGCATCCTAAGGTGTTGATCGTCGGAACGGGTTTTATCGGATGCGAGGTGGCCGCGTCGGCGCGAAAGCTCGGCTGCGAGGTCACCTTGACGGGTCCGGAGCTTCCGCTAGCGCACGTGCTCGGCAAAGAACTGAGCGAGATTTACGCGGGGTACCATCGTGCCGAAAACGTCACGCTGAAAATTGGAGCAAAGGTCACCGCGTTTCGCGGTAGCGGACGGGTCGAGGAGGCGGTCTTCTCCGACGGCAGCGCCGTGACGTGTGATTTGGCCGTAGTCGGAATCGGCGTCAAACCTTCGGTAGAACTGGTTGCCGGCCACGTCAAGATCGATAATGGAATTGTCACCGATGAATTTTGCCGGACGAGCGTCGACGGGATCTTTGCGGCGGGCGACGTCGCAAACTCCTGGCACCCGCGATTGAAGCGCCATGTGCGGTTAGAGCACTTCGATAACGCGCAACGTCAAGGTGAAGCCGCCGGCAAAGCGATGGCGGGTAAGCTCGAGGCGTTTGACACGGTGCCATTCTTCTTTTCAGATCAGTATGGGTTTAGCTTACTGTACCGAGGATACGCCCTTGCATGGGACAAGGTCGCCATTCGCGGTAAGCCGCAGGAGGGTTCATTCAGCGCCTTCTATCTGAAAAACCGCAGAATCGATGCGGTTTGCAGCGTCAATCGCTGGTCCGAGTCGGTGGCCGCGACGAAATTGCTTGGACGCACGGACCTAGACGTAGGAATGCTGAGCGACGATAATTATGGACTTCATTGAGCAACTCGAGCCGTCAGCTGTCGCCGGCAAGACGCCGATAGCCCAATCGGATCAGTTTGCGATCTATGCACTTGGAGAGGACACCTACCTGCTGGTGCAGCGGCATGCCGGGACGCCTTGGACGGGGCTGCGCCTGTCCGGTGACGCGATCTTTCGCGTTGGGGGACTTCTCGGCGAAGCGATGAGACATGTCTATCGTGATGTCGCATCACAGTTGTCGCCTAATAACCGAAAAGAACTATGACCCCGGCGGCGGGTTGAACTTGGATGGTCCGTTTCGATGATGCGCACGAACGGGTTCATCTACCAAACGATCGGCGCACGGTCGCCATCTTACGACGCCGTTACGTCATCTGGCTCATCGCCTTCATTGCCATTCCGATCGCGCTCGCATGGCTGCAACTACTGACGCTCGGCATCCACTCCGCGTCATCTCCGGTCGCCGTGGTTACCGCCGGCGCGTCGAGTGGCGCGCCGCGCGGCTTTCCCATATGGATTCGTTGGACCCATTATGCGAATCTGTTCTTTCTGTTTTTGCTGATGCGCAGCGGCCTCTCAATTCTCATGGATCATCCCCGGCTTTATTGGAACAACCATTGTACTCCGGGGACCGAGTGGTTACGGTTGACGCCGCTGACCGTTCCCAAAGATCGCGTCTGGACCGCAAAGGAAGACGCGCGCTATATCTCGCCCATCATCGCGCTGCCCGGTTACCGGCACACGATTGGAATGGGCCGGTCGTGGCATTTCATCACCGACTATGGCTTCGTTCTCACCGGGGTGGCGTACGTCGGCATCTTGTTCATCAGCGGCCAATGGCCGCGCCTGGTTCCAACATCGTGGGCGATCTTTCCGCATGCATGGGATGTTTTCGTACACTACGCAACCTTCCACTTTCCGGTCGAGCCGAACGGCTACTACGCGTACAACGCGCTTCAACAGCTTGGATACTTCGGTGTCGTGTTCATCATGGCACCGCTCTCCATCTTGACCGGAATCGCAATGTCGCCGGCGCTCGATAACGCATTCCCTTGGTATCCGCGGATCTTCGGCGGACGTCAGGGTGGCCGCTCGCTCCACTTCCTGCTCCTGCTCGGATATATCGCGTTCACTATCGTGCACGTCACGCTGGTACTCTCGACCGGAGCGCAACGGAACTTCAATCATATCGTTATAGGCACGGACGATACACATCCAATTGGGTTGATCCTCGGCTGCATTGGCCTCGGCGTCGTGATCGCATCCTGGGCCGCCGCGCACATTCTCGCCTGGCGCTATCCCCGTGCCATTCAACGCCTTCAGAAGATGCTTATCTTCCCGCTTGAATTGGGCGTGGGCGCTTCGAAGCGCTTCAATCCGGCGGAGCGCTACACGCGTAAAGACATCTCGCCGTACTTCTGGACAAACGGCAAGATACCGGATTCCGGTGAATGGCAACGGCTCGCGGCCGGCGACTTCCGCGATTACCGGTTGCGCATCAGCGGCTGCGTAGAGAATCCCGCCGATTTGAGTCTCGAAGAGATACGGGCGCTGGGGTACGACGAGCACGTGGCGTTGCATCATTGTATTCAGGGTTGGAGCGGCGTCGCTCAGTGGGGTGGTATCTCGATGGTGCGGCTGATTGGATTTGTGAAGCCGCTGCCGGCCGCGCGCGTCGTCGAGTTCATATCGTTCGGGGAAGGGACTTTCGGCGGTGTCTATTACGATACACAGCGGCTCGAGGATGTCGTCAAACCGGAGTGTCTCCTCGCCTACGAAATGAACGACGCGCCCCTTCCACAGGTGCACGGTGCACCGCTTCGATTGCGCGTTGAAAATCAGCTGGGTTTCAAGATGGTCAAGTGGATCCGCGAAATCCGCTTCATCGAGACGGAGAAGACGATCGGCAAAGGTCGCGGCGGGGTCAACGAAGACGACGAGTACTTTGACCTTTTGCCCTATATCTGAAACCGGGTGACCCTATGAGCCTTCACACGACCATCGTACCTGTCTCGCCGTACCGATTGGACTTGACGACGCGCGCGCTCCGCCGCGTGAGTAGTAACATCGTTGATGTCGTCACGCCCGACGGAAAGTATCTGCGAGCCTTCTCGGATAACGATGGCGTCAACATCATCGAAGCGCAGCAGACGCGAAGCGATCGACTCGAGATACGCATTACCGGGCGCAATGCCCGAGATCGTTTGGAAACGGTCAGGACAATGTTGGGCACCGGTGTCGATCTACGCCGCTGGTATCGACGTGTTGCGCGTTTTCCCTGGTTGACCGCGCTGGCGCGAGATCTTCGCGGATTAAAGCCGCCGCGCTATCCCGATCTGTGGGAAGCATTGTGCAACGGGATAGTGTTCCAGCAACTGAGCATCGCTGCAGCCTCCACGATCATGCGACGTTTCGTGGAGCGCTTTTCCAATCCGATCGAACATGAGGGCGCGTGCCTGTATCCATTTCCCGCCGCCGGCAACATTACTGGAACGAGCGATTTGCAGCTACAGCGTTTAGGGCTAAGTCGACAAAAGGCGGCATACCTGAAAAATGCGGCGAACGCGGTTACGTCGCATTCCGTCACGGCGACGCATATCGAATCGCTTTCCACCTCGGTCGCGCTGTTAGAACTGCAGAAGATTCCCGGCATCGGGCGCTGGAGCGCGGCAAACATTCTCTTGCGCGGTTTTGGACGTCTCGACGTTTTCCCGCCTACCGATTCGGGTGCGGCACGAAACATTAAGATGCTTTCCGGCGACCCCGAAATCAGTCTCGAAGAAGTGCTCGTTTCTTTGGACGATATGCAAGGAATGCTGTACTTTCATCTGCTTCTCGGGCGACTAAGCCGCGCGAAGAACGCGTGAGATGCTATTAACATCTGGTCCAAAGGGCCACGGGAAGATGCACATGACTTTTCCGCGTTATTAAGTAAGCGGCCCTTAAACCTGCCGAACGCGCAGCCACGCGATAGCGGCAAATAGCACGATCGCTGCGAGCTGCAGCACCGCGCTCGCGAGCAGCATTGCCGAATAGAAAGGCGTTGGTCCCGCTTTGTCGACGAGCGGCTCAAAGGCGATGCGCAGCACGAGGCCGATGTTGAGCATGGCGAAAATGAAGCGGACGGTCACCGCCGGGTACCGTCCGCGATTTTCCGGAAACTTCTCTCGGTTCACCGGCAAAAACCAGAGCGCGACGCCCATCACCAAGTTCACCAGCCAGCCGACGAAACCCATATGTGCATGAACTATCGAAAGGTCATAGTGAAGCGATAATCCGAGCGCTTTGAGGGCCAGCAGTACGGCGCCCACGGCAAAAGTCGCACTGAGCCAGACTAGGCTGGCTTTGACGAAGAGACGGCTTTCAACGGGCATGATAGGATGCAATCATGTTCAATCGGCGGCACTGGATTCCACCCGGCGCACTCATCTTCGCGCAGCTTTCGCACGGCGCGTCGTGGCTTCTTCTTATCTGGGCAGCGATAGCGGGTTCGGTTTCATCGCTTGGATTCTTAGCAATTGCATGGATCCACGCTGTGGCCCTCGGCTGGGCAGCCACAGCCGCGATGAGCGTCCTGCTCCACGTGATTCCGCGTTTCGCCGACGTGCGGTGGCGATTGGAGAATCTGGCTCGCCGGTCGGTCTTCATTTTTTGCGCCGGGGTTTTGCTTTTCGTGGGGGCCGCACTGCTGCGACCCGGCCTTGCGGTGTTCGGGGCGGGATTGATCGCGTTCGCGTTGCTCGCATATACGATAGCCGCTGTTGCCACACTAGTCGAGGCATTTCGCGGAGAGCGTATGGAGCGCGCCATCGCGCGCGCGCTATTGATAACGCTGCTGTTCCTCGTCGTGACGGCGCTCTTGGGTTTCGCGCTGAGCGTCGCGATCTCGGGATACGTGACGCCGCCCTGGATCGCGTCGCTGCCGGCGGCGCACGCGAATCTTGGAATGCTCGGATGGCTTTCGCTGTTGATATTCGGTGTTTCAGTTCGAACGGTGCGTCCAATTTCCGGCGAACGATCGCGTTTTCCGGCGGCGCACATCGCCGTCGGCTCGTTCACGGTGATTGGCGTTCCGCTGCTGGCGATCGGCCTTGGCGGCATCTCTTGGCTTATCTGGCCCGGCGCGATCCTCTTCGGTTGTGCGGCGCTCGTCTATGCTCTCGATCTCCTCGATGTCCTACGACGCGCTGCCGGCCCGCGCACCGCTTCGCAAGCATTCTTGCTCGCCGCGATCGTGTGGTTGCTTTGCGGCTTGGGGCTGGGCGCGGGAACGCTGGCCGGCAATTCATGGCAGCTCGCCTACGGTTTCGTTCTGTTGGCGGGCTGGATCGGACAGGCGATCAACGCGCATGTCTATCACATCGGTGTACGCGTGCTGCTTACGGCTTATCGCGGTGAGGATGATGAAACGCGTCCGCAAGAAGTGCTCGACTCGCGCCTCTCGTGGGTATCATTCGCGACTTTTCAACTCGCAATCGCGAGCGTGGCTTTTGGGCTGCTCGCGCAGAACGCAGCCGCTGTCAGCGCCGGTGCCGTCGTCGGCATGATCGGCTGGCTCGCGATGATGTGCAATCTTGTAGTCGCGCGAGCGAGAGCGATGAAACAGGCGAATATCTCGCTACTTTAGGGATTCGACGAAAGCGGCGACGTCGGCGACATCTTTTGCGCTCAGCGGATTGGGATACAACGCCGGCATCGGCGGCGCGGGTTTCTTTATCCACGCTTGCGCTTGGGCGAAATCCTTGCGCGATACTTCGTTCTTGAGCGGCGGCCCCTCACCACCCTCGCCGCGAGCACCGTGACACACGGCACAGTTCTGCGCGAAGAGCACCCTGCCGTGCGCGACATCTCCGGAAGGTTCGGTTCGCTGTGTTACGGCCGCGCTTGGCGAAAGAACGGTGACTGCGGGAGCGACACCATATCCGAAAGCTGCAACTATCGCCATCGATTCGAGCATCAGCGCGGTGGCCCAGCCGACGCCGCGCACGTATCGCTGGCCGGCATATGCCGTCATCACCGCGAGCACCACAAAGACGATGTGGTCGAACGAATGCAGCCACGGGGTTTGATCCACCAATGAATAAAGCGATGGAGACATAAGCAGCATTGCGATGAAAGGACAGAGCACCGCAACCCACAGCCACGGCGGAGATTCGCGATCGCTGCTGCCCGAATACAATGCGAGCCCCGCGATCGCGCCGAGCAGCATCAGCACGGCGTGATCGAGGTGATGTTGATGCACGCCGATGTCGCGAGCGCCCGTAATCACCGGCATCGCGGAAAAAACGAGCGCGGCAAGCGCGGATACGATGACAATGAGTTTGCGCAGCGTCATACAACCGGCTCCGCGTTGCGCGCCCGCGCCAGCCTCACCGCTTCGGCTAGGCAGAGCACCAATCCAAATATGAGGAGGATCGCTCCAACCGATGCCCACGCGGAGATTGCGGGGCCCGGCGATGGCTGCATCGCGTAGCGTCTCGGAACGGACGCTGCGCCTGCAACGTACCAGCCCAACAACAGCAGAGCGCCGCCGCCGAAAATTCCTATGCCGACCATCCATCGCGTTAAGAGCGAGCTCACCAGCCCGGATCGCGTTTCCAGATCCGCAAAAATCCAACCGAGGATGAACAACGTGACGCCTTCGAGCAGATACGTATGGAAGTGCGCGGGCACCCACAACGTGTTATGCAGTGAGGAATTGATTGGAACGGTCGCGTCGATCAGCGCTCCGACCCCGCCGATGAGCCATCCCACGAGTCCCGCGTACATGAACATCGAACCCATCGTCCAGCGCAAATTCGAACGATACACTAATAGTGCGCCGCCGAAGATCGTAACGACGGCAGGTGGAAACGCAGCAAGATACGACGCGACTTCGCCAACGTACTGAAGGCCGCGCGGCTGCACGAAATCCATATACAGGTGATGGAAATACGCGGTCGCGACGAACAGGAGCGTTCCCCACCACGCGATCGC
Source organism: Vulcanimicrobiales bacterium (assembly GCA_038215615.1). GTDB lineage: Bacteria > Vulcanimicrobiota > Vulcanimicrobiia > Vulcanimicrobiales > Vulcanimicrobiaceae > Rubrimentiphilum. The sequence continues at coordinate 27,189 of JBBQQR010000022.1, read as the reverse complement.
GAGAACCGGCGAAGTGTGCCATTCGCGATTTGCGTACCGCGGAAGTGCAACATAAACGAAGGCAATCGCCATATAAATTGTAAGGTTCGCGAACGTGTGGCCGAACAAATACGTGAGGTTTTTTGCCCACAGCGGATCGATGGCAACCGTTGGATCGATCCAGTGGATGATGAGCGCAACGCCGACGAGCATGCCGCCGGCCACCGCAAAGAGTCCATCCACAGCCGTGATGAGCGCGGCGAACGCCGCAGGCGGCGGCTCCGGGCGCCCGGATGCAACGAACGCGTCGTGGTGGAAAACGAGATCCCAGCCCGTCGCGCCGCGTAGGCCGCCGTACTTCATAAGGACGCACCCGAGCAGCTGCACGCAATAGACGGTCCAGCCGAGCATGATGAGCGCAACGCCGATAAGGAATGCTCCGGTCGCCCAACTCGGCCACGTCGCACCGATGAATGGCAACGGGAAGAGAAACGTCCACGCCGCTCCAAACCGTCCGGGAAACACACTCAGAATTACTGCGACGACACCGATCACGATCAACGCGTACGCGGACCACGCAAGCCCCTGATTCATCGGTCGCTCGCGATCCATGATGAACCACAAGCCGCCCATTCCGCAGAGCGCTAAGGCGACAATCATGCCCGAACCGTGCAGCGTCATCAATGCATAAAACGCGCCGGGATCGTAGGCAACCCATTGCGCCTGCTCGATACGCATTGCGAACCCGACCAGCGTCATGAGACCGAAAATGGCAATACCCGTAGATAGGAACGCCCACATGATCCGCCGCGAGCCCGTCATCTTACGTCGAAAGCTCCTTGCATTGCCGCGTGCGCTATGCCGCAGTATTCAAGACAACGCACCAGATAATGACCTTTCACGCTAAACCGCATCGGTAGATGATTCACGTAATCAGGCATCGCCTGAACCTGCGCAACGAGGCGTCCTTGCGGGTCGTAGATGCCAAAACCGTGATTCACATCTTTGGAGGTCACGTCGAAAACGACGGGCCTGCCAACCGGCACGGCGGGCGGAAGTTCAAAACTGTATTGAGATGCGACGACCGTGTAGTGCTTCCCGGAAAGCGTCGTTGGTTTTCCATAGGGAAACGATGGTATCGAAATCGCAAGCGCAACCACAGCTGCAGCGGCGAGCGCCCACAGCCAACCCTTTCGCAAGCGATAACCCATGGAAGTAACATTTGCTTGCCCGGCCGCCGGCTCGATTGTCGTTCTCGCGACCGCAGCCATGACCGCGAGAATCGCCGCTGCAGCCACAAGGAATCCGATGAGGACCACGCAGATAGCATACTACAAATTCACAAGATATTCCTGATTCGATGGCCAAGCCGCCTGACGTCCAATCAACACCCTTCCCCGAAACCCGATCAGCTCCACGTATAACCAATCAGAAAGAGAGAGTACAAATGGCTCACATAGTGCACGAGCGGTATGGGTTTTCGATCGAGTCGGCCAAGCCGTTTGATCAGGCCGTGGCGAGTGTCACAGAGACACTCAAGAAACAGGGTTTCGGGGTGCTATCCGAGATCGATGTCGCGGCAACGCTTAAGCAAAAGCTTGGTGTCGAGCGCGAGCCCTATCTGATACTAGGCGCTTGCAATCCACAGTTCGCTCATGAAGCCCTGCAGATGGAAGAACAGTTGGGTTTACTTCTGCCGTGCAACGTCACGGTTCGTCGCAAGGATGGCAAGACGTTCATCAGCGCAATTAATGCGCATACCATGATGTCCGTTGTAGGGAACGACAGGCTCGGTGGGGTTGCCGAAGAGGTCAACTCTCGACTGCTGGCTGCCATTGGGGAAGCCGCTTAAAAAAAGGTTACACTACGCATTAACCTGAACCGGCCAAATAGGAAGATGTCTCCTTGAGGAAGTGCACTTGGATACCGGCGCTCTCTACGACGATATTTCTCGCGTGGTCATTGGGCGCTCCAAAGTCAGCGTTGGCGATCCCTGTATTTGCAAACGGACAAGGCGGCGTTAACTGCGCCCTCTGCCACACGGCGGTGCCGCATCTCAATAGTTACGGCCGTTACGTCTTGATGACAAATTTTTCCAGAGGCCTCAATAAGCACCTACAAATGATGCAGAATCGTAGCCTCCCGGTGGCGTTGGAAGTTACCGCCAATGCATCGAATCAGCCCGATCCGATGCTTCCGGCGATCCACAGCGCGCTTGTGCAGTTCCTATCCGGTGGTTTCATCGGGCCCAACGTTTCGTATTTCGCATCAGTCCCTGTCGTAACTGGAGGGTTCCCCGCGAAGGCGGTCGATCAGGTGTGGGTCGCCTACAACGGAATCTCCAACGGAAATGGCAGTGTGCAAATCGGAAAGTTCCCGACGCCAATCTTTGCGCCATGGACGAGCCAGTCGCTCTCGCTCTCAGGCTATGGGTTCGCGAGCTTGCAGGTTGGATTGAACGGTTCGACGATCGCCGACAACCGTTGGGGCGCATCGTACACGCAATTCGGACATCTTGGATTGATAGGCAACGTGTCATATTTGGAAGGGACTGGGCCAGTTGAGCGTGCTTTTCGTAGCGCCGGCGAGGGCACGGCCTGGACGGGTTCGGTACAGTACTTGTCCCCCGAATCGAAATGGTCCGGTGGTATAGCTGGCCTGAGCGGTTCATATCCGCTCCCATCGGGTGCGAAAGATCGCTACACGCGTGAGGCGGCGCTTGCCTCGTACAGCGGTGATCGCTACGAACTCATCGCGATGGGAATCGCGGGCCAAGACAATAATCCCAACGACGGTGCGTCGCCGTCGGCGAACAGCCACGGCGTCTCGTTCGAGACGATCTACGCTCCGCAGTCGTGGCTGCACGTCGATCTTCGGTACGAACATACCGACGACGGCCTAGGCAACTTGACAGTCAACTATATACTCGCTGCCGCCTTCAACGTAAGACCGAACATCATCTTAACAGTCGAAGATCTCGCAAGCGTCGGCAAGGGACCGGCGCTAAAATACCAGCTGCTTTGGGCCGGGCCGTGGTATCGTGATCGGTTCCCGCCTAGAACAATGCCGACCGCCATGCCAATGCCCGGAGCAACGGCGACCGCCATGCCGATGCCCACGTCCACGACCGCTGATTCCGGAGCGATTGCGAACGGGCGCTCGATTTACCTTACGGGTAAGGACTTGAACGGCGCGCAAATCACGACGGCTACCCCGTCGCGATTTTATCAAAGTTGCGCAGTTTGCCACGGTCCCGACGGCGCCGGTGGCGTGCTACTCGCAGATGGAGCAATAAGTGCAAAACTTGGGTCCAACGCCCACATGCTAGATCAGGCGGGCTCCATGGGCTCTACGAAAATGTCAAAGACGCCCTGGACGCTTGCACTTTTCGAGCGATCGATTTCGACGGGAGTCGATGAAAACGGCGATACGCTGAGCCCGGTGATGCCGCGTTGGAAAATGTCCGAACGTGACCTCCACGATATTGCCTTGTACATCTCCACCCAAATCCACTAAAGCTCACATACGCCACTAATCTCGTTTACGAAGGAGAAATAATCATGCAATCCAGATTTGAGCTGAAGCCCCTTGCGTTAGCCATTGGCTTTGCGCTCGGGTCACTCGCCATTGCTGTAGTCCTCGTTCTGCCGATGCAGCTCTCGATATCGGGCATGCACGCAAATGCGTTTCCAAACGGAATGGGAATGGGTACCGGAATGAGGATGGGCACGTGGACGTTCCTCGGCGGAATCATCTGGATCGCGTTTGCCGGAGGGATCGCCGGCGCAGTAATTGCGGTCACCTACAACGCGCTGACAAAATCCGACAGCGCTTCCACAACTGACGGGCACGACGCAACTACCAAATGAGGGTGTTCAGTGCGGCGCTCTCAAGAGGACCAAGCACCGAGCCGGTGCCGGGCGTTTCAGGGCGGAAGACATGCATGTGTCAACCGACTTAGCACTACGCCCAAAAAGCGTCAACGCTCGGGCAACGGGTGCCGTCGCCCGAAATGAAGCACGGTTTAAATGATGAGCGAAAGGCCACGGAACCCCGGCCCCGATTCCGAGCCGAAAGAACAGCGTGGTCACTGGGAAACAGTCTATCGACGGGAGCCCCTGAAGTTCGGGTGAGCGCCTAGCGAGGCGGCGCAGTTAGCGACGCACGATTTTCAAAATTTTGGCGTGACCTCGCTCTTGGAGCTGGGCTGTGGTCCCGGTCGCGATGCGCGGCACTTCGCGCGGTCCGGTTTTGAAATTACAGCACTTGACTATTCGGAAGCGGCTGTCGCGTCCCTTACGGTTCGTTCGACTGAGGAAGGTCTTGCCGATCGGCTCCGACCGCTACACCACGATCTTCGTGAGCCGCTACCGTCTAAAAGTCATTACTTTGACGCCGTCTACTCGCATATGACGCTGTGCATGGCCTTTACTGAAGACCAGGTATATTTTGTTATGCGTGAAGTGCGTCGGGTCTTGAAGCCAGGCGGTCTGCACTTTTTTACGGTACGCTCGATGCAAGATCCCGATTTTGGCAGCGGTATTCATCTTAGTGACAGCACATTTGAAGTCGACGGCTATGCTGTCCGCTTCTTCGACCGGCCCCTCATCCAACGGCTTACGACCGACGATGAAATCTTGCAAGTTCGCGAACTAGAAGAAGGCGGTCTGCCAAAGCGATTGCTAGCCGTACTCGCGCGGACGACAGCTTAGAGCGTCGGAATGATCGCAAACACCACGCCCAGCAAGGCGATAAACGAGCGGCTGAGCGCCTCGCCGTATCGTTCGAACCGACCCCGGTTCAAACGCTGTGTTCCGTGGGCAAAAGCCGCGCGTAGGCTCGCGTCATGGTGGCCGCGTTATGCTCTCGATCGACGTGCCCATAAATGTTTGCCGTGGTGCTCGCTTCTGTGTGCCCAAGAACCTTTTGCACCGCCCGAACGGTTGGCGTTCAACGCCGGCCGCCTGGCCGGTGCGGAAAACTCTGGTGGAGAGCGTGCTCTTCAGATTGCTGCCGCGGTCGTAGATGAAGCGGCTGCGTGCGCCACGCCTTCGCGTTGCCAATTGTGTGGCCGGTGGGATGCAAACGGACAGATTCCAAATGGAATGCGTCGATGCCGCTCTCCGCATACATATGCGAAACGCGGGCGATTAAATGCCTGACCAGGTGCTCGAAGCTAACGTCTTTGCCTGCGGTGAGGAGCGCATCAACCATTGCTCGCACCTCGCCTTCCGAGACGGGGCAAGTACGAAGAACTCGGTGCTTGTCACGCGTTAGCTCAATGACCTTGTGACCCGCTTCGTCGACACGCCCCACAATTGTGACAAGCACGCCACCCCCTGTATCGTCACTGACCGGTTTGATTCCGTAGTGCGCTAAGAGTTCGCGAGTTTCGGATGGCGTCGTAAGCACGGGCATAATACGTCCCTTTCCCGACTTTGCGGATTGGTAAGACAAAGTGTAGCGAGCGCCAAGGTTGTACAGACGCGTCAAGTCGGGCGTCGCACGTGGCCTTAACGACAGGCTTTTTTTTGCGTGCGTATGGAATTGGCGCGCTTGCTGTTCGACGTTAACTCGGCGGTTTCCGGAGTCAATGTATGCACCACATCGGTTGACGTCTGGACCGTATAACCAGGCTGGCGCGTTTGCGCGGTGGCGCTCTTGGGGATACCCGCATCGCGCCCGCTAGGCTCGCGTTGCGAATGGCTGCATCGTTCACAAATCCACAAAGAATCTTTGACTGCGATTTCCTGTTGGTAGCCGCAGGACTGACATGTTACCTTGCGTCGATCATGTGAAGCCATTACTGTTCTCCATACCCAATGTGACACCGCGGGCCTCTGAAAGGTGGCATCGGGAAGTTCGCCCAAGGTCTGGAGTCGGCGGGTTTTCAGGAAAATGTCCAGGCGCTTGAGACTACACAAGGCGCGCAAAACATCCGGTTGCGCTAGGGCGCCATGCGCGTGCGCGCGAGGGCGCAAGGTTAGCCTGCGTGCAGATCAGGGAACGCTTGTTATGAAACGGAGCACTATTAATGCCAGCTCGCAAACGAAAAGCGACGAAAACATCGTCACGGGAACCAGCCCGGAAATCGACCCGGAGATCCGCCAAGCGCGCGAAACCAACGGCAAAGAAAGCTGCCAAGACTGCAACCAAGACCGCGCGCACGGTCGCAACGCGGCTGAAAGTCGCCGGCCCTCTGCTCGAAGAGGGTGCTAACCTTACGGACTCGGTGGCCAACGGCCGCGGAGCCGGACGGCGCCCCGGCGTAAACAGCCGCCGTCGCTAAGGCGAAACGAGCGCGCTCCATGAGCGCGCAATGTGTATGCACTCGGTCGTGGCGCCTGAACGCCTGCGCGATTCTTGTTTTCGAAACGGCCCGCATTTGCGCCGACTGTCGTAGGGCGAAGACGCCAAGGTCCGCCATGCTCGCTCACCCTCTAGTTCAGTTTACTGGAAACGGCAATATGGAAGGAACGATATGGCTTCCGAGAACGGCAAAAGCAGCGACAACCGGCTAACCACGAACTTCGGGGCACCCGTCGGAGACAATCAGAACTCGCGTACAGCCGGAACGCATGGCCCGACCACGCTCGAAGATATGCATCTGATTGAAAAGCTGGCGCACTTCGATCGCGAGCGCGTGCCCGAACGCGTGGTCCACGCCAAGGGCGGCGGTGCGCTCGGGTATTTCGAGGTAACAAACGACGTCGCCGAATTCACGAAAGCCGATTTCTTGAGCGAGGTTGGCAAGCGTACGGAAATGCTTGCCCGCTTTTCGACGGTTGCCGGCGAACTCGGGTCTGCTGACACCGTACGCGACCCGCGCGGCTTTGCGTTGAAATTCTACACTGAAGAAGGCAACTATGATCTCGTCGGCAACAACACGCCGATCTTCTTCATTCGCGATGCGATGAAATTCCCCGATTTCATCCATTCACAAAAACGCCATCCGCAAACGCACTTGCAAGATCCGAACATGGTGTGGGATTTCTGGGGGCTTTCGCCGGAATCGACACATCAAGTGACGTATTTAATGGGCGATCGCGGCACGCCGGCGGCGTGGCAGCACATGAACGGCTACGGCAGCCATACGTTCATGTGGATCAACCGCGAAGGCAAACCATCGTGGGTGAAATACCATGTCAAGACCGATTTGGGCATCAAGAATTTCACTCGCGAAGAGGCAGCGCGGATGGCCGGCGAAAACCCGAACCATCACCTCCAGAGCCTCTACGATTTGATCGGCGGCGGCGAGGTGGCGCAATGGACGATGTACGTCCAGATCATTCCATATGAAGAGGGTTTCAACTATAAGTGGGACATCTTCGACGTCACGAAGGTCGTTTCTCACAAAGACTATCCGCTGATCGAAGTCGGCAAGATGGTGCTCAATAAGAATCCGCAGAACTACTTCGCGGAGATCGAGCAAGCCAGTTTTGAACCGTCGAACATGGTTTCCGGCATCTGGTTCTCGCCTGACAAGATGCTGCAGGGCCGCATCTTCTCGTACGCCGATACGCATCGCCATCGGATCGGTGTCAACTATGCGTTGCTCCCCGTAAATCGTGCACGCAATGCCAGGGTAAACAACTATCAACGCGACGGCTTCATGCGCTTTGACGATAACGGCGGCAATTCGGTCAACTATGAGCCGAACAGTTTCGGCGGCCCGATCCAAACCGGAGCCGGCGCGGAACCGGAGGTTCTTGCGCTGAGCGGCGCGGTCGGACGCTACGATCAAAGGTCGTATAAAAACGACGACTTCCAGCAGGCTGGCGATCTCTATCGTTTGATGAAACCGGATGAAAAAGAGCGCCTGATTGGCAACATCGTTGCGCACATGGGCCTGGTGAAGAGGGAGATTCAGCTTCGTGCAATCGAAAATTTCCGCAAAGCCGATCCAACTTTCAGTGACGGCATCGAACGTGGCCTGGGTTAGACGGCTTCCTCGCTAAACAAAACGTCGTAGCGCAACTGTCCTTCGCCCGTGACTCTGCTTCCGGCGGTCGGGATGTGCGCCCGGAGTTTCCTGTCGTGCGACCTAACGTAAGAAGCTTAGGCTGGGACTCCACTCATCAACTGTTCCTTTGATCCATAGTAAACGGATTACCGTTCACCGTTGCCGCGGTGGAAGCGATAACGAGATGGGCCACGCGTCCGTTGCCTCGCACATTGATGACACCGTTTGAATAGACGACTGTCGATCTCAAGCGCTTGACTTCTACCATTACTTTAGTCCTCCGACACCTTGAACTATAGCACTTTTGCGCCGGATGAGGTCACAAAGAATCAATGCCGAATAGGAGACTTATATGAAACACACACTCGCTATCTTCTGTCTCGCCACCATGGCAATGGTTACGCCGTTATATGCCGGCGCAAGCACGCAGCCCAAAAGCGTGACGATTACTGCCCGAAATTTCTCCTTCACGCCGGCAGTCGTTGTCCTCAAAGTCAAACAGCCCGTTCGCCTGACCCTCGTCAGCAAGCAGGGCACGCACGGGATAACGGTGCCGCAGATCGGTTTGACTCAAACCGTAACGATCACCGGCAAGCCGACTTCTATTATGGTAACGCCGCAAAAAGTCGGAACATTTGACGCTCGTTGCGCGATCTTCTGTGGCATCGGCCACGGGAAGATGCACATGACTTTCCGCGTTATTAAGTAAGCGGCCCTTAAACCAGCCGAACGCGCAGCCACGCGATAGCGGCAAATAGCACGATCGCTGCGAGCTGCAGCACCGCGCTCGCGAGCAGCATTGCCGAATAGAAAGGCGTCGGTCCCGCTTTGTCGACGAGCGGCTCGAAAGCGATTCGGAGCGCGAGACCGATGTTGAGCATGGCGAAAATAAAGCGTACGATCACCGCCGGGTACCGTCCGCGATTTTCCGGAAACCGCTCACGGTTCACCGGCAAAAACCACAGCGCGATGCCCATCACCAGGTTCACCAGCCAGCCGACGAAACCCATATGTGCATGAACTATCGAAAGGTCATAGTGAAGCGATAATCCGAGCGCTTTGAGGGCAAGCAGTACGGCGCCCACTGCAAAAGTAGCACAGAGCCAGACTAGGCTGGCTTTGACGAAGAGACGGCTTTCAACGGGCATGATAGGATGCAATCATGTTCAATCGGCGGCACTGGATTCCACCCGGCGCACTCATTTTCGCACAGCTTTCGTACGGCGCATCGTGGCTTCTTCTCGCCTGGGTCGGGATAGCAGGTTCGGTTTCATCGCTCGGGTTCTTGGCAATTGCGTGGATCCACGTTGTCGCCCTCGGCTCGGCAACCACCGCCGCAACGAGCGTCCTGCTTCACGTGATTCCGCGCTTCACCGACGTGCGGTGGCGGTGGGAAAATCTGGCGCGCCGTTCGGTCTTCATTTTTTGCGCCGGGGTTTTGTTTTTCGTGGGGGCCTTACTGCTGCGGCCCGGTTTTGCCGTGTTCGGCGCCGGACTGATAAACGGGGCAGAGACGTGGTGACTCATGGGTAGAGAAAACGATCGCTCCAAACAAAAAAAGCCCGTGGTTATCGAGCTTTGGTGGTAGCGCCAACGGGAATCGAATCTGAAAACGTTGATGCCGACGAGTAGCGTCGAGTATCGCAAAGTACTCTCCCGTGAGGGTTTCGCACACGTCACCGTGATGCTCTGTGTCATTTAAGAATGCCCCGTAGCACGGAGTCGGTGCCACAACGGTGCCACAAATTTTGCGTAGAGGCGATGAGTAGGGAGCCGCCCTCGGATGGGTTCCCTTTTTCGGGGAAAATCGACTTACCCAATTGCGCAAATGTCGCCGGAGCGGCTTCCCCACGCGCGCGAATGGGTCACTGCATGAGCTGCCTTAGCGAACCATAGTTCAAGTCGAACCTGGGATACTGCAGGTCGCGCGAACTTGGTTCCACGAGCGTTCACTTTTTTCGACTTTTCGTGCGTGTTTTTGCGAACTGCGGCCCTTATTGAGCACTAGATCAATCAGCCTTTCGGGGGGCCAATTAAGACGCATTTCCTCCTCTACTCTTGCATCTCTTGAACCCTGACCTCGGCCCATGCTGAGCGCGATGCCGTGCTCCTCGCGAATGAGCTTCACGAGCAAGGGTTGCTGGCGCGATAATGTTTTCATCGAGCGTTTCTGGCGCTCACTGAAATACGAGGAGGTTTATCTGCACGCGTACGAGAGCGCCTCTGCGGCGAAAGCTGGCCGAGGTGTACACAGCGAACGGGTGTTCGATTGCTGGTCGAGTACTCCCGGTGCATTGGAGGCGATGCATGAAACAAGGTCCTCGACCACCTCTCAATTGGCGTTTCAAATCTTGCGCGATCTATTGCGTTCTACGATGCTATTCTTGCGCCGATCGAACGCGTTCGCGTTTGGAGCGATGATCATGCGGCGGGATACGGCGCGCCGGGGGAGACCGATGAAGCTTTTGCGATCAAACTTGAATCATCCAAAACCGTAGGCACCAGCCAACGATCACATATCGCTTTCTTTGCAACGACCCGGGAGGTCGTGATCGCGTCCTACGCCGCGGCAATGGCTAGCGGAGCAATCGAGGACGCCGCGCCGGCGTTGCATCCGGAATATGGAGAGAAGTACTTTGTGCATTCGTGAACGATCCTGATGGCTATCGCCTTGAAGTAGTATGCCATGAATAACAGATCTCTCCGCTCACATTTGGAAAAACCCGCAAGCCGATTCATCGTCGATTTGCAACTTTCGTACACGGTGGAGGCTGAGACGCCTGACTCCGCGCTGCGGGCTGTGATACCGATGGCCGGTAATGCCGAAACCGCCAGCTACACAGTGCAACAGGCCACGCTAAAGGCAGTCGTGCCGCCAGAGGCCCCATTCGAACATTATGCTCATCTCACGAAGGCGGTCTATAAATGCCGCGATCAAAGGTCACCGAAAGTTGCCAGCGGTTGCCGACGCAGACGAAATCAGAACACGAGGTCGTCAAAGGTTACTGGGAGCCCTTATCGTTTGTGGTTGACTACAACCAAATTGCAACCACTTCCGAGTAACCAATCGTCCAAGAATGGGACTTTCTTACCGAGTGTTGCCTGACGGCTGGGTAGCCGGGGTCCATAGGATATAGTCTTGGAGTGCTCTTAAAGATAGCGGCCTTTGTGCTGCCGTTAGGCCTCGATACCCTCGCCATCGCCATTGCGGTTGGGTTGCGTGGTATCAAACCCGTTAGACCGGCCATTGTTTTTGCGGTCGCCGAAGGCACAATGCCGCTCATTGGCGTGTTATTTGGATCCCTGATCTCACATACTTTTCAAAACGTCGCCGAATATGCCGGCGGAGTAATCCTTATCGGGCTAGGGCTCCATGCGTTCAAGGAAGCCGCCGAAACGGTCGAAGAGGCGGAACGCCTCATGTTCACAACACTGCGCGCAATGATGCTGGCAGGACTTGCGGTATCCATCGATGAGGTTGCTATCGGTTTTCCTTTGGCAACGGAAGGTCTTCCGATTCCCTGGGTGCTCCTCGCGATCGCGGCGCAAGCGTTCATCTTCGGTTATGCTGGTATTTCTTTCGGTGCGAAACTTGGCGCAAAAGCATCTCGACGCGCCGGTCTTCTCGCGGGCGTCGCCTTCATATTACTTGGGGCGTGGCTAATTGCCAGTCATGCGATTCCACACTTTTTTGGAAACGTACCGTAATTTGGACACTCGCTCGGCGTGGTGGTTATGATTACCATAGGGCTCTGAAGGACGTCGAGGAGCGGAGTGCTAAGGTGGTTGGCACATGCATGTCTTCCGCCCTGAAACGCCCGGTAGTGCCTCGGTGCTCGGTCCCCTTGAAAGCGTTGTCCTGAACGCGCTTTGGGATATCGATGCTTCTGCGACGGTCGGCCAGGTGGTCGAGCGGCTCGAGCGGGGGGGACATCCCGTCCATTATTCCTCAGCGAAGACCACACTCAATACCCTGGTTTCGAAGGGTTACGCCAAAAAACAGCCACTCGGCAAAGCGAACGCGTTTTCAGCGACGGTGAGCCGGGATGAATTCGAGCGTCGCGTAGTTGGTGGCGTACTCACCGGGCTGATGCGCAATTATCGCAATCCGCTGCTCGCGCACATGGCGCAGCAACTTGCGCATGATGATGCTTCACTCGAAGAGTTCGAACGGTTGCTGCAAGAGCAGCGGCAGGGCCGTCGGCGATGAACGCGTTGCTGCAGACGCTTCAGTCCTGCATCGCGTCGGGCGCAGTTTTTACATCGCTTTGCGCGGCGCTCACTATTCCGGTTATAGCATGGTTCATTGTGCGTCGCCTCACTCCCGAGATTGTGAGCATGGAGAACGATCGGCGATGGCAATCGGCCCTTGCGGCCGCTGCTGCGATCACACCGGGCTTCATCTTCATTACATTGGTTGCGTACGGACTGTCCAGCAGTGCATCATCGCCGTGCCTACAAACGATCCCAGGCCGGGTCCTGTTCGGTGGACTCTCTGCGCTGATGGTTGGGACAATCCTTCGGTCGCTTTTGCTTGCCCTACGCCGCGAGCGTGAAATGAATGCGCTGGTCGCTCAAGCGTATTCGCCGTCGCACCGGCTCGCGCGCTTTGGGGCCGAAATCGGCGTTGCGGTCTATGAATTGCCCGATTCGGAACGGCCGGTCGTCATGTTTGCCGGCACGCGCCGTCCCGCAGTATATGTGTCGACGAACGCACTCGAACGCTTGAGCGACGAGGAACTGCGCGCGGCGCTCCATCACGAGCGCGCGCATTATCTGCAGCACGATCATCGGATCGCGCCGGCCGTGCACTTTTTTGCTGATCTGCTGCCGCTTTCTGTCGACAATTTGGTGCGGCTTTATCGGCGATCGCGCGAATTTTGCGCCGACGAATACGCACTGTCGTACGTCGAGCGCACCGAACTCGCCGGCGCACTGTTGCGCGTCGCGCGTCCGATTCTCGCGCCGGCGCACGCTTCGCTATTTGCCGATATTGAGATGGTACGCGGCCGCCTGGATGCGTTGCTTCGGCCTTCTGCGCCCAAACCGGTGAGCAGCACGATGCGCTTTGCGGTTGCGTCGGCGCTCGCGCTTACAATGGTGGCCAGTGTTGCAGTACCGCAGCTCGCCGCATTCGCCGTGCATTGTTCGCAGATGGGTTCCCTCTCATGATCCGGCGACTGTTTTTTTTATGCGCGATACTGCCAAGCGCCTTGGCACTTCCGTCGGCCATTGCGTCGGCGGCGCCCCTGTCGCAGAGTGTCGGAAGATCTGCGCAAGTAACGCTCGGCGTTTCGCCCGACCCACCGCGTGTCGGATCGAATGATTTCACCGTTCGTGTCAGCGGGGAGCCTCTGTCCGTGCTCGATCATGCGACGGTGCGTTTTGCAACCGTAATGCCCTCGATGAACATGACGGGCCCGCAAGGCTTTGCGACACGCACTTCCGCAACCGCGTGGCGGTTCAGTGCGACTCTAGGCATGGCGTCGCAATGGGCGGTCCAGATTGCATTTACGGGTGCGTTAGACGGTTCGGCGACGTTTCGCTACGACGTCGGTACAAGTGCTTCGACGACAACCGCAATTACTTCAAAAACGCAAAATGCGCCAATTGCCGGCATGAGCGCCGGCAACCCGTTGCCGTGGGAAACGGCGTTCTTCGCGCTCTTGATCTTGGTCATCGTCGGATATTTCGTTTTGCAGCGCGATCGCCGTCCGGTTGTGCTCGCGCTCGGCGCGGTGGCAGTCGTCGCGATCGTGGTGCTTGCGATCGCGCAATCACGCTACACGGCGCCGACGATGGACATGACCACGATGGCAAACGTTGCGGGCAGTGCGCCGGTGGCGGTTCGCACCATCCGTGTCGGAACGCAGAAAGAGTCGACGCAGACCGTTCTCGCGCCGGGCACGGTTTCGCCGTACCTGATGCAGGATGTGGCGGCGCGAGTCAGCGGCATTCTGCAAGACTTTACGGTGTACACGGGCGATCGCGTGCGAGCCGGCGAGCAGATCGCCTTTCTCCAGGCATCCGAACTCGGCAGCACCGCCGATGCTGCGCGGGCGGCCGCAGCGGCCGCAGAGATCGAAGCGGCGCACCATGCCCCCAACGACGTGCGCATGGCGCAGAATGACATTGCGGCAAAGCAACGCGCGGCGCAATACTGGTCGCAGGAGATCACTCGCGAACGGATGCTCCTACGCGAAGGCGCCGTCTCGCAGCAAGAATATCAGGATGAAGTCGCGCAGGACGCGTCGGCGCAAGCTGCGCTACGCAACGCCGTCATCAAAGCGTCGGATGCAGCCGCGTCGGTCGACCAGGCGCGAGCCCAGTATAGCCAAGCGGCAAGCGAGGCACAGACGCAGGCAACGATTGCGTCGTACCGATCGATCACGGCGCCGGATGACGGCGTCGTGGTTAAGCGACTGGTGGATCCAGGAAGCTATGTTCAAGCCGGTACGGTGATCGCGCGCATTGCGGTGCTCGACGAGCTGCGCGTTCAAGCGAACGTCTCGCAAACGGACCTACCGCGCGTGCAGGTCGGAGACCCGCTCGATGCGACCATGGCGGACGGTTCGGTCGTGCACGGCCGCGTCAGCTCCCTCTCGCCGGTTGCCGATCCGCAAACGCACACGGCCCTCGTCGAAGCGATCGTGCGAAATACCGGTCGGGCCGTGCAGCCCGGCGGATTCGTCAACGTTAGGATTTATGTTGGCCCGCGCGTGCAACGGGGCGGCATCCCGGTGCCGGCCGCCGCCGTGCTCGGCGGAACGATGAACCCACGAATTTGGATCGATCGTGACGGAACGGCGCATTCCGTTGCGGTGCGCGTGTTGTCCAACGACGGAACGACGGCCATCGTGTCAGGTGCGATTCCGCGCGGCGCGTTGATAGTCACGGACGGCGCCGCTTTGCTGATCGAGGGGCAGGCAGTCACGCAGGCTTCACCGTGAACGATCGTAGCATCGCCGCGTGGGCAATCCGCAATCCATTTGCAGTCTTTACGTTTTATTTTGCGTTGGTCATCGCGGCGATCGCATCGGCCCTCTATGTCTTGCCGACGCGCATGATGCCGTACGTGCAAAGTCCGCTAATCGCCGTCGTGACCATGACGCCGGGGTATGCGCCGCAAGAGGTGGAGACGTATTTCTCCAAACCGATTGAAGAGCGCGTGACCGATCTCAAAGGCGTGCGCTTCGTGCGTTCGATTTCTCAGCAAGGCCTCTCGATCGTCACGCTGCAGTTTCCGTACGGGTACGACATACAGCGCGCGCTCGTCGACACACAGCAGCTCGTGCAGCAAGCGCAGGCCGATCTGCCGTACGATCGCGCCAACCTCAAACCGTCCTACGTCGTGCCGGTGGATCCGCTCAATACACCGGTCCTGCAACTCGCCGTCACGGGCAGCGGCTGGGATCCTGTGCAACTTCGCCAATTCATCGCCAACGACGTTGTCGATGCACTCAAGACCGTACCGGGCGTACAACAGGCGATCGTTTTCGGCGGGCGGCAACGGCAACTGCAAGTCGTGGCCGATCGCGCCGCAGCGGCCTCCTACGGGCTTTCGCTGACGGACATTCGCGACGCAATCGACCGGCAAAACGTCAGTCGTTCGGGTGGTGTTGTTACGAACGCCACGAGCGAATACGAAATACGCGGGGGACAACGCGTGCAGAGTCCCGCGGACGTCGTGGATTATCCGATCAAAACTCTTGGTGGTCGAACGATCTACGTTCATGACGTGGCGACAGCGACGGATGGTCCTGCGGAGCAGCGGCAGGTTTATCGCTTCAACGGAAACGACGCCGTCGAACTATCGATTATCCAGAATCCGGATGCAAGTTCGCCGCAAGTAATCGCCGCTGTTATGCAGCGATTGCAGCAGGTCGCGCAGCGACTCCCGGGCCTGCAGTTCACGCCTGCCTACGACAACAGCCGCTTCGTCAGCGATCTCAAGAGAAATATGTTCGAGGAGCTGCTGATCGGCGTGCTCCTCGCTGGTCTCGTATTGTTGATTTTTTTGGAAGATGTAAGCGCAACGGCGATCGTGTTGACAGCCATCCCGACGTGTTTGGCCCTCGCCGTCCTGGCATTCGCACCGCTGCAGCTCTCGATCAACTCGAGCACGCTCGTCGGTTTATTGCTGGCAATCGGGCGTCTCGTGGACGATTCGATTGTCGTGATCCACTCCGTTCACCGCCATCTCGCGATGGGCAAGACGCCGGTACGGGCGGCCGTTGACGGAACGATGGAAGTAGTTCTGCCGATCGCAGCCGCGACCGGCGTGATGATCCTGGCCGTCGTTCCGCTGCTGACCAGCGGCGGCATCACGCAGATCATGTTCGTCGGTTTGGTGTGGCCGATTATCTTCGCGCTGCTCGCTTCGCTGGCGGTGTCGCTAACGTTGACGCCGCTGCTGGCCACGTATCTGTTTCACGGCCGCGATGCGGTGCGCCCGCCGTGGCGCACGCGCTTGGACGCCGCCGTGTTCCGTGTGCTCGCTCCGCTGCGCATGCAGCGCGTTCGCTTGGAGAACGGCTATCGCCAAGGGTTGGACTGGGCATTGCGCAACCGCGCGATCGTCCTCGGCGGCGCGGCGCTTATGACGTACATCGGCCTGCAGCTCTTTCCGTTCATCGGCAGCGAAATGATGCCGCTAGCCGATACGGGACAAGCGTATGCGTTTCTCGAGACGACGCCCGGCACGTCGTTCGCAGCGACATCCGCTAAGGCATCGGCATTTGAACGCCTTCTGCTCGCGCAGCCGGAAGTGCAACGTGTTTCGGCCGAGGTCGGCGAGCAAACCGCAAACGGCTACATCACCGGACAGGCGATGAACGGCGTCAATGACGCATCATACCTCATCACGTTTATGCCGAAAGAGCAGCGGCGGCGTTCGATCTGGCAGATTATGGACGCGGTGTACGGCCAAATGATCCAGACCGTTCCGGGAATTCGGCGGTTGGCGCTCAAGGAGATGGGTTCCGACGTGATGGCCAGCAATGATGCGCCGGTCGATCTGCTCATTACGGGTCCCAATCTCCGAAGCTTGCATGACATCGCGGATAAAGCGGCGGCGCTGGCCTCACGAGCGCCGGGTCTCGTACAAGTGTCGACATCATCGGCGATGCAGCAGCCGCAAGAGGTCATTAACGTCGATCGCACAATGGCGTCGCAAATCGGACTCTCTCCGGAGCAGGTCGACGAGCAGGCGTACTACGCGATGCACGGTGGTAACACGACCGGATTCTACAATCCCGAGAATGTACGGCATACGACGATCCTGATTCGCTACGCGAGCGCCGAACGGAGCACGCCGATGGATCTGCGCTACGTGCAAATCGTGGGCGCAGATGGACAGATCGTTCCGCTTTCCGCCATCGCGACGATTCGTCAGACCGACGCTCCGACGCTGATCGAGCGCGACGGCCTGCGCCGCAGCGTTTCGGTTCTCGGGTATTATCGCAAAGGATCGCGTGGCGAGATGACGCTGTTCAACGACGCGGAGATGGCGGCCCTGGCACAGATCCCGCTGCCGCAGGGCTACTCGATTGAGATGCGCGGCGACATGACGGAGATGATGCAGAGCTTCGCTCGGCTGCTCAACGCCATAAAAATCGCGATTCTGTTTATCTTTCTGCTGCTCGTCGCTCAATTTCGCTCGTTCTTGCAACCGCTCGTGATGCTGCTCGCGATTCCACTGCAACTGTTCGGCATCTTCGCCGGGTTGCTGCTCGCGCACCAGAGCTTCTCGACAGTTTCGATTTTGGGCATCGTCGTCGCGAACGGCATGGCGGTGAGTAACGCGATCCTGTTGCTCGATCTCATCGTGCGAAAACGCCGTGAAGGGCTCGAGCGCAAGGATGCGATTCTGTGGGCCGGCCCGGTCCGTCTTTCGCCCATCTTGATGACGACGATCGTTTCGCTCATCGTGCTCGCGCCCGTGGCGTTCTTCCCCAAGACCGGTGTCGACGCATACTCGCCGCTGGCCACGGTAATCATTGGCGGCGTGGCGGTATCGACCGTGCTCACGCTGTTCGTGATTCCGGTGCTCTACGACGTACTCGACGAGTTCTTTGCGCAACGCCGGCGCGTCATCGCAGTGGAACAAGTCGATGCGTAAACGCGTGCCGGCCATGGCGGCCGCACTTGCGGCCTGTATGCTCGGGATCGCTGCGGCGCAGCCGTTGGAGTGGACCGGCACGTTGAGTCTCGCGCAGTCGATCACACGCGCCCGCACCGCCGGATTCGATTCTCGTATCGCGCGGGCCGATGCGCAAGCCGTTGCGGCGCAAGCTGCCGCGGCACGCGCGACGCTGTTCCCGCAGCTCGGTGTGAGCGGAACCACGATGAGTGGCGGCATCGCTCAGCTCGGCATGCCTGTTGCCCGGCAGACGTATCTGCTGGCATCCGCCAGCGTACCACTCTTCGTCCCCTCCACCGCCGCGAGCGCGTGGGCCGCGGCGCGCACGGCGGATGCAGCGCAATTCACGGCGGCCGCTCAACAAAACGATGCGGCGCTTTCCGCCGCACAACAATACGAGCGGACGTTGCTGGCGCAAGCCATCGTGAGCGCGCGCGACGTAACCGTGGGGTATCAGCGGCGCAACGTACGCGATCTCCAAGATCGGTATCGTGTCGGAAAGGCAGCGCGTTATCAACTGGCGCAGAGCCAAGCCGCTTTAGCCAGCGCAGCGCAGGCAGCTGAAGATGCAGCTGCCGATCGTGATGAGGCCTTCGTAAATCTGAAAGCGATGCTTGATATCGATCTGACTTCAGCGTTGACGCTGTCGGACCGGCTTTCACTTTTTCCGTTAGCGGGTCACTCGGCCACCTACGAACGCAACGCGTTGCTGCAGCGGCCCGAAGTGCTTGCCGCGCAGGCACAGATCGCATCCGCGCAGGGGCAACTCGCGTCGGCTCGCGCGCAATACCTGCCTAGCGCAACGGGCTCCGTGCAGACATACAACGGTCGATCCAATCCGGCGTTGGGCGCGAGCGGATACCAAGTCGGCGTGACCATTTCCCTGCCGCTGGCAGACGGCGGTGGCCGTCCTGCGGCAGTGCACGTAGCGGAAGCGGCGATCGCGAAAGCGCAGGCCGCGTTGGATGAAGCACGGTTGTACGCGCAGCGCGATGTCGTAAATGCGTGGCGTGAGTACGAAGCGGCGAAGCGCAATCTGGAGACGGCGCACGTGCAGGAAGCTAACGCCGCGGAGGCTCTGCGCATTGCGCGTTTACGCGAGCGCGCGGGCAAGGGCATACCCTTGGAGACGTTGAGCGCATTGTCCGACGATGCCGCAGCTCGCGAGAACGAACTGCACGCGGTCGCACGTTTGAATGCGGCGGTCTTTGGCGTGCATCATGCCGCCGGCGACACAAACCTCTACTAGCGAAAGGAATTCCCGATGAATCGATTGGCCCTGCTTCTCATCATTGCGACACTCGGTCTCGGGGCATGCGGAGGAAACAGAAGTTCCAAAAATGGCGGCGCGCAGACTGTCCAAAGCAATAGCGTGAGCATCGCTGCAGTTTTTTCGCCCGACCCGCCCAAACAAGGTCCCGAAGCGATCACAATAATGCTGAAGGAACGCAACGGCAACCCCTTGCGCGGCGCAGCGGTGACAATCGCGCCGAGCATGCCGAAGATGACCATGACCGCACCCACGCTCACTGCAAGGGACAAAGGCGACGGAACGTATGTTTCGCAAACCAATCTTAATTACGCGACGCAGTGGGTGTTCAGCGTAACTGCGATATCGAATGGGAAGACTACGACCGCAAGGTTCAGTAAGCAGGTCAAATGATGTCGCCGTGGATGATGTGGCCCATGATGGCCTGGATGGCGATCGTCGGCATCCTAGTTCTGGTTCTTCTGATAATCCTTATCGCCATCGGCATAAAATCATTAGAGTCTGTCGGAAAATAGCCGAGGCTTTATGGTAGTCGTACTTGCTACGTTTACGTCAGTGAATAATACAAAGTGTATCTTAAGGGCGCCTGGGCCGTTTTCGAAGGCATAAGTGCTTCAATACTAAACCGAACGCCAAGGAGTTAGCCATTATGGTTGGCGAGAAGATTCGGCGGCTTCGCGAGAGCCGACCTTCGTGTCTATTGCCCCTTTTTGCTAGTGCCTTTAGCCTCACTCAGTTATCGCGACATTTTAGGTAAGCCAATTTTTACTGCAGAATTTGGACCAAACGGGTCGGGTACCGTCTCGCCAAAATATAAAAAAAATCGTTGAAGTGTTTCGCACGAAGTCAAGAGACAAACGGGAATGGGAGTAAACATGGCTGATGAAGAGCCGGTTCTAAATGTTGACGAGTTGACCGATTACGTGGTCGAAAAGTTGCGACGCGAAGGGACCGGCATCCCGAGGGCGCTGGTGGCTCGCATTTTTGACATGGAAGCGGCTTTTATGTTTGAGAAAGGAATAACGGACGATTTCGCACCCTAGGAAACCCTGCGTGCGTTCGCCGGCCTCTATTTATCCATTTTATTTGCCTTCTTATTCTTCTAGCGGCACGTTCGAGCACATCAACCCGTTAACGGTTGTACCTGGTACCTACGACGACTATGGGAACCCTGGCTCAACAAATGGATACTATTGGGTTCGGCAATTGTGAACTCCTCAAGTTTTCGAAAATCTTTTGGTTGCTCTACCGCTGCGCCAGTTATGCGGAGGAGGGTTTCGTCGCTTCCGTCGCTTTTGTCGCCTAGCACCACCAATCGCGCCCCGTTGAACACGGCACCCCGTCGTGAGATAATGGACGTGAGAGGTATTAACCTATGATTAACCCGCACGCCCGTTTTACCGCACCCATGCAAATATCTGCAAGGGACCAACTGTATTCTAAAGCGGCGGAGCCAAGTGCTGTTGCACCGACTTTTCGTTTACGCCCGTTCTCAGCAACGTCAACGGTTGAACGCGCCAAGTCGCAATCTGCGATGACCTTCCCGGTCCGGGCCTTCGCCAAGCATTCTTCCTAATGCGCATATCCAAGGCATGAGAACCAAGCAACAGGCTTACACAGCATAAAATCGCGAACACATATTTAAACACTAACCTCCGCGGTTGCCACGATTCTTCTAACCAACAATCACAAGCCCATAGAGTGCGGAACCCCGGCACTCTTTATTTTTGTAAATGCCGGGAACGAGGGCCCCATCATCATCGGTGCCCGTTGCCGAGGGAAAATCGGTTTACATAATTTGCTTACCCCCCATTAAGTCGTTGTGGGTCTCCTCAGGATCCAAACCGGGGGCTTACGAGCGGCTAGCAGGCGACGAAAGCGTTTAAAGCGACGAAAGCCCTCAAGCCATAGACGTTTCGTCGCTTTTGTCGCCGGGTGGAATGGCATACGAGATAGTTTTTGGCCTGCCACCGGTTTCAACCGTCTCGGTTCGAATGAGCCCTCGGGAGTCCAATACCGCGCGTATATCATTCAGTTCCTTTTCGCTCGCGTGGTGCTTGAAGAGGTCACGTTGCGCAGTGAAGTCCAAGCCCTCAGGAAACACGTCGCGAAGCGCGTTGAGGAGCCGGTCCGCTTTGACGTTACCCAAGCGCGCACCAAAGATGTGTCTTGTCGAGGCTTCAATGTATTGCCAAAAGGCGTACGCAGCACGTATGTGCTCTTGTTGTATTTGGAAGGGTCCACCATCGAAGCCGTATGTGGATTCATCCATCAGCGCATAGATCAATGCCATCCGCAGCGTTTGCGCATCTCCACGCGCAACAATAGAGCCGACCAGGCCTGCTTCCTCTGAAAAACCGGTGCAATAAATGTGGCCCCATGCTTCCTCTGCTGCTGGAGATAACGTCACCTCGCTGATGCTGCGTGCTCGATCGAGCAGCAACTTGATACGATTTCCTAATTTGACAACCTCGTCAGTACTCAGGCGACCTCCGTTCGGAAGCACCTTGCTTCGTTTAACAGCGACAATGACGAAGCGATTTAGCATGCCATTGGCAATATCCAGGTCGGAGGTCTTCGCAATCAACTCGTCTTGCGTAATATGAGCGACGATCGAGATGTGTGCGTTCTTGGCTTCTAACGGGTCCTTACGCGTAAGCACACGCAGGGGCTTCTTATCCCATGCATCCCGAAGAATAGCAGACAACGTTGATTCCTTCCGGCTTGCGGCTGCTAGCACGCGCGAGAATTCAGCCTCGTGGACCATTGCGCGCTTCTCGGTGGCAGGTTCGATGTGATTCTCGTCGTCCGAATGAAAATCGGGCTTCTTATCACGCAAATGATGAATGAGGCCCTCGCCAGTCGATAGCCCGGAAAGAGCTGTCGTATTCAAACATTCACGGTCGGCTACGGAGAGCAGTAGGCTCACATCGCTATAGGACTGCCCTTTGCGTGACTTGGCTGTGGCACCGCTAATCAAGGCAAAGAGACGTGGTGGATGTTGAACGGAACCCCTTCGAACGAACGGCGAAGTACCGTCCGCACGTCCCGCAGCATTACCAAACATTCCCATTGTCGTCGCTAGGATAGCGGCGGGGTCTGCTTCGGTATGCGGTCCGAGCACTCGTACAATGTCACCGGCGAGACCGTATAACGCTGCCTCCTGTAAAACTGGCCAAGGTCGCGCATCTTCCCAATGGACTGTGCGTTTTTTCCCCTCTTCCGGAGGATAACGATTCATCCCATACGCTACACTTCGGACTTCGCTCTCTTCGAGGGGCGGTGTGCACCGCTCTAAATTGGTAACCTTCAAAGCGGCAAAGATGGCCTCGCCACTGAAACCGCGGCGGCGCATCGTTCCGGCAATGCTCGCGAGCCAGTCGTTTCGGTCGCCTCCGAGTATCGGTTCATTTTCGTCTGATGCCCGGTGAGCAGCCTTGCGGACGATCTTGGAGTTTAGTGACTCCGGCCATGGCTGCGGCTCCCGATCTAGGGGGCTATATCCAACTTCCCACGTGTATGTATTGCCATTGACCACGCTCGGTGCGACGAGTATGTAACCGCCATCCGCTTTAATATCTATTCCTTGACCGAGAGCGTTATTGCCGGACTTCACAGGAACCGCTCGCGATCCATAGATGAGATGTTGGCCACCGCTCGGCGTGATCGCGGTAACGGTATCAAATGAACCCGGTCCGAGTTCGCTGCGTAGCACATCGAAGGTTTCATCGCCGCCGTTACGCGGATCCACATCTGCAACGACCCAGCCAGCAGAGCCAGTAGCTACCGCCACGTTTGCCGTTGGATGCTCGTCCCACCAGCGGCAAATTTGGGCAACGTCAGTCGTCGCATCCATGAATCCGTGTTTTGTTAAGGGTCGCTTTTCACCGGGGACACAGGGAAATACCGGCAACCCGTGTGCAGCATATGAAAGCGCGGCGCTTTTTAAGCCGTTTGATGCCGGTTCGTTGTCGCTCGGCGCTGCATGCACTGCACCGTTCTCAGACGGATTCTGCGCAGTGCGCGTTGAAGGTTGTACATCGGAAAAGTCATCAGAAGAGGGCCGGGCGTTTGCAGCGTCCGGCTTTTCGTTTGTATCCATGGGTTACGTCAGCCCCCGCACTTCTGACGCTTGGAGCAAGGCCTGCAATGCGTTTGCGGGCACCAATAAGCGTTTCCCGATGCGCACGGCTGGAATGTCGCCTCGGCGGGCCGCTTCGTATGCGAGCCCTCGGCTAATCCCGAGTCTGACTGCGGCCTGCTCGACGGTGAGCATTGCGCATTCTAAGTCAATATGTTTCGCCATTCTGTCTCCTTGGATGTGATAGGAGGGGACCAAACCCCAACCACAAGGTACGACAACAAGGAAAATCACACAGCAACACGAAAACACATAACTCGTATGAAAGCAGCAGCAGTACGCGGTGGACGCCCCGACGCTCAGGCTCGAATTGTCAAAGTAAGGACCCCTAGCCTGGTGAGTCGGATGCTCGCTAGCCACGCAAATGGTCAAACATGGATGCCGAAAGGCAGCGACCATGACCCCAGAATCTATGCTGGGTCCACGAGTCCCGCCAGCGTAGCAAAGATGCTACGCGCATTTGGAATCGACGAAGCCATGGTTCCCAGTGTGTCGGAATCGGCGCGTTGGCCGCTGCCCATAGCACCAGCAAGAATACCGAAAGCCGCTGCATCTGCCTTCGGGAATTTTATTGCCGACAAAATACCGGACGAAGCAGACTTCTCCTGGCGGCGCGATGTCGCGGAATGGCTCAAGGGGCGAGGAATTTCGCCAGACAAACTTCGGCGAATGTGCGAGGCACTGGATGAGTCTTGGATTGTATCGTTTTGTGACGTTGGGTACTATCAACATCTTGTGGTGCTGATGGACAAACTGCTGCGCGCAAAGCGGTACCGCGAGTTAACCATCGTGGCAGCCTTCCTTTTCACCCAATGGTCCTCACGAACGACAAATCTAGTCGAACGCCTTGCCGTCATGGACCTAGCCCAGAACCTGCTCACAGAGTTGGGTCAAATCGGAAGTGCATGGCTCAGAGAGGGGGGTGAGAAAGAGGTTCCAGCTTTTGTTTTCATCGACGATATCCATAGTCAGGCGCTCCGCTGCGTATTCCGACTTTGTGACCCTGTCGAAAATGACCCCGCTAAAATCCGACTTTGCGACCCTATCGAAAAAAACGACACGGCTAAAATCCGACTTTGTAACCCGACCGAACACAAATCTACTAAGGCGGGAAATGGAAAAACCGATGCACTATTATATCCGCGCAGGCATGCGATAAAGGCGAGCGCGCATATTTTGCGTGACATAATCCAGACCACGCTGCATATAGATTTTTTTGATGCGGCATTGTTACTACCAATCGTTTGTGGGGAGGACCGAGCGACCTCACTGGCTGCCACGCGTCAAACCAATAAACCCCGAAGGGATGGAAAATGAGAGGCCACATAAGACCGGGTCGCGTCCAGGGAACGTGGTATCTTCGCGTCGAGTTGACGCGTGCCACCGATGGTCGACGACGACAGCGGCGTGAAACATTTTGGGGGACCAAGGCTGAGGCACAGAGTCGACTACGTCATTTACTACGCCAAGCGGAGACCGGAGGGTTGGATGCCGCTCGCATAACTTTCAAAGACCTGTGCGCGCACTGGCTCATGGCTACGGAGCATCGCGTGGGCACGAAGACACAGGCTAGATATGCCTCCATATCCCGCCTCTACCTCGTCCCATCACTTGGGTCAATGCGAGTGGGGACGTTGCGCCCCGCCCATATCGAGGCCGCCCTCGGCTCCTGGATTGGAGGCAAACGAAATGATAGGCAAGATGGTAGGCTCTCGCCCCGCTCGGTCAAGCATATCCTGGATACTCTGAAGAGCGTATTCCGCTGGGCTGTGAGGATGGGCCTTGCGTCTGGCAATCCTGCAGACGCGGTTACCGGTCCCCGAGTGGAGCGCCGTGAAATGCAAACCGTCAACGTTGAGGGGTTCGGGAAACTACTCGAAGTAGCATGCGAGACCGACTTGAACGCCGCAATCATCGTCGCAGCCGGAACGGGCCTACGCCGCGGCGAGTTACTTGGGCTACGTTGGAGTGACGTAGATTTTTCGACAGCGGTGCTCACGGTAAATCGCTCAGTTGAAACCGTTAACGGAGAATTGCGAACGAAACCGCCAAAGACTGCACGAAGCGCCAGACAGCATCCAATGGCGGCGTTTGTTGTCGAAGCCCTACGAGCGCGTAAGGCTCAGCAAGCGGAACGGCGGCTTCTTCTAGGCATGGGGCGAGACGACGACGGCTGGGTGTTTACTCGGGCGGACGAGTCCCCATGGGAGCCTGGCGCATTTTCGCTGCATTTTGCGAGACTCATCAAGCGGCACAAACTGCCCCACCTTAGGTTCCATGACCTGCGTCACAGTTATGCCACTTTCGCACGAGCCGCTAATGTTGACCTTAAGACCCTCTCAGAACTTATGGGCCATTCTACGATCAGTGTCACGGCCAACACGTATATGCACGCGGTGGGAGAACTTCAGCGCGACGCGTCCGCGCGCCTCGACACAGTCCTCGCAAGCACCGTGAAGCGTTCCCAGGCCAGCGTCGAAGAGGAGGCACCGAGGACGTCGGTGCCACAGCGGTGCCACGTTGAGCGTTCGGCAATAAAAAAAGCCCGTCGTTACGGGTCTTTTGTGGTAGCGCCAACGGGAATCGAACCCGTCTTCCCGCCTTGAAAGGGCGATGTCCTAACCGATAGACGATGGCGCCGCGTGGTCATGTTTTTCGCGCTCGGAGGGCCTGGGCCCGGCAGGATTCGAACCTGCGCGCAACCAGTTATGAGCCGGCCGCTCTACCGCTGAGCTACGGGCCCCACGCGCCTCCAACGCCCGGTCTTCTCATTCCGTTCAGTCCGTCACTGCCGAACGATACTCGGCGCGACCCCGGAGGCCGAGACATTGAACGTATAACAGGTCCGACCGGCGCGATGCGCCCAGCTTTGCGGGGATGGCGGCTGCTGTTCGATGGTCTCGCTTTCAGCCGCTAGCGCGAAACGTGCGCACAGCCTGTAGTGCCTGGCGTCGACCCTCTGGAATTCGTACGGGCGTCGCGTAACGGGATCGTATGCTTCCAAGTTCTTCGGTAAGCGTTTTGGCAGGCCGTCCGTGGTTCCGCCGAAACGGTCGTGCATTCCCGACGCGATGTTGTCGAGATCGGTTATACGCTGCTGGTCGAGCGCGACGGGCCGCGCGTGGCTCGGGGGACCAATGACGAGGAACGCAAGTATCAAACCCAGCGCCACGATGACGCATGCCGCGGCACCGAAAACGCGGTCGAGCTTCACGCTTGAGCGGCGGGAGCGTCGATTGTTTTTAAATAGTAGAGAAAGACGCCGCCGCCAAGCACGAGCAGCACGAGCGAATCGAGAACAAATCGAATCGTGAGCTCGCCGCGCAGCAGCGCGCTGATAAACCAGACTCCGTCAATCAGCACGACGACCGCTGCAATAACGAGCGCCAGATACGTAAGCCATCGCCGCACCCCGGAGTCATAAAGATCCGGACGCACGGAAAGCTCGCGGCCAATCAGCGAATGGACAAAGGCGAACACCGGGAAAGCGATCACAACAACGGCAATTTGCCATGAAATCTGGTCGCGTAGGGATTCGGCGTAATAAGGCTTCTGCGCCGCGTCCGGGAACGCGTGGGCTATCAAAATGTAAAAAACTTGGCCGAGCGCGACCGTCCAAAATCCTAGCGTGATGAAATTTAGCAGATAGTAAAATGCGTCTCGCGCATTCTCTACCTGACCCGATCTGGCCGGCA
>JBBQQR010000021.1:0-41833 GCA_038215615.1 Vulcanimicrobiales bacterium | reverse complement strand
AGGCGAACGGCAACGCCGGATTGAGCGAGTGCTGCGAGCGCACGGCGCGAGTTGTCGTTGAGATCGCGCCGTGAAACGAGCAGCCGGCACGGTATGCCGTTTTCCGCCAGTTGTTTGAGCGCGCCGTACACGCCGCTGCCGGCACCGAAAGACTCGCTTTCGACGTCGACGCGGTTCGCATCACGTGCGCCGGCGAGCAGCCGTCGTTCGGCCCACAGCGCGTCGCGTTTGTTTGTAAAGAATTCCGGCGTATGCTTCGCGCGCCTGTAAAGGACGGCGGATCGAATCGCGGCAATGTCGGCGCGAAAGTCGTCGCGCACGATTGTGTCGCCGCCGTCGGGCCAGTTGCGATCGTCGAGATAGGCGATGCCGTCGCAGACCGCGGCTTTCATATGAAGCGCAGGTCCGTTGCCCGCGTTGGTACCGGCGAGTTTCGCGTCGGCGCCAAGGCGGCGCAGCTCGCGAACCGCGCGCTTATTGGCCGCCGCGAGCTCGCCCGACGGGTCCGCATAAGGGCTGCCTTCCAAGCGCACGGTAACGCGCGCGCCGCGGCGGGCCGCGTCTTCGACCGCATCGAGCATACGGCCGGGACGCAGCGTGTAGGCAGTGAGCAAAACGCTGCGCGCGGTGTGCATTGCCCGCATGGCCTGTTTTTCCGAACTGAGGGAGATCACTCGATACAATCACGACGGCGGCGCCGTCCGCCCAGGGGTGCGGCCACAGGAACGCCGACCGCCGCTTGGAAGCGTACTCATCCCCATGATTGCAAGCCCGGCGGCGGCGCCGCCGCCGAAGAACGACAAGAGCGCCTACGTCCGCGAGATGTTCGCGACGATCGCGCCGCGATACGATCGCACCAATCGCATCATCAGCGCCGGGCTGGACGAGGGCTGGCGCAAGCGCGCGATCGCGCTGCTGCGCGCTCCCCGCGGAGGACAGATCGTGGATGTATGCTGCGGAACCGGCGACATCGTCTTTCATCTGCTGCGCACCGATCCGACGCTGCGGCTCACCGGCGTCGATTTTTGCGAACCGATGCTGGCGCAGGCCCGTGAGCGCTCGGCCCGGGAAGGCGGCGCCGGCACCAAGTTCCTCGAAGGCGACGTGATGGCGCTCCCGTTTGCCGATAACTCGTTTGATGGTGCGACTATGGGCTTCGCGATGCGCAACGTCGCGGGCATCGATGCGACTTTACGCGAGATCCGGCGGGTGCTGAAACCGGGCGCGCGCTTCGTGAACCTCGATATGAGCAAGGCGCCCAACGCGGTCTGGAAGGCGTGTTTCGATCTCTACTTCTACGGCATCGTTCCGCTGATCGGCGGCATCGTCAGCGGATCGCGCGCGGCCTACACCTATCTCCCCAACTCGCTAACGCATCACCCGGACGCGGAAGCCTTACGCGACCGCTTTACGAGCGCAGGTTTTGCGAACGCGGCATTCGTGCGCCTCATGGGCGGGGCCGTTGCGATTCACTACGGTGACGCGCCGTGATTCAAAGCGAGCGCGCCCAGTTACGCCACGACGAGATCGAAGCGTTTTTCCGCGAGCGTTTCTCTACCGACAACCCGCTGATCACCGAGGCCGTGAAGCGCATGCTGGCAGCCGGCGGAAAGCGTTTGCGCCCGCGCATCACGCTGCTTGCCGCGCAAACGCACGATCCGGACTCCGAGCGACACATCCAGTTGGCGGCGTATATGGAATTGATTCACGTCGCAACGCTCATTCACGACGACGTCGTCGACAACGCGCAGACGCGACGCGGCGTAAACGCCACGGCGATCGATTATGGAAACCGGATCAGCGTGCTGGCGGGAGATTATCTTTTCGCCTGGATTTTTAAAAACGTCACGCACTACTACGCGCCGCCGATTCCGAACATTCTCTCGGCGACTCTGGCGGAGATCTGTGACGGCGAAGTACTACAGCTTCGGTCGCTTGGCGATCTGAACGTTTCGCTACAGTCGTACATAGATACGGTGGAGCGAAAAACCGCGTCGCTCTTCGCCGCGTCCGCGCAGTGCGGAGCAATTGCGGGCGGTGCCCCGCAGCAGGCAGTTGAAGCCCTGCGCGTTTTTGGCCTGGCCTACGGCATCGCATTTCAGATGCGCGATGATTTGCTCGACGTGACCGCCGACGCCGCAGCACTCGGAAAGCCGGTCGGAAACGATCTCGCCGAGTGCAAGATGACGATTCCGTTAATTCTGGCCTTGCGCAGCGGAAGCCAAGAATTTCGGGGCATGGTCGAGCGTTTGTTTGCGGGAAGAGAGCCGGACATCGCCGCGGTCATCGCGAGCATACGGCGATCGAATGCGATCGAAGAGACGCGCGAGAAGATCGCGCAGTACTCCCGGCGCGCG
Source organism: Vulcanimicrobiales bacterium (assembly GCA_038215615.1). GTDB lineage: Bacteria > Vulcanimicrobiota > Vulcanimicrobiia > Vulcanimicrobiales > Vulcanimicrobiaceae > Rubrimentiphilum. The sequence continues at coordinate 39,476 of JBBQQR010000021.1, read as the reverse complement.
GAAGATGCAATCGACGGCCTCGAAAATAACGCGGCGAAAGCCGAACTGCAGCGGCTTGCCGGCGAATTGCTCGAAGAAACCTCTTAAAGGAGAGAAGTATGCACGTCACGCTCGCCCTGGGTAGCCCGGAAATCGTCATGATCTTGATCGGCCTAGGGCTCTTGCTCTTCGGAGCGGAGAAGCTGCCGAAGTTAGCGCGGAGCGCCGGCGCGGCCAAGAAAGAGTTCATGGTCGGACAAGCCGAGGCCGATGCGGCGGCCGCCAAGGCGCGCGAAGACGCGCGCGTGCGGGCCGAAACGGCGCGCGCCGACGTCATGGATAACGTTTCGCAAAACAACGCCGACGGCACGGGCGCCAACGTTCCGCCGCCCACGCCGGACAAAGGGACATTGAGCAGCTGAGCGTGTCCGACGCCTGGGACCAAAAAGAGATGAGCTTTACGGAGCACCTTCGGGAGCTCCGTAAACGTCTCTTGATTTCGCTCGTCACGGTTTTTGGGCTGGGCGTTGTGATGTTCATCCCCTCGCCCTACGCCATCGACTTCCTCAAGAACGCGTACTTTCACAACGTCCAACTGCACGCGTTTGGACCCGCCGATGCCATACTGGCCGAATTCAAATTCTCCATCTACGCGGCCATTGTGCTGGGGTTGCCAGTGCTCTTGTATCAGTTGTGGATGTTCGTCGTCCCGGCATTCCATCCGCGAACCCGCAACTTAGTGTACGTTTACGTCGCTCCGTCGTTTTTGCTGGCGTTAGCAGGAATTGCTTTCGCGCACTTCATCGTGCTCCCGCGCGTCGTGGGAGCACTCATCTTAGTGACCAATCATATCGCGACACCGACGTTCGGGATCGAATCGACGATCAATTTCATCCTACTGATCCTCTTGGCGTTTGCGCTCATCTTTCAAACACCGATCATCATGATCGCGCTCGCCCGCATCGGCATCATCAACTCGGCTTTCCTCAAGAGAAACAGGCGCTATTTCCTCTTCGGCTTTTTCGTCTTCGGTGCGATCGCCGCTCCGGACGGAAATCCACTCACGATGGCGATGATGGCGCTGCCGATGTACATTCTCTACGAAGCCAGCCTGTGGATCATCGTCCTGCTCGAGAAGTCGTGGCGCGCGGAGGCCGCGCGAGTACACTAAAGATCATGCAGGCCGTCCGGGAGCTCTACGACGATTTCATCCGCACGTTTGGAAACGTGCTGTTCGCGGTGCTGCTCTTCATCGTCTGGGGCCTGCTGACGCTGATCGGCGTGATCGTCGCGCAAGGCAAGGATCCCGCCACCTATTTCGACTCCTACGCGGCGCCGCTCGCGCGTCTGATCCTGCGGCTCGATTTCAACAACATTTATCACACGCCGTATTACGTCGGCATCATCGGATTGATTTTGCTTTCGCTGGGGGTCTGCACGTTCAAGCGCGTCATTCCCGCGCGCCTGCCGCCGCTGCGCGCCGTCGCGATCGACAAGATTCCGCTGCACGCCTCGTTCGACGCAGCCGGCGATCCCGAAACCATCCGCACACGCATCGCCACATTTTTCCGCGCGCGCGGCTGGCACGTGCGCAAGCGTGAACTTGGCGGCGTCGAATGGACGTTCGCCGACAAACACAACTGGGCGCGGCGCGGCGTGCTGGTCGCGCATACCGGCTTCGTGATCATCGCCGCCGGCACGACGATCTATTGGGCCAAAGGCTTCTCCGGCGACGAAGCTATCGTCACGGGACAAACGGTCTCGGTGCCACACACGCAGACGTCGATCAAGCTCGACGGCTTCTCCTACAAAATCAAACCCATCATCACCAAAAGCGGCATGGTCTACCAGCCCATCGATTATGTCTCGCGCGTGACGGCTACCGGGAGCGACGGTGTCGCGCGCACGGCAACCATTCGCGTGAATCACCCGCTGGATGTTGACGGCGTGCTCTACTACCAGTCCAGTTACGGATTCGCGATGCGCTTTCGCGTAACGCACGATGGCGTGCGCGTTCCCGCGCTGATGAATCGCGACTACCTCACCGGCGACGCAATCGATCTGCCCGGAACGCAGCGCACGGTCGCGGTCGCGCAATTCGTACCCACGGTCGATCCTTTGAACGGTCAGCCTTCGGCGGATCCGCGCGTCAACAATCCGGCCGTTTTTTTGCAAATCTTCGATAGCGGCCAGGCATCGGGCGCGGGACTCGTGCCGATGAAGTCCTCGATCGACGTCGGCGGCGGCTGGCGCGTCACCCCGGTACGCTATCTGCTCGTCAGCGGCATTCAGTACACGCACGACCCGGGCGTGGCGCTTGTCGGCATCGGCGCCTTCGTTTTGCTCGCAGGTCTGATGATTTCGTTCTATCTCCTGCCCGCGCGAATGTTCGTGCGGATCGATCCGGCTCCGGGCGGATCGCGAATCGGGCTGGCGGCCACAACGGTCAAAGGGTACGACATTTTCGAACGGCAATTCAACGACTTGGCGGCGGCGCTCGGCACGAAACTGATTGGAGATTCGCGTGGCTAACGGACGGATGCCCTTAGACGAAGTGCTCATGATCATCGCGATCGGCGCCTACGTCGTCGGCGCGCTGGCGCTGCTCGTCTATTTTTTCTCCCGCTCGGAATGGCTGCGACACCTGGCGATTCCGCTCGCCATCGCCGGCTGCGTGGCGCAATTCGGACAATTGTTCGCGCGCTACGAGATCACCGGCATCTGGCCGCTGCTAAACTTATACGGGTCGCTTTCGCTGTTCGCCGCGGTCGCCGTGCTGATTTTCATCATCTTCGCGTTCCGCTACGATCTCTGGTTTGCGGGCGGTTTCGTGCTCGGTCTTGCGGCACTGTTTCTCGCTTACGCGATCACGTGGAACGAAGGTACGATGCCGGCCGTGCCGTCGCTGCAATCGTACTGGGCGAAGATTCACGTTCCGCTCGTCGTGTCGTCATACGCTGCTTTCATGGTCTCGTTCGTCATATCGGTTTTGTTTCTTGTCAAATACTATTTCGAGCGCTCGCTGGCACGGCGGAATGCTTCTGCGACGGACAGCCCCGGCTTGCAATGGCTCAATACGCTTCCGAGTTTGGCGCAGCTCGATGTGCTGATTTACCGGATCGTCGCCGTGGGGCTGCCGCTGCTGACGCTCGGGATCATTACGGGTGCGATGTGGGCGCACGAATCGTGGGGACACTACTGGCAGTGGGATCCCAAGGAGACCGCGGCGCTGTTTTCTTGGATCGTCTACGCGATCTACATGCATTTGCACACGCGCAACGCTTGGCGGGGAATGCGGACCGCGTGGGTGAGCGTGATCGGCTTTCTCTCCATCATGTTCTGCTACTTCGGCGTCAACCTGTGGATTAGCGGACTTCACAGCTACAAAGTGTAGGGAGCGGCGGCTTCCCGGGAACTAAGAGGTTGGTCGTGGCGGCGGCGGAAAAGCCGCCCTACAATCGGAGCAAGAGGAGAGCGAATTTGTCCAGTCACGCCCACGTTCCCGGGGCTAACGAAGAGGTAGAGACCCCCGAGGTCATCTCGAGGCGACAGTGGATGGCCAATGCGACCATTGCCATCAGCGGCGTCATCGGCCTGACCCTGGCCATTCCGATCGTCGGTTCGCTCGTTCCCGACGTCGGCGCCGGCGGAGCCACCTGGACCGGACTCGACGAGAACGGCTGGAAGCAGCTGCAGAGCGCCACCGACAAGGCCGTTCGCATCGATATCAACCTCAAGAGTAAAGACGCCTACCTGCCCGAACAGAGCTCGCCGCAATCGGTCTGGGGCATTAAAGTAAAAGACCCGCAGAAGTTTACGCGCGACCGTAGCGACCTCTTCACGCCAGGCGGAAAAGACATGCTTCCCTATCCGATTGTGACGCTCGGCTTCGTGCTCTTTAGCCCGATCTGTCCACACTTGGGCTGTTATTACAACTACAACGCCGCGGCCAACAAATTCCAGTGCCCGTGCCACGGCTCGCAGTTCGATAATAACGGTGCGCACATTGCCGGTCCCGCCGAGCGCGGACTCGATCCGCTGCCACTGCGCGAACAAAGCGGCGTCGCGCAGTGCGAATGGATACGCTACGCGCCCACGATTCCTAACCGCATCGTCGTGTCGTACACCGCGTAATGCTGAGCTGGATCGATCGCCGGACCGGCTTCGTCAGCATGGCGAAGGATTTCCTGACCGAGGACGTTCCCGGCGGCGCGAGCTATTGGTACGTTTTCGGCAGCGCGACGCTCTTTGCGATGATCGTGCAGATCGTCACCGGCATCTTCTTGACGTTCTTCTACGCACCGTCGGCGATGACGGCGTGGGAATCCACCAAGTACATCTACGACCATCCGTTCCAGCACACGGTACTGAGCATCCATTATTGGGGCGCGTCGGCGATGATCGCGCTCGTCTTTCTGCACCTGCTGCAAGTGGTGATCTGGGGCGCTTACAAATCGCCGCGCGAAATTCAGTGGATCGTCGGCGTGCTGCTGCTGCTCGTCACGATGGTACTCGGGCTCACCGGCTATTTGCTGCCGTGGGACATGGACGCGTACTTTGCGTCGCAAGTCGCGATCAATCTCACGCTCAACGTACCGTTCCTCGGCGGCTGGATCCAGCAGTTCGTGCAAGACGGCACGACGATGGGCACGCTCACGATCAACCGTTTCTTCGGCCTGCACGTGTGGCTGATGCCGGCCGCGCTCGTCGGCCTGGTCGGCGCACATTTGGCAATCTTCCGCTGGAACGGACCGGCCGGCCCGCCGGTCGAGGATCCGCGCCCACTGCGCAAGGGCCGTTTCTGGCCCGACCAGATGTTCATGGACACGGTCGCTTCGCTGCTGGTGCTGATTGGTATCGTCGCACTGGCCACGTTCTGGCCGCCCTTCCTCGACGCCAAAGCCGATCCAACCGTGCAATTCACACCGTACCCGGCGTGGTATTTCCTCGACCTCTTCGGCTTGCTGAATATCGTGCCGGGCAACTTGGAGATCATCGGAGCGATCGTGATTCCGGGAGCAGCAACGACGCTGCTGATTCTGCTGCCGTGGATCGATCGCAGCACGACGCGCGTTTTGGGATCGCGCAAGTTCATTCTCTGGCTGCTCGCCATTTCGTTGGCCATCATTTGGTGGCTGACCATCTGGAGCCAGCTCTCGATCATGCAGAAACAAGCGGCGACCCCCGCGGCCGGCAAGCCTGCGGTTGCGGCCGCACCACCGAGCACGACAGCCGCCGCTAGTCCGGCGGCAAAGGCCGGGCAGACCGTCTACACACAAAACTGCAGCAGCTGCCACGGCGCCGCCGGCGCCGGAACGCCGCCGAACTTCCCGCCGCTGGTCGGCAACACGTTTGTCACCGGCGATCCGAAGCAGGTGATTCTCACCGTGCTCAACGGAAAAACGGGCGCGATCCAAGTGAACGGCACGAATTACAACGGAATGATGCCGGCGTGGAAACCGTCGCTTTCGAACAAGGATATCGCCAACGTCGTCACCTACATCCGTTCGGCGCTTGGAACAAACCACGCGGCCGCGGTCACGACAGCTGACGTTGCCAAACTAAAAAAATAGCGTGCGATGGAAAGCGCCGAGCGTGCAGCGCTTCTTCGCTCGCTGGGCGCCGGCGAAGATAAGCTAACTCAAGCCGAGATCGCAAACCTCGATCGCGACGGCTACGTTGTATTGCATGAATTTTTGAGCGCCGTCCAGATCACAAATGCGCGCACGGCTCTCGATAAACTGATCGCGCAAGCCCGCCTCGACCCGACCTGGCACGCCGGCGGCACACTGCACCTGAACGATCTCGTCAACGAGCCGGCCTTCGATCCGGTGTGGAAATCGAACCGCCTGCTTAGCGCGATGGTGCACGTCATCCGGTACGATCTGCGCATCGGTTCGGTTGCCTACCGCGCTCCGCAGCCCGGCTACGGAGCGCAAACTCTGCACACCGACTTCAGGCAAGGCTATCGCGGCGAGTACCAAGTCGCGACAGCGATCGTCGCGCTGGTGGATTTCACGCCGCACAACGGCGCGACACGCGTCGTTCCGGGATCGCATCTGCCGGGCGATATCGCCGTGCCGTCCGATACGGAAACGCCGCATCCTGATCAGCGGTTGGTCACATGCAGCGCGGGCTCGGCAATCGCTTTCAACGGGCACTTGCTGCACTCAGGCACGCGCAACGCGTCACAAGAGACGCGCCACGCGCTGCAGATCACGTTCGCCCGGCGTACGGCGCCGATTACCGGAACCGGCCGGATCGAAAATGCGACGCTCGAACGCGTCGGCGACGCCGCGTTTCTCTTTCTTTAAATCGCCAAGAGAGGGCGCGTAGTGTCATGGACGCTTACGCGCACGTCGGACCGGTATACAAGTAGAGATTCGCTTCGCCCCACGTCGTGACGAGCGTGCGTTTGCGTCCGAACGTGTTTTGCGTGAACGGCTTGTGACGGGGGGCGATCAGCCAGAGCCGCTGCGCGCCGCAGATAATGTTGCGCGGGTTGGCCGTGCCGTTAGCAATCGGCTCGCCCGGCCGCGCAAAAACGTAGACGACCGGACGCGTATAAAAGATCAGGGCGTTGCCGCCGGCCAGGTTTTGTATCGCAACGTCATCACCGGGAAGCCGGCGGCTGTCGATCAGCGCCGCCAAATGCGGAACGGGTTTGAATTGTTCGGCCTGCGGCAGCACCAGCAGTGCCAGCAAGCCGATCGCGGTCGCCATTGAAAACGCGAGTACGTAAGGCGCGGCGAATGCGCGCGAGCGGCCCAAGAGCAGCCCGAAGCTGACGATCGAGCCCGCGAAGATCGCGCCGCCGACCCAGATCAAACTCCGCGCCGCGACGGCCAGCTCGATATTCAGCCGGTTGTCGCGCGAGAACATGACGATCGCGAATGCGACCAGCAGAATCGTCAGCGGCACCGCGGCCGTTGAAATCAGCGCCGAACGGCTGCGCGCGCGCTCGAGCGCCGTTTCGAAATAGAGCGCGACCAGCAGCGCCGGTGCCGGCAGTTCGAGCGCGATGTAGTTCGGAAGCTTCGTCCGCGCGAAGCTAAAGAAAACCAATGGAAGTACGATCCACACAATCGCGAGCCGAACGAGCTGGTGCAAGCGCCGTTCTTCGGTCGTAACCGCAGGATCCCGCAGCCTGCGCACGGCCGACGCAATGGCCGACGGCAAGAACGCGATCCACGGAAAGAATCCTAAAATGATAACCGGCAAGTAATACCATACGGGGCCGCTCTGACTCTCGATCGTTCCGGTGTAGCGGCCGAACGTGTAATGCCCAAGGAGCTCGGCGATCGAAGTACTGCCCGCGCGCTGCCAGAGCACCACGAGCCACGGCAGCACGATAACCGCAAAGAGCACAATGCCGCCCGCCCATGCGCGCCAACTGGGCGGCCGCGCGTGCGTGGCGCGTCTTTCCCACAGATAATACGGAACGATCACAAGGAGCGCGACAACCGGCGCAACGGGACCTTTCGCCAAAAATCCGAAGGCCGCCGCGATCCAGCCATAGATGTAGTAAGAATCTTCGCCCGTTTGCACCGCGCGGAACCACCAGAAGATCGTGGCGGCCACGGAAAGGTCCAGCAGCGCGTCCATGATGGCGAGCCGGCCGACGATCGCCTGCATCAGGCACGTCGAAAGAATGACGCCCGCATAAATACCCGCGCGCATTCCGGCTTGCCGGGCCACCGCATATGCCGTCATCGCGCCCATCGCGATCGTCGCGAGGGCGGCCGGCAGACGCAGCGCTAACGTTGTCACGCCGAAGATTTTCGCGCAGATCGCCGCGATCCAAAAATAGAGCGGCGGCTGAACGAACCACGGATCGCCGTTGAAGTGCAAAACGATCCAGTCGCGAGCCAGAAAAATCTCGCGGGCGACTTCGCCGTAGGCGGTCTCGCTGTTATCCCAAAGCGTGCCGCTGCCCAGGCCCGGCAGCGTGACCAGCGCGGCGACCGCCGCTCCAATGAGTGCGGCGCGCCAAGGAGTACGCATCCGGTGCAGTTTTGGGCAGTCGTGCAGCGAAGTCATGCGCACCGATGTCGTTTCCCGTGACGCTCTACGTTCGCGACCGCCTGGCGGTGGTGGCCGGCGGCGGCGAAGTCGCGCGCAAGAAGGCCGCGGCCCTCCAGGCTGCCGGAGCTCGCGTCCGCGTCGTTGCGCCCGAAATCGGGCCGGGTCTGCGCGAAGCGGCCGGCCGGCACGGCTTCGAATTGCGCGAACGCGGTTATGAATCAGCCGACCTCGACGGAGCCTTTCTCGCGATCGCCGCCACCTCCGACGACACGGTGAACGAAGCCGTCTGCGCCGACGCGCGTACCGCCCGCGTTCTGGTCTGCGATGCGTCGAAGGCCGAGCGGGGCGATTTCGCCACCTCGGCAACCGTGCAGATCGGCAACCTGACGTTTGCAATCGACACCGGCGGCGCCGCGCCGGCGTTCGCAAAAAGACTCGCCTCCGAATTGCGCGAGCACTTCGACGACTCATATGCGGAAGCGCTAAAAACACTCGAACATATGCGCGACTACGCCAAGGGCGAGCTTTCCGAAAACGAACGCGCCGGCACGCTGCGCGAGCTGGCGCAGCTCCCGATCGACCGGCTCGCGACGATGAACGTGAGAGCGGCCATCTGCGCAACGCGCACGAGCGCGCTGGCGATGATCCAAGCACGTACGGTTGCGGCCCTGCTGGCGCGGCGCGGAATTGCGACGACGTTTCTAACCGTGACGACGACAGGCGATCGCATTGTGGACCGCTCGATCGCCGCGATCGGATCCGAAAGCCTATTCGTGAAAGAACTGGAGATCGCGATTCGCGAAGGGCGCGCGCAATACGCGGTACATTCGTGCAAAGACCTTCCGACCCAATTGCCTGCCGATATGCGCATCGCCGCGATTTCCGTGCGCAAAGATCCGCGCGACGTCTTCTGCAGCGACCGGTTCGAAAGTCTGGCCGCACTTCCGCCGGGCGCGCGCGTGGGCACGTCGAGCGCTAGGCGGCGCGCGCAATTGCTCGCGCTGCGCAAAGATCTGGACTACGCGGACGTTCGCGGCAACGTCGACACGCGCCTAAGGAAGCTGCGCGACGGCGAATACGACGCGATCGTTCTAGCGGCTGCCGGTTTGGAGCGTTTGCGCGCGAGCGCCACACATATGCGACCGTTCGCACTCACCGAAATGGTGCCGGCCGCTGGACAAGGTTCGCTGGCAGTCGAGATTCTCGCCGGCGGCGAGCTCGAGAGTGAGATTTGCGACGCGGTGAACGATCGCTCCGCGGAACTTGCCATCTTGTGCGAACGCGCGGCGTTGCGCGCATTGCGCGGCGGCTGCCAGGCGCCGATCGGCATTCACGCGCGTTTTTCCGGCGGCGAACTCGAAGCGTTCGGCGCCCTTGCCGAAGCGGAGGGCGCGGCGATCGTTCGCGCCCGGCTGAGCCGGCCCGTCGAGACGCCGGACCAAGCCGAAGCTCTCGGGGCAGAGCTGGCGGCCGCGCTGAACGTGGGCAAAGGCCATAGGCTGGACGGCAGGCTCGTAGTGCTCCCTCGCACGCAAGAGCGCGCCAGCCGCATCGCCTCGTTGTTGCGCGCGGACGGGGCGGAGGTGCTCGAGATGCGCTCCGGTGAAGCCGAACCGTCGGGCCTGGGTCAGCGGGTGCCCGACCTTATTGTGTTCCCGTCCAGCGGATCGGTCGAGGCGGCGGCAGAGTATTTGGCGCGCGTGCACCGGTTCGAACGGCGTCCGGCGGTCGCCGCCATGGGCCCGGCCAGTTCGGCGGCGGCGCACGCGGCCGGATTTACCCCGGACCTGGTGGCGCCCGAAGCGGCCATCGACGCGTTGGTCGACGCAATCCGCGAACATCTTGCTTCCAAGGAGCGCTCCAACTGAAAACACTCCCAAAACGTCGCCAAACGATCCGTCCGCGGCGGCTGCGCCGGAACGGCGCCATGCGCGAGCTCGTGCGCGAGCACCGCACCGATCCCGCGCAGCTCGTGCAGCCGCTCTTCGTCGTCGAAAATCCCGACCAGGCCGGACCGATCGCGTCGATGCCCGGCATCGAGCGGTACACGGTTGAAAGCGCCGTGCGCGAAGCGCGCACGCTCGACGCGCTCGGACTAGGTTCCGTTCTGCTCTTCGGAATTCCCCAAACAAAAGACGCGCGCGGCAGCAAGAATTTCGATCCCGACGGGGTCGTGCAGCAAACGGCACGCGAGATCAAGCGTGCTTTGCCGCACATGATCGTGATCGCGGATCTCTGCAACTGCGAGTACACCGATCACGGACACTGCGGGGTCCTGAACGAGCGCGGCGACGTGGACAACGACTCAACGGTAGAAATACTGGCGCGCACCGCCTTGACGTACGCGCGCTCCGGCGTGGATGTGGTCGCGCCATCCGACATGATGGACGGCCGGGTCGGCGCGATTCGCGAAGCGCTCGACGCCGAAGATTTTGAAGAGACCGCGATCATGGCGTATAGCGCGAAGTACGCGTCGGCATTTTACGGTCCGTTTCGCGAAGCGGCCGGGTCGACGCCGCAGTTCGGCGATCGCCGAACGTATCAAATGGATCCATCTAACGTACGGGAAGCGCTGCGCGAGATGACGCTCGACGCGCAAGAAGGCGCCGACATCCTGATGATCAAGCCGGCGCTCGCGTACCTCGATGTGGTGCGAGCTGCGCGCGATCGCTTCGACTTGCCGATTGCCGTTTACAACGTCAGCGGCGAATATTCGATGATCAAGGCCGCGGCGCTCAATGGCTGGATCGACGAGGAACGCGCGGTGCACGAGATGCTCGTCAGCTTCGCGCGCGCCGGAGCGAACATCGTCATCACCTATTTTGCCAAAGAGTATGCAGCCCGCAGCCGCTGATATCGGGGTCGTCATACTCGCCGGTGGAGCAGCCACGCGCTTTCCGGGCAAACTCGAGAGCGACGTCGGCGGAGTGCCGCTGCTGCTGCGCGTTTACCGCAACGTGCGATCGATCGGGCCGGTGTACGTCTCAGCCAACGCGGCGTTCGGCGAAAAAATCGCGCGTGAACTCGACTGCCCGGTCGTGCCCGATCTCCAGCCCGGCCGCGGACCCCTGGGCGGAATCGTCTCTACCTTTGAAAGCGTCTTGCAGCCGCTGTGCTTCACCGTCGCCGGGGACGCGCCGTTGGTCGACCGCAGCGTTTTCGACCGCCTGCTGGCGGCTTGGGAGCCGCAACTGGAGGCCGTCGTCGCGGAGCGGAATGGCCGGCTCGAGCCGCTCTGCGCGATCTACTCGCGCGCAGCGTTCTTGCGGGGGGGCTGTTCCGAGCTGGCGACCGGGTCGGGAGCCGTGCGCGCGGTCGTCGAAAGGCTCGTTCACCGGCGGGTCGGCTTTCCTGACGAACGCGCGCTGGCCGGCATCAACACGATCGCGGAGCGCGATGCATTGTTAGGACTTCACCTTTGAGATTAGAACGCTCGATTTCGGCGTTTGCGCGCGCGCGCGAAATTATTGCGGGCGGCGTGAATTCTCCGGTGCGCGCATTTCGCGCCGTCGGCGGATCGCCCGTCTTCATGCAGCGCGGCTCCGGTCCGTTTCTTTACGATCTCGACGGACACGAATACGTCGATTACGTTTTGTCGTGGGGTGCGGCGCTATTGGGGCACGCCAACTCGGGCGTCGTGAAGGCAATCGTGCAAGCGGCGGGTCGCGGAACGTCTTTCGGAACGCCGACCGAAGCCGAGTCGGAGCTGGGCGAACTCATCGCGTCGATGGTGCCCTCGATCGAGCGCATTCGCTTCACGTCGAGCGGTACCGAAGCCACAATGAGCGCCGTGCGGCTCGCGCGCGGCTTCACGGGGCGCGACGCGATCGTAAAATTCGCCGGCTGCTATCACGGCCACGGAGATGCATTTCTCATCGCGGCGGGCAGCGGAGCGATCACCAACGGCATACCGGATTCGCCCGGCGTACCGGCGAGCGTCGCCGCGGACACGATCGTGTTGCCGTACAACAACGCCGCGGCAGTCGCGGCCGCTTTCGAGCAGCACGCCGGCAGAATCGCGGCGATCGTTGTCGAGCCCTACGCGGGCAACATGGGATTGATCCCGCCCGTTCCGGGATTTTTACAGACATTGCGGGCGCTGTGCGACCGGCACGGCGCGCTGCTGATCTTCGATGAAGTGATGACCGGATTTCGCGTCGCACGCGGCGGAGCACAGCAGCGCGAAGGCGTAACGCCGGATATCACGACGCTTGGCAAAGTGATCGGGGGCGGACTCCCGGTCGGCGCTTTCGGCGGCCGTGCGCAGATCATGTGCGAACTCGCGCCCGACGGCGCGGTCTATCAGGCCGGCACGCTTTCGGGAAATCCCCTCGCGATGGCGGCGGGCATCGCCGCGTTGCGCGCGATTGCAAACGATCCGACATTTTACGAACGGCTCGAGGTGCTCTCGAAACTGCTCTGCGACGGTCTTTCCGAAGTTTTTGCCAAGCACGAAGTTCCGCTGACGACGGCGCACGCCGGTGCGATGCTGTGCGTCTTTTTTAACCGCGAGCCCGTACGCGATCTCGACGGAGCCCTTCGTTCGGACACGGCCGCGTACGCGCGATACTTTCACGCCATGCTCGATCGCGGCGTGTATCTGCCGCCTTCGCAGTTCGAATCGCTCTTCGTCTCGTCGGCGCATACCACGCGCGAAATCGAACGCACGATCTCGGCAGCCGACGATTCGCTCGCGCAGCTCGAAGCGGTGGCCGCGCGATGATCGAGCCGGCCGCCGCAACGCTATTAACACCGGGCGCCTTGCGGATCGCACAGAGCGACGTCGCAATTCCGCGACTCTTCGCCTACCACCGGGCGCTCGCGCAGGCCGAGGCGGCGGGGAAGACGGTCGTCACCTCTATCGGGCTGGCCGACCTGCTCGGACACACGATCTCCTCGACCCAAATCCGCAAAGATCTCTCGGCGCTCGGTCCACTCGGGCGGCGCGGACAGGGCTATGCGATAAAACCGTTGATCGATCAGCTGGCGCTGGTCTTAGGATTAGAGCGTGACTGGCGCATCGCCATTGCCGGCTTCGGCTTTCTGGGACACGCGTTCGCCACTTTTTTGGCGGCCCGCGAGGAACGATTCAAAGTTGCGGCAATTTTCGATAACTCTCCATCGGTCATCGGACAAGAGTGGCAGGGCGTTCCAGTGGAGGACGCAGCGTCGCTTGAAACTGCGCTTGCGCGCGTCGATGCACAGATCGGCGTTATCGCCGTGCCGGCCGGCGCCGCGCAAGCGATTGCCGCGCGACTCGCGCAGAGCGGGGTCCGGGCCTTGCTGAACTTCGCGCCGGTCTCGCTGCGCGTGCGGCAGCCCGTCATCGTGCGCAACATCGATCTTGCGGGCGAGCTTTCTATCCTCACCCACCGTTTGAGCTTTGCGCGAGGGTACACGAACTAAGATGCCGCTGGTGTGTCTCGGCCTTTCGCACAATACCGCGCCCGTCGAGGTTCGCGAGCGCCACGTCTTTCCGGCCGAACGCATGAGCGAAGCGCTCGTCGCGCTGCGCGACTACGAAGCGGTGCGCGAAGCGCTGATGCTGCAGACGTGCGGACGCCTCGAGATTTATGCCGAGGTTGCCGACTACGAGGCCGGCGTCGCGCAGCTCAAGTCATTCCTCCAGCATTTCCGTCACGGCTCGGTCGCCTACGATCTGGAATCGTACTTGTACACGCTGCTCGGAGGCGAAGCCGTCGAACATCTCTTTCGCGTCAGCACCGGACTCGACTCGATGCTGATTGGCGAAGCCGAGATTCTGGGTCAAGTCAAAGAAGCGTATGCCGCGGCGCGCGAAGCAAACTCCGCGGGCGAAGTCTTGCACAAGCTTCTGCGTGAAGCGATGAGCGCCGGTAAAGCCGCGCGCACTCAGACGCGCATCGGCGAAGAGTCGCCGTCGGTCGCGACCGCCGCCATCGATTTGGCGAAGCGGCGTTTTGGGTCGCTCGAAGGGCGCCGCGTTCTCGTCATCGGCGCCGGCAAGATGGGCGGAGCCGCCGCGAAGCGTTTTCGCCGCGAAGGCGCGCACAACGTCGCGGTTCTGAGCCGCACGCTGGAACGCACGCGCGAAGTGATCGCGCAGATCGGCGCGGGCGAAGCGCTCGAGCCGGGTGAACTCCGCAACGCGCTGAGCGCAGCCGACATCGTCATCACATCGACGGGCGCTACGCACTTCGTTCTGACGCCCGAGATTGTGGCGCAAGCGCTGGCAACGCGCACGGAACGTCCGCTCTTCATCATCGACATTGCCGTTCCACGCGACGCGCATCCCGCGGTTGGCGAGCTGCCCAGTGTAACGCTGGTCGACATCGATGGCCTGAAGACGCACGTTGACGAAAAACTCGAGGTTCGCCGCGAAGCGGTTCCGCAAGTCGAAGAGATTGTAAGCGAATACGTCGACCGGTTCCGGCAGTGGTATAAAGCGCGCGCCACGGTTCCCGTGATTGCATCGCTCACGCAAAAAGCCGAAGCTATCCGAGCCGCCGAGTTGGACCGGCTGTTCGCGCGCCTTCCGGATCTGGGCGAGCGCGACAAGATGCTGATGACCGGCGCATCGCTGACGATCATCTCCAAACTCTTGCACACGGTGGTGACGAAGCTGCGCGAAAAGGCTTCGGAAGAAGGCTCCGAGGCGATCACGCACGCCAAGCTGCTTCAGGAGCTTTTCGAACTCGACGTTGTCGACCGGTAAGGTCTTTCTCACCGGAGCGGGACCCGGCGATCCCGGTCTGTTGACACTACGCGCGCACGAAGCATTGCGTCGGGCCGACGTTGTGCTGTATGACGCGCTCGTGTCGGATGCGATCGTCGAGCTGGTTTCGCCCGCGTGCGAGCGTATCTATTGCGGCAAGCGCGGAGGCGCGGAGAGCGTCGCCCAAGAGAAGACCGTAGCGCTCATGATCGAAAAAGCGCGCGCCGGAAAAACGGTCGTGCGCTTGAAGGGCGGCGATCCGTTTCTCTTCGGCCGGGGCGGCGAAGAGGCGCAAGCCCTGCATGCCGCCGGCATCGACTTCGAGATCGTCCCGGGAGTAACTTCCGCGTTGGCAGCTCCGGCGTATGCCGGCATTCCGGTGACGCATCGCGATCATAATACGGTGCTCACGATCGTCTCGGGGCACGAAGATCCCGCGAAGAACGCGTCCGCGATCGATTGGCCGCGATTGAGCGATCCCAAGCAAACTCTGGTCTTCCTGATGGCGATGCGCAATTTGCGCGAAATCACCGCTAACCTGATGCAGAACGGTTTGCCGGCCGATCATCCCGCGGCGGTCGTCGCAAATGGAACGCGGCCTTCGCAGCGCACGGTGACGGGCACGCTCGCCACCATTGCCGGTGACGCCGAACGCGAGGGGTTAAGCGCGCCCGCGATCGTGATCGTCGGGACGGTGGTCGCCTTGCGCGACGCAATCGCTTGGTTCGAGAGGCTGCCGCTCTTCGGCAAACGTGTGCTCATAACGCGCCCCGCCGATCCGCACGACGATCTCTCGCGCGCGCTGACGCGTGCTGGCGCCGAGCCGATCGCAGCGCCGGCTATTGCGATCGTGCCGCCGGACGACGCGGCCGCGGCCGAGCGGGCGACACACGATCCAGCGCAATACAGTTGGGTCGTCTTCACCAGCGCCAACGGCGTACGCGTTTTCTTCGATTACGTCGATGCGCGCCGCGACGATGCGCGCATCTTCGGCGGCGCAAAAATAGCCGCTATCGGTTTAAAAACGTCGCGAGCGCTACTCGAGCGAAACGTGCGCGCCGACGCCATTCCGCAGCGCTACATCGCCGAAGACCTCGCCGATCTGTTAATAGCGTCATCGCGCGAGGGCGAGCGGATACTGCTGTACCGCGCTCAAGAAGCGCGCGACGTACTGCCGGACCGGCTGAACGCGGCGGGCCGGCCGGTGACGATCGTGGCAGCATACAAAACGGTATTCACGGACGACGCGCAGTTCGCGCAGCGCGTTTCGGGCAGCGACATCGTTACGTTCACGAGCGCCGGCACGGTCGACGGTTTCGTCCACAATCTGGGATCGGCGCAGGCAGCGCGCGACGCGTGCGCCGGAAAGATCGTCGCGTGCATTGGTCCGATTACCGCGCAGGCCGCAAAGGACGCGGGACTTCTCGTGAGTGTCGTTGCGCCCGAGCATACCGTGGAAGGCCTCGTGGAAGCGCTATCGTAATCCGCGTCGCCGCAGCCGCGGGACTCGCGGCAATCGTTGCTTTCGGCGCGTGGCGCGCTCGCTCGCTAAGCGCAAGCGGAGCAGTGGCCGCGTCGATCGTCGGCACCGCAATCTTTGCGGCGGGCGGGTGGAGCTTTGCGGCCGTGCTCTTCACTTTTTTTCTGCCGGCGGTCGCGCTCTCGCGCTTCGGATCGAAACGCAAGGCGGCGATAACCGACACCGACAAGCGCAAAGCGCGCAACGCACGGCAAGTTTTGGCAAACGGTGGCGTTGCCGCAGCGTGCGCCGTCGCCTACGCTTTCACGCGATCTCCAGTGCTCGCCGCCGCGTTCGCGGGCGCGTTAGCGGCGGCTGCTGCCGACACCTGGGGCACCGAACTGGGAACGCTGGCGCGCAGTACTCCGCGGTCGATCGCCAATTTCCGCGCAGTCGCGCGCGGGTTATCCGGCGGAGTTACCATCGCGGGAACGGTCGCCGAAATCGGCGCCGCGCTGGTCGTCGGTTTGGTCGCATGGGCGGTTGGAATAGCGCCGTTGTGGATCGTTGCCGCCGCCGGATTTGCCGGAGCGACGGCCGATTCAGTTTTCGGCGCGACGCTGCAAGCGCTGCGCTATTGCAGCCGCTGCCAACGATTGTGCGAAACGGATCCGCATCTCTGCGGAAGCGTGACGTCGCTGGTGCGCGGGTGGGGAGCAATCGACAACGACGCGGTCAACGCGATCGCGACGGCTACCGGCGCACTTGCGGCCGGCGCCGCCGCTGCGCTTTACACCACGGCTTTCTGACCGTAGGTTTTTTCGAGGTAAGGGATGATGTCGTCGTCGTCGTCGAGCACGACGTCGCCATCAACCATCACGGGAATGCTCGTCTGGCCGGAGACTTCGCGCACCACCGTGCGCAGGGCGTGGCTGGGCGGGACGTTGACGACCCTGTAGTCCAGCAAGAGGTCCGTGAGCTTGGCACGCACCCGCGCGCAGTATCCGCACCACTCGGCTTGGTAGAGAACGATGTTCGTCGGCCGCACTTTTCTCCTAAAGGGGGCCCGTCACGGCGCGGGTCGTAGTATCCGTTCTAACCGTAAGGGGCTCGTTGCTTGCAATCACTTGATGGGGCCGGACCGTTGCGACGCGCTTTTGCCGTCTCGCTCGGCATCCATGTGGCCGTGGCCTTTATCATTCCCCTCATTCCCGCGCAACTATCATCAGGACCCGAAGCGGTCGAAACGTTCTCGCTTGCACACATCGCCCACATCCACATCGAGAAGCGCGCAGATCCCCGCCCGCTTCCGCTCGCGATGCCGAAAACGAAGCGGCGCGCGCTGGTGGTCTCCTTCGAACGCATCCATAGCGAGCTGACCGCCAAGAATCACAATCCCCATTCGCGCCCAACACCGGTGAACGGTCCGCAAGGTCAGGTCGCCGCGGCTCCGCGCGACGTACCGGAAAAGCAGCCGGCGCCGCTGGTCGCGCGCGCACCGGGCATCACGCCCCCGAAAGACCAAACGCTCCAGCGAGCCCCCGGGCCTTCGCCCAATCCGCAAGGTACGTCCGATATCGCCATGACCGGCGCAGGCGCGAACGATCGCGGCGGCGTTTCACCGTTCGGCGCGGAGCAGCCGCCCATTCTCGATCCGCGCGTGAAGACCGCACTGCAGCAGCGCTTCAACGTGCACGTCGTGCTGATCGTAACGGTCGGCGATGATGGGCGCACGAAGAAGATCGAATTCCATCCGCCGCTCGACGACGCGACGCAACGCGCAATTCAAACACTGCTTGCAAACGCGACTTGGGACGCAGCGGTCTGCGGCGGCGGCGTCAGTTGCGAAGGCGTCGCAACAATTAAATTATAGAATCGCCTTTCCTAGACCGGAACAAATTAAGCCGACGGCCAGTGTCGCCGTGTGGTTGCGCGTGTCGAGAATCGGATTGATCTCGACCATTTCGATCGATCCGAGCTGGCCCGATTCGGCGAGCAGCTCCATAGCGAGGTGCGCCTCGCGAAAGCTTAAGCCGCCCTTGACCGGCGTTCCGGTGCCCGGCGCTTCGCGCGGATCGATGGCGTCCAGATCGAACGAGACGTGTATCGGTATCCCTCCCGTTCCCGCGATGGCGATCGCTTCTTCCATTACTCGCGCCATCGTCAGGCGATCGACATCGCTCATAGTGAACGCTTTCACACCCGAACTGCGGAGGTTTTCCTTTTCCTCGGGCTCGACATCGCGCAAACCGATCAGCACGGTGCGTTTCGGATCGGCGTAGCCGCGCTCGAGCGCGAACCATAGCGGCATTCCATGCACGTTTCCCGAGGGCGAGCTCTTCGGGCTATTGATGTCGCTGTGCGCATCCACCCACACCAGCCCGGCGGCCTGGCCGCGGGCGCGTTTGAGGCCGTGGAGCGTTCCCATCGCAATGGAATGGTCCCCGCCGAGCACGATCGGAAATCCGCCGGCGCGCACGGCTTGCTCGACAATCTCTGAAAGTTCGGCGCAAACACGATCGATCACGTCGAGATACTTCGCGTGCTTGTCGTCCTCGTCGACTGCTTCGCGGATCGGCACGTGCAAGTTTCCATGGTCGTCGATGCGCGCGATGCCGAGCGCGCGCAGCTGGTCGTGCAACTGCGCGTAACGCACCGCGGACGGACCCATGTCGACGCCGCGGCGGCTTGCGCCCAAATCCATCGGCACGCCGATGATGTCAACGCGCGGACTGCTCACGTTTTGGCCACGCTCTGAGCGTCGGCCTCGGCTTGAGCGTCGGCCTCAACGACCTCCTGCGGATCCTTGGTGAGAACCGGTTTGGCTTCTTCGCGGCTAACCGATCCCGGAATCACGTGCAGTAACAGCACGCGAATGATCCCGGCAATCGGGACGGCGATGAACATACCCGCGACTCCGTAGAGCTCGCCGCCAATGAGTACCGACAATACGATAGCGCTCGGGGAGAGTTTGATCGTGCGGCTCACGATGTTCGGCGCGATCACGTGGCCCTCGAGCTGGTTCGCAATGAAGAAAACCACCGCGACGGCCATGGCTTTACCGATTCCGCCCGCCGAAAAACCGATCGTGAACGCCGGAATGAACGCGATGACGGGGCCGATGTATGGAATCAGGTCCAACGCACCGGCGACGGCTCCGATCAAAATTGCGTACGGCACGTGAACCAGCATCAAGCCCACCGCAATAATGACGCCGATGGAACCGCCGACGATCAATTGCCCGCGAATGAATCCGCCCAGGACTTCCTCGAGCTCGCCGAGCAGACCGAGCGTTGCGTCGCGGCGCTTCTCCGGAACGAACCCCATGAAGAACCGCTTGATGATCTCCGAATCGAAGAGCAAGTACGCGGCCAACACGGGAATGGCAATCATTGCTCCCAAGAAAGCCGCCGTGCCGAGCAGGACGGTTACGGCGCCTGTTGCGGCGCCGCCGCCGTGTCTTTGAAACCAGACGATGGCTTGATTTGGGAGCTGGGCGAGTTCTTTGCGGACGACGTCCGGTGCGTGACCGATTATCGGCGTTTGCGGGCTGGTAAGAAACTTTTGAATGTTGACGAGAATCGCGGGACCGTCGTGCGAGAGCGTTGTAAATTCAGCGGAGAGCGACGGAATGAGATACGACAGGCCGATAGCAATGAGCCCGATGAGGACGGCGTAAACGACGAGAATCGCCAGTATCAGGTGCAGTTTGCGGTTGAGCCAGCGAACGACCGGATAGATTAAGTATGCAAAAAAGATCGCGCCGATAATAATAAGGGCGACGAGCCTAATGCGCTCTACGAAATGAATCGCATAATAGAGCATCACGCCGATCAGCACGACCGAAAGTAGAATTTTCCAAGCCATATCGACGTTGACCGGCGTCAGCCAGCGGTACGGCGCTTCATCGGTGCCGCTTGCAGCGGCGGCGCGTTCACCGGCTTTTTGCACTTCGATCTCGAGGCCGATCGCCGACGCTTTCGCCGGCCAGCGGTAACGGATGTAGCGCGTCATCAGTGCCGTGACGCCGCGCACGATTCCGCGAACGGGCCGCAGTGCAGGGTTGTAGCCGTCATCGAGATCGATGAGGAAAAGAATCCATCGTTGTCGAGAAGGAAGCCGGTCGCTCCAGACGCGCGCGCGCTTCACGCCTTCGGGAACTTTTTTCTCCAGCGCCGCTAGCACGGCTTCGTCGTCATCGCCCGCGGCACGCACGATCCCGGTAAAGTCGCGGTACGTCAGGCCGAACGCGTTGAGCATGCTGCGATCGATCGGACTCTGGCCGTACCAATAGTCACTTAGGCTTCCGGCGATCGCGGCGCGCGACTTGTCGATCAAGCGAGGCAGCCAGCGAATGCCGCCCAATTCTTCCGACCAGCGCCGCGGGGGCGTTTCAGAGAGGTTTTTCGCCTGCATCACGCCCTCACGTTCGGGAACGCTCTCACGCCTCCCGGCTCGGCCCGGAGGCTTCGGGACGCGGCTGTGCTAACGATACCGCGATGAAGCACAAGGCGATCTTTATCTGCGCCGCGGCTGCGGCGTTCCTAACGCTGACCGGATGTGGTAAGCATGCCGCGGGTGCGGCCCGCCCCGGACAATTGGCACTCGGCATGGTGACCGACGTGGGCGGCTTGGGAGACAAATCGTTCAACGATTCGGCTCATGCCGGACTGATACGAGCGGAAAAACTGCTCGGCGCACAGACGCAAGTGCTGCAGTCGCGCTCGGCGTCCGATTATCAGCCCAATCTGACCGCGCTTTCTGAAAAACACTTGGATATGATCTACGCGATCGGATTCTTGATGAACAAAGACCTCGACCAGATCTCCAAGCAGTACCCGAAACAGCATTATGCCATCATCGACGCAGTAGTGGACGAACCAAACGTCGTCTCGGCAACTTTTAAAGAGGAAGACGGATCGTTCTTGGCAGGCGCGCTCGCGGCGCTAGTGAGCAAGACACATCACATCGCGTTTCTGGGCGGCCAGGATATCCCGTTGCTGCGCAAGTTCGAAGTCGGCTACATCGCCGGCGCGCATCAGATCGATCCCGCGACGAAGGTCGACGTGAAGTGGGTCGGTTCGTTCGAAGACGTGGCGGGCGGACAAGAATTGGCCAATGTGCTCTTCAACGGCGGCGCGGATATCGTCTATGCCGCCGCGGGCAAAGCCGGCATCGGCGCGATCGATGCGGTAAAGACGCGCGCGAATTCGTTCGTGATCGGCGTCGATTCCGACCAAGATAGCCTCGCGCCCGGCAAGATTCTCACGTCGATGGTCAAGCACGTCGACGTCGCCGTATTCAAGATCGCCCAGGCGGTTCAGCAGAAAAAGGCGCTCACCGGCCACTTGATCTTCGGTTTGAAAGATAACGGCGTCGGGCTCACCGACTTCGAATATACACGCGCGATCATCGGCAGAGCCAACATCGAGCTGGTCGATAGCATCCGGGATGACATCGTAAGCGGCAAGATTACACCGCCGTCGACTCCGCAGGAACTGACGACCTGGAAACCGGTCAAGCTCTAGATCTCGCCAATGCCGCGCTAACACTGCGCGGTATTCGCAAGGTCTATCCCGGCGTCATCGCGGTCGACGGCGTCGATCTCGATCTGCTCCCGGGTGAAATTCACGCGCTCGTCGGCGAAAACGGCGCCGGCAAATCGACGCTGGCGAATATCGCCTTCGGCGCCGTCAAGCCCGACGCCGGTACGATAGAAACAGCCGGCACCGTCGGTTTGGTGCACCAGCATTTCGAGCTGGTCGGGCGCCTGCGCGTATGGCAGAACATCATGCTCGGACGCGAGCCGCGCAAGGGCTTGCTGGTCGACGTCGATGCGGCGCGGTCGCGCGTTGCGGAGCTCGCCGAACGCAACGGCTTAGCGATCGATCCGGATGCGCTCGTTGAGGAGCTGCCGATCGGCGTGCAGCAGCGTGTCGAACTTCTGCGCGAACTCGAACGCGAACCGTCGGTGCTGCTGCTCGACGAACCGACCGCAGCCCTGGCGCCTGCAGAGATTGCAACGCTCTTCGCGACAGTTGTGCAGCTCGCCAAACGCGGCACGGCGATCCTGGTCGTTACGCACAAACTGCAAGAGGTTATCGATTACACGACGCGTGTGAGCGTAATGCGTCACGGCAAAATCGTAGCGCGCTACCAGACGACGCAGACGAGCACCGATGAGATCGCGCGCGCCATGGTGGGCGGCGAGTTGCCGCAAGTCGCACAGCGCGAAGCCACCGGAACGCAGCCGTGTTTAAGCGTGCGCGATTTGAGCGCAGGCGTCGATACGACGACGGTATCAAATCTGTCTTTTGAGGTGAGCGCCGGCGAGATTGTCGGCATCGCCGGTGTGGAAGGCAACGGTCAGACTGTGCTCGCCGACGCGATCGCCGGAATGATCCCGTACACGGGCGCGATCGAGCTCGACGGCAGCGAAAATGCGTTAAAGCATCGCGAAAACATCGGCATCGTTCCGCAGGACCGCCATCATGAGGGTTTGGTACTCAACTGGTCGATCGTGGAAAACGCCATTCTCGGGCGGCAGAACTTACCGGGCATTCGTAAAGGCGCGCTTACCGACTGGAACGCGGCCCGCGCCGACGCCGAAGCGATCATCGAGCGATTTGACGTGCGCGCGGCTTCGGCCGACGTCCCGGTGCGAACGCTGTCGGGCGGAAACCAGCAGAAACTGCTCGTCGGGCGCGCGTTGCTCGGCGATCCGCGCTTCGTTTTAGCGTACCAGCCAACGCGCGGTATCGATGTCGGCGCGGCTGCGCTCGTGCAGTCGCGACTGATCGAGGCACGTAACCGCGGGTGCGCGATTCTTCTCATCTCGTTCGAGCTCGACGAAATATTGGCGCTAGCGGATCGCGTGCTCGTGATGTTCCGCGGAAAGATTAACGGCTCGTTCACCGGCGCCGAGCTCGAACGCGGAAAGATTGGCCGTTTGATGGCGGGTTTGACGTGAAGGTCGTTCTGCGCGTACTGGCCGGCCCGGCAGGCGCGCTCGTGCTCGCATTCGTTTTAGCTGCAATCGCGATGCTTATCGCCGGAGTCAATCCGGTCGACGGATTCGGCGCACTCTTTGCCGGCTCGCTCGGAGGGCGCCGCCCAATCGCGGAGACGCTCGTCCAAACGACCGCGCTGCTTTTCCCGGCGCTCGGCGTCTCACTTGCGTTTCGCACCGGGCTCTTTAACATCGGTGCCGAGGGCCAACTGCTCATGGGTGGGCTCTTTGCCGGCGCGGTGGGCGCGCATTTTGCCGGCCCGGGATGGCTGGTCATTCCGGTGCTTTTGCTGCTCGGCATGGTCGGAGGCGGTATTTGGGGCGGCATCGCCGGCTGGCTGCGCGCGCGTTTTAACGCGAGCGAAATCATCTCCACGCTGATGCTGAACTTCATCGCGCTTTCGCTCGCGGGTTATCTGGTCGCGGGTCCGTTGAAAAGTCCGCTTGCGTCGGGCGCGGAAACGGCACCGCTGCTTCCCAACGGATGGCTGCCCGCATTCCCGACGATCGGCAGCCTGGGCTTCGGCGACACACGGCTAACGATTTCGATCTTGATCGCAATCGCAACCGCGATGGTCTTGAGCTTCGTCTTCACGCGCACCGTTTTTGGTTACGAGCTGCGGGCGGCCGGCGAAGCGCCCGAAGCGGCGCGCCGCAGCGGCATCAACATGCCGCGCATGACGCTGATCGCGCTGGCACTTTCGGGCGCCGTCGCCGGTTTGGGCGGCGCGGCGATCGTCACCGGCGTGCTGCACCGCTTCAATACCGCGCTCTCTCCCGGCTATGGATATACGGCCATCGCGGTTGCGCTGGTTGGCGACCTCAATCCGCTCTGGGTTTGCGTCGCGGCGTTTGGTTTCGGCATTTTGGAAGCGGGCGGTCTTGCGATGCAGGCGAACGCGGGCGTTCCGAAAGACGCCATCCATGTTATTGAAGGCTTGATCGTCCTGGTATTGGCCGCGCGGCGCTACTTCGCGACCCGCGCCGCAGGTGCGCCGGTATGAGTACGGGCGTGTCGCTGATGCTGACGCTGCTGTTCTTAACGCTGATTAAGTCGGTGCCGATTGTCTATGCGGCGCTCGGCGGCGTGATCGCCGAGCGCGCCGGCGTCGTGAACATCGGGCTCGAAGGCATGATGACTGCGGGCGCGTTCAGCGCGGTCGTCTTTACGAATCTTACGGGCAGCCCGATCGTCGGATTGATCGCCGGCGTATTTTTCGGCGCCGTGCTCGGATTTGTACTCGGCTTCGCCGCAACGTTCTTTAAGGTCGATCAAATCGTCGCCGGCGTCGGCATCAACTTGGTCGCGCTAGGCGGCGCCGCGTACGGCTTGGTGCTCATCTTCAATCAACCCGGCGCGAGCCCGCAAGTGGAGCAACTCGGACCGGGCCAGCTGCTCCCGCAGATTACAACCGGCGAAACGGCGCTGATCGTGCTCGGTTTGGTCTGCGCGTTCGGTTTAAATTGGTTCATTTATCGCACGCCATGGGGGTTGCGGATACAAGCCTGCGGCGAGAACCCGCGCGCGGTGACCGATGCCGGACTCAATCCATTGCGTCTTCGTTTGTATAGCGTGATCGCAAGCGGCGCGCTAGCCGGATTGGGCGGCGCATTTCTTTCGATCTGCGAAGTCAATCTTTACTCTGACGGCATGACCGCCGGGCGCGGATTCATCGCGCTGGCCGCCGTTATTTTTGGGAGATGGACGCCGTGGGGAGCAACCGGCGCTGCAGTCTTTTTCGGGTTCTTCGAAGCTCTGCAATACGTACTGCAAGGCCGCATCTCATGGTTGCCGAGCGACGCGATGCAAGCGCTTCCGTATCTTGCCGCACTTTTTGCCATCGCGGGCCTGGTCGGACGCGTGCGGGCACCTACAGCAGATGGAGTACCTTACTAGGCGGGAACCTCATATGAGGGTCGAAGTTAGCCGACAACAAGCCTAGGAGTTGTATGCGGTATATTTTAGCTCTCCTTATCGCAGCTGCGATTACCGGCTCGTCGATCGCACCTGCGAACGCGCTTTCACTGCCCGGGTTGCGGGATTTGCAGGCCACGCTGACTCGCGCAGCTCAGCGAGCCCCCGGCCGCGTTGCAATGGAAGTTAAGGATTTAGGATCGGGCATGATCTCCTCGATCAACGCCAACGAAGTGATGCCCGCGGCTTCGACGATTAAGATCCCCGTCATGGTCGAGGTCTTTGCGCAAATGCAGGCGGGCAAGTTCGATTTGAATCATCGCGTCACGCTCATGCCCCGCGACCGCGACTGGGGATCGGGCGTGATAGCCGACGCGCCGGTCGGGTCGACGTTCCCCGTATCGAAACTCCTGACGCAGATGATCGCCGTGAGCGACAACACAGCTGCGAACATGTTAATCCGCCTCGTCGGGCGGTCGAACATCAACGGCGAGATGCACAATCTCGGCCTGAGCCATACACACCTCTCCGATTACATTCACACCGCCGGATGGAGCATCCGTAACACACTGCGCACGAGTCCGGCCGACATGGTCCGGCTGTTGAGCGACATGGCGCAAAAACACTTGGTCGACGAATGGTCGTCGCAATCCATGATCGACATTTTAGAGCGGCAAGAGATCAACACGCTGATCCCGGAGCCGTTGCCGCAGATTCTGATCGCGCATAAAACCGGATCGCTCGACGACACGCTCAACGACGTCGGAATCGTCTATGCATCAAACGGCGCTTACGTGATTGCCGTGATGACCACGCAACTGCCGACGCTCTCGGCCGGCCGGCGATTCATCCGCCGCGTTTCGAGTATGGCCTACACGCATCTCCAGCAGCTCGACCACATGCGCGCGCTCAGCACGTTCGGTGCGGCCGCTACCGCGCCCGACCCCGACCAGGATGCGCCGATGTGGGCACCGCAGACGCCCGTCCCGGCTACGCCAAATCCAGAGTCTACGCCGTAGCGACCGCTCTCCCGGCGTAGACCGGCGTCAGCCACTTCCGGTATTTCGGCTCGCGGCCATTGACGAGGCGCTCGTAAAAGCTCGCGATTTTTTGGGTGACCGGTCCGATCTTTCCGTCTGCAACGTCGCGGCGATCGACCGACCTGACATACACGATGCCGACTGCCGTGCCGGTGAAAAAGATCTCTTCTGCGCCGTAGAGTTCGCTGCGATCGATCGCGCGCTCGACAACTTCTAGGCCGAATTCTTTTCGCGCAATTTCGATGACCGCGCGCCGCGTGCAGCCTTCGAGCACATTCTGCGACGGATCCGGCGTCAGCACTATACCGTTCTTGACGATGAAAATATTCTCGGCCGAGCCTTCGGCTACGTGTCCATCATGCGATAGCATGATGGCCTCATCGAATCCGTTGGAAATCGCCTCGCTCTTGGCGAGCGCGCTGTTCACGTAAAGCCCGGTGATTTTCGCGCGCGGCGGCGCAGCCGAATCATCGGCCCGGCGCCACGAACTCGTGCCCGCAGCCACTCCGCCGGAAATGTCGAGATAGTGGGTGAACGGAATCGCCGCGATTGCGAACGCATCGGGGACATTATGTAGCCGCACACCGACGTCTTCGGCGCACTTATACATGAACGGCCGTATATAAGTCGCTGTCTCAAAACGATTGCGCGCGCAGAGTTCGGTGGTAATTTCGACCATCTCGTCGACCGAGTGCGGAACGCGCATCAAGAGAATCTTTGCGCTGATCGCCAACCGTTCGAAATGCTCGCGCAGCTGCACCAAATAGAGTTCGCTATCTTCGGGCACCCAGTAGCCGCGGATGCCTTCGAAGCATCCGGTTCCATACTGTAATCCGTGGGTCAGAAGGCCGACTTTGGCGTCTTCGTACTTTTGAAATTCGCCGCCGGCGTAAACGGTGAGCTCGCCTAGTTTCACAATAGCGACTCCTTATGGCTGGGCGGGTTCCGCCGAGCCCTGGCGCGTCCTCCGGCCACGGGGCCAACACCGCCGCAGCCCAGAAGGGGCGGCTATCCGCCATAAGGAGAAATCGCCCGCATGTTCCGACGCATCGTCCCCGCAGCAACCCTCGCCGTCGCGGCCTTCGCCCTCGCCGTGGCCGCTCCAAACCTGAGCTCCCGGCTGCCCAGCGGGTGGCGCTTAACTCGGCCGGCCGGGGCGCTTGCGACGGTCGGGACGATGCCGCAGGGTATCGCGCTCTCACCCGACGGCAAAATACTGGCGGTCGTTGAGTCGGGCGTCAATCCGGCGGCGCTCCGGTTGCTCGACGCGAAAACGTTAGCGACGATCAAAGTCATTCCGCTTGGAGGCGCATTCGGCAAACCGGTTTGGTGCGGCAGCGCAGAGGTCTGCGTTCCCGGCGCAGCGACCGACGCGATACAAGTTGTTGACGTCGCCGGCGGCGCCGTCGAGGCCGCTTCGCTGGCAAAAGGCGCGTGGCCGGTCTCCCTAGCGCTTTTTTTCACTCGTTTAAACGGACAAACACTTCCGTTCGCCGTCACGGCCGACGATCATAACAGCGCCAAGGGCGGCACGATAACAATCGGCCAAATCAACGGCGGCCCGACATTTGCGGGAAAATCGATCGCAGCCGGGTCTCATCCCGCGGCGGCGCTCGGAACGGCCGACGGCAAGTACGTCTACGTCGCGCTGCGCGGTCAGAGCTCGGTCGCCGTAATCGATGCGGCGGCCGGCACCGTCATCAAGTCCATTGCCGTCGGTACGCATCCCTGTGACTTAGCCTTATACAATGGAAAACTGTATGTCGCGGTCTGCGACGACGATACCGTCACCGTGATCGACACGCGTACCAACACCCGCATCGCTACGATTCCCGTCGGGTTGAAAAGCATGCGCGTCCATGGGTATGGCGCAAACCCGAATGCGCTGCTCGTCCGCGGAAACGAGCTGTTCGTGAGCTTGGGCGGCGAAAACGCCGTGGCGCACTTGCGTAACGATCGCGTGATCGGCTACATTCCCGCCGGCTGGTATCCGACCGGGTTGGCCATGGGAAATGACGGGACGCTCTACATCAGCAACGGCAAAGGCGAAAGCGCGCCGCCCAATCCGCAGTTCGATCCGCGCAGGCGCAACAGCCCAGGGTACGTCGGTGCGATAACGGTCGGTTCGGTGCGCGCAATTCCGCGCGCCGCTTACGAGCAGGTCAGCGCCATGACCGCACAAGCGTTGAGCGATCTCACGCCCTTGTGGGCGCCGCGCGCGCCGAAGAGCACGATCGTGCGCGCGCACGGGCCGATCTCACACGTGATTTACGTCATCAAGGAAAACCGCTCGTACGATCAGGTCCTGGGCGATATCCCCGGCGCGAACGGCGACCCGACGCTGGTTATGTTCGGGGGCGCAATCACGCCAAACCAGCACGCAATCGCCCGGCGTTTCGGCGTGATGGACAATGCCTATGCCGATGCGCAAGTCAGTGCCGACGGACATAACTGGGCCGACGCCGCTACCGCCAACGACTACCTCGAACGCATGTGGCCCGTCAACTACGGCAACCGCCGTGACGGCTACGACTCGCAGAATGGCACCGGTGCAAACGTTCCGCATTCCGGCTTCTTGTGGGATGCGGCCAAACGCGCCGGCATTACCTACCGCGATTACGGCGAGGACATGACCATCAGCCCGGGTCCACCGCTCTCCACGACCGATCATCCGGCGCTGCAAGGTCATTTCGATCCGGCCTCGGTCGGATGGAACTTGAAATACAGCGATCAGGATCGCCTCAACGAATGGAAGCGCGAGTTCGAGAAATTCGTGGCCGGCCACAATCTGCCGCAGCTCGAGATCCTCTATCTGCCCAACGATCACACGGCCGGCACGCAAAACAACATGCCGACGCCCGAAGCCTTCGTCGCGACCAACGACTGGGCCGTGGGGCAGCTCGTCGATGCCGTTTCTCATTCTTCGTACTGGAAATCGACTGCGGTTTTCGTGCTGGAAGACGATGCGCAAAATGGCCCCGACCACGTGAGCGGCCAGCGCTCAACGTTTTATGTCGCAAGCCCATACGCACGCGGCGGAATCGATCCCTCGCACTATTCAACCGTAAGCTTCGTGCGCACGATCGAGTTACTCTTAGGCCTCGCGCCGCTCTCGGTTGCCGACACAACGACGCAGCCGCTCTACAATCTCTTTGCTCCCACCCTCGTGAACGCCGCGCCGTATAACGCGATAAAACCGGGCATCGACATGAACGCCATCAACGCGAAGACGGCTTATGGATCCGCCCGGAGCGCGCGCTTGGACTTCAGCAAACCGGATGCCGTCGATCCGCGCGTGCTGAACGACATTCTGAAACACGCGGTCCGGCGGCGGTGAACGACCTGCGGTCCGGGACACGTCCCGGACTAACCACGCCGGCCGCGATGGTTGCGCTTGAAGCCGAACACCGCCACCAACTGGTCGACGACCTCGCAACCGAGGAGCCTCTGGAGATCCGGCTCGCGGCGCGAGGCGCGACGCAGAGCCTGGCGGTCACCATGCGCACGCCCGGAAACGATTTCGAATTGGCGGCGGGTTTCTTATTTTCCGAAGGTATCGTCTCAAAACGCGATGACATCTCCGGCATTTCGTATTGCGTCGACTCTTGGGTCGGCGAAGAGCAGCGTTACAATATCGTTACGGTCGAGTTAGCCGGCAGCATGCCGGTGCTCGAGCGGCTCGAACGCCACTTCACCGTCAATAGTTCGTGCGGAGTCTGCGGCAAGTCGAGCATCGAAGCGCTCCAGGTACGCGCGAAGCAGATCGCGGATCAATTCCACATCTCATACACTTTCATAGCACAGCTTCCAGATAAGATGCGGAGCGCGCAGCGCATCTTCGCTTCGACCGGAGGTCTACACGCGAGCGCGCTCTTCGATAAAGCCGGCAACCTGGTCGCGTTGCGGGAAGACGTCGGCCGTCATAACGCACTCGACAAGATCGTCGGATGGGCGCTTTTGAACGATCGCCTGCCCTTAGCCGAATCGGTACTTCTGGTGAGCGGACGCGCGAGCTACGAACTGGTGCAAAAGAGCGTAACCGCAGGCATCCCGATCCTCTGCGCGATTTCCGCACCCAGCAGTCTTGCGGTCGAAACCGCGCGCGCGTTCAACATGACGCTCTGCGGTTTCGTGCGCGGCACGCGCTGCAATGTCTATACGGCACCGGATCGAATCATCGCGTAAGGCGTTTGCGCTTCGCGCGCACGAACTCCAGCACGCCTTCGAGCGGCCGCGCGTTAAGGACATCCTCGCGCGTTAATCCCGCCCTCCGGGCCTGAACGATGGCTATATCGATGTTATTCAACTGGCCCGCATCGTGCGCGTCGCTGTCGACCGTCAGCGTAACGCCCATGCTTTTTGCACGACGCGCCAGGTTCGCCGGCAGATCGAAGCGTTTGGGCTGGCCGTCAATCTCCAGCGCGGTACCTGTGCGAGCAGCGGCGGCAAACACGGCGTCGTAATCGTACTCGTATCCTTCGAACCCGTCGACCTTCCGGCCGGTGGGGTGGCCGATGATCGTTACGTACGGATTTTCACAGACGCGAAGCAGGCGTTTTGTCATCTCTTCGCGAGTTTGCCGGAACGACGAGTGCACGCTCGCGATCACGATATCCATGCCTTGCAGCACGTCATCGGAAAAATCCATCGAGCCGTCGGGCAGAATGTCGACCTCGCTGCCCCACAAGGTTCGCACGCCGTACTTATCACCGAGCGCATGGATCGCTTCCCGCTGACTTCGCAACTCACCGGCACTACAACCAATCACGCCGCGCGACGGCGAATGGTCAGTAATGGCGTGATACTCGTACCCGCGGCCGGCGACAGCGGCGATCATCTCCTCGAGCGTCTGCCGCCCGTCGCTGTACGTCGTGTGCATATGGAAATCTCCGCGGACGTCCGACGCCTCGAGCAGTTCCGGAAGCTCGTTGCGCAAAGCGAGATCGACCTCGCCGATCCCGCTGCGCAATTCGGGCGGAATATACTGCATGCCGAGCGCGGCGTAAACGCCTTGCTCGTCGCGACTCGTAAAGACGTCGCCGCTCTCCAGATTCAAGATGCCATTTTCACTCACGCGCAGGTTTTTGCGCGCGGCGTGCTCGCGCACTTGAATATTATGCTCGCGGCTGCCCGTGAAGTGCTGCAGCAGATTGCCATAGACGTTATCCGGTAAAACGCGCAGATCGATCTGCAGACCGTCGTCGAGCCAGATGCTGCCTTTGGTCGGCCCTTCGGAAAGAACCGCGCGCGCGCGATCCCAGCGCACGAAATGATCGATCACCGCCGCGGCGGAGTCCGACGTGCAAACGATATCGATGTCACCGACCGTCACTTCCGCCCGCCGCAAACTGCCCGCAAAACTTATTCGGTGGACGGCTGGTCCGGATTCGAGATACGTCACGGCCTCGTGCGCGATACCCAGCGCGCGCGGAAGCGGCGTGCGCCGCAGCCGGCCGCGGTAGGCCAGAATCCCGCGCCGGATATTCTCGATCGTTTTGGGGCCCATGCGCGGCGCTTCCGCCAGCACGCCTGAGTCGATCGCGCGTTCCAAATCTTCAAGCGATCCGATGCCGTAGGTTTCGAAAAGCATCGCGGCGGTTTTGATGCCGATGCCCGAAACGCCGAGCACTTCGAAAATCGTGGGCGGGTACCGTTGCTGGAGCAACTCGAGTTGGGCGCAGGTGCCCGTGCGCACGATCTCCTCGATCGTCGCGGCCAGCGACTTGCCGATGCCCGGCAGCGTGGTGAGTTCGCCCGCGGCCAGCAGGTCGGCGACGGGCGGCGCGTTTTCGAGCGTCGCGGCGGCCCGTTCATAGGCCGTGAACTTGTAAAAGGTCTCGCCGGCGAGCTCCATGAGCTTCCGGATGCGCAACAGGGTCTCGGCAATCTCCGTATTCGAGGGCACTTTGCGATTTTCAACGTATAGGCACTAACGTGCCTACCAGGCTGCCGCCGGAAATTTTTAATTTGCCCGTCGAGAAGATGCGTGACGGCTATTACTCCGACACGTACTTCAACCGCGCCCGGCAGATTCTGGACCGCGACAACTACCGTCCCACGGTCCGCATGCAAGTTTTTCAGCGTGGCGACGCGGTGCTGTGCGGCATCGATGAAGCCATCGCTATTCTGCGGCTATGCTCGGGGAAGCGCCTTCCCTCAGGCGAGTGGGAGGACGGCTGGAAAAAACTGCGCGTGCAGGCGCTCTACGACGGCGACCACCTTGCGCCATACGAGACTGCACTGACGATCGAGGGCGATTACGAGCTCTTCGCGCACCTGGAAACGTGCTATTTGGGCGTACTATCGCGCCGGACGCGCATCGCGACCAACGCGCGCGAGATTGTCGCCGCTGCCAACGGCAAACAGGTTTTGTTTTTTCCCGCACGCTTCGATCACCACTTGGTGCAAACTGGCGACGGTTATGCCGCATACATTTCCGGGGCGCTGGGCGTTTCGACGGACGCCAATGCCGAATGGTGGGGCGCCGCCGGAATGGGCACGGTTCCGCATGCGCTGATCGCGGCGTATGGCGGCGATACCGTGCTTGCGACGCAAAAATTCGCCGAGTACATCGATCGGGACGTCAATGTCATATCGCTTGTAGATTTCGACAACGATTGCGTAGGAACGAGTTTGGCGGTCGCGCGCGCGCTCGGTGACCGCTTGTGGGGCGTGCGCTTGGACACGTCGCAAACACTTGTTGACAGGTCGATCTGGAATATGATGGGCACGTTTAAGCCCACCGGCGTGATTCCACAACTCGTTTTGAACGTGCGCCACGCGCTCGACGCCGAAGGCTTCAAACACGTGCGCATTGTCGCCAGCGGCGGCTTCACCGCACAGCGTATTCGCGAATTCGAACACGACAAGGTCCCGGTCGACGCATACGCAGTTGGCGGCGCGTTCTTCTTGGGCGCCGGCAGCGGGCGGACCGAATACACTGCCGACGTCGTCGCGCTCGAAACCGGCGGTCAGTGGCGGGAGTGCCACAAAGTCGGCCGTCCCGAACGGCCGAACCCGCGCCTCCAACCGGTTGAGTAACGTGCTGCTGGAAATGCGCGACGCGACCTTCCGGCGCGGCGGCGAAGTACTCGTACGCGCGCAAAACGTCGAGCTCGAAGAAGGCAATCGGCTCGCGCACGCGTGCGCAAACAATCGAACGGCGGCGATCGTCGCAATGATGGCGGCGGGATTAGTTCGAGCATCGGGTGGCGCAGTCTACGTCGGCGCATTCGACCCACGAATCCAGCCTGTACACGTGAAGCGGCTCGCAGGGTACGTTCCGCACGACGCGCTGCCGCATGAATTCCCGAGCTTCGAGCAGTACATCGAATACCGCGCGGCGCTCTGGGGGCTGCCCCAAGCCGAAAGCGTCGTCCGTGCCCGGCACATTCTCGCGGGGCTCGAGGGCATCCATGAATCTTTCGCATATCCGTTAGCGGGCGCGCTTATCGCGCAGCCGCGTTTGCTCGTACTGGATCGGCCGCAGGCCGTTTACGGTCCGCAGATTGTCGATGTCACAAAATCGAGCGCAATATTTTCCACGCACGGTTCGGAAAACGAAGCCGCACGTTTTGCCAACGCGTGCGCGGCGCCCGTATGATCTTTCGATCGATCACCTCGGCCATTGCGTTCACGCGGGTGCACAGGCTCGGCGGCCAGGTACTCTACGTGGCGGCCGCCGCGGCGCTGTTTGCGGCGCTGCAAATGCATTCAGACCTGGCCGCGCACGCTCTAGGGGCGGCACTGTTCGGGTCGCTCGCCGGAATCTATCTTGCGATGGCACAGCGCGGCGGCCGAATGCGCGAATTGGAACTCTGTGAACAATCTGCTCCGCTCTATGCTCGCGGAGTTGCACGCGCTATTGCATTGGTTCCCAGTATCGGCGTTGTGATTGCGCTGGCTGCATACTGGATCGTCACCGGCATAGCTTCGGGACCGCGAGATGTGGCCGCCGCGCCGGTTTTTCTCTCGATGGCATGCGCGTGTGCGGTTTCAATTGTAGCGCTGTGCGCAACCGTGCGCACAGGCCTATGGCAAGCGGTTTACATACTCCTCGCGGCCATTGTTGCCGCGATTATCGTGATGTTGGAATATCCGCAGTTGCCGGCCGCATTTCTTTTCTGCGGAATTGCCGGCTTTATCGGCTTACGTCAATACGGCGAAGCACTGGCGCGCTGGGATCCGGCCGCCTAGCTTAAACGACCGGCGTCGGAATCGCCATTGCCAGTTTCTCGACGATCGCGCGGTTGAATTGCGGAAGATCGTCGGGAGTACGCGACGTAACCCAGTTGCCATCTTGCACGACCGGCTGATCGCGATACAAGCCCCCGGCATTGCGGATGTCGTCGGCGATCGCGGCCACGCCCGTCAGCTGGCGCCCGCGAACGATTTGCGCGGAGATCAACACCTGAGGACCGTGGCAGATCACGAACATCGGTTTTTTTACCGCATCGAACTCGCGCACAAGGCGCTGCACGTCTTTATTCGTCCGGATGTGATCCGGCGAGGTCCCACCCGGAATGAGCAGGGCGTCGAAGTCTTCGGCGGTGACGTCGGCCACGAGCTCTTCGGCCTTGGCAGTTTGGCCCTCGTCAAGTCCGCGCTTGCCGCGGATCTTCTGCCGCGACTTCTCGTCGATGCCGACAATGGTCACGATCGCGCCGGCCTCTTCCAAGGCGCGGCGGGGTTCGGTGAGTTCAGATTCCTCGAAGCCGTCGCCCACGAGCGCGGCGATACGTTTTCCCTCTACTGATTGCATCCGCGTTCGGTTCTCTGGCGAGGCGACTCGCGCCTACGAAGCAGGTTCGACCTGCTGCGCGGCCGCGCGAAGCAAGTAGGCCAGT
The DNA here is from genome assembly GCA_038215615.1 of Vulcanimicrobiales bacterium. GTDB lineage: Bacteria > Vulcanimicrobiota > Vulcanimicrobiia > Vulcanimicrobiales > Vulcanimicrobiaceae > Rubrimentiphilum. The sequence goes on along the minus strand of JBBQQR010000021.1, from coordinate 4,509 downwards.
TCCAGCTCGACTTTGCCCGCAGCGTCTAAAATGGGGTCCTCGCCGAGCGCTTTCAGCGTCGGGTTACGCTTGGTCATGTCGCCTTCAGGAACGCGGTGGCGCGGGTTGATCTCGCGCATGTAGATGCGCGCGTCGTACCGCACTTGGCCTTCGGGAAGAAAATAGAGCGGATCCAATCCGAACGCGTAAAGCTCGAGCGAGAGCAAATGCGTATGCTGCATGAACTCGATCGGTTTGGTTCGCAGCGCGATTATCGCGCGCGTCATCGCGGAAGGCGCGAGGCGCCGCGTACCCGCGTAGACTTCTTGCAACTCCGCAACGGAAAGGCCGCAAGCCTCGGCCAGCTTCTGGTCAGAGAGCTCGCGCTCGGCTGCGTAGGTTTTTAAGCCGGCTCCGAATTCGGAACCGCCGGCGGTGCCGGAGACGGAATCCCAGTTCATCCGAAGAGTCCGCCGATCAGACCGCCATCGATCGCAATGGTTTGGCCTGTGATGTAGCTCGCAGGTTCGCCGCACAAGAACACGACCAGCGGCGCAAATTCATCGGGGTTCGAAATGCGTCCAATCGGTACATCGTGGCCCGCGCGCTCCATCGCGGCATCGTCTTTGTACAGCTCGCGCAAACGCGCGGTGCGCACGCGTCCCGTTGCGATCGCATTGATGGTGACGCCGTCGCGCGCGACTTCGGTCGACGCCGTTTTCAACGCCGAAATGAGCGCCGTCCGAAAAATATTGGAAAGAGCGAGCGACGGTATCGGCTGTTTCACCGAACTCGACGTGAGCGCAACGATCCGCCCCCAACGCCGTTCGCGCATTCCAGGCAAGACGCCGTGCACGAGTTGAAGCATGCTGCGCAGCGTATTTTTGTATGCCGCGTCCCAGTCGGCTGCGGCGAGTTGCGTAAACGCGCCCGCTTTGGGCCCGCCGCCGTTTGCGATCAGGACGTCGATCGATCCGAAATCCGCGTTCACGCGTTCGAGCAGATTCGCAACCGAGGCATCATCGGAAAGATCGACCCGGTAAGCCCGGGCATCGGGCGATCCTTGCGCCCGAGCCTCCGCCGCAGCTGCTTCGAGCTCGCCTTCGCGACGCGCGGCCAAAGCAACACGCGCCCCTTCCCGGGCCAATGCCATCGCACAAGCTCGCCCTAGTCCCGAACTGGCGCCCATTACGAGCGCGACGCGTCCGCGCAGTCCTAGATCCATCTCCCGCCGGGTTCGCCCCGCGAGGCTCCGTCGCTTTTAGCTGGAACCTGGCGCACGATGGCAGACTTCGAACCGATCGTCGAAAAACGCACCGAAATCGTGTTTCCCACCGACGTCAACCACTACGGCACGCTCTTCGGCGGAAAGGCCGTCGCGATGATGGACGTCGTTGCTTCAATCGCCGCGATGCGCGCGGCGCACAAACCCGTCGTGACCGCGTCGATCGACCGCATCGATTTCAAAGAACCGATCCGGCAAGGCAATCTGGTCGAAACCGTCGCGAGCGTCGTTGCGATCGGGCGCACGTCGATTACCGTGGAAGTGGAACTTTGGCGTATCCTCGCGGAAAGCGGCGAACGCGTTCTTTCGACCGTCGGAAAATTCGTGATGGTCGCGATCGACCGTGACGGTAAACCGACGCCGGTGAGACCTACTTAGGCGCGAGCGGCGTATTCCTATTTCGGCGCTAGCCTTATGGCGCCGTCGAGACGAATCACCTCGCCGTTGAGGTATTGATTCTCGACGATGTGACGCGCCAATCGCGCGTACTCACCCGGGCTCCCTAATCGCGGCGGAAACGGCGTCTGCTTTCCGAGCGACTCGCGCGCAGCTTCCGGCAGCCCGGCCAGCATCGGTGTATCGAAAATACCGGGCGCGATGCTCATCACGCGAATTTGGTGCTGCGCGAACTCGCGCGCGATCGGCAGCGTCATCCCGGCGACGCCGCCTTTCGAAGCCGAATACGCCGCCTGTCCGATCTGGCCATCGAACGCCGCAACCGAGGCGGTGCAAATGAAGACGCCGCGATCTTCCCCTGGTGCGATTTCGCGTTTGATCATCTCCGCGGCCGCGATACGAATGACGTTGAACGTGCCGATCAGGTTGATCGTTACGACCTTCGTAAAGTGCTCGAGCGGCTGCGGCCCATCGCGGCCGACAACGCGTTCTGCCGTCGCGATGCCCGCGCAGTTGATCGCCCCGTGCAGCGCGCCGAATTCCTTGACCGCGAGATCGACCGCCGCGCGCACATCTTTTTCGGCGGTGACGTCGGTGCGATGAAAGCGCGCGTGAGCGCCTGCTTCTTTGGCGACTTCGGCCCCGTGCTCGTTGACGTCGCAGATCACGACGTTGGCGCCCGCGCCGGTGAATTCGCGCACGCAGGCCGCGCCCAGCCCGGACGCTCCGCCTGTTATAAGGAAGGTCTTCGCTGCAAGTTCCATAGGAGCGGCGCTTTAGACGCCGCCCCGCCCAAACCCGGGTTGCGCCCCCGGGCGCAGCGGTGGTATGATTCCCCGGTCGCTCAGGCGGACCCACGGCCTGCACTGAAGCGAGCCTTTCCTTGAACGAGGAGTTCTCTTCGTGCCAATCATCAAAGATCAGAAATCCGAGCTGGCGGTCAAGTTTGGCCGTTCCCAGGGCGACACCGGCTCAGCCGACGTCCAAATCGCGATCCTCACAGCCTCGATCAACAAGCTGAACGAGCACCTAAAGGATCACAAGAAAGACCACCACAGCCGCCGCGGACTTTACCTGCAGATCGGGCAGCGCCGCCGCTTGCTCAATTACCTTCAGAACAAAGACTTGGACCGCTACCGCAAACTGATCAGCGACCTCGGCCTGCGCCGCTAACGATCACCAGCTCTTCGTAACCGCGAACCTGTACATCCGCACGAGCTGATTCCCCGCAAAGCCGTCAATGCGCAGGGGCAACTGCGTGTTCTGCGAGAGGTAGAGCACCTCGCGCGTCATGCCGTTGTTTTGCGCCGGATTGGCTACGTTGAGCGTGACCGCCGTCACCATCGCGCCATCTAACTTCGTCGTGCCGCTGGAGAGGGTGCCTCCCGTCTGTTGCGCGTGGGCAAGTATGCCGGCGAAACTCAAGTCGGAGACCGAGTAACCGCGCAGCGAGCTGACGAGCGGATCGGTCAAGCTCACGTTCTTGCCCATCGTAATTCCGAACGCGCCGCTTTTTGAAGCGTAGACGGTCGAGCCGCCCGTCCACTTGACCGTTGCCCCGGAATTGGGTCCTTGATTGACGTGCATCGTCACCGTCGCCGGTTTGGTGTAGCTATAAGCAAAGACGGCGTGTTCGTTACTGCCGCCTTTGACTTCGTACAGCTGGATCGTCGCGGTGTATCCATGCAGCGCCGACCACGCTTTGGCAAATGAATCGAGCGCGCCGCCCGACGCCGCCGGGGCGCTTACGAAGCTCAGCGCAAAAAGCGCGAGCGTTGAAATTGCGGCCGCTCCAATGCGGTGAACCGAAAGCCTCATAACAGCTCCTTATTGACCTGAGGCATGACCCGTTCTCGGCCTACCAGAGCGGGCCTTCGCGCCCTCCGGCTAGTAGTTTTCAGTCTGCCGCCGAAGCCGAACCCGACGATGATCGCCGCTCAGACGCCGCGCGAGTTCACCTTTTCCGACAGCCTGAATGATATCGGCCCGGCGGCGCTTGCGGTCGAAGGCGACCTTCCCAACTGGCTGCGCGGCGCGTTCGTCCGCAACGGACCGGCGCGCTACGGCTTCGGGCCGATCCAGTTCCGGCACTGGTTCGACGGCATGGCGTTTCTGCAGCGGTTCGAGTTCGGCGAAAGCCGCCTCGAATACACCGGCCGCTTCATTCGCAGCAAAAGCTACCAAGCTGCCCTCGAGGGACGCGACGAATACCAAAGCTTCGCAACCCCGGCCGCGCGCTCGTTCGGATCGTGGCTGGCGGGCGTAACGTCGAGCAACATTACCGACAACACGAACGTCAACGTCGTCCGCTACGGGGATGCGTGTGTCGCCTTAACCGAAATCGGACTCCCGCGATGTTTCGATCCGCAAACACTCGAAACGCTCGAGCCCCTAAAGTTCGCCGACGATCTCGGAACCGGCCCGACGACCGCACATCCCGTTCGTACGGGCGAGAGTTGGGTGAACTTCACGCTCAAGCCGGGCATGCGCAGCGAATACGCAGTGTGGCGGTTGGATGCAAACGGTTCGCGCAACGTCATCGCGCGCATTCCCAGCAAACGACCGTCGTACGTTCATAGCATGGGCTCCAGCCGCAAGTATGCGATCCTGATCGAGTATCCATACCGCTTCGATCCGCTCGCGATGATCCTGGGCGGCAAACCATACATCGAGAATTTTCATTGGGGCGGCGACGAGACGCTGATCCATCTGATCGACCTAGCCGGAGCGGCCGCTCCCGTCACGTGCTCTGCCGAACCGTTCTTCTGCTTTCACCACGTCAGCGCGTTCGATGACGGCGACTGCGTTGTGGTCGATCTCGTCGGGTATGACGACGCCACCATCGTTTC
>JBBQQR010000020.1:0-43825 GCA_038215615.1 Vulcanimicrobiales bacterium | reverse complement strand
GGAATCAGCGAGCCCGCGAGGTCAACCCGAACCGTCCCGGCGCCGCTCCCGATCCGAAGCGGGACTTGCGTCTGCGTGGCCGTCGCTCCCGAGTCGATCACTGACTCGGTGACGTCCGTGTTGCGGATAGCAAACGGCACTTCGAAAGCGTCGCTGCTGCCGGCGAGCGTCCGGAACTGCACCGACGCCGCGTCGCCGGCGCCCGCGATCATACCGAAACGCCACGCGTTCATACCCGGCGCGAATGTTTGATGGGCTTGGACCGAAGCGCTGGGAGCGGACGCGAAACTCAGCGCGCCGGTGAGCGTGCCTTGCGTGCGCGCGTCGAGTGAACCGCTCGAGCCATTGAGAAGCAGCAAACCGCCGTCGAAACGATCACCCGTGCGCGCGAACTGCGGCAACAGCGGATCAGTAACGAGCGGTTTGGTAGCGATGAACGTTGCGTCCGCGTTTCCAAAGCGCGGCGTCGAGCCGTCGGACATTGCGACCGCCATAATGCGCCACGTCGTCAGGTTATCCGGTACGCTGAACGAAACGACGGCGTTCCCGTTCGCGCCCGTTTGCACCGAACCGTTGAAATACGCGAGTTGGACGAAGTGCGTCCGCACGCGCGTGCTCGCGGCGCCGGCTAGGAAGCCGCCGCCGAAACCCCAGCCTTTCTGCGCCATGTCCTTGGGTTGCGCCAGCGTAACCTGCGGGCGGTTATCCGCGTAGCGCGTCGAAATCGGCTGGGCCGCGAAGACGGTTTGGACGAGATCGGGCGGGCGGTATCCGCTCAGCCGGAGGATAGCATCGTCCGCGACGATGACGGTGAACTGTCCCTGCGCCGCTCTTCCGCTGCTGTCGCGGAGTTGCAGGCGCACGGTTTGGCGCTGTCCCGGCTGCGCTTTCGCCTGCCCCGGCGTGATGCGCACCGACAAGTAACGCGGGTGGAGATCGAGCGTCAGCGCGACAATCCCTAGCCGCACGAGACTATCCGGCTTTTGCACCGCGCCCGACGAAAGCGGCGCTCCGCGGCGAACAAGCACGCCCTCAACGGCGGCATTCGGAAACATCGCTTGCACGATTGGGATGCGCACGCGCGGCGCGCTGCCGTCGATGTGGATCAGCGTTTTATAGAGCACGCGGTCGCGCACGACCGACAAATAGAGATCGGCGCGGCTGTAAGGCGAGGCGACGGCCACCGTCGCCGTGTCCCCCGCCGAATAGACTTGCCGGTCGAGTTTCATCTGCAGTTGCGACGGATTCTGGTCGCCCCACACCGCTTGGCCCGGCCCGGATATCCAGACTTGCGTATCCGTCGCCGTGGCATCCCCGGCCGCACCCGAAAAGTTCGCGCGGATGCGATAGCTTCCGGGATCCTTCGCGACGAGCGCGACCGTTTGCGCTGCGTTTCCGCTCGTGGCATCGGCCTGCGCGACGGTTGAATACTGGACCTGATTGCGCGCGGATTCTGCGCCCTCCACAACCTGGGTAACGCCACTGTACTGCATCTTCTGCAGCTCCACGTGAACGCGCGTTCCGCTTTGCGCTTTGCCCGCCGGGTCCGTGACGATCACTCCGACGGAGACGGGCGCGTTCACCGTGCCGACGAAATCGCTGCGCAATCCGATCAGCGAAGCAGCCGGAACAGCCGTAAAGGTTTGCGTCGCGCTGCTGGTCAGGTGGGAGGCGTCGGTGGCTTCGAGATCGATACGGTAGGTCATCGCGTAGGGCAACTCTTGCGGCACAGTAACCGCGTAGGATCCTTTTCCTGCGCTGTCGAGCGTCACGCTTTGCTGGCTGACGTCGCCCGAAGCGTCGGGCTGCTGCTCGGGCCAAAGCCACTGCCGCCCGAAACTGAAGTCGTCCCAACCTTTGGGCGTGATCGAGATTTGCTCGCGCGTGACGTGGAACGTTGCGCTTGCTCCCCCCATCGGAGCTCCGAACAAATACTTCGCGCTGCCCGCGGCGTTCACGGAGCTTCCGGCGGCTGCGTACGTCCGGTCGAGGTTCACATCGACGCTGAAGTTGGGCGGATGGAATTCGGCAACTCTAAAATTGCCGGTCATTTGCGCTCCGCCCGGCCCGGTCGCCGTCACCGTGTAGTATCCGAGCGGCTGCGTTTTCGAAAAAGTTACCGGGAATGAGAAACTCGCATAACGGTTGCTCGTCTGCGCCGGCAGCGTGCGTTTGGCGCCATTGGGATCGGTGAGCACGACCGAGTACTGGGCGTTCGCGTCGGCTTTAAGCGTTCCGTTCTGCAGAACGTAGCAAACGGCGGTGAGCCATCCGCGCTCGCCCGGCTGATACATCTGGCGGTCGGAGTAGATAACGCCGCGCGAGATCGGCTGACCATTGGACCACGTCGAATCCAGGCTGCCGAGGTTGTACGTATACGCGCCGCTCCACGCGTAAGTGCGCACAAAGCTCCAGTCGGAACCGGATCGCGCTACGGTGAGCAGCTCGGGCGCTTGATCCGCCGGACGATTACCCGCGTAGCAGCGTGCGAGATCGATAGACGCAAATGCGAGCGCACCGTTTGCGCCGGTCGCGCCCGCCGCGCACGGCTGCGGGTTCGGATCGACCGGCCCTTGATCGTAGGTGTGCATCACGTACACCGAGACCGGCGCTCCGGAGACGGGAGCACCGTCGTTCAAGCGCTGCACCATGATATTCGCGGTTTGCGGAAACCACTGCGCAAAGACGCCCAGGTTCGTCAATGCAACGCTGCCGCTGAAGCTGTTCCCACTGTTGGTCCCCGCCTCGGCGCCATAGGCAAGCATGCCCATCGAGCTTCCGAGACGATCGCGAAGAGATATGTTAATTGGGACCTGCGTGTTGGGCGCGGCGTGCACTCCGAAAGCGGCCCAGTCCATAGGATCCGGAAGCAATTTTGAAACGTCGGATTCGTCGGCGTAAATGAGCTCGGCGGGCGCGATCGCGTGATAGGCTGCGCGATAGCTATTGCCGGGCAAATTGATGGCGCTGTACTGCAGCTGCAGATTCTGGCTTGCGACGAACATATTGAAGCCGGTCGGCGCCCAGAAGTACGGCGCCAAGTCGCCGGCTGCGAACTGCGCGCGCGCGTCGCGTCCAAGTTGCTGACCGTAAACATCCTGCAGAGCGGCATCGGCCCAGAGCGTGTAATTGGTTTTCGGCGACAGCGCGTACGGGTTAATCGAAACCGTGGTTCCGTCGTCTGAGATCGAGTAGAGCTGCCCCACCGGACGCGGCGAGGGCTGCAGGCGAATGTGTTGAGGGTACGTTTTTGGATCCAGTGCATTATTGAAGATCAGCACGGGATCGCCGCCCGAGAATCGCGGGTTGCCGGTTGACGTCATCGGATCGGCCGTGGGACGCGCCGAGATAAATGCGAGCGGCGAGTACGTATGCATGGCGACGGTGAGCGCTTTGACGCTCGCAAGGTTGCCGGCTTTTGGCAGAACCCCGGGTTCGACGGTCAGCGTGTAGGCCGTATCTTTTCGCAGATCGCTTTGCGGCGAAATCGCGTAACTCCAGCTTCCGCCATCCGGGTCGGGGCTTTCTTGAGCGGCCGCAGACGGCGTGTCGCCTGCGCCCGAATGGAAGACCGCCGAGGAAGCCAGCGAGTCCGCGTCGAGCTGCGTATTAGACGAAAGTTGCACGGTGGGCCGCAGCGAGACCGTGAACGGTGTGGGCGTGGCATCGGGTGATTGATTGGCATTTCTAAGCACGATCGGGTCGGTTTCAAAAGTCCAAGCAAGATCGCGATCGAGCGCATGACCGGAGAGATCTCGCAGCCCTGAAGTCAAGGTAACGCGAACGCGAGTCGCTCGAGGCAGCGCCGAATCCGATTCGAAAGCGATCATGCGCGGCGTCAGCACGACGAACGAACCCGCGAGCGCGGGCGTAACGCGGAAGTGCGCGAGCAGATCTTTCTCAGACGCCGAACCCAGCTGCGCGACCGGAATAACCGGATTGGCGAATATGACGCGAATCTGCGCTGAACTCGTCACCTTTCCAAGGGGTGCCACCTGCGCGATCCAGGCGGGCGCCGAAGGCGAGGGCAGCCGGGCAACGGACTCGAGCCCACGTGTCGGCGGCTTACCGCACGCCGAAACGACGGTGAGAATACCGATTGCCGCGAGTGCTAAACGGCCACGCACGCCCAGTTCTTCAACACCGCGGCGGAAAAGCACTTGAGGCGCGGGAAGCACGTTTCCATGAGCCATGGCGTGCGGACTTCCCTGTCGACCGCTGCCGCGCTGATCGCAGCGTGGTTGGCGTGGCGCTCCTTCGCAATCCCGGCCGCTGCGATCGAACCGCGCAGTTCGGCCGTCGGTTTTACCGACCGCGCCGGGATTCCACTGGGCGTCGTGCTCAGCAGCGGACGCGAGAGTTCGGTTTCGGTGCCGCTCGCGCGTGTTTCGCCCTTCTTCATCAAAGCTGTGCTCGCCGCCGAAGATCGCCATTTCTTCGCGCACGGTCCCGTTGATTGGCTGGCCGCGGCGCGCGCAGGCTGGCAGAGCTTCCGCTGTCTGTGCGGTACGGGCGGCGCTTCGACGATTACGATGCAGCTCGCGCGCGAGCAATTCGACCTTCCATCGGGAGTGCGCGGCAAAGCGCTGCAGATTTGGGACGCCTCGCGCATCGAAGCCGGCGCAAGCAAGAATCAAATCCTCAACGCCTACGTCAACCGGGTCGCCATGGGCGGGAATATCTACGGAATCGAGGCCGCCTCGCGCACCTATTTCGGCATTCCGTCGAGCGATTTGGATTTGGCGCAAGCCGCGCTCCTGGCCGGCCTGCCGAACGACCCGACCGGGCTGGAGCCGCGCACGCATTGGGCAGCGGCGCGCACGCGTCAGCACGCGGTTCTAAGCGCGATGGTTTCGGCCGGATACATCACGCAAAGCGAGGCCGGCATCGCGCGCCGCGAAATGCTGCACGTGCGGAAAGCCGGTGGTGAATTAGCCGCCGCGCAACAGCTGCTCTTCCGGCTTGCGCCGCAAGCGGCATCGAGCCCGGTTCGCACGACGATCGATCTTCCGCTGCAACTCTTCGTGCAGTCGCAAGCCCGGGATGTCGTTGCGGCGCTCGCCGGCCGGAACGTCACGCAAGCCGCAGCGCTCGTCATCGACAACCGCAGCGGGGACGTGCTTGCCTACGTTGGATCGACCGATTACTTCGACGATGCCTACCTTGGGAAAAATGACGGCGTTCGCACGCTTCGCCAGCCGGGTTCGACACTGAAACCCTTTCTCTACGAGTATGCATTAGAACGCAGGACGATCCGTCCGTACACAATCCTAGCCGATGTGCCGACGTCGTATGCTATTCCGAACGGCCACGCATATTCGCCGGAGGACTACAGCTCGAACTTCGCCGGCCCGGTCTCCGTGCGCACCGCGCTCGCGAATTCGCTCAACGTTCCGGCAGTACGCGTGCTCTCTGCCGTGGGCGTCCCGGCGTTCTTGTCGCGTCTGCGGACTATCGGTTTTTCGGATTTACATCGTACGCCGGACTACTACGGACTGGGGTTGACGCTTGGCGCAGGCGAGGTGACCCTTTGGGATCTCGCCCACGCGTACGTGACCCTGGCGCGCGGCGGCAGTGACATTCCCCTGCGGACCGTCATGGATAACCGCGTGCCGGTTGCGACGCAAATCGGCGACCCGGCCACCTGGGAACTCGTGTGCGACATGCTCGCCGATCGCTACGCGCGCGCCAAGTCGTTCGGCGTGGGATCGGTTATCGATACACCGTTTGCCTCATTGGTTAAAACGGGGACCTCGTCGGATTACCGCGACACCTGGACGGTGGGAGCGACACCGGAATACACGGTCGCCGTGTGGACCGGAAATTTTTCAGGCGCGCCGATGCGCCGCATCGCGGGCGTTACGGGCGCGGGTCCGCTTTGGAACCGGATCATGCTGCATCTGTACGAACACGGCGATCCCCCAGCATTTACTGCGCCTTCCGGCTATCACATCGTACGCTGGGGAGGTCTGCGTGAATATGCCGACGCCGAAGACGTGAGATCGATCCGAAACCCGCGGCGCGCCGGCGTATCCGCCGCGTTCAACGAATGGCGCGCCGGGCAGGGTGATACGGCCGGCGCACTGCGTGTGCTTTTTCCCAACGACGGCGATGTTTTTGAAGACGGGTTAGCCGCCACCGATCCTCGTCGCGCGCAGCAGCGGATTGAGTTTCGAATAAGCCGTCCGCCGCACGTCCGGGCGGTATGGCGCCTTAACGGAGCGCGCATCGCGCAGGGCGACGGAGACGCCTATTTTTGGCCCGTCCGAATGGGCGATTGGGTGCTGACGGTTCGCGCCGGAAGCGCGGTCGACCGCGTGCATTTTCGCGTTCTGCGGGGCACAGTACACGGGCCGCGTGGGTTCACGGTCGCAGGCAGGTAGCGATCAGGTTTTGGATGACTTTAGAGCTTCGCGTGCCTTGACGAGACGCACCATCGTGTCGTTATAGGGTGTCGCGACGCCGGTGCGCCTGCCGGCGGCACAGACTGCACCGTTGATGTGGTCGATCTCGGATTGGTGACCCGATTCGAGATCGAAGGCCATGGATGTCTTGGAGTCCGCGCCGACCGCGATAACTTCGCTCACGTATTGCCACGGGTTGGCGTAAGGCAAATGAATTTTTAGGGCGGATGCGACCGCTGCCGCTTCTTCAGCCAGCGCTTCGCAGAGTCGCGCGGCATTGGGGTCGTGCAGCAAATCGCCCGCGACGCAGTCCAAAATCGCGCTCGGCGCATTGATGGCGGCGTTCGCAACGAGTTTACCCCAGAGGTGCGGGCGGATGTCGTACACGACTGCGGCTCGCAGGCCGCTCTGAATCAGCAGATCGGCAACCGCGCGCGACGTCGCCGGAGAGGCGCCGCCGGAGCCGACGATCGTGCTGCCCTCTTCGGAGCTGCGAACGCGGCCCGGCTTAACGGTCAGGGACGATTCCGTTGTAATGCCCAGAACGACCGGGATCGCGCCGCCCAGCGCGGCCTTGATGGCATCCTCATTTCCGACCCCGTTCTGCAGCGAGACAATCGGCGTGGATGGGTTCAGCTCACCCGCAAACGGACGCAGAGCGCGCAGCGTGTCGACGGCTTTGACGAACAGAAAGACCATGTTCGACCCGAACAAATCGCGGGGCGTCTTTCCGACGCGTACCGCGCGCGGCGGCGCGCCGTTGACGGAAAGGCCTTTATGTTTTTGAATGCTCTCGAGCACCGACACGTTACTGTCGAGCATCGTGACGTCGCAGCAGGATGCCAAATGAAAACCGAAGAGGGTGCCCATCGCACCGGATCCGATAATTCCTACGCGGGGGCGGCTCTGCTCCATCGGCGGCTTAGAACTGCAGTTGCAATCCGAAGACGGTGCGCCGGTCCGGACGGCCCGCGTCGCGTTGCCCCAGAAACAACTTGCCCCATCGCGCCACGTTGAAGTTTCCGTAGAAATCGAAGCTCGGCCGGCGCAAATTGTAGACGCGCGTCTCCAGTCCGACGAGCCCGGCATCGAATGTCGCGAGCGCTCCTATTTGAGAATAGAGAATACCGCCGCCGATGTGAATGGCCGGCGTGAATGCTTTGATCGCGGCCAGATTATAGGTTGTACGGCCGCTGCCGATATCGTTGGCGCCCGTCATGATGCTCATCTGCCCGCGCGGCAGCAGGATCGCATTGACGTCGGCTTGCGGCCCGCGGTCGGCGGTCAGCAGACGGTTATTGCCCGGCACGGTCTGCGAATTGAGATAACTCAACCGCAGCTGGACCGAAACGAGGTTGCTGAGAATTTTCGAAAGTCCGCCATTCAAGGCCGCACCGTTGGGCGACGGCTTGGGCGCGGGCGCCCCGGGAATCATGGGCGGAACGCCGCTCTTATTGGGCAACGGGTAGGGCGTAGCGCCGGCATCAACTCCCGGAACATGACTTTGTCCGCCCAGCGTTCCGAGCAGGGAGTTTGCCTTCTGCATGGTCGCATCGAGCGACGCGACCGTGTCGCGCAGCTGCGCTTGCGTCTGCGCGTTGCCTGTCACTTGCCGCAAGTCGCTAGCAACCCCCGATAGGTTCATCGTTAGGTCGCGAATATTTTGCGTCGTGCCAATGAGGTTGTCGTGCAGTCGCGGATCCGTCGCAAGCGAGCGGAGCGAGTCCATGGACTGACTGAGCGCGAGAGCGGTGCTATCAAGGGATGCGAGCATCGAATCGATTTTGTACTGATTACGGCCGAGCGTTGAGTTCAGCGTATTGGTCATCGCCACGATGTTCGCGCCGGCCTGGTGCATCGTCACGGACATCGTGCCCGACACGTCGGCTACCGTGCTCTTCAGCTGCCCCGACATTTCGTCCACGTTGGAAAGCGCGGACTGCAGCGTGTTTAGCAGCTTGCCTTCGCGATTCTGGAGCATGACGAGCATCGAGTCCAGCCGTTTGATCTCACCCTGGCCTTGCGAAAGCAAATCCGCGACGGTCGCGCCGGTGATGCCCGCAGGCTGCTCGTTGAGCGGAAGAACTTCTCGCGGCAGCATCGCACTCTTGGGTACCGGCGTCGCGGTGTATCCGGGCTCGATGGCCGGCGGCACCGGCGGGATAATGTAAAAGTTCGGCGACCCGGTGAGCGGCGACTGAATCAAGAACTTCGAATCCTTCGGAATGTCGACTTGGGGTTGAATCGCCAGGATGACGTCGACGGTGTTGTCGGGGAGCAGTTGCACTTGATCCACGGTTCCCACGCTGACTCCGCTAAAGAACACTTGCGCGCCGGTCGGCAGGCCGGAAGCCGACGCAAAGTGCACGCCGATCCGGTACCCGCTGTGCCGCGTCCCGTAGTCCGTGATGATGTAAAAAATCCCGAACAGAAAGAGCAGCGCAGCGATTGCGAAGACTCCCAATTGCGCCTGCCTGGTGAGAAACATTCTCCTCCTATTCCCGCACGGGTTCTTCTGCCATCTTTTTGCAGTAGCGGGGTACCCCTGTGCGTCTGCGCATCACAGGGGTATGGGGCCCACCTCTGAGCCCTGAAGGAATTGCTGGACGATCGGGTTGGTCGATTTGCGCACCTCGTCGACGGTCCCGGTGGCGATGATCGCGCCCTCGAAAAGCATAGCGACGTAATCAGCCATCATGTAGATCGATTGTAGATCGTGTGAAATGACGACGGCGGTGGCGTTGAGTTGCTTGCGCAGCCGCTTGATCGTATCGGTCAAGAGATGCGTGACGATCGGATCGACGCCGGTGGTGGGCTCGTCGTAAAGCACCAGTTCGGGGTTGGTTACGACGGCGCGGGCGAAGCCGGCTCGCTTGAGCATGCCGCCCGAGAGTTCGGAAGGCATATTGTCGTACGTGTGCGACAGCCCTACGCTCTCAAGCGTGTGCATCACGATGTCGCGAATCTCTTTCTCGGATAGCGTTGTGTGTTCGCGCAGTGGCAGAGAAACGTTGTCACCAACCGTCATACTATCGAAGAGCGCCGCAAACTGAAAGGCAAAACCGATCTTCGTCCGCATCTCGATAAGTTGACTCTCGCGCATGTGGCAAATGTCGTTTTCGCGCAGATACACGTGGCCGGAATCGGGCAACAGCAGCCCGTCGAGCAGCCGCAATATCGTCGATTTACCGGCTCCCGAAAGCCCGATGATGCACGTGATCGCGCCCTCGGGAACCTTGAGGCTGCAGTTCTGCAGCACCACGCGTTCTCCGAAACGCACCGACACGTCGTCGAGTCGGGCAATTGATTCGGCCATCAGGCTCCCGCGTACAAGAAGTACGACATCACGAAATTCAGGATGAAGATCAAAATGATGCAGGTGACCACTGCGCTCGTTGCCGATTTGCCGACGCCGGCTGCGCCGCCCTTGGTCGTCAATCCCTGGTAGGAACCGATCATCACGATGACGACGGCAAACACGAGCGCTTTGAATAAGCCTTTGACGACGTCGTCAAAGCCGACCGTTTGGCGCGCCGACGCCATAAAATCTTGCGTGCCGATGTGCGCCTGCACGTGCGCGATCCACTGTCCGCCATACACGCCGATAACGTCCGCGAAAACGGTGAGCAGCGGGAGCATGATCATCAACGCGAGCAAACGCGGGACGACCAGGAAGCGGACCGGGGCTAACCCGAGCGATTTGAGGGCCTCAATCTGTTCGGTGACTTCCATCGAGCCGAGTTCGGCAGCGATCGCCGCGCACGCGCGGCCCGCCACGACTACAGCCGAAAGCATCGGCCCCAACTCGCGGACAACGGTGTAGGAAACGATACCGCCGACGAAACTGCCGAAACCGTATTGCACGGCTTGCACGGCGGACTCCAGCGAAAAGACCATGCCCGTGAAGAGAGAGGTGAGTAAAACGATGATTAGCGACTGATAGCCCAAGAGATAGCATTGGTTTAACGTTTCGGCAAAACGAATGCGTAGCCGGAAGATCGTCTTGACGGTCTCCCACATGAGCATCGTGAGACCGCCGGCGTACTCAAGGATGTCGCTGACCCGGCGCCCGACCGAGGCCAGGACGCCGACGCTGACGCGCTCGACGGCCTGCGCCGCCGGACTCTCTTCAACCTCGCGCAGAACCTGCGCCATCTTCAATCTCTTTCAGCACGCCTTGCGTCGCTTCGATCCGTTTGACCACCACGCCGCGTTCGGCGGCAAGGTTAAAATGCACCTGGTTCGCGTGCACGAGCCGCTTGTCGACGTCGCGCAGCTGCGCACGCGCTTCACGCTCGAAGCCTAAGAAATACCGCCGTACTGCCTCGACGTAGCGGCCGCGGGCGAATTCGCCCGCTCCGCCGGCGGCAAGCTCGGCCTCGATCGTCTTCTGAGCAGCTTTCATCGCCCGATCCGTGACGTAGAATTCCCCAACGCGCGCAACGAGCGCGCGAAATCTTTCATCCGACATTGACGAGTGCCGGATAGCCAAGTGGTTCGACGATTGCGCGCTGCGCCTCGAGCAGTTGCTTGATCCCAAGTTCGGCTAGTTGCAAGAGCGCGTCGAGCTCGGAACGGCTGAACGGCGTCGCTTCCGCGGTCCCTTGCAATTCCGTAAACTTACCCGTGTCCGTCATGAAGACGTTGAGATCGACTTGCGCCCGGCTGTCTTCATCATAGGCGAGGTCGAGCAGGTTGTAGCCGTCGACGATCCCGACGCTGGTCGCGGCTATCTGGCCAAGCAGCGGCCAAGCCGCGCGCTTCTTGACATCGAAGCGGGCGATGAGCGCCAGCGCGAGCGCGACCCAAGCGCCGGTGACCGCCGCAGTGCGCGTGCCGCCGTCGGCTTGCAATACGTCGCAATCCAGCCACACGGTGCGCTCGCCGAGTTTCGCCATATCGGTTACGGCGCGAAGCGCTCTGCCGATGATGCGCTGGATCTCATGCGTCCGGCCGCCGAGCCTGCCTCGCGAAGCTTCGCGCTGCGTACGCTCTTGCGTTGCGCGCGGCAGCATCGAATACTCGGCCGTGACCCATCCGACCCCGCGGCCTTTCATCCATTGCGGCACGCGCTCTTCGATCGTCGCAGCGCAAAGGACGCGCGTGTTTCCGACGGTGATCAACGCGCTGCCTTCAGGATACTTCAGGTAGTTGGCTTCGATCGCGATCGGCCGCAGGGCGTCAAGCGCGCGCCCGTCGCTTCTCTTCATGTGCGGCGAGGTTTGCGTCCGCGGCCCGTGACTCCGCCCTCGCGCCCATCCATGCGGATCACGTTGGAGGGCTTTTCCGATCCGCCATGCGCGATCTGACCGTACTGCGCTTCGAAGTAGCCGTCGCGGAGATTTCCCAACTGCATGTCCCGCGGAACCGGCGAACCGTCTCCGCGAAAGACGCTCAAGCCTTTGGCCAAGGTGCGGTAGCCGCCCAGACGCTCGTTCTTCCAATCCGAAATTTTCCAGCGCTGCGGCGCCATGACGCGCCATTCGTACTCGGGCAGCGGGTGCTTAGGATCGAAAAGATCGAATTCAACACGGAAGCCTTCCAGCGCGAAGATCGCCTCTTCGACCTGCTTTTTGGTGGGCATGAGTTATTCGACGGTGACGGTCTTGGCGAGGTTGCGCGGCTGATCGACGTCCTTGCCTTCGATGTCGGCGATATGGTAGGCCAACAACTGCAGTGGAATGACGTTCACGATGGGCGAGAGCAGCTCGTCTACTTTCGGAACCCAAAACACATGGTCGGCAATCGCTTTGGCGTCTTCGTCGCCATGGTTTGCGACGACGATGATCGGGGCTTCGCGCGCCTTCGATTCCGCTAAATTGGAGAGAAGTTTTTCGCGGACGCGTCCATCGGTCATCACGCCGACCACGGGCACGTTTGGGTCCAGCAGCGCGATCGGCCCGTGCTTCATTTCGCCCGCCGCGTACCCCTCAGCGTGAATGTACGATATTTCCTTGAGTTTAAGCGCGCCTTCGAGAGCGGTCGGAAAATTGATGTATCGGCCGATGAACAGCACCGAACGCGCCTTGCGTATGCGCCGCGCGACTTTGCGGATTTCGTCGGATGTGTTCAATACGACGTCTACAGCGGCGGGTAAGAGCCGCGCGTTATCGGCGATCTCCCGCAAGCGCTCGAGCGGCGCCGTCTCGCGCAGGCGCGCGAGATAGAGCGCGAACAGCGTCATGGCCGTCACTTGCGAGACGTACGTTTTTGAAGCGGCGACGCCGATTTCCGGTCCGCCGCGCGTGAAGAGCATTCCGTCCGCGAGCCGCATTAGGTGCGAGCCGAGGACATTGCAGATGCCGAGTACCGAGCTGCCCGCTTCCTTCGCAATACGCACGGCTTCAATCGTATCCGCGGTCTCGCCCGACTGCGACATTGCGATTGTCAGCGACGTCGGATCGATGACGGGATCGCCGTACCGAAATTCGCTTGCGAGCTCCATCTCGACTGGAATGTGCACCAGGGACCGCAGCAAGTACATGCCGACCATGCCGGCGTGATACGCGGTGCCGCACCCCGTGATTGCGATTTTCGAGAGATCGCGCAGCTTCGCTTCGTCCATGCCGATCTCGGCGGCCAAGTGCACGTCATTGTTTTCGTCCACCCGCCCGGAGAGCGTCTCTTTGATGACGTTGGGCTGTTCGAAGATCTCCTTGAGCATGAAATGCTTGTAGCCGCTTTTTTCGGCCGATGTGACGTCCCACGTGATATTCATCACTTCACGCGCAATCGGCTTACCGTCGTAATCCGTCAGACGCCAGCCGTCGCGGCCGACGACGACGATCTCGCCCTCCTGAAGGATGATCTCTTTGCGCGTGTATTGGAGAATTGCCGGCGTGTCGGAGGCGACGAACATTTCGCCGTTGCCGATGCCGACCACCAACGGGCTCGCGCCGTTGCGGGCAAAGATCAGATGATCCGGATCGTCCGAGCTGATGACGCCGAGCGCGTACGCGCCGCGCACCTCACGCAGTGTCCGCCGCAGCGCTTCTTCCAGATTTCCGTCGTAGTGCGCTTCGATGAGATGAGCGAGCACCTCGGTGTCGGTCTCGCTTTTAAAGATGTGGCCCGACTCGATGAGGCGCGCGCGCAGCGGCGCGTAATTTTCGATAATGCCGTTGTGCACGACGGCGATCCGCCCGGTACAATCCATGTGCGGATGCGCGTTTGCGTCGGAGGGCCTTCCATGCGTGGCCCATCGTGTATGGCCGACGCCGACGCGTCCCGAAAGCGCCTCGCCGTTACGGAGCCGCTCGGCCAGCCGCTGAAGCTTTCCTTCGGCTTTCGAACCTGTCAGCGCACCGGCGCTGTCGATGACGGCAATGCCGGCGCTATCGTATCCGCGATACTCCAAGCGCGCGAGCGAGTCCAGAATGATCGGGACGCTGTCGCGCTCGCCGATATATCCGACTATCCCGCACATGGAAGAGCTACTTTATTCCCTCTTTGGTCCGGTGATAGTGGATCTTCCCTGTCGCAACTTCCGCGAAGGCGGTCGAAACCGGCTTGTTGGGATTGATGTTTTCGGTCAACTCAGGGGCGCCGTTGTTCAACTGTTTGGCGCGTTTGGTCACAACGTTGACGAGACTGAATTTTGAATCGACGTGTTTGAGCAGTTCGTCGAGATCTCCGAAGACTGGTTCGGTCATTATGAGTGTTCCAATTTCCTTATAGCGTCGTCACCAAAACGGTGAATGCGGAACCGCTCCGCCTGCAGTATGGCTTGCAAGTCTTTGACCGCCTCGTCGGAGCGATGCTCCTCATTGATGACGATGTAGTCAAAGTCTCGAATATTCCTGATCTCTTCGTGCGCGGTTTCAAGGCGCCCGGCGATCTCTTCGTTGGTTTCAGTCCGCCGCGCGAGCAAGCGCCCGCGCAGATACGAAAACCGGTCCGGAAGCAAAAATATGAGTACGGCATCCGGAAACGTACTTTTGATCGAGAGCGCACCGTTTACTTCGGGCTTCATGATCAGGTCGTAGCCCTGGGTCAGGGTATCTTCGACGAAGTCCCTCGGAGTTCCGTATAGGTTTCCGTTGTACTCGCGCCATTCGAGCAGCCCGTCGGCCGAAGCGCGCTTTTCGAACTCCTCACGCGAAACGAAAAAGTAGTGCTCGCCCTCTCGCTCGCCCGGCCTGGGAGCCCTCGTCGTGGCCGAGACAGAGTACCGCAGGCGCCCCGTGCGTGCCAGGAGCGCGTCCACGAGCGTGTCCTTGCCGGCCCCCGACGGGCCGGAGACCACGAAGAGCAAGCCCGGGCCCAGCACAGCGGAGTTCCTCTCTGGCAAAGGGCCTAGTGTTCCGACCGGCCGGGTGGGTCCCCTGGTCACGAGAACGGGCCTGCGGCGCCCGGGCGAAGGGCGCCCGTGAGCCTAATGATGCCTCTGACCATGAATATGTTGTATCACAGAAGGCGTCTTGCCGATGCGGACTGACGCCATCCTGATCGCCCGCCTGGCGCTCGAGATTGAAAGCCGGTTCCAAGGGGCGCGCGTCCGCGATGTGGGCCAGCTCGAGGATGGTCGCTTCGCGATGGCACTGTGGAAAAAGGGCCGTACGCAGCTGATGTGCGCAGACGTCTTCGCACCCACGCCGCTCATCACGGTTGAAGACGGCGAGCTGCCCATTGCGGCGGAGCCGGGCTTCGTTCGCGCGGCTGGCGCCGCTCTGCGCGGAAAGTCGCTGACCGCATCTCGCGCGATCGAGGGCGAACGCATTCTGGAACTGCAATTTGCCGCGCAGTCGCGCTTCGGAGTTCCCGAATCGTACAACGTGATCTGCGAACTCGTGCCGCGATTCGGAAACATCATCATCGCAAAGGGCGGGATTGTCGTTGCGGCGCTCAAGGAATTTCGGCGTTCCGGCAAAGCCGCGCGATCGGTTCGTCCGGGAATCGCGTACGAACCGCCGCCTGCGCGGGCGGGAAAAATGGGATCGCAGTTCGCAGAGGAACCGTCGGCCGAAGCAGTCCGCGGAAACGACCTCTACGTTTACCGCGACGACGCCGGCGCGCTCTTGCAAGGGCACGTCGTTCCGCTAACCGGCTTCGAAGAGTCGGCATGCGAGCGAACTCCGTCGCTGATAGAATTGTTTTCGGAACTGCGGACGACGGCGGCCGTTCCTTCGGAATCCGGAGCCGGGGAAGACAAAGTTCGCGCCGGCGCACAGCGCATGCTCGAAGAGCGCGCACGGAAACTGAACGCGGAGCTCGCGCGTGTGGAGGCCGCGCTGGCAGTATCGGCGACGCGCGACGATCTGCGCGCGCGCGGCGATGCGATCTACGGCGGATTGCACGAGCTTGCCCCGGCCGATCGCCAAGCCGCGAAGGATGAGGCCGCCGCAGTATTCGCGCGATACAAAAAAGCCGGAAGCGCAGCCGCTCATCTCGCGCGCAGGCGCAACGCGGTGCGGGGAAGCTTAGAGGAAGTCGAAGAGTTGCGCTGGGAACTCGAACGCGCGGATCACGACCAGGTGCGCGAAATACTCGAACTCGTTAAGCCGCGTGGCGCTGCCGCTGCGCCGAAGAGCCGGCCGCGGAAACGCGCACCGATGCAAGGCGTGACTCCCGCGGGAACGCGCGTGTACGTTGGACGATCTCCAGCTGAAAATGCCGAACTGACATTTCGAACCGCGCGGCCCAACGATCTCTGGTTTCACGCGCGCGGGCAGCCGGGCGCTCACGTCATTTTGCAGCGAGACGATCGCGCCGCTCCTTGCGACGAGGACATTCGCATCGCTGCCGAACTGGCCGCACTGCATTCGAAGGGCCGCAGTAGCCTAAGGGTCGTCGTGGATTATACGCAGCGTAAGCACGTGCGCAAACGCCCCGGCGCCGCGCCGGGTCTCGTCTTTTATAGTGAAGCCGCGTCGCTGGCTGCGGAACCGCGCGATTCGATAAACATCGCGTCGCCGAAAGAAAAAAAGCGGTAACGGTTTTCGACGGCTTCGCGGTACGCACGGAAGATCCGGTTCCGCCCCGCAAACGCACAAACGAGCACCAGCAGCGTCGAGCGCGGCAAGTGGAAATTCGTGAGCAGCGCATCGACGATTTGGAATCGGAAGCCGGGCTTGATGAAAAGATCGGTTTCGCCGGCGCCGGGCTGTACCTCGCCCCGACCGCGCGCCGAAGCTTCCAATGCGCGCACGACCGTCGTCCCGGCCGCCACAATGCGACGGCCTTCTTCTTTGGCGCGCCTCACCGCGTGCGCGGTCTCTTGCGGAATCGAAAAGTACTCGGCATGCATCGTGTGTTCTTCGATTCGCTCGCTTTGGAGCGGCCGGAACGTACCGAGCCCGACGTCTAACGACAGCTTCGCAACCTCGATGTGCCGCTGCTGAAGATCGTCGAAAACCGCTTGCGTAAAATGCAGCGATGCGGTCGGGGCAGCCACGCTGCCCGGATCGCGCGCAAAGATCGTCTGGTATCCGCTGCGCGCCTGTTGCGAATCTTCGGTAACGTAGGGCGGCAACGGCAACTCACCGGCGCGGTCGAGGAACTCCTCGAACTCAACGTTGAGCCGCAATTCGACTACCCGGACGCCATCCGCGCGAACGCCGGCCACGACCGCCTCGCCGAATTCACCGAACGCAATGCGCTCACCGGCGCGCAATCGCCGGCCCGGCTTGGCAAGCACTAGCCAACGCGACGATCGCGGATCGTAATGCGCCTCTTGCGCCGGCCGCAAAAAGAGCAGTTCGACCTCGCCGCCGCTCGGTGTACGCCGCCCGTGCACGCGCGCCGGAATGACGCGCGTCTCGTTGAGGACGAGCAAGTCTCCGCCGCGCAGCCGCGACGGAAAATCGGTGAACCGTAAATGTGCTAACGTATCGCCGCGCACGGCCAGCAGCCGCGAGGAATCGCGCGGCTCCGCTGGGCGCTGCGCGATCAGATCTTTCGGCAGATCGTAATCGTACGCGGAGGCGAGTTCAGACAGTGCCGATGCTCGTGCCCGGGAAGTAGAACGCGAGAATCGCGGCGGCGTCCGCGCCGGTCTTTGCAAGTCCGCGCGCGCCCCACTGACAGAACCCGACGCCGTGGCCCAATCCGGCGCCTTCGATCGTTGAGGTTTGGGACGCGGGGTCGAAAGCGGTTTTGCGTATCAGCAAGCTTGGAATGACGCGTGAGCCGATGGCGCGCCGAACGTCGGCGGCTTTCAAACGCGTGGAACCCGCGCTTCCGGTAAAGGTCCAGAATCGCGAGCGGCCACTGGCGTCTGGAGAGTCCAGGGAGATGTTTTGGAGATCGCCGATTGCGGCCGACTGATTTCCGAGCGCGCCCAGAAGCGCGTCGGCACTGACGGTTTGCGTCCAATGGTACCAAGACGAGTCTTTGCAGTAATCGCATGCGACGCCGGAGAGATACGGCAAAGGCCTTCCGCCCCACGCGTCCGCGGAAGATTCGGTGTGACCGCCGCAGCACGCGGAGTAGGCAATCGAAGCGAAACCCGCGCCGAACCGCAGCGCTTGGCCGGCGGTTGCATCAACGGCGGCGCTTGTTTGCGCTGCCTCGGCGTCGACGCCGCTGTACACTTGATCGGTCTCGGAGGGAACCAGATCGTACCCGCGATTGGGATTGCTGCGCTGCAGCACATACGTGCGCGCGAGTATCGCCTGAGCTTGCAGTGAGCCGGGCGGCCAGCTGCGCGGCATCTCGCGCGAAACGACGCTGTACAAGTATTGTTCGATAGGTACAGTGCTGACGACCTGACCCGTGTCGGGCAAGATTGCCGCCGTCCCGCGATAACGCCGTCCTTCGTACAGAAACGTTTGCCCGTCGATCGGTTGGACGTGTCCTTGGCCAAGCAACACGCGCAGCGCGGGAACCTGCGAAGATACCGCGGGATCCTCTTGTGCGATCGCTCGGGCCTCTAAACTGCAACTGCCGGTGAGTGCCGCCGCTGCGGCAAGAAACGCCGAGCGTTTCAGAGCAGACGCTCCTGTTGGGCGCGCTCCGCGCCTCCGGTCACGCCCAAATGAGAGTAGGCATCCGGCGTCGCTTTGCGTCCCGCGGCCGTGCGCGTGACAAAGCCCGCCTTCAAGAGGTAGGGCTCGACGACGTCCTCGAGCGTTTCGGCGTCTTCGGTGAGCGTTGCCGCAATTGCCGCAATACCGACCGGCCCGCCGCGGTACTGTTCGATAATTGTTTTCAGAAACGCACGATCGAGGCGATCCAGTCCGAGCTCGTCGACGCCTTCGCGCGCGAGCGCTTCTTCCGCTACCGGTTTGGTGACGCGCCCGTCGGCGCGGACTTCGGCAAAGTCCCGCACGCGCCGCAGCAGACGGTTCGCGATGCGCGGAGTGCCGCGGCTGCGCCGGGCGATCGTGGCCGCAGCGTCTTCGTCTATCGGCACGCCGAGCACACCCGCGGAGCGCAGCACGATGCGCTTGAGTTCGCTTTCGTCATAGTAATCGAGATGATGCATGATGCCGAACCGCTCGCGAAGCGGAGCGGAAAGCATCCCCGCGCGCGTCGTCGCGCCGACTAGCGTAAAGCGTTTGAGCGGGAGCTTCAGCGTCTTGGCGTACGCGCCGCGATCGACGACGAAGTCGATTTGATACTCCTCCATCGCGGGATAGAGAAACTCTTCGACGACCCGTCCGAGCCGGTGGATTTCGTCAATGAAAAAAATGTCGCCGTCTTCGAGCGAAGTGAGGATACCGACGAGATCCTTGGGCTTTTCTAACGTCGGACCACTCGTCGGCCGGAGCGCGCTGCCGAGTTCTTTGGCGATCAGCGCGGCCAGCGTCGTTTTGCCGAGCCCCGGTGGACCGTAAAACAGTACGTGTTCCAACGGTTCGTTGCGCTGTTTGGCAGCTGCGATCGCAATTTTGAGGTTTTCCACGACCGTCGTCTGGCCCACGTATTCGTCAAATGAGCGCGGACGTAAACTGGCGCCGTAGACTTCATCCTCGAGCGAATCGACGGCGTCGACGACGCGTTCGGGATCGGTTTCGCCCGGCGGTCCGTACAAACGCTTGAGCGCGTCGTCACTCATGGGCGGCACGCTGCCGATAGATCTCGGCCAGCAACGTTTCGGAGTCGTTGATGCCGGGCGCGGCGTCGAGGGTCGAGCGGATCATCTCTTCGGCCTCGGCGCGGCGGTACTCCAGCTGCAGCAGCACCGCGAGCGCTTCTTCCGCAAAATCCGGAATGCGCGCCGGCGGCGCCGGTTCGGCATCGCGAATGAGCAGAAACTTCGTCACCTTCCCTTGCAACTTCGCGACGATGTCGCGCGCCTTCTGCTGCCCGATTCCGGGCAGCGACTTAAGAAACGCATGATCGCCCCGATCTATCGCGCCTGCGATGCGGGACATCGGTTGCGAGAACGCCCGGGCCGCGGATCTCGGCCCTATGCTGGCGACGCTCAGCAGCTTTTCGAAGAACTCGCGTTCGATGGCGTTGCTGAAGCCGTAGAACGTGAAGTGGCCGGTATTGCCCTCCATATTCATCACCGAATAGATCTCCAGCGAGAGCTGCCCGCCGTTTTCGATCGCGACTTTTTCTTCGACGCACGGCGGCAGGATGATATCATAGGACAAGCCCCCTACGTCCAGCACGACGTTTCCCTGGGTCCGGTCGACGAGCGTTCCGGTAATTCTAGAGAACATGCCGCAGCTGCTCGGGTAGGCGACGGTCGTGTTCGCGAACGTTGCAGTAAGCCAGCGCCAGCGCGAGCGCGTCCGACACGTCGTCCGGCGCTAGCGGCGCCTTAAAGCCCAGGAGTTGCGCGACCATCCGGTTGACCTGCTCCTTGCGCGCCGCACCGGAACCGGCCAGCGCGCGCTTCACGCGCGAATGCGCCAGTGTTGCAACGGGAATGCCGGCTTGAGCGCCCGCCAGGCATAACACCCCACGCGCGTGACCCATCATGATCGCGGTCATCGGATTGCGATAGGTCGTGTAGAGTTCTTCGATCACAATGACATCCGGGTGGGTCAGTGCGACAACTCTCTCGATTCCGGCGTGCAGCTCGTGCAAGCGCGCTTCCAGCGCAGAGGAGGCGCGGGGAGAAACCACGCCCGCTTCCACAACGCGTGTCTTGCCGCCGGAATATTCGATGACGCCGTAGCCCGTCACGCGCAGGCCCGGATCGATCCCGAGAATCCTTTCGGTCACGGCGGATTGCTGTTGTTGACGTAAATGTTGACCGGCGAGCCCGGCGCCAGTTTCGTGCCGGCCTCCGGTTCGGTGCGCACGATTCGTCCGCTTGCGCCCTCGGTTGTCGGCGTCACGTTGCCGATCGTGTAGCCGTAGCCGGCGAGCTGCGCCTTCGCCTGTTGGATCGTCATGCCGTTGGTATCCGGCACTTCACCCGAAACGGAGAGCGTCATACGAATGGTCGAGCCTTTTTCCGCGGGCGTTCCCGGTTGCGGGTCAAGCGAGATCACTTGACCGTTATTCGGAGAACCCGGTTCGACCAAGTAGCCGATTGCAGCCGTGAACCCAGCCGTTTTCAGCTGCGACTGAGCGCTCGTCAAATCGCTGCCGATCAGATTGGGGACGTTCGTGAGGCCACCGCCGCTGCTGACGACCACGTTCACCGTGGTCGAATGGTCCGAAGGCACTTGCATTCCGGCGGGCACGTCTTGCGATTCGATCACGTTGGGTGGAATATTTGGAAAGGCTGAGCGCTCGCTGACGTTGATCGTAAAGCCGTCCTGGGCGGCGATCTGCCGGGCCTGATCCAGTGTTAAGCCCGCCAGGCGCGGCATCTTTATCGGCGCGGGACCTTGCGAGACGACCAGTGTAACTCCGGCGTTCTGCCGCATTTTGGTACCGGGCTTGGGGCGTTCGTCAACCACGCTGCCCTTGGGCGTAGGATCGAACTTCTGCACGACGGTGACGTTGAGTTTGTCTCCGGTCAGATCTTTTTGCGCATCGTCAAGCGTATAGCCAACCACGTCGCGCAAACCGACAGTCGGCGGTCCGCTGCTGATCACAAGTTGCACCGCCGAGCCTCGCGCGATCTTCGAACCCGGGGCCGGATCTTGACGGATCACATGATTGGGAGCGACCGTGTCGCTGGTCTGGCGCGTAGCTTTATACGTCAGCCCGGCGTTGACGATCGTTTTTTGCGCCAGCGCGTCGGGCTGATTGACGTAGTTCGCCACCGCGACCGCAGGCACGGGCGTGAACGGGTGCGCGGACATGATGTATCCGGCGACCGCGGCGCCGATCAGGACGAGCGCGAGGAGCGCGACGATCCACGCGGATGGTCCGCGGCGCGACTCCTCTTCTTCAACCGCGTCGATTCGCCGGTCCGGAAGTCGCGATCTCCGTGGGGGCGGCTGCACCGCGATCGCCGCGCCTCCGTAGCCCGGGGCATCGTCAACCAAAGAGTACGCTGCAAAGCTGGGCCGCTCACGCGCTTCGCGTAACGCGGACGCAACCTCGCTTGCCGATCGGAAGCGGTTCTCGGGCTGTTTTTGCAACAGCTTGCTGACGATCGACGCGAGCGCGGGACTGACGCCGGCGGACGGATCGAGCGCAGGGGCCGGATCGGAGATGTGTTTGAGCGCTACGGTAACCGGCGACTCGCCCGTGAAGGGCAGCTTGCCGGTCAGCATTTGATAGAGTACGATGCCGACGCTGTAGAGATCCGAGGCTTCGGTGAGGTCCAAGCCCTGTGCTTGCTCCGGTGAGAGATAGTAGACGCTTCCCATGACCATGCCCGGGCGCGTCATCGTCATGGTCTGCTGCGAGACGGCTCGCGCGATGCCGAAATCGGAAAGTTTGACCACGTCGTCTTTGGTGATCAAGATGTTCGCGGGCTTGATGTCCCGGTGCAGCAACCCTTGCCGGTGCGCGTACGCCAACCCGTTGCAGACCTGCGCGGCGTAATCGAGCGCGACCGGTTCGGGCAGCCTGCCGTCCGCGGCAATGATCTCCGCGAGCGACGGCCCATCGACCAGCTCCATGACGATGTAGTACGTGTCGCCTTCCCGCCCGACGTCGTACGTATTAACGATATTCGGATGCGAGAGTTTCGCGGCCGATTCGGCTTCCTGGTAAAATCGCCGTACGAATTCCTGATCGGAGGCGTAATCGTGACGCAACACTTTGATCGCAACCCGCCGGCGCAACAGCGTGTCGGTGCCGCAATAGACCGTCGCCATGCCGCCTTCGCCGAGCTTGTTGTCGAGCCGGTAACGGTTATTAAAGACGTGCGCCGAGTCGATCATTTCAGAGCAGCCCGCAACACTTCCCTCGCAATCGGCGCAGCAACTTCCGCGCCGTATCCGGCATTCTCAACGACGATGGCAACGACTACGCGTGGATTTTCCGCGGGTGCAAAGCAGACAAACCACGAGTGCGCCGCGCCGAACGGGTTGGTTGCCGTTCCGGTTTTACCAGCAACGGTGACGCCGGGCAGCTGCGCCGGCGTTCCGGTTCCGTGCTGCACGACGGCAATCATCATGTTCTTCACGCTCGCTGCCGTATCCGCCGATATCGGGTTGGCCAACTCGGAGGCGCCGTAGCTTCCGCTTGCAGCGCCTTGCCGGACCACTTGCCGAACGAGAAACGGACGCGGCTCCGAGCCTCCGTTGGCGACGGTCGCCGCGAGGAGCGCCATCCGCAGCGGCGTCATCAGCAAGGCGCCTTGCCCGAAACCCATTTGCGCCAGCTCGCCGGGAACGATCGAATCCTGCGACGGAACGCGATCCGTACTGGCGGGAAGCTGAAAATCAAGCGATTTTCCTATTCCCCAGCGATCGATGTACTGATAGAACGTCTGCGTCCCCATCTTCAAAGCGATCTGTCCGAAATCAACGTTGCTGGAGAGCGAGAACGCTCCCGTAAGGTCCTGCGTTCCCGTCGCTTCGAACTCGTTATCGTGCAGCGTGAAATTTCCGATCGTAAAATAGCCTGGATCGTTAAACGTCGACTGCATCGTGACAGCCCCCGCGTCGAGCGCTGCCGACGCCGTGAAGATTTTAAACGTTGAGCCCGGGGGATAGAGTCCGTCGATAGCGCGGTTGAGCAGCGGGCTATTCGGATCGTGCAGCAGCGATTGGAACTCCGCGGCGAGCGCGTTCGGATCGAAGCTCGGTACGCTCCCGAGCGCCAGAACCGCGCCCGTCCGCGGATCGAGCACGACGCCGCCGGCACGCGAATGGAGTGCGAGCCTGGAGTACAAAGCGTTCTGAATTGCCGGAACGATCGTGGTGACAACATCGGCGCCGCGTGCCGTCGCGCTTTGCCCGGTGATTGCTTCAACAATTTCCGCGGCTTGCGCCCCGGCGTCGCCGGTTGTATCGGCCGGCGTGAGCGCGGCGTCGTAAGCGTCTTCCAGACCACTGGTTCCATAGCGTATTGAAACGTAACCGACGGTTTGCGCAAGCGACGGACCGTAAGGATACTGCCGTTCGCCTTTAGCCGTTTGCGCGAGCACGGTACCGTCGCTTGCAAGAATGCGTCCGCGGCGTGTCGCGAGCAGTGCGTGTCGCGGGTTGTAAGAAATCGCGGCAAGGCGCGGCCCATCGATGACTTGCACGTACGCCTGACGCGCGGCCAATACGCCGAACAGGAGAGCGAACAGGGCGCCAAGTTTGACGGAGACGGAGCGTCTCAGGATGCTATCCGTACGTGCGAGCGCCGGTATTCTTGAAGCGAACGCGGCGGCCCGGCGCTGCTCTCCAGCGCGGCGGCGAGCGCGCGCGCTGTATCGAGACTCGTCAAGCAGGCGATATTCGCCTCAACCGCAGCGCGCCGGATTTTGTAGCCGTCCGATATTTCGCGTGCGCCCTGCGCGTCGTTTATGACCAAATCCACCGCCCGCTGGCGGATCAGATCGAGCACATGCGGCGACCCATCGGCGATCTTGTTGACTTCTTCGCACGGAATGCCCGCCGTTTCGAGATGCTCGCGCGTGCCGGGCGTGGCGACCAGACGGTGACCCAAAGCCGCATAACGCCGCAATACTGGGATCGCATCTTCTTTTTCACCGTCCGCAATTGAAACGAGGATTCTCCCGCCGGTCCCGGGCAGCTTGACCCCGGCGGCGAGGAACCCTTTGCGCAACGCGGCCGGGAACGTCTCGTCGATGCCAAGCACTTCGCCGGTGGATTTCATTTCGGGGCCGAGAATCGTTTCGACCCCGCGCATCTTCGCAAACGAAAACACCGGTATTTTCACGACGCTGAACGGCGCGCTTGGCGCAAGACCGACGCCGTACTCCATGTCGCGCAGCTTTTCTCCGAGCGCGATTCGAGTAGCCGCGGCGACGATATTAATGCCGGTCGCTTTTTGGATGATGGGCACCGTGCGGCTGGCGCGCGGGTTG
The DNA here is from genome assembly GCA_038215615.1 of Vulcanimicrobiales bacterium. GTDB lineage: Bacteria > Vulcanimicrobiota > Vulcanimicrobiia > Vulcanimicrobiales > Vulcanimicrobiaceae > Rubrimentiphilum. Next base: position 19,135 of record JBBQQR010000020.1, on the reverse strand, counting down.
GCTTCGATGATGTAGAGCTCGCCCTCGTGAATGACAAACTGAATGTTGATCAGTCCTCGTATCTGCAACTCGCGCGCGATTGCAGTTGTGACCTCGACGATGCGTTTCTCCATAACGGCGTCGATCGAAAGCGGCGGATAGACGCCGATCGAATCGCCCGAATGGATCCCCGCGCGTTCGATATGCTCGAAGATGCCGGGTACCAGGACATCGTTGCCGTCAAAGACCGCGTCGACTTCTAATTCGAGCCCCCGCAGATATTTGTCGACCAGCAGCGGCGCGTCGGGCGCTATCAGCGGCGCAGACTCGACATACGATGCGAGCTGGCCCTCATTATAAACGACTTCCATGCCGCGCCCGCCCAAAACGTAAGACGGACGCACCAAGACCGGGAAGCCGAGCTCGCGAGCGATGGCCCGCGCTTGGCGGAACGAGCGCGCAGCCTTCCCTTCCGGTCGCGCAACACCGATGCGGTTGAGCGCGGCATCGAATTTCGCGCGATCTTCGGCCATATCCAAACTCTCACGCGCGCTTCCGACTAAAGGTACGCCGCGTCGTGCAAGTTCGCCGGCAAGATTGATGGCGGTCTGACCGCCAAAAGAGAGCATCACACCGCGCGCACCGGTAGCGCGATAGACGGCTTCAACCTCGCCCGCGCCCGGCGGTTCGAAGACGAGCACATCGGAGACGTCGAAATCGGTCGAAACGGTTTCAGGATTATTGTTCACGATAACCGACGCGCATCCGGCCGCGTTCAGCGCCCAGGCCGCGTGCACGCAAGAGTAATCGAACTCAATGCCCTGCCCGATCCTGATCGGACCGCTGCCGACCACGACAACGGCGTCCCGGCCGGGGCTGCGCATCTCGTTTTGTTCGCCGCGCGAAATATAGTAGTAGGGTGATTTCGCGGGAAACTCGGCGGCCGCCGTATCGACCATGCGGAATGCGTAGGCGCCCTCCGCGGGCAGAGCGCCGCGCGACTCGAGCGCCACCAGTTCCGCGATTTCGTAGAGAAAGAACGGGTCGATTCCGGAGAGCGCTTGGATATGTGCAGGTTCCGCGCCTCGCCGCAGCATCTCGGCCACGGCGAACAGCCGCTCGTGGTTCGCTTTGATAACGACCGCCTCGAGCTCGGCGTCGCTCCACTGCGCGAGGGCCGTGCCCGTCAGCGTTTCGCGTTTGAGATCCAGCCCGCGCAAAGCCTTGAGAAGCGCGTCACCAAACGTCCGGCCGATGCCCATCGCTTCGCCCGTCGATTTCATCTGCGTCCCCAGGGCGGTGTCCGCCAGCGGAAATTTGTCGAACGGCCAGCGCGGGATCTTTACGACGACGTAGTCGAGCGTCGGTTCGTACGCCGCTTTTGTGACGCCGGTGACCGGATTGGAAATTTCGTCAAGCGTTTGTCCAAGCGCGATGCGCGTGCTGATTTTCGCAATCGGATATCCGGTCGCTTTACTCGCCAGCGCGGAGCTGCGTGAAACGCGCGGATTGACTTCGATGATACGGTACTCGCTGGACGATGCGTGCAGCGCGAACTGGATGTTGCAGCCGCCTTGCACCTTGAGCGCACGAATAACGTTGAGGCTGGCGCTGCGCAGCATCTGGTATTCAAGGTCTGAAAGCGTCAACGAGGGCGCTACGACGATCGAATCTCCCGTATGCACGCCGACCGGATCGAAATTCTCCATGTTGCAGACCACGATGCAGTTGTCGGCGCAGTCGCGCAGGATTTCGTACTCGATCTCTTTCCAGCCGAGCAGCGACGTTTCAACCAAAGCCTGGTGGATCAAACTGGCTTCGAGGCCGCCGCCCAGGATCTCGCGCAGCTCCGTTTCGTCGTGCACGACTCCGCCGCCCGTGCCGCCCAGCGTATACGCCGGCCGGACCACTACCGGATAGCCGAACTCCTGGGCAAAAGCAACACCGTGCTCCACGTTTGTGACGACGGTGCTCTCCGGAACCGGCTCGCCGATCTCGATCATCTTGGCCTTAAAAAGCTCGCGATCTTCCGCCGACCGGATCGTTTCGATGGGCGTGCCCAACAACTCGACGCTGTAGCGTTCGAGCACGCCGGCTTCGTGAAGTTCCACAGCGAGGTTCAAACCGGTTTGACCGCCGAGCGTCGGCAGGAGCGCGTCGGGCCGCTCGCGCTCGACGATCGCTTCGATCGACGCGACCGTCAGCGGTTCCAGATAGACGGCGTCGGCGACTTCGGTATCGGTCATGATCGTCGCAGGGTTCGAGTTGACGAGGATGACGCGATGGCCTTCCTCCCGCAGCGCGCGGCACGCTTGGACGCCGGCGTAATCGAACTCGGCGGCCTGGCCGATAACGATGGGCCCGGAACCGATGACCATGACGCTGCGCACGACCGACGGATTCACGGCTGCAGCCGTCTTTGCATCCATCGGGCCCCGTCACGGCGCAATTCTATCCGGTCGTGCAAGCGGTTCGAGCGGCCTTGCCAAAACTCGAAGCGTTCAGGGCGCAGTAGAAATCCACCCCATGAGTGCGGGCGGGGGACCATGGCGGCTTCGAAGCGTTTAGTGAAATCCTCGAGCCGCTGCTCAAGCACCTCGCGGCTTTCCACTTCCTCACTTTGCTCAGACGCCCACGCGCTGAGTTGATGACCGCGTGGACGGCCGGCAAAATATGCATCGGATTCAACATCGGGCAGTTGCTCTACCCCGCCTTCAATGGATACTTGGCGGTGGATCTCGGGCCAAAAAAAGAGCGCCGCGGCAAATGGCTTGCGCGTGAGGTCGCGGCCCTTCCGGCTAAAATAGCTCGTAAAGAATACCAAACCGCGCTCATCGAGTCCGCGCAGCAGCACCATGCGCGCAGCCGGGCGGCTGTTTTCTCCGACAGTACTGAGGGCCATGGCGTTTGCTTCGCGAGCTCCCGCCGAGTGCGCCGCTTCAATCCAAGCTTTCAAGTGCGCGAGCGGTTCCGCGCGCATGTCCAGCTCGGCGGCCTGCGCATAGGTATGGCGCGTTGTGGAAATATCCCAGCGGCTCATGCTCCGCGGGTTCGCTCAGAGACGAGCCGCCCCCGCTGCGGCAAGCCAAGCAGCTGCGGCTAGAGAAAGCGCGGCGATAACGCACGCCTCCGTATAATCACGAGGAACGCGAGTGACGTTTCCGGCCGTGGCTAAGCGCACGATTTGCGCCGTCAAATCGGCAGCACTTCGCGCACGCGAAAACACCCCACCCGTCTTAAATGTATACGATCTCATCCATTCCAAAAACGGCGAATCGCCGATGACGATCGCGTCGAGGCGGATATGCGACGCTCCCAACGCCCGAACGGCGGAGCGGGGATCGTAACCGTGGTTGGCTTCGCCGTCGGTGATCAGAAGGACCGCGCGCCGACCCTCATCCGGAAGCAACGCAGCGGCCGCCAGTAATCCGTCGCCGATCGCGGTTTGACCGTTCGGCGGCGGGATGCGCGCGAGCCCCGCCATGATTGCTTGGCGCTCGCCCGTCATTCGAACGATACGCTGTGCGTTTCCGGCAAATGCCACTAGGCCCACGTGCGTACGAGGCGGCATCGCATTGACAAAGGAACGAATCGCAAGCGCGGCCGCGCCGGCTCTGGACGGAACGATGTCGCGCGCGTTCATGGAGCCTGACGTATCCAAACACAGAACAACCGCGGCCGGAACCGGTGCGGTGGTCAAAATGCGCGGTCCGCCCGCGGCTGCGATCAGCAGCGTAAACGCAACGGCGTAGGCTAGGTCGAGCAAAATTGTCATCCACTGCGTGGTCTTCATCGCGGCGATCATAAATGGCAGATTCGAATACGCGTACGCGCGTTGGCGGCAGAGCGCGGCCGACTTGCGCCGTCCTGCAAATGCAAGCGGCAAACTGAGCGCCGCCAGAAACGCGAGCGCCGGATGCGCGAACGTCACGGCGCGGCGAACGCGCGGAACAGCGCACGGCCGCCGTCACCTTCCGAAAACGTCCCCGCGCGCCAACCTGCTCCAGAGAGCCGGGCCAGAATTGCGCGCTGGCGCACTCCCGCTTCGCTTTGAAGCCGCGCGCGTTCGCGCGCACCCACAAAGAACCGGCGGGCAGCTCCCGTTTCGAGATCCGCAATAACGACGAATCCGGCCAGAGGAAAGTCCTCGCGCCACGGATCGCCCGCGACGAGCCCCGTACAATCGAGCCGCCTCGCGACCGTGCGCAGCAGCGCACCGGAAACGTCCGGCAGATCGAGAAAATCGCCCACAACAAGCAGCGCGCTATGCGCCGGCAAAACGCGCAATGCCCGATCGAGTCCCCGCGATAACCCGCAGCGCCCTGCCGGATCGACGTCGATCCAACGGTCGCCGGGCGCTAAGCACCCACGCCAAACATGCGCCGCTTCTTGCGCAGCCTCGCCCAAACTGCGATTGCGTCCGGCGCGCATCGAAAGCGATGCGTCCACAACGGTTCCCCACGCGAGAGTTACCTCGCCGGAGCGCTCGCGAATGTGCAGCGAGCCCTCGCGCGCGGAAGCGCGCCAATCGATCGCCCGCGCTTCTTGAGCCGGCTCGTATGCGCGCAATCCGCCTCCGCTGCGGTCCTTGGATAGGCAAGGCTTCCGTAAGACGACGCGACGTATGTAAGTCACGGCGGCGCGACGCGGTCGAGGATCGCGCGCAGCTTACCCTCGCGGTCGGCGCGCGAAAGCAGATAGGAATGGGCGAAGGTGACCCGATGGCGCAGCGCAGCGACCGCCACACGCTGCACATCATCCGGTACTATGTGGTTTCGTGTCATCAGAATTGCACGAGCTCGCGCGGCGCAAAGAATGGCGAGGCCCGCGCGTGGCCCGGCGCCCGATTCCAAGTCGCCGCATTCCGCGGCGGCGCGCGTAGCGCGGACGATCTCTGCGACGTATCGCTTCAAATCCGGCGCGCAATAGATCGCGCGCGCGGCCGCCTGCCAAGTGCGGATCTCGTCGAGTGAGACCGGCGCCATCAGTGAAATGCCAGATCGTGCTGCGTGGCGCTCGAGTATTGCCATATCTTCTTGCGCAGTCGGAAACTCGAGGACGACCTTCAGGAGAAAGCGATCCAGTTGCGCCGCGGGAAGCGGAAAAATTCCGTCCGCCTCGGCTTCATTCATGGTCGCGAGCACGAAGAACGGATCCGGCAGCGCACGGGTTTCCGTCGCGATGGTTATACTTTGTTCTTCCATTGCCTGAAGCAACGCCGCTTGGACGCGCGCCGGCGCACGGTTGATCTCGTCGACCAAGACGACGTTGGCGAAAACCGGACCCAAACGAAGTTTAAACGACAGGTCGCGCTGATCGAATATTTCGCAGCCTATCACGTCGGCGGGAGTTAGATCGGCGTTGCACTGAATGCGCGAAAAGGTCGCATCGACCGCGCGCGCCATCGTGCTGCACGCCAGCGTTTTTCCGAGGCCGGGAGCTCCTTCCAATAACAGGTGACCGCCCCCGATCAGGCCGATCATGAGAGCTTCGATCGCGCCAGCCTGCCCGACCACCGCGCGCTCGAGCGTTGCGCGCACGCCTGACACATCGGGAACGGCGGGGAGCTCAGCGCCGCGTGGCGGCTGGAAGTCCACCTCCGGCGAGCTTATGACGGCGGGTGCCGGCGCACTGATCGCATCCGGTACGAACCGTTCGCCTTGCGTATCGTTACGCTGCAGAAAGCGCGCGGCTGCGGCAATCGCAGCGGTGAGGAGAAAAATGCGACGCCCGATGAGCGCCGCGCAGATCAACAAGACGCTTAGATTATGGGCGTCGCACCAGATCCTGGAGCCAATGCGCGAAAAGACCTCGCGCGTCGAACGGCCCCGGAGAGGCTTCGGGGTGAAATTGAACGGCTTCCACGACGAAGTCGCGGTGCCGGAAGCCTTCGTTGGTGCCGTCGTTGAGATTGACCATGGTTTGTTCGAGCGCGCTGGGGAGCGACTCGGCGTCGACGGCGTATCCATGATTGTGCGCGGTAACGATAACGTCTCCACGTTGCAGATTCTTTACCGGCTGATTGCCGCCGCGATGCCCGTACGGCAATTTGAAGGTCTTGGCCCCACAAGCAAGGGCCAGGAGTTGGTGGCCCAGGCAGATCCCGTACATGGGGCGCTTTCCCAGCAGTGCGCGCAGCGTTTCGATCGTCTCCGGCAAGTCGGTCGGATCGCCAGGCCCCGGCGAGATGAAAATCGCTTGCGGGTCGTGCCCCAGTATCTGCTCTTGCGTCGCATTATAAGGAACGACGGTGATGGAAGCGCCGAGAGATCCGAGCTCCCGGACGATAGCGCGCTTGACGCCGCAGTCGATCAGCACCACGCGCGGACCACCCACCACACCTTCGATGCGTTCCTCGCGCGTAGCAACGCTCGGCACGAGCTCTTTGGTATTTGCGCCGCGCACGAACTGCGCCAGCTGCTTCTCCGCTCGCTCCAGCGACGGTTCGCCGACCGCGAGGGCAGCCCAAATCGTGCCGTGTTCGCGCAGAGTGATAGTAATCGCGCGCGTATCGGCATCGACCAGCGTGGGAATCCGCTGTTCGTCCAGCCACGCCGGCAAATCGATCTTCGAAGCGTGGTGCGATGGATGTCGCGCTATGCGCTTCATGACGGCACCCGCTACGCATGCGCGGGAATACTGCGCGGCGGCGCCGGAGATACCGTAGTTGCCGATCATAGGGAACGTGAACGTCAATATCTGCCCGGCGTAGGACGGATCCGTCAGCGCTTCTTCATAGCCCGTCATGCCCGTGTAAAACACCGCCTCGCCGAACGCTAGCCCTTCGTATCCCAACCCCGAGCCGTCGAAGCGCGTGCCGTCCGCTAAGAAGAGTGCGGCGCGATTCACGGGGCGCTCCGCGCGAAGACGCGGCCGTCTTGCATCACAACCGCACCGCCGACAATCGTCCCGATTGCGCGGCGCGGAAGCGTCTTGCCGGCAAAGAGCGTGCGCTTGCCCTTCGAATGAAATGCGGCCGGATCGACGATCCAGTCGCGGTCGGCAAATATCGTCACGTCGGCCGGCGAGCCTACCGCGAGCGTTCCGCCCGGAATACCGAGGATGCGCGCGGGGGTTGAGGAGAGCATTGCGACGTAGCGGCGCACCGGCAAATCCGGGAGCGCGTAAGCGTAGGCGCCGGCCGCAATCTCTAAGCCGCTAAAGCCGGGTGAGACGTCGTCGGTATGCGGCGCGTGATCGCTTGCGAACGCATCGATGGTCCCGCTGACAACGGCGCGCCGTAACGCATCGACGTCCTGCGACGACCGAAGCGGTGGGTGAACCTTTGATGGAATCTCCAAACCGGCTGCGTCTTCGCGTGAAAACACCAGATGGTGGGGCGTCACCTCGGCCGTGCACGCGATGCGCAGTTCTTTGGCTGCGGCGATAGATTCGATCGCGCCCCGCGTGGAGACGTGCGCGATATGCCATGGGAGCGATGTCGCGCGCGCGATGGCGACGTCGCGTTCGACCGCCGTCGTTTCGGCGGCCGGATCGAATTCATCGCGCTCTTTGACTGCCGCATCTTCACAGTGCGTAATAAAAACCCGTCCGGACTCCCGCGCGCGCAATGCCGCGCTGGTTTGCGCGATGGCGCTTTCGATCGTGTTGCCGTCATCGCTGAAAGCGACTGCACCGGCAGCGTTGAGCGCGTTGTAATCGGCCGGTTCCTTTCCTTCGCGGCCGTGCGTTATTGCGGCGATCGGGTAGACGCGCGCCAGGCCGATGCTTCCCGCAGTCTCGCTGACCCACCGCACGAGTTCGGGCGTATCGAGTGCCGGATGCGTATTGGGCATGGCGGCCAACGCCGTAAACCCGCCGGCTACGGCGGCGGCGCATCCGCTGGCGATCGTCTCTTTTTCGGGATTGCCCGGCTCGCGCAAATGCACGTGCATGTCAATGAAGCCCGGCGCAACGTACGCGTTGCGGGCGTCGATGACATCCTCGCCTTCTTCCGGCTTTAACAGCTCGCCGATTTCGGTGACAATGCCGTTGTGTACGCGCACGTCCAGCACCGCATCGATCCGCGCAACCGGATCGACGACCCGACCCCCGGCGATGAGAATGTCAGGCCACCAGCGCCCGTGCGCCGTTAACCAGGAAATCCAGGAGTGCCATGCGCACCGGAACGCCATGCATCACCTGTTTGGCATAACGCCAGCCGGCAAATTCAAGCACGCTGTCGTCGAGCTCCATCCCGCGATGGTACGGACCAGGATGCATTACGATCGCGTCCTCGCGCATCCGTTTGAGCCTTTTGGAATCCAAGCGATAGCCTGCAATATACTCTTGGTCGGAGAGCGGCATGTCTGCAAAACGCTCGCGCTGGATGCGCAGCAGCATGACGGCGTCAACCTCGGGCAAGATCGAATCGAGATCGCGCACGACTTTGACGTGGGGCGCCATGTAATCATCGGGAAGAAAACCGGGAGGGCCGACGAGGATCACCTCGACGCCGAAAGCTCGCAGGCCCGCGATGTTGGAGTGAGCGACGCGGCTGTGCAGGATGTCACCGACAATCGCAATCCTCCGTCCGCGCAAGTCGCCGAACTCTTGACGGATCGTGTAGATGTCGAGAAGGCCTTGCGTCGGGTGGGCGTGCGTGCCGTCGCCCGCGTTGATGACGTGTCCATCGAACGCCAAGGCGACGCGGCGCGGATAACCATCGTCGGGATGACGGATCACCAAGATATTGACGCCCATGGCCGCCAGCGTCATCGCCGTATCTTCGATCGTCTCGCCCTTTTGCAGGCTCGACTCTTTGGGCCAGAGCGTGATCACGTTGCCGCCCAAACGCTGCTCGGCCAGCGCGAACGACGTCATCGTTCGCGTGCTGGTTTCAAAAAACATATTCACGCATGCGATGCCCTCTAAGAGCGCACCCGGTTCTGCTTGCTCGAAGTCCGCAGTGCGCTCGAAGATGTAGATCATCTCCGAAGCCGTCAGGTCGTCGAGATCGATAAGGCTACGACGGGTCCGCAATGATCGTTACCTCGTCGGATGCCGACGGCTCGCGCTGCAAGCTGACGTTGACGCGTTCTTTCCGGCTGGTCGGCACGAACCGGCCAACGTAGTCCGGCTGCACCGGCAGCTCGCGCAACCCGCGGTCGACGAGCACGCACAGGCGCACGGCAGCAGGCCGGCCCAAATCGGTCACCGCATCCAGCGCCGAGCGGACGGTTCTTCCCGTGTAGAGCACATCGTCCACGATCACGACGGTCTTACCGCTCAAGTCGCCGGGAATTTGCGATTCAGGCAATTCGTGCGACACGTCATCGTCACGGTAAAGATTGATGTTCAGAAAGCCGAGCTGCGGACGTTTTCCGGAGACGCGCTCGATCTGCGCAGCGATGCGCTGCGCCAGCGCCTCGCCACCACGGCGAATGCCGATGATGTGCAGACGCGCCTGCGGACCTTCGGGCTCGAGGATTTGATGCGCGAGCCGCGCGACTATGCGCTCGATCTCGTCGGCGGCCACGAGAACGCGGCGTTTAGGGTCGGCACCTACCGGATGCGCGGAAGCCGTCATCCAACATCACCGATTTGCGCCAGCATGTTCACGATACGCTCGAGTTCCCTCTGGTAGACGGCCAACTTTTCGCGCTCTTTCGCCACGACCTCAGGCTTCGCATTTGCCACGAACCGCTCATCGGCGAGTTTGCGCCCGGAGCGCTCGATCTCGCTGCGCAAGCGGGCCTCTTCCTTCTTATAGCGAGCCCGGAGAATGGTGGTCGGCGCTTGAGCTTCCGCCGCGGCGATCCCCTCTGAGATCGAGCCCCCTTGCGGGGGGACCGCGACGACATCCGCCGCAGCCAGCGTTGCGAGCAGCGACGCGGCATCAGGCGGCACGTTTGACGGCACCTTCACGGTGAGCCGTTCGCGGGGAGGCAAACTCAGCTCGGCGCGCAGATTGCGGATCTGCTCCACCTTTTTGCGAAGTGCTTCAAAGATCGATGCCGATTGCGCGTCCACCGGAATTTCAGCGAGGTCGGGCCAGCTTGCGGTGACGATCGTATCGCCGTCGTGCGGGAGCGTTAGCCATACCTCTTCGCTGATGAACGGCTCGATCGGATGCAGCAAACGCATCGCATGATTGAGCACGAAGGAAAGAACGGCGACTCGCGTTTCACGCGCGCCCAAATCTTTGGTGGCCTCGAGGTACCAGTCGCAGAACTCGTACCACACGAATGACCAGATCGCGTCCGCGGCGATGCCGAAGTCGTAGCGGTCGAGTGCCGCGCTCACATCGGCCGCGGTACGGTGCAGGCGCGTGAGTATCCACTTATCGGCGAGCGTGAGCTTTTCTGGGCTCGGTAGCTGCATCGCCGGCGGAAGCGTTTCGGAGAGCGCTAGTATATAGCGCAGCGCGTTCCAGATCTTATTGTTGAAGTTGCGCGCCTCTTCACACCGCTTTTCGTTGAACCGCACTTCTTGGCTTTCCAGCCGCAGCTGCCGCAGCATCCCCATGCGGAAAGCGTCGGCGCCGTACTGTTCGATCATTGTCAGCGGATCGATCGCGTTGCCGAGCGACTTGCTCATCTTGCGGCCCTTCGCGTCGAAGATCAGCGGCGCGACGAAGACGTCCTTGAACGGCACTTGTCCCGTGAACCGCAGGCCCAGCATCACCATGCGCGCGACCCACAGGAAAATAATCTCCCAGCCGGTCAGCAAGACTTGGGACGGATACCAATGCGCGAGTTCCGGTGTTTTCTCCGGCCAACCTAAGACCGAAAACGGCCAGAGTCCGCTGGAGAACCACGTGTCGAGCGTGTCCGGATCGCGGGTAAGCTGATCTCCGCCGAGCTTGCGTGCCTCTTCTTCCGTTTCTGCTACGACGAGCGATCCGTCCGGTGCATACCAAACCGGAAGTTGATGGCCCCACCAAATCTGTCGCGATATATTCCAGTCGCGGATATTTTCCAGCCACTGTTCGAACGTGCGCCCATAGCGCTCGGGAACGAATCGAACGCGCCCATCGCGGTACGCTTGGAGCGCAGGCTCCGCGAGCGGTTTCATATTGACGAACCATTGAAGCGAGAGCAGCGGCTCGATCACTTCGCCGGTCCGCTCGCTGATCGCAATCGCGTAGCGGTAGGGTTTCTCTTCCAGCAGCAATCCCTGCGCGCGCAACGCTGCAATAATGGCCTTGCGGCCTTCCTCGCGGGTCATCCCCTCGTAGCGCCCGACGGCGATCTCCGCCCCGGTGATGCGCGCATTTAAGTCCAACACTGAAGGCATCGGCAGCTTGTGACGCTGCCCGATCTCGTAATCCGTGGCATCGTGCGCCGGCGTTACTTTCACCGCGCCGGTTCCAAATTCCGGATCGACACTCTCGTCGGCGATGATCGAGATCTTGCGTTGTAAGAGCGGCGGAACGAGCACGAACTTCCCGATGAGGTCGTGGTACCGCTTGTCGTCGGGATGCACGGCGATCGCCGTGTCGCCGAGCATCGTCTCCGGGCGTGTCGTCGCGACTTCGATTCCGGGCAGGGCGGCAATCGCTGGAAACACCGCCGGAAATTCGTCGAGGGTTGTCAGGGGATAGCGGATTCGCCAAAGCGTGCCGTCGCGATCTTCATGATCGACTTCCGCGTCGGAGACCGTCGTATGCGCTTTTGGATCCCAGTTCACAAGCCGTTTGCCACGGTAGATTAACCCGTCGCGGTAGAGCGCTACAAATACCTTGCGCACGGCGCTGGAGAGCTGCTCGTCCATCGTGAAACGAGCGCGCTGCCAATCCGGCCCGAAACCCAACTGCCGGAATTGCTCGAAAATCGCCCCGCCGGTTTGGGCCGACCACTTCCAGGCGACTTCAAGATACTTTTCACGGCCCAGCGATTCGCGGGATTCGCCTTTTGCGGCGAGCTCGCGCACGAGCACGGCTTCAGTCGCGATCGCGGCATGATCGGTACCCGGCAACCAGTCGGCGTTCTCGCCAAGCATCCGATGATACCGGGTTAGGACGTCCATCGGCGTGTATGTCGAGCCGTGTCCGAGATGTGCGCGCGCCGTCACGTTCGGCGGCGGCATGCAGATAATGAACGGCGGTCGCGACGGATCGGGATCCTCGTGGAAATAGCCCGCGTCTTCCCAGCGCTTATAGAGCCGCGATTCTACGGATTTCGGATCGTAGTTCTTGGGAAGCTCGGCCACTCGGCGCTTTTAGTCGCCGGAGTTGCTGTGCCCTAGGCGGGCATGTCCTTTTGGCGCTCGCTGTAGATGAGCGTCGGCGCTTCTTTCTTCTCGATAACTTCTTTATTGACGACGCATTTCTTCACGCCCGTCATCGATGGCAGATCGTACATAACGTCGAGCATCGTCTCTTCGAGGATCGAGCGTAGGCCGCGGGCGCCCGTTTTGCGCGTTTGCGCCTTGGCGGCGATGGCGACAAGCGCTTCCTTCGTGAAGGTCAGTTCGACGCCGTCCAAGCCCATGATCTTCTGGAACTGGCGGACCAGCGCGTTACGCGGCTCGACTAGGATGCGGCGCAGCGCCAACTCGTCGAGCGCGTCCAGCGTCACGACGATCGGCAAGCGGCCGATGAATTCGGGAATTAGGCCGAACTTCAGCAGATCCTCGGGCATCAGCTGCTGCAGCAACTTGCCGACGCGCAGATCGCGTTTGCCCTCAGGCTGCGCGCGGAAACCCATGTTGTTGCTCGCGACGCGCGACTCGATGATCCGCTCCAGCCCGTCGAAAGCGCCGCCGCAGATGAACAGCACGTTGGTGGTGTCGATCTGGATGAACTCTTGGTGCGGATGTTTGCGGCCGCCTTGGGGCGGAACGTTGGCGGTTGTGCCCTCCAAAATTTTGAGCAGTGCTTGCTGAACGCCTTCGCCCGAAACGTCGCGCGTAATAGATGGGTTTTCGCTCTTGCGCGCGATCTTGTCGATCTCGTCGATGTAAACGATGCCTTTTTCAGCGCGCTTGACGTCGTAGTCGGCGGCTTGAATAAGTTTGAGCAGAATGTTCTCGACGTCTTCACCGACATAACCGGCCTCGGTGAGCGAGGTCGCGTCGGCCATCGCCAGCGGCACATCCAAGATTTTGGCCAGCGTCTGCGCGAGATACGTCTTGCCCGAACCGGTGGGTCCGACGAGCAGAATATTCGACTTCTGCAGCTCGACGTCGTCGGCGCTCGCGCCCATGTTCACGCGCTTGTAATGATTGTAGACGGCGACGGCCAACGATTTCTTGGCGCGGTCCTGACCGATCACATACTGGTTGAGGATGTGATTGATCTCTTTTGGCTTCGGTATGTTGCGAAGCCGGAGATTCTCATCGACGTTCTTGTAGAGCTCTTCCTCGATGATCTCGTTGCAGAGCTCGATGCATTCGTCGCAGATGTAAACGCCGGGGCCGGCGATCAACTTGCGCACTTGCTCCTGCGACTTACCGCAGAAGCTGCACTTCAGCTGACCCTTCTCGTCCCCGAACCGAAACATGCTTCCCCTTTAGGCCGGCGTCGCCAGCGACGAGCGATCCTGGATGATCGAATCGATGATACCGTACTCCTTGGCCTCTAGCGGCGTCATATAGTAATCCCGCTCGATGTCCTTGAGAATCTGCTCGACATCTTTCTTGGTGGTCTCCTCGTAGATTCCCGCCAGCATACGGCGGGTGGCGATGAGGTCCCGGGCGTGAATTTCGATATCGGTGGCTTGCCCTCCGACCTGCGAGACCCACGGCTGGTGTATCAAAATCTTGGAATGGGGCAGCGACATCCGTTTTCCGGCCGCCCCGCCGGTGAGCAAAATGGACCCCATCGAGGCCGCCATGCCGGAACAGATCGTTGCTACGTCGGGCTTAATGAAGCGCATGGTGTCGTAGATCGCCAGTCCGGCCGTCACGCTGCCGCCCGGGCTGTTGATGTACATGTCGATATCTTTGTCGGGATCTTCTTTTTCAAGAAAAAGCAGCTGCGCGATCACCAGATTCGCCAAATGATCGTCGACCGCCCCGCCGACAAAAACGATGCGGTCTTTGAGCAGGCGCGAGTAGATATCGAAGGCGCGTTCGCCGCGTGCGCTTTGTTCGACGACCATGGGGACCAGGTGAGCCATTATCATATGACTCTCAACTACGACGCAGGCGCCGAGGTTGCTTCCTCTATCTGCGCGTGTTCGACCAGAAAGTCGACCGTCTTGGTGCGAACGATGCCTTCCATTAAAGGAAGGACGTTGTTTCCGAGGGCCTGACGGACCTTATCCACGGGTTGCCCGTACTGCCGGGCAAGGGATCTAAGCTCTTCCTGAATATCAGCCGGCGTCGCAGAAATATTCTCGGCCTTGCCGATCGCCTCAAGAACCAGCGTTGCCTTAACGCGACGTTCCGCCTCGGGGCGATACTCGCCGCGTAGCTGTTCTTCGGTTTTCTTGGCGCTCTTTAAATAATCGTCGAGCGACATTCCCATGCGCGCCGCCATCGAAGCGATATCACCCAGCATGTTTTCAATTTCGCGCTCGATCAAGATTTCGGGAAGCGGAAAATCGTGCACCTTCACGACCTGTTCGACGGCCTGGCCTCCCAGCTCGCGTTGAGCGCGGGCTTGAGCGACCGCTTCTAGGCGTTTGCGGATATCCGCGCGCAGTTCTTCCAGGGTTTGGTGATCGGAGACCGCTTTGGCCAGTTCGTCGTCGATCGGCGGCAGCTCGAGTTCCTTGATCTCGTGCAGTGTAACCGTAAAGACCGCCGTTTTCCCCGCCAGCGTTTCTTGCTGATAGTTTTCCGGGAAGACCGCCTCGACGTCTTTGGTCTCGCCCGCGTTCATGCCGGCGATCCCGGTCGCAAAGCCTGGAATGAAGCGGCCCTCGTTCAGTTCGGTCGTTTGTCCCTTCGCTGACCCACCCTCGAACAGCGTGCCGTCGATTTTGCCTTCATAATCGACCGTTACCACGTCGCCGAGTTTTGCAGCTCGCTCGACAGGCACCAGCGTCGCGCGTTCGCGCGCCAAACTCTGCAGGCTGCGTTCAACCTCTTCGCCGGTCACGACCGGCAGCGTACGCGTCAGTTTTAACTTCTGATATTCTTGAAGATCGATCGCAGGCCGCACTTCGACGACCGCTTTCACGCGCGGCGGCTCGCCTTCTTCACCCGGCAGCAACTCCATATGCGGACGGTCGACCGGTTCGAGATCGTGTTCGCGGACCGCCTTTGCGTACACAGCCGGCACGACGTCTTCCATTGCTTCGTGGGAGATCGTTTCGGCGCCGTACGCTTGCTCGAAAATCTTGCGCGGAGCTTTGCCGGGACGAAAGCCGGGCAGTTTTGCTTTTTTCACCAGACGGCGGAACGCGCGATCCTCTGCATCGCGCATCTCTTCTGGAGAGATCGCAATGAGCAGTTCGACTTGCGTGGGAGAAAGTTTGTTGATTGTTGCGGTCATAAATACAATTAGCGGAAGACGAGATTCGAACTCGCGACCCTCGCCTTGGCAAGGCGATGCTCTACCACTGAGCTACTTCCGCGCGACCCGCCCTATTCTTAGCGCTCACCTCGCGCGCCTCTCTGATCAGCGTCTTGGGCACGCAGAGACTCGAACTCTGACGGGTTTCCCCACTGGAACCTAAATCCAGCGCGTCTGCCAATTCCGCCACATGCCCATGCCGCGGAGTATTGTACCGCACCGCTTGCGACTTGTCATAGCGCTACTCCGACTGGATCGTCGTGTGCGGGTAGTTTTGGCCCGTGACCTCTTGAGGGCGCTCAGTTGCGTGTAGCCTTACCACCCAGCACCGGTTCAAGAGGGAACAATAATAGACGCTTATCGCGACCTTCGGATAGGTCGTGCGCAATTGAGCCACGATATCGGGCGGGAGCCGCCCGAGCTTAACGATCGTGGCACTCGCACCGGGCCTGATCACTTGACCGGGGCCGATCGATCCCGCCGAAACCGAAAAGTGGGAGGCGGTTTTTCGGTGCACGTTGAGATCCGTTACTGCACCGATCACGGAGCGCTCGTTTTTCCCGGCCACGGTAACCTGGGCGCCGGCGATAATTGCCGGGCCGGCCCCGTCATTTTCCACGCTGAGATCCATCGACGATGGCCCCGCGACGTCGACGAACGAGAGGTACGGCCAAACCGTCGCGCTCAGCTGGTCGGAGAACACTTTGCTTTGATAGAGCGCAGCCGATGCGGTCAAACCGCTTACGATCAGCGCCGCAAGTGCGATCCAAAGGTCCAATTTCACGACCTTCATAGCCGGGCTCTGCGGGGCGTTTCGAGGCGATGCCTGCAAGCAAGCCGAAAACGTGAAGTATGAACGAGGTACTCGGGCGCGTACTGACCGTTGACGGCTCGCAGATCACGGCGAGCTTGGACACCGACCCGACTGAGTTGAGCGCCGTCCGCGTGGGCGCCATGGTCAGCATCAGCGGACCGGTGGGCGAAGTCGTAGGCACAGTTTCGGCCGTTCGATTGGAGCCTGGGTCTCCTACCGGACGCGTCTTGGTCGTCGATCTGCTGGGTGAGATTTTCCGCGCGGAGTACGGCGGCTCTCACTTCTTGCGCGGCGTCTCCAATCATCCGTCTCCCGGTACTCCCGTCATCTGCGCGAGCAATGCGGATTTGGAGACGGTTTACATACCGCAGTCACGCTCGAGCATTCAAGTCGGCACCCTCTATAACGATTCGGCGCAGCCGGCTTTCCTGATGGTCAACGAACTTCTGGCAAAACACTTTGCGCTGCTGGGCGCAACCGGCGCTGGGAAGTCGTGCGCGCTTACGCTTATTCTTTCCGCCATGCTCGACAAGCATCCGAATGCGCACGTCATTCTCCTCGATCCGCATAACGAATATCCGCAAGCGTTTCCTGATATCGCCGAAAGTGTGAACTCCGACAATCTGCAGCTGCCGTTCTGGCTCTTTGATTTCGAGGAAGCCTGCCGGGTTTTGATCCGCGGCGGCACGCAGCAAGAGCAAGAATCGCAAGCGATGATTCTCAAAGACGTCATCACCGCGGCGCGCATGGAGTATGCCAAAGGTCAACAGCTCCCGTTCTCGATCACTGTCGACACGCCGATTCCGTACTTAACCGCGGACCTCTTAAACATATTGAGCCAGCGCATGGGCAAGCTGGATAAGCCCGACAGCGCTGCGCCGTACCTTCGGCTCAAGCAGCGATTCGAATCGCTGCGCAACGATCCGCGCTTTAAGTTCATGTTCACGGACACGTTCGATGCGCCCGATCGGCTTTCGGAAGTCGTCGGGCGTTTGCTCCGCATTCCCGTCCACGGCAAGCCCCTCACGATCGTGGATCTCTCCGGCATGCCCGGGGAGATCGTCGATGTCGTCGTTTCATTGTTGTGCCGCGTGCTGTTCGACTTCGCGGTTTGGTCGGAGCGCGATCGCATGCCGCCGGTGCTCTTGGTCTGCGAAGAAGCGCACCGCTACATTCCCGAAGACGAGCGCGTTGGTTTCTCCGCTACATCACGCGCTATCACGCGGCTCGCTAAAGAGGGACGCAAATATGGCGTCTCGCTCGCGCTCATTTCGCAGCGGCCGTCGGAACTCTCAGCGCACGCCCTTTCGCAGTGCGGTACGATCTTTGCGATGCGCATGGGGAACGAGCTCGATCAGGAGATCGTATCCAAAGTTATTCCGTTTGCCGCGCGCGGTATGCTGAACGCGCTGGCGGGCCTGCCCACGCAACAGGCTATCGTCTCGGGTGAAGGCGTGCCTTTGACGATGCGCCTGCGCTTCTCCGATCTGCCCGAAGAGCGCCGCCCCCGCAGTCTCTCCGCCGAGTTTTCGCAAGCCTGGCAGCGCGACTCGGCCGACGCCGAGTTTCGCGACGAAGCCGTCTGGCGCTGGCGCCTGCAAAGCCGCCAAGCCGAGCAGCCGCGCTAAGCTAACTCCCGGATCGAAACCCGACGCGGCCGCACTTGGCGTCGTAGAGATAATCGTAGGCCCGAATGACGTTCCGGCCCGTATTCACGAAGGCGCTGTTTCCCGTCGCACTCGACCAGCGGATCGACGTCGGACTCAGCGCACCGCGATCTCCCACCGAAAAGCGATAGTGCATGATAGGCCGCTCGAAAGCCGGCGACGCAATGTCGATCGCAGTTCCGTTTGGTATCTCGCTTCGTATATCGGCCGGCCGCAATACGGGCGCACGCGAAACGATCATCGACGCGAGTCCGGTATCTACCAACAGTGTTCCGCACATGCGCTCGTAACCGAGTTTTCCTGGAAATCCAAAACAGGCCGGAGCACCGAGCCAATCGTGCGGTCCGTGGGCGAGTTGAATAAATTGAAATCCCCGCGTGTTTTCCGCCGTAAGTCCGAGCGTCACCGCATTTTCTGCAATGATATATCCGGGATGCATTCTGCCGCCGGCCATTGCCCCGAGCTGCAAGAACGCATTGCTTCCGATACTTTCTTTGCGCGCGAATCCAACACCGAGCACGCCAACGCTTTGCGGCGAACGCCCACGCAGCGAGCATTTGGGATATTTCGGATCGCAGGCCAGCTGTTCGACAGCCAAGAGCCTGACGGAAACGGCAGACGCACGGCCCGTGCCGGCCTCGAAGGTCACGGCCGCGCGGTAGTAATGCCCTAGCAAGATCAATCCGTCGCTCGTGTATTCTTGCTGCCCGGCTGCCAACGGCCCAATCGCACGCGGACCGACCGCGCTGCGTCCCACAACGAAACCTATCGAGCCTGTGTCGATTTGAACGGAGCGCTGCTTCCCTCCGGCGATCGCAACTTTCAGATGCCAGCCCGATCGGAAATTTCGCGACGTATTCGGCAGATCGAAACGCACGGATTGGGCACCGAGGGTGCAGCCGGCATTCGCGTCAACGGCGCGCGTTGCCGAACCGGCCAGTGCGAGCATGAGCAAGGCTGCGAACGATCGTACCAAGAGGTGCCCGTTCGGGGCAGTCCCGCCGGGTCCTAGCGCTCGGCTGGTACGTTTAGCGTGTTCGCGGCTTGGGGTAGCCTAAAATATGGCAAACGAAATCAAACGGACCATCGAAGACATCGGAGATGCGGCGAAGGAGGGCCTCCACCGCGGAAGCGCCGACGCGGAGCACGCGAAGCGTGCCGTGTTCGGCGACGAGATGACGGCCGGCGAAAAGGTCGGCTCCGTAGTAAATGAGACGAAAGAAAACGCGAAAGCCGACGTCGACAAAGCGAAACGCGAGATTCGCGATC
>JBBQQR010000019.1:0-44050 GCA_038215615.1 Vulcanimicrobiales bacterium | reverse complement strand
CCGATCGCGCCGTAAGGCGAATACTCAAAAGCGGGCAGATTTTCGAGTGCGTCACCGACGGTCAGGTACCCGTGGCGTTCGATATCTGCGCGCGTCACAATGTAGGTGGTACGCGCGGAGTGTTTCATCGTACTGTCGGTGCGATCGCTCGTATAGACGTGCGCAATCTCCGGAAGCGGCGATGGCGAAGGCGACGCTGCGGCAGCGCCGAGTGTGATGACCAGAAGAAACGAGAACATTGCAACCCTTTCCCTTTCGCGAGGCGGTTGTGCGACGTTTGCGCTGGTATCCTGACTTGCGGATCGTAGCCTGGTGCCCGTGCCTTCCCCCAAATGGAGTGACATCGAGCGGCTCCCCGCCTACAGTGGCGCGACCGTGCCGGCATTCGACCGGCTTCCCGCGCGCAAACGTTATGAGGTCTGATACAGCGGTGCAGGCTAGGCTTCCTGGTCCGTGAAAGCTCGCGCGTGTGAAAACAGCTTGGGTCGCGGCGATGCTGACGGCGTGTCTCTCGGGCTGCGGCTCATCGAACGGGCCGCCGGCGCAGAGTGCGCGGCCGCGCATCGTTTCGCTCATCCCTTCGCTGACGGAAGATCTGTGCGCGATTGGCGCGGCGAAACAGCTGGCGGGCGTCTCGCAATTCAGTTCGGGCATTCCGTGCGCGAAAGGCTTGCCGGAAGTGAACGATGCATCGAGCGTCGATGCCGAAAAAATCGTGGCGCTCCACCCCGACATCGTCGTCGGCATTCCCTCGCAAGCGCGCGCGGTCGCGGCGCTTAAACGCGCCGGCATCGCCGTTGCGTTATTTCCTGACGACAGCTACGCGGACTTATTCGGCGACATAAAAAGGCTTGGTTCGTTAAGCGGGCATGCGAGCGATGCGCGTGCGCTAATTGCAAGCTTGCACGCAAAAACAAAGAAACTTCAAGGCTCTGAGCATTTCTTGCGACGTCCCGCGATCTTCGTCGTGCTGCAGACCAACCCGATTTGGACGGTTGGCCCGCACTCGTTTATTTCGTCGCTAATCTCGCTGGCGGGCGGTCGCAATGCGGTCGCGGCCTTGCCGCAATCGTACGCGCAGTTCAGCGGGGAAGCGCTGCTGCGGCTCCAACCCGATGCGCTCTTGGCCGCGCGCGATGCGCAACTCGAACAAACCGTGGGGCGCGAACCGTGGCGTTCCTTGCAAGCCGTGCGCGCAAAGCGGCTGCTGATCGCACCCGACCCGGACGTGTTGTACCGTCCGGGACCGCGCTATAACGAAGCCCTGTCATGGCTCATCGAACGCCTCCGCCCAATCGCCCGCTAAAAACGGGAGCCCTCGTTGTCGCCGTCGATACGGGCGATCCCGCGCGCCCGATCGAGCCCGAGCTCGCCGAGCTGGAAGCGCTCGCCGAAGCGTCGGGGGTGAAGATCGCGGGACGCGTCGTGCAGCGCCGCGCGCGTGTGGATCCGGCGACGCTCGTCGGCGCCGGAAAAGCCCAAGAGATTGCCGAGCTCGCGGAGTCGATGCACGCTGGATTGGTGCTCGTTCTCAACGACTTGCGTCCGAGGCAGCGGAAGAATCTCGAAAAGATCATTCCGATTCCGATCGTCGATCGAACGATGCTCATCCTCGACGTTTTTGCGCGGCACGCGCGCAGCCGCGAAGGCAAACTGCAAGTGGAACTCGCGCAGCTGCGCTACCGGCAATCGAATTTGATCGGCGCCGGCGCCGATCTCTCACGACTGGGTGGCGGCATCGGCACACGCGGTCCGGGAGAAACGAAATTGGAAGTCGACCGGCGCGGCATTCAAGCGCGAATAAGCATCTTGAACAAGCAACTGGAAGAGGTGCGGCGCCAGCGCACGACGCGCCGCGGCGGCAACGGAGGGGAACCGCTGGCCGCGCTCGTTGGCTATACGAACGCCGGCAAGACGTCGCTGCTCAATCGTTTGGCGCGCTCGAAGGCGTTCGTCGCCGACCAGCCGTTCGCAACGCTCGATCCCACCGTGCGCCGCGTCTGGTTTGGAGAAGGCCGCTACATCCGGATTGTCGACACGGTCGGCTTCATCACCGATCTCCCGAAGGATTTGCTGAACGCGTTTCGAGCGACGCTTGAGGAATTGGCGGAAGCCGATCTGCTCGTGCATGTGGTCGACGCATCCAATCCGGACTGGCCGCGCCAGATGACCGCGGTCGAAAACACGCTTGCCGCCTTGCATTTGGAATCCAAGCGCTGCGTCGTCGCGTTCAACAAGTGTGATTCGGTCGAGGAACTGCCGCATCGCGAGCACTCGCTAGCCGTGAGCGCTCGTACCGGTGAGGGCATTGCAGAATTGAAAGCCGCCATCGAAACAGCGGTAGGCTCCTGAAACGCGCGGCCGCGTGTGCGGTGCTGCTGCTGGCGGCTTGCGCGCAGCCCAAGCCGGCCGGTGATGCGTTCGTTACCGCCGCGGCCAAGCTGCGTCCCGCGACGATCTTGCTGACCATGAACGTGGCGGGCGAGACGAAGAAGGACGGCCCCGACACCGAGTATGCGAGCGGCGTCGTCGTCGCCAGCGGAAATTGGGGAAGCGATATTCTGACGGTCGAGCACGCGCTCGAAAAAACCTGGAATCACGTCGCGACGATCGGCAATAAACGCAAAGTTCCATTTCGCGTGATCGCGCGTGACCGTGACCTGGATGTCGCGCTCGTTCGAACCGCGGCCAAAAACCTTCCGGTTGCAACGCTTGGTTCCAGCGCGGATGCCCAGCCCGGCGTATCGATCGGGTTGCTCGGTTATCCGATTCCGGACGAGTTCGATAACGAAGGGCTAGGTTTGGCGACGTCGCTGAACTCCGGGCGCGTTTCGGCGCTGCGCCGCGAAGCGATCGAAGTGACGCTGCCGATCGTTCCCGGGGAAAGCGGCGGTCCGGTGTTCTTAGCCGATACCGGCGAAGTCATCGGCATCGCGGAGTCGCGATTTGAAGACGAGCGATCGATCGGCTTCGCGCTGCCCATCAACGACGCGAAGCGCTTCCTTCATAAGCACGACGCCGAACACGGCTTTTAAGGATGGTGCAGGATCGAACGGTCGCCTACCCATTGCACCGGCGGGATTTCGAGCCAGCGCGCGAGCGTGTTCAGGTGCGACGCGTACGTTCTCCGTAGATCGTAAAAGCGTTTCCACGCGCCGTCGCCGCTGTCGCGCAGCGTGTATCCGACCTCCGTCAGGTGTTTGCAGGCAGCGTCAAACTCGGCCCGCTCGATTCCGGCGGCGCTCCCGCTTTCCCGAAAACCGAAGTAGTTGGTGAAATCGTGCGTCAGGTGTCGTCCGAGATTATATGCGATGTGAGCCTGCCCTCGTATCGCGTCGTCTACTTCAACCGTCGTTAGCACCAGCGCGGCGGCGTCCAGCAACGTGCCGAGCGTTCCCACCCAGGATTCATAGTCGTGGCTGGATCGAAAGAGCGTGAGGATCGGATAGGCCAGATGGCTTTCCATAACTTCGGCCATCCACGTTTGTCCGTCGCGAAACACTTGCGCCAAGTCCGCAACGATCGCGGCCTGTGCGTGTTCGATCAGCAAGCCGACGCCGCTGGGCGGCGCGCCCGCGTGCGCCCCCAGCGTCACGACGAACCCTTCGCGCTGTTGAAACGCTCCGAAGATCGAAAACAAAAACGTTGCCACAACGGCGACCACGGCGAGGCCGGAGGCGCCCGCTACCAGTGACAGCACATGCGATAGCGTCGTCGTGCCGACGATATCGCCGTATCCGATCGTCAGAAACGATGCGCCGGCAAAATACGCGCATTCCGCAAAGGATAAACCTTCAGGACGCAGCTGATCGCGGATGCCGTAGAAAATCAAACCCCAGCCCGCGATCAGCAGCGCCACCCAGGTCGTAAGATAGATGACCAGCATGAGTGGGGCAAACGTGCCCAGGAAGTTTTCTCGACGACGGGCATCGCGGTAAAGCCCGTACGCAATCCATGGCCAGATGCCCCAGCAGCCGCGGCTCAAATAGTGGCTGACGCGCAGCACCGTATTCTCGGCGCGCGGCACGATGACGCCTTGAAAGACGTCGCGGAGCGCGACGAGCACCAAGAATACGCCGCCCGCGATCGGCAGGAGATTGAGCGCCACTATGGCGAGGGGCTGCTGCTGCCGGTTGGGCTGGGTTCGGGAGTGAGCACGGGCGTGGGCGTCGCCGGGCCGGCCGTCGGCGTCGGAGTAGGCGGCGGCGGCGCGGTCGGGCCGCCTGAAAGCGGAAGCAACCGGACGTAGTAAGCGTTGGTCGTCTGGTCTTTGTGCACCGAGACGGTGGCCGTGGTCGTGGAGTACCCGGGCGCGCTCGCGCTCAGCCCTTGCCGGCCGACCGGAATTCCCGTCAGCGAGAAAGCACCGTCCGGGTTCGAGTAGCCCGTGTAGAGCGCTCCGACCGCGACCAGTGCGTTTGGTACCGGACGGTTGTTCGTGGCATCGAGCACGCGTCCGACGATCGCGCCGTAGTCCTGGACGCCGCCGCCGTTGGGGTTGTTGCACCCGCCGGCTTGGGCCAAAACAAAGATGATCGTCGCCGCAAACAGTTTCATGCCCCTATTCTTTCTTCAAGGGGTTGGGAAAGGCTTGTGAAAACTGTCACAAGCCGATGACCCCCTATGCTCCCGTCGCGATCTTTGCGGCCGTCGCCGTCGCCGCCGCGCTGGCTTTTAGCCTGCTGCCGGGCCTTATCGCGCAGCGCAAACCGAACCCTGAAAAAGAGAAGGCCTATGAGTGCGGCGTCGAGCCGACCTCGGCCATTGCCGGCCGCTTTCCGGTGAAGTTTTACTTGATCGCGATGCTCTTCGTGATCCTCGACGTGGAAGCGGCTTCCTTTTATCCGTGGGCCGTGCAGATGCACGCCTTGCGGATGTTCGGCTTGGTCGAGATGGGCGCGTTCATCGTCGTGCTGGGGATTGGCTACGCGTACGTTTGGAAAAAACGAGGCTTCGAATGGAGGTAGGACCGGGGCATTTCCTTTTGGCGAAGCTCGACGACGTTGCGCGCTGGGCGCAGAGCTCCAGCGTCTGGCCGTTGACGATGGGCTTGGCATGCTGCGCGATCGAGATGATGAGCGCCACCGCCCCGGAGTACGATATCGGACGGCTAGGATCCGAAGTCTTCCGCGCCTCGCCCAGACAGGCCGATCTGATGATCGTCTCCGGACGCGTCGCCCAAAAAATGGCGCCGGTCGTGAAGCGGCTCTTCGATCAAATGGCCGACCCGAAGTGGGTCATTTCGATGGGTGCGTGCGCGAGCTCGGGCGGCGTCTTCGATAATTACGCAATCGTGCAAGGCGTCGATACGATCATTCCGGTTGACGTTTACGTTCCCGGCTGCCCGCCGACGCCTGACGGGTTGCTGTATGCGGTCAATTTGATCCAGCAGCAGATCCGTGAAGGCGGCCGCGGCGGTCTGCTGGCGCGAACATAACGTAACGCGTGCCAAGTACACAAACACCGCCGCTGACCGGAACGGCGATCGATCCGACCGCGTTGCGGCCGCCGATCGACGACGCAGCGATCGAGCATGTCGAACCGGCCAACATTCATGCGCGGTTGGCCGAACTCAAGCGCGACGGTTTCACGATGTTGCTCGACGCCGGTGCGGTAGACTATCCGCAGCGTAAGCCGCGCTTCGATGTCGTCTATCACCTTTTGAACCTGCGCGAAACCAAACGCGTGCGGCTGCTCTGTGGAGTGCCCGATGACGATCCGAAACTTCCAACGGCTACCGATCTATGGAAGTCGGCCGACTGGGCCGAGCGCGAGATCTTCGACCTGTTCGGCATAGCGTTCGAGGGCCACCCGGATCTGCGCCGCATCCAAATGCCCAACGATTGGGAAGGTCACCCGCTGCGCAAAGATTATCCGCTGCGCGGGCCCGCGCGCGAGCGTTCACCGCGCCCGGCGTTTGCGCTCAAGAGCAACGTGCAGGCGGGAGCGCCGCCATCGGGCCGCACGCTCGAAGCGCTGCAGCAGCAGATCGCTAAGATTCGCGGCGAGGACGGCTCGAAATGAGCATGACCACGTCGCCGCTCACACCGGAGATCGTTTCGCAAGATGGCAACGCGATGGTGCTCTCGATGGGTCCGCAGCATCCTTCAACGCACGGCGTGCTGCAGATCATGCTCGAGATTTCGGGCGAAAACATCGTCAAAGCGGAGCCCGAGATCGGCTACCTGCACACCGGGATAGAAAAGACCGCCGAAAATCTCTTCTGGTCGCAGGCGCAGACCGTCATCGAGCGCATGGATTATCTGGCGCCCAGCAGCAATGCGTACTGCTACTGTTTGGCCGTGGAGCGTCTGCTCGGCATCACCGAGCGCATTCCCGAGCGCGCGCGCCACATTCGCGTCATGCAGGCCGAGCTCACGCGCATCGCTTCGCACTGCGTGTGGCTGGGAACGCACGGCATCGACCTGGGCGCTCTCTCGGCGTTTTTCTATTGCTTCGATATGCGCGAAAAAATTCTCGATCTGCAAGAAGCGGCCGGCGGCGCGCGCATGCATCCCAACTACCTCCGCGTGGGCGGCGTTCAAGCCGATCTTCCCAGTGGTTTCATGGAGCAGCTCGATGCGCTCGTCGCAATGTTTCCCGAACGCATGCGCGATCTGCGTAAACTGCTGCAGGCCAATCCGATCTTGCAAGACCGCTTGATCGACGTCGGCATTATGTCGCAAGAAGAAGCGCAGGAGTGGAGCATCACCGGCCCGTCGTTACGGGCAACAGGCATTGCTTACGACGTGCGCCGGGCGTTTCCGTACGGCGGCTATGAAGAATTCGAGTTCGATGTCATCACGCGCACCGAAGGCGACTCGTACGCCCGCTTTCTCGTGCGGTTGGACGAAATGGAAGAGTCCATGCGGATCGTTCGCCAGGTTCGCGACGCGCTAAAACCCGGGCCGATCGCGATCGACGACACCAAAGTCATGCCGCCACCCAAAGAGACGATCGCGCTCTCGATGGAAGCGCTGATCCATCACTTCAAGATCATGACCGAGGGTTTTCGCGTGCCGCCCGGCGACGTCTACCAAGCGGTCGAGGGACCGCGCGGCGAGCTCGGCTACTACGTCGTCTCCGACGGCGGCAACCGTCCGTACCGCGTGCGCACGCGTCCGCCTTCGCTGTACAACCTGCAAGCGCTCAAGGGTCTCGCGCCGGGCAACTTGATCGCGGACCTGGTGGTGATCATCGGTTCGCTCGATCCGGTTTTCGGAGAGGTAGACCGTTAATGGGTGCCGAGAACACGGGGCCCGCAGGGACGTTTGCCGAGCACATTTCCGGCCCGCATAGTCATCCTGAGCTTTCAGATTGTCATCCTGAGCTTGTCGAAGGACCCCGAGCAGCGCGCAAAGCGCGCCCGACGAGGGGCGCATGAACGACTTCAAAGCCTTGCGCGAAAAACTCAAGCCCGAGTGCGACGCGATCATCGCGCAGTACGAGCAGCCGCGCTCGGCGCTGCTGCCGCTCGTGCACCTGTTTCAAGCGCACGAAGGTTACGCGAGCGCCGACGCGCTTCGCGCGGTTTCGGAGATGCTCGATCTGTCGCCCGCAGTCGTGGAGTCGACGGTGTCGTTCTACACGCTTTTCTATCGCAAGCCCGTCGGCAAATATATGCTGCAAGTCTGTCGCGGTTTGGCATGCACGCTCAACGGCGCCGAAGATATCATGGCGTATTGTCGTGAGCGACTGGGTGTCGGCCATTTGGAGACGACCGACGACGGCATGTTCTCGTATGAGGAAGTCGAGTGCTTGGCCGCCTGCGACCGCGCGACGTGCATGCAAGTGAATTTAAACTTCGTCTACGATCTGACGCCGCAGATGATCGATGACATGCTGGCGGCGATGCGCTCAGGCAAATACGCGATAGCACCGCTCCCGCAGTCGCAAGCGCCGGCGCGCACGTGGACGCTGCGCCAAGATCTGCAAGTCTCGCACGGCGAGAAGTCGGCCGGAGCGCAAGATCAGTCCGAGCCGAATAATCCGGGCGGACTCGATCGGGACGGCATCATCATGCTCGACCGGATCTTGTCCGACGAGGCGAGATTCAAGGGACGCACCAAAGAGCGGCTCGCGAACCTTGAGCCCGCGATGGCGGAGGCAATCGAAGAGTAATGCCGGTCGTCAAAGTATTGACCGCAGGGATAGGCGAGGCCGACCTACGCGACATCAAAGTCTATCGCGATCGCGGCGGATACACGCAGCTCAAACGCGCGTTCACCGAGATGAAACCGGCAGACGTGCAAGCGCTGAGCGACAAATCCGGATTGCGCGGGCGCGGCGGCGCCGGCTTCCCGACCGGGAAGAAGTGGTCGTTCCTGCCGCCCGACGTGCGGCCGCGCTACCTGGTCTGCAATTGCGATGAGGCCGAGCCCGGCACGTTCAAAGATCGCATGCTGCTCGAAGAGACGCCGCATCAGGTGATCGAAGGCATCTTGCTCGGCGCATACGCGATCGAGTCGCATCACGCGTTCATTTATATACGCGGCGAATTCAAACGCGGCTACGAGATTTTCATGGAGGCACTCGCACAGGCGCGCAAAGCCGGATTCGTCGGAAAGAATCTGTTCGGCAGCGGCTTCGATCTCGAACTGACCGTGCATCGCGGCGCCGGCGCGTATATCTGCGGCGAAGAAACCGCACTGCTCAATTCACTCGAAGGAAAACGCGGGGAGCCGCGTCTTAAGCCGCCGTTTCCGGCGCTGCAGGGGCTTTACAGCAAGCCGACCGTCGTCAACAACGTCGAGACGCTGGCCTATCTCATTCCGATTCTCGAACGCGGCCCCGAATGGTTTTCATCGGTAGGCACCGAGCGCAGCAAGGGATATAAAATCATTTCCATCAGCGGGCACGTGCAAAAGCCCGGCAACTACGAAGTTGCGCTGGGTACGCCGGTGCGCGAATTGATCGAAATCGCGGGCGGTTTGCGGCCGGGCCGAAAGCTGATGGCCATTCAGCCGGGCGGCGGTTCCTCGGCGTGTATTTTCGAAGAGCAGCTGGATCTGCCGTACGATTATGAGTCGCTGCAGAAAGCCGGCACGATGCTCGGATCGGGTGCGATCGTCGTGATGGACGACACGACCGATTTCGTTCGCGCGGCGTTCAACCTCGTGCGGTTCTTCGCACACGAATCGTGCGGCCAATGCACCCCGTGCCGCGAAGGCGGTCACTGGCTCGAGCGCGTGCTTCACCGGTTCCTCGAAAACCGCGGGCTCACATCCGATATCGAAATGCTCGCGCGAGTGAGCCACGAGATCACGGGCATTAATCTCTGTCCGCTGGGCGATTCGATCGAACCGTTCTTGGCCTCAGTCCTTAAGCGTTTTCCGGAACAGTTTGAAGCGCGCGTGGCCCGTGAGACAGTGCGCGCATGAACGAGCAGCAACTCGTCACCGTCACCATCGACGGCACGCAGGTGCAGGTTCCGAAGGGAACATGGCTTGTCGAAGCCGCGAAGCAAATCAAACGCGAGATTCCCGTGTATTGCTATCACCGCAAAATGGGCCCGGCGGGGTTGTGCCGCGTCTGCCTGGTCGAAATCGAAGGCATGCCGAAGTTGCAGATCGCCTGCAATACGGCGGTAACCGACGGCATGATCGTGCACACGCAGAGCGACAAAGCGTCGGACGGGCGCCGCGCGGTTCTCGAATTGTATCTCGTGAATCACCCGCTCGACTGCCCGATCTGCGACAAGGGCGGCGAGTGCGATCTGCAAGATTACGCGATGGCATACGGTCAGGGCTACTCGCGCGGCGTCGATCCGAAAGTCAGCAAGCCCAAAGCCGTGGACCTGGGACCGACCATCGTGCTCGACGAGGAGCGCTGCGTCGTTTGCCAGCGCTGCGTGCGTTTCGACGACATGATCGTCGGCGAACGGGAACTCGTTTTGAAAGATCGCGGCGTGCGCAACATCATCGCAACCGCAAACGGCGAGCCGTACCGGCACAACTTTACCGGGAACGTGACCGAGCTTTGCCCGGTCGGCGCGCTCACCTCGAAAACGTACCGTTTTAAATCCCGTCCCTGGGACCTGCAGCGAACCACGACGACGTGCACGCAGTGCCCGGCCGGCTGCCAAATGCACGTGGACGTACGCGTCGGTGTCGTGCAGCGGACGATGTCGCTTGAAAACGACGACGCGATCAGCGATGGCTGGCTCTGCGATCGCGGCCGCTACAATGTGGGCTTTTACGATGACCCCGATCGCATTACGCAGCCGATGTATAAACGCGACGGAACCTGGGTGCAGATCGGCTGGGATGACGCGCTCGATCTCTGGGCGACGGCGATTCGCGAGGCGTGCACAATCGATCCCGCATCGGTAGGCGTCATTGGCGGCGGGCGCTTAACGAACGAAGAAGCATTCTTGCTGCAACATGTTTTTCGCGCCAAGGGCGTTGCCGGTCTCGACTGGCGCGCCGGGCGTCAGCGCCAAGCTTCGCCGGGGCGCAATAGCGGAACGCTCGTCGATTTGGAAGGCTGCGACACCATTCTGATCATCGGTGAATCGCCGGCCGAGCGTGCGCCGATCGTGGATCTGCGCGTCCGCAAAGCCGCGCTGCAAAAAGGCGCGAAAGTCATTCGCATCGCGTCGGCCGAGCGACCGTATCCGGCGCCGATTCCTTCTACCGACGTGGCGACCCTGGCCGAAGCGATCAAAGCTTTACCGAAAGAACCAAAGCGCATCGCGATCGTGTGGGACGGCTGCGACGGCGAACTCGCGACGTCGCTGCTGGAAAAGCTTCCCGCCGGCGCGGAGATTCTGACGTACATAAGTGGCGAGCAGCCAAATGCGCGTGGGGCCGAAGCGATGGGCATGTTGCCGTTTGGCAAACCCGGCTACGGTAAGGCCGAATCGGGATTAAGTACGGCGGAAATGTTCGCAGCGGCCCGCGAAGGAAAGCTAGCCGTGCTTTCGATTTTCGGAGCAAACCCTGCGCTGCATCGCGCAGATTTCGCGCGCGCATCTTTTGCAGTGGTCAGCGATCTCTTCATGACCAAAACCGCGCAACTGGCAGATCTGGTGTTGCCGGCGAAGGGGCCGTTCGAAAAAACCGGCACGACCACAAACATGACCGGCGACGTGCTGCCGGTCAACGGGGCGCAATCGTTGGAGACTCCCGACGATGCCTTGAGCGACCTCGAGATGATCGTCGCGCTCGCGCAAAAACTCGACGTTGAGCTTCCGGCGGCGCAAGAAGTGGACGCCACAGTTCTTCGCCACTTGGCGACGGCGCCCGAAGATTTCACGCTGGGCGACCGACGCTTTGGCTTCCCCGCTGGGCAGAATGCGCGCGGTAAGGACGGTGCGTTCAAAGTCGTCGTGCAAACGCGTATTTTCGCAGGCGGCGGAACGGTCGCGCACGATGCGCGCATTGCGCAGCTTTGTCCGCTCCCGGCGGCTGCCCTTTCTCCCGAAGATGCCGCCGAACTCGGCGTGAGCACGGGTGATTACGTCGATCTTGCGCCCCTCGACGCAGGCGCCGATGGCGCCTTGCTCGGGCGTCCTTCGACTGGCGCGCTTGCGCGCGCCGCTCAGGATGACAACGTTGTATTACACGATCTGCTCGTAGAAGTGCGAAGCGGAATGCCGCGCGGAACGGTCGCGCTTATTGGCGGTTTGCCCGACAGCCCCGCCAACGGTTTTGACGGCGCGAGCGTAAGCGTAACGAACATCCGGCGCGCTCCCGAGAGCACGGCCGAAGCGGTCGGGGCGCCGGCATGAACGGTTTTCTCACACCGCAGTCGCCCATCTGGTGGATGGTGCTCGTCAAGTGCGCCATTCTGCTGCTCATCGTGATCACGACATTCGCTTACGCGATGCTGGCCGAGCGCAAGGTCATGGGATGGATGCAGTTGCGCCCTGGGCCCAACCGCGTCGGTCCGTGGGGATTGCTTCAGCCGGCCGTCGACGCCGTCAAGCTGATATTAAAGGAAGACCTCACTCCGAAGACCGCCGATCCGCTCATCTACCGGTTGGCGCCGTTCATTTCGCTCGTAACCGCGTTTGCGGTCTACGCCGTCATACCGTTCTCGGAACCCGCTCCCGGCAACGTGTGGGCGGTCGGCGACGTGAATGCCGGCATCCTTCTGATTCTCGCGATGACGTCGATCGGTGTTTACGGCATCTCGCTCGGCGGGTGGGCTTCGGGATCGAAGTATCCGCTGCTGGGCAGCGTACGCTCCACCGCCCAGCTCGTCAGTTACGAACTGGCGATGGGAATGTCGCTCGTGGGCGTGCTGATCCTAGCCGGCACGACGTCGCTCGTCGGCATCGTCAACAGTCAAGCAAAGTTGTGGTTCTTCATTCCGCAATTTGTCGGCTTCATGATTTACATCATCACGGCCGTTGCCGAAACCAATCGTGCGCCGTTCGACCTGGTTGAAGCCGATGCCGAGCTCGTCGGCGGGTTCAACACGGAATACTCCGGGCTGCGATTCGGCCTGTTCTTCATCGCCGAGTACATCAACATGCTGACCGTGTCGTGCATCGCGACGCTGCTCTTCTTGGGCGGCTGGAATGCGGTCGCCGGTCTAACGATCGTCCCCGGCATCGTGTGGTTCTTGCTGAAAGTGGCGTTCTTTATGTTCGCATATATCTGGCTGCGTTCGACGTTCCCGCGGATCCGGTATGACCGTTTGATGGCGTTTGGCTGGAAAGTGCTGCTGCCGGTCGCGACGCTCAATCTGATCGCAACGGCGGCTTACGTGGCGGTGCGCGGATGAGCCGCAAAAATCTCTACAATGTTGGCGCGCTGCTGGCCGGACTTGGCGTGACGTTCAAGTACATGTTCAAACGCAAGCCGACGATTCAATATCCGTCGCGCAAGAAGAAGCATGCGCCGCGCTTCCACGGTTTGCACGAACTGCGCCGCTACGGCGACGGCAAAGAGCGCTGCATCGGCTGCGAGCTCTGCTCGAGCGTTTGTCCCGCCAACGCGATTACGGTCATCGGTGCAGAAAACTCGCCCGCCGACCGCCGGTCGCCCGGGGAGCGTTATGCGGCGCGTTATGAAATTGACGAACTGCGTTGTATTTTCTGCGGCATGTGCGAAGAAGCGTGTCCGACCGACGCAATCGTCCTTACGCCGCGTTTCGAGATGTCCGATTACCGCCGCGGTTCGTTCATCTATTCCAAGGACCGGCTGCTCGTGCCGCCGGAAGCGGGTACGGGTTTGGCGCCCGACGACCGCCCGAACGGCATTCCGTCCGACCTCGGGCGTGTAGCGGAGATCAAATCTACCGTCGACACCGGCGAAGGCTACGACGCCACTTGGCGCGGCACGATTCTCAAGACGCAAACCAAAGGCTTGGCTGAATGACCATCGCGTTCTGGATATTGGCGATGCTGTTGATCGCGTCGGCAATTTTCGTGATCACGGCGCAGAAACCGGTGCATAGCGTCGCCGGGCTGCTCGCGCATTTTCTTTTTCTCGCGATCACGTACTTCATGCTCTCGGCCGAATTCTTGGGCGTCATTCAACTGATCGTTTACAGCGGCGCGATCCTCATGCTGTTCGTCTTCGTCATCGCGCTGCTTTCCAGCGGCGTGGCACCATTTTCCGCGGGACCGGATCGCCTGCCGAAAATTGCCGCGCCTGCTATTGCGATTGTCGCGGTTCTCCTGGGATTTGTCGCTTACGCCGTCTCGCGAGAACCGGCGGTAACGCCGACGCTGCGCGGGATTGCTTCTGGGCCGGTCGGGACGGCCGGCGTCTTTGGCTCGATTGCGGATTTCGGACACGCGCTCTTCACACTCAACCTGCTGCCGTTTGAAATCACCGCGTTCATTTTAATGGTGGCCGTCGTCGGCGTGATCTTGCTTGCCGGCGACCACGTGCCCTACGTACCGACGCGCCGCCGCGCCCGTCTGGTTGAAAGCGACATGCGCGAAGCGATCGTGCGCGCGGGAGAAGAGTAGTGCACGAAAATCTGCTGCCCGTCGCGCTAGCGAATTACGTCGCGCTCTCGTCGGTCATTTTCTTTATTGGCGTCGCCGGTGTCGTGCTGCGGCGCAACCCGCTGATCATGCTGATGAGTATCGAGTTGATGTGGAACGCAGCCAACCTGTTATTTCTGGCATTCGCGCGCGCATGGCTCAACAACGCGGGGCATATCTTTGCCTTTCTCGTGATTACGGTGGCCGCGGCTGAGGCCGCGATCGGCCTGGCCATTGTCGTCATAGTTTTCCGGACGCGCACCAACGTCGATGTTGACGAAATCGCGCTGATGAAGGGCTGATGGGCGTCGCGGGCACGTATCCCTTGCTGTTTGTGATTTGGCTCGTGCCGTTAGCCGGCGCGATCGCGAATTGGGCATTCGGCCCGCAGTTGAAGCGCGCGGCGGGAGTCATCGGATGCGTGGCGCTCGGCGTTCCGTTCGTAGCGACGCTCTTGTCGTGGGGCATTGCGACGCAGAGCAGCGGTGTCGCCGGCGGCGCGCAGCAGCATGTACTTTCATGGATGCCGGGCTTCGATTTCGGACTGCTGCTGGATCCACTATCGCTGATCTGGGCGCTGATCATTACGGGCGTCGGTTTTCTGATTCACGTGTATTCGGCCGGCTACATGTGGTCGGATACGGCAATCGCGCGATTCTTTGCGTACATGAATTTCTTTGTCTTCGCGATGCTGACGCTCGTACTGTCGGATAATTTCGTCGGATTGCTCGTTGGTTGGGGGCTAGTGGGGTTGGCCTCGTATTTCTTGATCGGCTTCTGGTTCTTTAAACCGGCGGCGGTGGCGGCGGCTCGCAAAGCATTCGTGATCAACGTCGTGGGCGACGTCGCAATCATGTTTGCGATTTTCATGATGTTCGCGAAAATCGGCTCGACGACGTTTGCGAACGTTTTCGCTCACGTAGGCGCACTCGATGGCTGGCTCTTCTGGGTCTGCCTCTTCCTGTTCATCGGCGCGGCCGCCAAGTCGGCACAGATTCCGCTGCACACGTGGCTTCCGGATGCGATGGAAGGACCCACGCCTGTCTCCGCCCTGATCCATGCGGCGACAATGGTGACGGCCGGCGTCTATCTCGTCGCGCGCTGCTGGCCCCTGTTTAGCGCGTCGCACGACGCGCAGCTGCTCGTGGGAACGATCGGTGGTCTGACCGCACTCGCGGGCGCACTGCTCGGCATTGCGCAATGGGACATCAAACGCATTCTCGCCTATTCGACCATGTCGCAGATCGGCTACATGATCATGGGCGTGGGTGTGACGGCGTATCAAGCGGGCATCGCGCATTTTTTCACGCATGCATTTTTTAAGGCGTGCCTGTTCTTGGGCGCCGGCATCGTCATCCACGAACTCGCCGACGAACAAGATATCCGGCGCATGGGTGGCATGCGCTCGCGCGCTCCGGTTGCCTTCTTTGCCATGTTCGCAGCGGTGCTGGCGATCAGCGGTTTCCCCGGCTTCGCCGGTTTCTTCAGCAAGGACGCGGTTATCTTCGGCACGCTCGAACACGGTCACCCGTGGCTGTACGTCGTCGGCATCGTTACCGCCGGCATCACGGCCTACTACATGTTCCGGCTGTTTTTCGTGACGTTCTTCGGAACGTACCGCGGCGATTTGGCTCCCGTGCACGAACCCGCGCATGGTTATTCGCACGCTCCCGCATGGCTGATGGCCGCGCCCGTTGCCGTTCTAGCCATCTTCTCGGTGATCGCCGGTTACGTGATGATCGGATCGAACTCGCCCTGGAACCGCCTCTTCGCGCAGACGTTTCCATCTGAGACCCTGGCCGCGCCTGCGATAAGCGAGGCTTGGACGACGGCGATTCTCTTCGTTGTAATGGCGGCCGGCATCGCAATCGCGTACGTGCGCTATGCGACACCGGTTGCGCTCGCGAATGCGCCGGCGCGGCTGCGCACGGAATCCGAGCGTATACCCGCGCTCCTAGTGAAGCTGTTCTACTTCGACGATGCGATTGATTGGCTGTTTGTCAAGCCGTCGCAAGCGCTCGGAAGATTCTTCGGCGGCATCTTCGACCCCGACGTGATCGACGGCGCCGTGCGCGGTCTCGTCCGCTCCAACACCGACCTGGGCGCGCTCGTGCGCGGCGCGCAAACCGGATTGCTGCGTTCGTATGCTCTGGTCATCGTTTTCGGCGCCGCGCTCTTTGCGATCTACTACGCGCTCCAGGGAGCGGCACACTAATGGTGCTGTTGCTGATACTGTTGCCGATCGCTGCGGGCGCCTTGCTCTTCGCGCTGCCGCGCGCCGACCGCGTATGGAGTCGCGTGATCGGCTGCGTCGTGGCAGCGGCAACGTTTGTGATACCGCTGCTCGGCGGCGACCGGGGCGGAGATTTCTCGACGCGCTGGCTCTCGCGTCCGTTCACCGCGTCGCTGCATTTTTCGTGGAGTGGCGTCTCGCTGTGGCTCGTGCTGCTGCTTGCGCTCTGCACGTTCTGCGCGATCCTGGCGACCAAGGGCGCTGCGAGCCGTACGATGGTCGCACTGCTGCTGCTGCTCGAAGGTAGCATGATGGGCGTCTTTACGGCGCGGGATATTCTCGCGTTCGCGCTCTTTTGGGATGTGATGCTCATCCCGCCGTTTTTTGCGTTGGTCGAATGGGCGCCGCATCGCGAAACCGCGTGGCGTTTCCTGATCTACAATTTCTCGGGCGGCTTGACGCTGCTGCTGGCGGCCGCTGCGTTCGGCATTCTGAGCGGGTCGACCGACGTCATCGGCACCACGCACCAGTTCGCCGGATCGTGGGCGCCGTGGATTTTCGCCGGCTTCGCGGTTGCGTTCGCCGTGAAGACCCCGCTTTGGCCCCTGCACACGTGGATGCCCAACACTTACGCGGAACTCCCGCCGCCCGTCGTCGCCGTCATCAGCGCCGTGCAATCGAAAGCCGGACTTTACGGGTTCATCGTGATCGCGCTGCCGTTCTTGCATTCTGCGCTCGTGGAATGGCGCTGGATGCTCGTCGCTCTGGCGCTCGTCTCGTTGCTCTACGGCGCGTTCGTGGCGCTCACGCAAACCGATACTAAGCGGATCGTGGCGTACTCGTCGCTTTCGCATCTCGGGCTGATCGTGCTGGCTATCGCCAGCGCCAACCCGATCGCGATTGCGGGCGCAATCGTCTACATCATCGCGCACGGTCTCTTTAGCGCGGCGTTGTTTCTGATCTTGGGTTACATGGAAGAGCGCGAAGAGACACGCTCGGTGATGAAGCTCGGCGGCCTGGGAGCGGCCAATCCGAAACTCGCGGGCGCGTTCACCATCGCCGCGCTCGCGGCCCTCGGACTTCCGGGTTTGGCCGGTTTCGCCGGCGAGCTTGTGATTCTCACCGGAGTCTTCCGTGCCGGATACTTTTGGCCGGCCCTGATCGCGCTCGTTCCGATCGTCCTGGCGTCAGCATATATGCTGCGGCTGCTGCAAGACGTCATCAATGGGCCGGAAGTGGCGGCGCTGCCGCGGCGTCCCGATCTGACGCTCGTCGAAGCGCTGGCCGTCGCGCCGCTGCTCGCGGCATTGCTATTCGTGGGAATCTATCCGCACGCACTCTTAAATGCGGTTATGCACTGATGCCGAATTTCATCACGCACCAAGATTGGCTGGCGATCACGCCGCTGCTGATCGCGGGCGGCGGAGCGTTGATCGTTCTGCTCGTCGATCTTCTGTGGCCCAAGCACGCGCCGCGTTACGTTTCGCTCGCGATTGGAATCGGCGTGCTGCTCGCGGCCGGCGCGTTCGCCGCTACCACCTATGGCCGCGATTACAACGCGTTCAACGGCGGCTTCATGCTCGGCGGTTTTGCGGTGGTGTTTCAAGAGATCATCGTCGTTTCTGCCATTTTCTCACTCGCGCTGTTCGGCACGTTTGGCCGCGACGATCGCATGGCGGGCATCACGGCGCTCTTGTTGTGGAGTACGACGGGCGCAATGCTGATGGCAGGCGCCGCCAACTTGATGACGATTTTTTTGGGGCTCGAGCTGCTTTCGCTCGCGCTCTACTGCCTGTGCGGTGTTGCCGATCGCCCCGCTTCGCAAGAGTCCGCGCTCAAATATTTGATCCTCTCGTCAACGGCGTCGGGCTTCTTGCTCTTCGGTATGGCGCTGCTTTTTGGAGCGACGGGAAGCGTTACGTTGTCGAGTTTGGCACTGCCGGGCTTAACGGCGAATCCGCTGTACTGGATGGGGGGCGGATTTTTCTTGGTCGGCATCGCGTTCAAGCTCAGCTTGATGCCGTTTCACGTCTGGTCGCCCGACGTGTACGAAGGCGCGCCGCTCCCGGTGACCGCGTTCATGAGCGTGGTCACCAAAGCCGGAACGCTTGCGGTCTTCGCGCGGTTCGCGTACGCGCTGCCTCATGGCGAAAAGCTGTTGCTGCCGTTTTTCGTGCTCGCCGGCATCTCGATGATCGGCGGAAACCTCGCGATGCTGGCGCAGACCGATCTCAAACGACTGCTGGCCTATTCCGGCATCGCGCAAGCCGGTTACATGGTCGCGGCGCTGGCGGGTGCTTCGGCGCTTGGCATGCGCTATGCGATCTACTATTTGGCCGCCTACATGTTCATGAATTTGGGCGCATTTGCGATCGCCGCGCTGTTGTCGGGCGAGCGGGAAGAGGGGGCGCAAATCGCCGCGTTCCGCGGCCTCGGACGGCGGCGTCCGCTGCTGGCCGCCGCCATGGGTTTCTTCCTCTTGGCCTTGGCGGGCTTTCCGCCGACGGCCGGCTTCCTGGGCAAGATTTTGATTCTGGCGGCGACCGTCAATGCCGGCTATGCCTGGCTCGCGGCACTCCTCATCATCGGCACGGCCATCTCGCTCTACGCCTACTTCAAGATACTCCGGCTCATGTACGACCCTCACGATTCGCCCGCCCCGGGCGCCCGCACCAGTGCGCCCCTCGCCTACGCCGGGGCCGCTTTATGCGCGGTTTTTGTCATAATCATGACTTTCTATCCGTTGACCCCAAGTAACATATTGCCGCTCGTCAAATAGACCGATACAATAGAAGACGCGGCGCAAAAAGAGGCGAGATTATGCAGCGATTCCTGTCTGCCGTTTTGGCCATTTCCTGTTTCGTGCTGGTGCCGGCCGCGGCCGTGCGCGCCGGAACGGTCACCGTTAACGCCCCTGACCGGGTCATTCTACCCTCCGACCCGCTAGGGGCAATTCAAGTCGCGCGCGAGCGCGTTGCCGCCGACGATTTGGATGGGGCCATCCGCGGCCTGGCGACCTACGTTTCGGGGCACCCCGGCGAAATTGGGCCGGAGCGGCTCCTCGGAGACCTGTACTACCGGCATGGCGAGCTGTCCAAGGCGCAGGAGCAGTATTCGCACATCCTCAACTACGCGCCCAAAGACAAAGAGACGCACAACCGTTTGGGTTCGGTCTTCGCAACGGAAAACAAGATCGACGAGGCCATCGCGGAGTTCGATCGCAGCCTGCCCGGAACCGACTCCGTACCGGATTTGGTGCGCCTGCATCTTCGCAAGGGCGATTTCGCCGCGTATAAGTACGAGCGCGAAAAAGCCGCCATCGACTATCCGACCGATCCCGAAGATCAGCTCGAACTCGGCGACGTTTACCTCGCCGTACATCAAACCGAACTCGCGGTGAAATACTTCCGCCGCGCGCTTGACGAGGATCCGGCATCGCTGCAAGCGATGAACGATCTGGGCCGCGGATATCTGGATTTGCAGGCCTTCGAGGATGCGATCGACACGTTCGGAAAATGCCTGGGGCGTGACCCGGGCTATTACCCGTGCGCGGTCAACTTAGGCGCGTCATACTTGGAAAGCAAACGATTCGCGCAAGCGTCGAATATCTTGACGATCGCGCATCGCTTGCAGCCCGAACGCGGCGAAGCGCTGGTGAACATCGGCTACCTGTCCGACGTTAACGGCGACTGGAAAGGCGCGGTGACGTACTACGTGCAGGCGATGACGGTCTATCCATACGCGCCCGAGGCTTACATCGATCTGGGTTTGGATTACAATAACCACGGGTTTTACGAGCTCGCGCAGTCGGCGCTGCTCAAAGGCTTGGCGGTCGCACCCGATGACGGGCGCTTACACTTCGTGCTGGGCGACGTCTATGCGCGTCAGGGCAACCAGTCGATGGCGACGGCTCAATTCAAGATGGCGCTGGACTCCTACGATCCGATTGTCAAGACACTGGCAAAAGAGCGCGTCGCCGCGATGGAGCGTTCGGGGTTGAGAGTAACGCCTTAGATCGGGACAGCGATCGCGTCGACTTCGACACGGGCGCCTTTTGGCAATCCGGCAACTGCGACGGTCGAACGCGCGGGTTTGTGTGCGTCAAAATATTTCGCATAGGTTGCGTTGACGGCCGCAAAGTCGGCCATGTCTAAGAGAAACACGGTCGTTTTTACAACGTTCGCATACGTCATGTGCGCGGCTTCCAATATCGCGCCCAGGTTTTTCAAGGCTTGGTCGGCTTGCGCCGCCACGTCGCCCCCAACGAGCTCGCCGCTTTGCGGATCGAGCCCGATCATGCCGCTGCAAAAAAGATGATCGCCGGTGCGAATCGCCTGGCTGTAGGGTCCGATGGGCGCCGGCGCCTTATCGGTACGATTCGCCTCCGCCATCAGACCTCCGCTTCCGCCGGAGTCATGGTACCCTTGAAAGACATCGGGGGTTCCTCGATTCCGAAGTTGCGCGCGTAGAGTCCGGCGATCGTGTCGAGCTCTTCGCGCGTGAGTTGCGGCGTGTCTACCGCCTTTGCGAACTCCACCAGCTGTTCGCGGTTATAGATGTTCGGAAGCACCGTCATGACGCGCGGTTCGTTCAGCAGCCATTGGATCGCGGCTTGCCCGAGCGTACGCCGCGGCGTTTCCAGAAAACGCAACTGTTCGACTTTTTTGACGCCGTTCACAAGCCACGAACGGGGCCGGTGGCGGCGGTGGTCGCCTTCGGGGAAGACGGTCTCTTGCGTGTACTGGCCTTCGAGCATACCGCTGGAGTGTGGCACGCGGATCATGTATCCGGTATCGGCGCCCGCATCGTGAGCGGCTTTAATCTGCTCGTCGCCCGGATATTGCTCGAGCATGTTCCAGATGATCTGCAGCGAGGCGATGTTGCGCTTCTTTACGGCGCCAATACCCTCGTAGAGCCAGCCGATCGCCGGTCCGAGCGCGACGCCGTACATGCGGATCTTCCCTTCGGACTTGAAAGACTCCAGAAGTGCGAAGAGTTCGTCGTTCTCGATTTGCGTCAGCCGCGCGTTGTGCAGCTGGTAGATATCGATGCAGTCGGTTTTTAGGCGCGCCAACGATTGCTCGAGCGCGTATCGCACAAAGCCGGCAGAAATATCCTGCGGCAGTTCGCGTTCGCCGCGCTTCTTATCCGGGTTGTTGTAGAAATCGTATCCGAACTTGGTCGCGTATACTACGCGGTCACGCCGGTCGCCGAAAGCGGCTGCGAGTTGTTCTTCGCTGCGTCCGTTTCCATAGACGTCGGCGGCGTCGAAGAGCGTGACGCCCAGATCGAAGGCCTCGTGCAGCAAAGCGAACGATTCACTCTCGGTCTTTTTGCCCCACCAGTCCGTCGCGGTCGTCCATAAGCCGAAACCGACTTCGCTGACGGCCACGCTGCTGTTGGGGTAGGTCCGGTATCGCATTGCCTTAATATACTCCGTCGTGAGCGACTTCGCTGCCGAGTTTGCCGCAGCCGGGGCCTGGATCGATCGCTATCTTTCGGAAGCGCGCGATTATCCCGTGCTTTCGAAGGTCTTGCCGGGCGACATTGCCTCGCGCCTGCCGGGCGAGGCGCCCGAACGTGGCGAGCCCTTCGAGGCGCTGCTCGGTGATTTTCAATCGATCGTGCTGCCCGGCATCACGCACTGGAACAGTCCGCGCTTTTTCGCCTATTTCGCGACCAGCGCCGCGCCGGTCGGCATAACGGCCGAGGTCCTGGCGGCCGCGCTCGACGTCAAGGCGATGTTGTGGCGCACGTCGCCCGCCGCAACCGAGCTGGAAGAAGTCGTGATGCGCTGGCTGGCACGCCTCATCGGATTGCCGGACAGTTTCACCGGAATCATCTACGACACGGCCTCGATCGGCGGTTTCACCGCGCTGGCGGCGGCGCGCGAATCGCTTAAGCTCGACATCCGTGAGCGCGGCATGACCGCGCGCGACCTCCCGCAGCTCCGCGTTTACATCACAGACGAAACGCACTCGCATATCGAGAAGGCGTGCATCGCGCTGGGACTGGGCCGCGAAAACGTCGTCCGCACTGAGACGGACGGCGATCTGCGCATGCGTCCCGACGATTTAGCGCAACGCGTTGATGCCGATATCGCGGCGGGTATGCGGCCGATGGCGATCGTCGCCACCGTCGGCACGACATCGACGACGTCGTGCGATCCGGTCGAAGAGATCGCCGCGATCGCGCGAGCGCGCAAGATTTGGCTTCACGTCGATGCCGCATACGCCGGTGC
Organism: Vulcanimicrobiales bacterium; assembly: GCA_038215615.1. Lineage (GTDB taxonomy): Bacteria > Vulcanimicrobiota > Vulcanimicrobiia > Vulcanimicrobiales > Vulcanimicrobiaceae > Rubrimentiphilum. The sequence continues at coordinate 21,631 of JBBQQR010000019.1, read as the reverse complement.
GGCGGCGATCATGCCGGAGTTTCGCTCGATTCTGGCGGGAGTCGAGCGCGCGGACTCGGTGGTCGTCAATCCGCACAAGTGGCTATTCGTGCCGATGGATTGTTCGGCGCTCTTCGTTGCCGATCCGGCGATGCTGCGCCGGGCGTTCAGCATCGTACCGGAGTACGTGCTTCAGCAGCGCGACGCTTCGTCAGGCACGAATTTCATGGAGTACGGCCTGCAACTTGGGCGCCGATTTCGCGCACTTAAACTCTGGTTCGTCCTGCGCTACTATGGGGCCGAGGGTTTGCGGGAGCATTTGCGCCGCCATATCGCGCTCGCGCAAGAATTCGCCGGCTGCGTTGAGGCGGAGCCCGGCTGGGAGATCGCCGCGCCGCACCCGTTTTCAGTCGTCTGTTTTCGTTACGCGCCTTTCGGGCTCGACGAAGATGCGATCGAGACACTCAACGCGCGCATCCTTGACGACGTGAACGCGACCGGCAAGGTGTTCTTGTCACACACGAAAATTCGCGGCCGTTATGCGCTGCGGCTAGCGATCGGGAATATCGCTACGACGCGCGAGGATGTTGCGCTTGCATGGCAGCTGCTACGCGAAGCCGCTGCTACTGTGTCATCCTGAGCCTGTCGAAGGACCTCGAGCAGGGCCCGTTTAGGGCCCGAGTCGAGAGGCGGCAGCGGTTTCCGAGCAACGCATGCGCTCCACGCCTAAACCCTTAGTACAGTCGTAGGTATGCCCGGTGCTCCCACGGATGAACTGCGCGGCGATAGCGCTCGTATTCTTCGAGTTTGGCGTCGCGAAACGCGTGATAGATATGGTCGCCGAGTGCGGCACGGATCACCGGATCGTTATCGAGCTCGGTGATCGCCTGGCGTAGCGATTTCGGAAGCGTGCCGATGCCGCGTTCGTGCCGTTCGCGTTCGGCGAGTTCGTACGTCGAACCGGTGAGCGGATCGCCGGGAAGCCAGTGCTGATCGACTCCATCCGCAAGCGCTCCGAGCAACACCGCCAGCGAGAGATAGGGATTGCCGGCCGCATCGGGACTTCGCATCTCGAGCTGCGGTGGATCCTGGCGCGGAACGCGCACGAGCGCGTTTGCGCTGCGCTGCGACCACACGGTGTAGACCGGCGCGTCCCACGCATTCACCAATCGCTTGTATGAATTGACCGTCGAGTTGCAGACGGCGGTCAGCGCACCCGCATGCGCGAGAAGGCCGCCGATCATGTAGAGTATCTCGGGCTGCTGATCGCTCGAAACGCGGAAGTTGACGTGCAGGCCGCTCCCCGCGCGATCTTCGAGCGGCTTGGGCATGAAGGTCGCTTCGAGTCCGCGCGCGGCAGCAACGTGCTTTGCGATCGAACGCAGCGTCAGCAGCGCGTCGGCTGCTGCCAACGGATCGCTGTGCGGAAAATCGATTTCGTGTTGGCCGGGGCTGTGCTCGTGATGGGAGCTCGCGACGGCAACGCCCATGGCTTGCAGCGCGGCGACGATTGCGCTGCGGGCGTCTTCGCCGCGATCGTTGGCGGAGAAGTCGAAATACGAGCCGACGTCGGCGGTCTTTGTCGATCCGTACTCGCTGTCGAGCGCTTCGAAAAGATAGAATTCGACTTCGAGTGCGACGGCAACGCCGGCCAGTGGGCCTTTCGCTTCCTCGATCGCACGCCGCAGCGTCGTGCGCGGGCAGCCTTCAAACGGGGAACCGTCGGGCATGGCGATGTCGCAAAGCAAGCGCGCTTCGGGCATATCGGGCGTCGACCACGGATAAAGTGCAAATGTCGAAGGGTCCGGGCGCAGCACCATGTCGAGCTCTTCGCCGCGCACGAAGCCGTCGATCGAGCCGCCGTCAAATGTCACCTTGCCTTCGAGCGCGGACTCGAGCTCGCTCGCGGGAATCGAAACGTTTTTGGCGACGCCGAGCACGTCGACGAACGATAAGCGCACGAACTTGACGTTGCGATCCTTCGCGAGGCGCAAGACGTCGCGTTTCCCGGCGGCGCGCTTCGAGTCGCTAGGCAGTGAGGGCATCGATTGCGGTCGCTATTCTCAGCGTGAGCTGGTCGTGAGGGTCGTCCAATTTGCAGCCGCAGATCTCGCCTATTTGACGCAGCCGGTAGAAGACCGTATGGCGGTGGACGTTTAATTCCGCCGCGGCCGTCTTAACGTTTTCACCGACCGAGAAATACAACCGCAGCGTGCGTTCCAGCTCGGTCTGGTGTTTTTCGTCATACGCGCGCAGCGGAGCGAGAATGCGCTTCGCAAAGTCGCGCATCGCATCGGCGCCGCCGCCGGAAAGCAGCAGCGGGTACGCGCCGAGTTCTTCGTAGATGCCCACGCGCCCCGGACCATGGAGCCGTCTCGAAATCGTGAGAGCGGCTTCGGCCTCCGCCAGCGAGCGGTGCGCATCCAAAACGGACGTTCGCGTCCCAACGCCGCCGCTGATGCGAACGTCGAGCTCTTTCTTCTGAAGATTTCTTTGCAGCATCGCGGCCGCCGTGCGCGTGTTCGACGCATCTACTTCGCGCGAAGCGGGAACGAAAATAATCAGCGCGCCCCTGCGCTCGATCACGCCGGCGTCTCCGTCCCCGCCGCGAAACGCATCGAGCGCTGCGGCGCGGAAGGCGCCGTGCTCGCCGGTTTCCGTTTCGAGCGCAACGGCGACATAATGCGTTGCAAGCGCGATGCTTCGCGACGCTGCATCGTCACGTACGGCTGCCGCGTCGGGGTACGTCTGCGAGACAAGCTGTTCCCAAAATGTCCGGCGTCGCCCGGGCTGCGCGCCGGATTCGCGCGCGAGCTCGACGGCGATAGCGCTCGCGGTCAAGCGGGCGGCGTGCTCGAACGCATCGAGATTACCACTGCCGAAAATCGAGAGGCGGCCCAGGCTTGTGTCTCCGTTGACAATCGCAAGGGTGCGTCCAGCGTGTCCGTTCCGCAGTTTTTGAAATTCCGCCGTTGCGTCTTGCTCGAGCAGCGGCTGCACGCTGTTGGGCACGCCGGTGGCTCCGGCAGCCGCAAGGTGGCGCCAGTGCGCGTCTTCCACGAGCACGCCGACGGTCGCGCGTTTGGCAAGGTGGCCGGCCAGGGCTTTGGGGCCGCCGCCGCCCGCTGCTATGCGCGCGAGATCTTCGGCAAATGCGACCAATTCGTCGGCCGTCATGCCCGGAAGGTTCGCCGCTTGCTAGGCCGTTCCGCCGAAGACTTGCACCACAACGTAATAGATGGAGAGCGCGCCGACCAGCGCGACCGTCGCCCACGCGACCGTGTTGCCGAACCACCCGTTGGTGTGACGGCCCATCACGGCGCGCTTGTTCACGATAATCAGCATCAGAACCAGCTCGAACGGCAGCAAGATTCCCTGCGCGACCTGCGCGTAAAAGATCAGGTTGAGCAGCGGCAGGTGCGGGATGAGGACGAACGCTCCGCCGGCAATCAAACCGATCGCGAATAGCGTGAAGAAGACCGGCGCTTCGGAAAATTTGCGATCGAGCGCGGCTTCAAAACCGAACGCTTCACAGATGACGTAGCTCGTCGAGAGCGGCAGAACGGTTGCCGTAAAAAGCCCGGCATTGAAAATACCGAGCGCAAAAATGATCGACGCCGCCGCTCCCGCCAGGGGCCGCAGTGCCGCGGCAAAATCGGCCGCTTGCAGCGGCGCGATGTGCGCTCCGTGACGGTTGGCCGTAAAAATCGTCGCGGCGTTGGCGACGATCATGAAGCCCGCTATGGCGATCGCCAGAATCGATCCGCTGATCACGTCGGCGCGTGCGAGCGTCAGTTCCCGTTCGTCGGAGCCTTTTTCGACGACCGCCGATTGTAAAAAGAATTGCATGTAGGGCGATATCGTCGTGCCGATCAGGCCCACGACCATCACCAGATACGCGCGATTGTTGAAATCGAACGTTGGGACGAGCGCGCCGTGCGCCACCGCGCCCCAGTTCGGATGCGCCAATATGGCCGAGGCGATGTAGCAAAAATAGATCAGCGAGAAACAGACAAATGCGCGGTCGATGCTCTTGCTATTGAAGCCAAAAACCAGAATCAGGACGATCAGCATCGCGATGGGTACGGCGATGAAGCGCGAGATGTGAAAGATTTCCGACGCGGCGGCGATGCCGGCGAATTCCGTCGCCGTGATCACCAAGTTAATGACAAAAAAAGCAACCATCGCGAAAAATGAAACGCGGACGCCGAAATTCTCGCGAATCAGCGCCGCCAAGCCTTTGCCGGTCACGGCCGCCATGCGCGTCGCCATCTCTTGCACGACGATGAGCGCCAGCGCGAGCGGTATGAGAACCCAGAGAATGCGGTAACCGAAGTGCGCTCCGGCTTGCGAATAGGTCGTGATTCCGCCGACGTCGTTTCCCGCCGATGCCGTGATGAAACCCGGTCCTAAGACTGCCAGAAGCAGCACGAGGCTGCGCCAGCGCCAGCGCCTGCGCTTGCGAATGACCTCGGGAGCCACGAGTTAGTCCTTTACCGCACGGCTCGTGCGCCGCGCCGGAGTGATGCGCGGAAGCTCTTTGACGAGATCCTCGGGCATGATCGCATCGATTGCGTCGTCGACGGTCACGATGCCGAGCATCAGTCCGTCGGGGTCGACCACCGGGACGGCGAGCAGGTCGTAGCGCGCGATCGTCGCCGCGACGTCGCGGGCCGGCATCGCCGGAGGAATCGTCACGATGTCGTCTTCCATGATGCGTTCGATGACATCGTTTTGCGGCGCGAGTAAGAGCGCGCGCAGCGTCAGCACGCCCAGCAGCCGCTCGTCCTTGTCGACGACGTACAGATAGTAGATGAATTCCGTCTCGGGCGCGATCTCGCGAATCTTGTGAATGGTCTGCTCGGCGGTGCGGTGCGGAAAGATCCAGACGTAGTCGGTCGTCATCAACCCGCCGGCAGTGTCGTCCTCGTACTTCACCAGTTCGCGCAGCTCGCCGGCTGTCGACTGATTCATTTCGGCCAGCAGCTCGCTTTGCTGATCCTCCGGCAAGTCTCCCAACAGGTCGGCTGCGTCGTCCGAATCCATCTCCTCGATGATGTCGGCGGCGCGTTCGCGCCCGATGTCCTCGATGATCGCGCGCTGTTTTTCCGGTTTGAGATGTTCGAGCGCGTCGGCTGCGGTTTCGTCGTCCAGTGAATGAATGACGGCCGCGGCTTCGCGCGCGGAAAGATCGCTAATGACTTCGGCGAGTTCGCTCGGGTGCAGGCGCGTCAGTTTGCTTTCCTTGACGGCGAGCTGAATCTGCGACGGGTTTTTCTCGCGAATTGGCGCGACCGAATCCCAGGCGATCATCGTGCGCGGCACGCGGCGATTGACCCATGGTCCCAAGCGTTTGCCAAAACCGCGCAAGCCCAGACGGCGCAACAATCCACTGACGCCGACGTCGGCGGCCACAACGCGCAGTTTGCCGCCGGTGTTCGCGATCTCGATATCGTTGATGCGCACGACTTTGCGGCCGTCAACGTCGACGATCTGCTTGTCCAGCAAATCCAGTACGAGGTAAAGCGCCTCTTCGTCGGGCGGCGCGGCAAATTTCGGCGCGGCGTTGAGCGCGACGTCGCCATCCGCGTCGACGTCTGAAATAGTATCCATCGGTGCGAAACGCGGACCTTGGCTGGTCTTGATGACGAGACCGTCTACTTCAGGAAACGTTTGGTCGGGATTGTTCACCAGGAAGTCGGTGACTCTCCCAATCGGCAATTCATTCACCGTTGCACGCCGCCCGACCAGCTCGGAGATAAATCCGTCCTGAAACGCCATTTCGCACCTCCCTTCCGCGCATAATAAAACCGGTTCGCTGGGCGGCGACCGGTCGTGGCGTGGAACGGCGAGCGCGTTCTATACCCCAATCGCGTCTGCTTTGGCACCACGCGCCGTAAAGCCCCACGGGGCTTAGCCGCATTAGACGACGCCTTAGGTCGGCGAAGTCTGTTCTACCCGCTTGGCGTCTCTCGACGTTTCCGGGCAGCGGCCTGTGTTTCGCGTGGACGCCTCACCTAGCGAGGTATCCTTGTCTTTTAGTATAGGCCTTGCGGTCAACCCGTCGCAAATCGCCGGAGCCGGGTTAGGCTGGAGGGGAGTGACCGTTCAGTTGGCCCGTCGCCACGCGGTAGCACTCGCACGATGCCGATTCGAGTCCTTCGCGATCGACGACGGTCACATGCCCGCGGCGGTATCGTATGATCCCGGCTTGCTGCAAAGCGCCGGCCGCGATACTGACAGCGGGCCGGTGAACACCCAGCATCATCGCGAGGAACTCTTGCGTTAGTGAGAAGTTGTCGGCCCGGATGCGATCGTGCGTGAGCAGCAGCCAGCGCGCACAGCGTTCCGTCGGCGTGTGCAGCCTATTACAGGCGATCGACTGCCCCATCAGCGTAACCGAAGCTCGCGCATACTTTTGGGTTAGCGTGTGCAATTGAGAGCCGTTGCGAATCGCGTCCTGAAAAACGTCGACTGGAAGGTACTGAGCGGCTCCGGGAACTTGACAGATCGTCTGACTCGGCGCTACGAGCGTGCCGAGCATGATGGCGACGCTACCGGAGAGGCCTTCGCACCCGGTCGTGCCGATTTCGACCCCCGATCCGTCGTGCATCAGGAGAATGATCGAAAGAACGGAGCTCGTCGGAAAGTATATCTGTGAAAGCGTTTCACCCGGATTGTGGAGCACTTCACCGCTCTTGAGTGCGATATCGTGTAAGTGCGGCTGAATTGCGGCGAACTCCGATGACGGCAATGCGTCAAGGACACGGTTGCCCGTCGGACTAGACATGGGGATCAAAGGGACACCTGCTCTTCCAAAAATCGAGCAAGTGGGCGCTCGCTAGGGCGCGGGGCTGGCCTGCCTAGCGTCAGTCTAGCAGGTTACCGGACTTAGCGGGGCTTTTAGCGCGAAAGTGAGGCTACCCCGTTCCGAGCCGCTTCAACGGAGGCGCACATTTCAAACGACTTGTCGAGGCCGCAGATTTGGAATATCCGGCGCAGCGATTCCGAAGCCCCGGCGATTCGCAGAATGGCTGCGGTTCCGTTTTCGTGCATGCGTTTTTTCTGGAGGGCTAAGCAACTCAAGCAGCTGGAATCCATGTACGTTACTCCGGCAACATCGACGACGGCGATGTCCGCATTGTCGGCTTCGGCCAGCAGCTCTGCGATCTGCGCCTTTCTTGAAAAGTCCAGATCGCCGTCGAGTTTCACGATCTTTAGTGTCATGGCACTCCCACACGCCCAAAGTAAAAAGATGCCGCGCTCAGACGAACGAGTTCCATGATAGGCGTATGTGCGGTAAAGATCAGTATGGAAACGCACCCTTCCTGCATGTTGCCGGGCGCCACCGAAGAACTCAAGCCGGCATGCCGCCTGACCCGCTAAAGACAGCCCTCGATGCCGCGCGTTTGGCGGGAGAAATGCTGATGAAGCACATCGGCGGGCCGCTGGAAATCCGCGAGAAGGGCCGCCGCGCCGATCTGGTTACGCTGGCGGACGGGGCCAGCGAACGCGTCGTCGTCGAACGCCTGCGCGCTGATTTTCCAAAAGCTGCCTTCCTCGGAGAAGAAGGCGGCCTGCAAACAGGGAGCTCACGCGAGCGGTGGATTATCGATCCGCTCGACGGCACGACGAATTACGCGCACGGCTATCCGATCTTTTGCGTCTCGATCGCGTTCGAACGCGACGGTGAAGTTGTGGCGGCCGTCGTTCACGCGCCGGCGATGCATGAAACATTCTTGGCCGAGCGCGGTGGCGGGGCGAGACTGAACGATCGCGCGCTTAACGTCTCATCTATTGAAAGTTTATCGGCGTCGCTGGTCTGTACGGGATTTCAACCGGCGCGTTACGAGCGGAACATGCGCTATTTCGACGCGGCTTCTCAGATGACTCAAGGCGTGCGCCGCGATGGTTCGGCCGCGCTCAATCTCGCGTATGTCGCGTCCGGCCGTTTCGATGCGTTCTGGGAGTTTGATTTGCATCAGTGGGATACGGCGGCCGGAGCGCTGCTCGTTCGCGAAGCCGGCGGGCGCGTTACGACGATCGACGGGAAAGAGTGGACGCTCGAAAGCGAGTCGGTTCTTGCGAGCAACGGCGCCGTTCACGAAGAATCGGTCGAGCTCTTTACGCGCTTGCGTTAGCGCGCGGCGATCAGTTGGCGGCGCGTCCAGCTTTCGCCTCGCAATTTTATAGCGGTCGCAACGGCGCGCGCGCCCCAAGCGACGATCCACGCGACGGGCACGCCGTACAGGCCAATATGTAAAACTTTAATGCAGAGATAGCAAACCGGCACCACGAGAATGCCCGTGAGTATTCCAACCGTCAGCGAAAAACGGGTGTCGCCCGACGCGCGTATCGGCGACATCGAGACCATCGCGTAACCTTTGATCGGCAGCGTCAGCATGTGCAGTGCTAGCGGCAAAGCCGCGGCCGTGGCGACGACCGCGTTGAGCGTAAAGATAAACGCCAGCGGCCATGCCAATACCGCGCAGACCGCGCCTGTCAGCGTCGTGAGCCAGAACGACAGAATCCGGGCGCGCGAAAAAAACGAGCGCGCGCCTGCGACATCGCTCGCTCCCAGGCGTTGCCCGATCACCGTTTGCGCCGCCGACTGCAGCGGGCTCGGGACGACGAACGTGAGATCCGACGCGACGTTGAGCGCGCGGAACGCCGAGATCGCGACGGCGCCCAGCGGCGCAAGCATTGCGACGATGAACGAGTCGGGCGCGATCACCGCAAACAAGAAAACGACTTCCGGCAATCCCAGCCGCGCGCATTCCAGCGCCAACCGCCAATTGAGATCGAAAGAAGTGAAGACGCGATAGATCGGCCGCCGCCATGCGTAGATCATGGCGCAGACGCAGGCGATGCTCTCGGAAAGAAGGGATGAGATGCCCGCGCCTTCGATGCCGAGCGGGTGATGCGTGCCCCATCCCAGCGCGAGAATCAGCAGCAGCGGAATGTGCACGATGTTCACGACGGCCAGCACGAGCACGCCCAATACGCGGTTGCCGGCCGCGCCTAAGCCGACGATCAGCGTTCCGGAAATCGCGATCGGCAAAAGCGAAAAGCACCGCAGCGTCAGATAGACTGAACTGCTGTGCGCGCTCGCGAGATCGCCGACCATTGCGTGAATGACTACGGGAGCTAAAGGAATGCTCGCAAGCGCCGCCACAATCGCGCTCAGAAACGGCACGATGAATCCGGCGCGCACGGTGCTGCCATAGCCGTCCAAGTCCCGGGCTCCGACGCGCTGGGCGGCGATGATCGACATGCCGCTGAAAAACCCGAAAATTGAAAAAGCTACGGCGGTAAAAACCGTCGCCGCACCGGTAACACCTGCCAGCGCAACGGCGCCGAGACTGCCAATCGCAATGGTGTCGACCACGCCCAAAAGTTGATCGCCGAGCATCGTGAAGGCGATAGGAAGCGAAAGGCGCCGAATCGCGGCGCCCATGTTCCGGTGGTCGACAAGCATCCCGCTCTCCATCAGGATCGAATCTCGTCTAGCGCTTCGAAGAGCGCGCCGATTTCGTCGTCGGTGGTATAGAAGTGGGGGCCCACGCGAATACCGCATCCGGGGCGATAGTCCACAAAGATGCGGCGCGAGGTCAACTCGCGATATGCCTGCTGCGATCCGGGAAAGTCGATCGCGATCCAGCCCGTGCGCTTCTCCGCTTCGAGCGGCGTGTTCACATGCAAGCCGCGCTCTAGCGCACGCTCGGCGATCAGACCGGTCAGCCGTAGGTTGTGCGCGCGAATCTGTGGTACGCCCACTTCGCGAATCAGATCGTGCCCGGGTTTCGCCGCCATGTAGCCGGGAATCGTCGGCGTGCCCGTTCCCCACCGGTACATCGACGGGGCCCACACCATCGGCGCCGGCTCGAACGAGAACGGCCGTGCGTGCGCCATCCACCCGGTGACTGCCGGTTCGAACCGTTCGCGCAGCTCCGGCTTGACGTACATCCAGCCGCAACCCGCCGAACCGCATAACCATTTGTGGCTTCCACCCGTCACGATGTCGAGGTCCCACTCGGTCACATCGAACGGATAGACGCCGGTCGTTTGATACGCGTCGACACAGAGCAGCGTTCCGGTCTTGCGGCAGTGCGCTTGGATCGCGCGCACGTCGCAGAGCGCGCCGGAAATGTAATACGCATGCGACAGCACGGCGATCGCAGTGCGTTCGGTGATGGCGCCGATGATGCGCTCGGCCGGAACGGTGCGCCCGTCGTCTGAGGGAACGATGCGCGGCAGTGCGCCGAAGCGCTGCCATTCACTCCACACATACGTCAGCGAAGGAAACTGCAGAGCTTCATATACGACTTCGTTGCGCGGCGCCTCGAATCGCAACGCGGTCGCGAGTGCCGCTTGCAGCACCGAAACGTTGGGCCCCAAAAAAACACTGCCGGCCGGGGCGCCGACGATCGCGCCGATGCCGTCGGCGATTTCCGCAATGCGGGGCAGCCACAGCTCCCACGCTTCGGGGCCGTCAGTTTGCCACTCGTCTGCGTACTGTTCGAGCGCGGCTTTCGCGCCGCGCGGCGCGGCGCCCATCGAATGACTGACGAGGTACGTCGAGGTCTCCAGAATCGGAAAGCGATCTCGCAGCACCGGCGCAGTGGCGGTATTTTGCATCAGTAGCCTTTTCCTAAATGCGTGCGGACTTCCCACAGCTCGGGGAAGAAGCGGTTCTCGAGCGTGGTGGCCAGATACGTAACGCCAAGTGAACCGCCGGTTCCGCGCCGCGCACCGATCATGCGCTCGACCATGCGGATGTGGCGGCCGCGCCACAGCAAGAAGCGTTCGTCGAACTCGATGAGCTGCTCGAGCAGCATGTAGAGGTCGTAATGCTCCTTGCTTCCCGAATAGATCGTGCGAAAGGTTGCGATGAGTTCGTCATGCCTATCGACGGCAAATCCGCGGCTGCGCAGATGCTCTTTGACGCGATCGTAGAGGGAAGGTTCGGTCAACCGGCGCTCCAATCGCGCGCGCTGCGGGGCGTTCATCTGAATATGTTTGAGCGTTTCGGTGTTTCGCAAGCCCGACATGAATTCGATCTCGCGAAACTGCAGCGATTGGAAGCCGCTGGCCGGATTGAGGTGGTCGCGGAACGCGTTGAATTCGTGGGGCGTCATCGTTTCCAAGATGTCGACCTGCGTTTCGATCAGGCGCTGAATCGGATCCATGCGTCTGAAGTGTTTGGCGACGCGCAGCAGATCGCCCGCGGCGAGATCGCGCATGACGGCCTCGATCTCGTGCAGCAGTTGCTTGAACCACAGCTCGTACACCTGATGGATGACGATAAAGAGCATCTCGTCGTGGTGCGGCGGTGACGAGAGTGGCTGCTGCAGCGAGAGCAGCTTGTCAACCTGCAGGTACGAGCCGTACGAGAGCCGGTCGTCGCCGGGATCGGGTGTCATCTGCAGTCGTTTTGCCGGACGAGCCCACGGGGCCCGCCGCGAGCCGGCGCGAAAACTCGGCCGATGCGCAGAATTCTTCTTTACGTCCTCCCCGTGCTCGCGTTGGCCGCGTGCAGCGGAGGGCAGACGCCGGCCCCGACTCCGACGCCGTCTGCGGTTCTACGCAATCCGCTCAACGTCGCGCTCTATCCGCAAGCCGAAGTGATCTCGGTGCGATCTTTCCGGCAAGTCGTGACGGGCGAGCAGACGCGCGGTACCGTCTTTGCCGACGGAGCCGGGACGTACGACGGGCAAGAAGTCGTCGCGGCCAGCGATGCGCCGTTTTCCAAACTCGCCGCGTGGGTGCATCATTTCGGCTCGCACGGGCCGGGCGCGACGCATGAGTACGGTTTCGATTACGCCGCTTTCGAGCGTGGCGCCGGAAAGGGAACGCACGGGACGCTTGTGATCGTGATGGATCCGCAGATCGTCGACCGGCAGTTCGGTTCGGTGCTCGGCATGATCGCGAAGTACCGTTCGCTGCCTGATTTTATGCGGGGTCCGATCGATCAGGAAGTGAAGCGGCGCATCGGCATTACGCTTTCGGATGCCATGCAGCCGGCGAGCCCCATCGGCGCGACGCTTGCGGCGCTGGGTGAATTCGAGCAGCGCAACTCGCGCGGCATCGTTATCGTGGACGCGGTTCGCCACTAGCCGCCCCATCGGCGGTTGTACACGGCTTATGCACAACTTCTTAATGCTTATCCCCGCTCTCAACAGGGACTCACAAGCTCGCGCCGCTTAAACGAAGGCCCGTCCTACTGGGAGTATTGCATGAGCGGTCTTGTCGTTTTCACGTCGCTGCGGGAAGCGTTGAACGCCGGATATCACGTCTATGGAAGAACCGAGCGAGGGTATTTGGCGCGCCTGCGCACGGATGGTGGTTGGGCGCTTGCGCTCGTCGAGTGTGTTCCCGACAAATCGATGGCGGAGTCGTTTTCAGCTAGCGAGCCGCCCGCGCAACGTTAACGTTTTAGCCGCTCCACCCTCGACGGGCCGACGCATTCCAGCGCGTAACGTCTTGTGCCAACTCATGCGCCGAGTTTAACCTACGCGAAAGGGGCGCCCTCCGCGCGGCCCAAAGCATGCCGGTGGAGAGGTGGCAGAGCGGTTGAATGCAGCGGTCTTGAAATGCGTCTCACGAATAAAACGCTGATGACCGCTGACGTCCGCTGACATGCGCGAAACCTATACAAGAGGGGCTTCTGTGGCGAATTGACTTTCCACTAACGTCCGCCGACTTTCGCCGCCAACCGCCGAAGAAGTGACCAAAAGGTGACCAGCAAAATGGGCCGGGACACTAGCTGCCAGCAGTCCTGGCCCTTGCGCTATTTTTGCCTTGCTGACTCGGAGGATGCGCGTATGTTGGAACACCGAGGAGCGTCGAGTTCGCCTAGAGTGCAAGGTTAAAGCCAATGCCCCATGGGCGCCCTTCTTCAACCACTTCAAAGCGAGGCTCGTCGTCGCGATAGAGCAGCTCGTTGGCGAGCTTGCCCTCCGCGCTTTTGTATGTCAGCTCTAGAGCCGCGGACCCGTGCCACTTCGTGCCGACCACTGTGACGAGACCACTGGGTGAAATCCCACTGACGGCGGCATTCTCTTTCAAGTCTTCAAGACGACTCATCTGGCTCGCTTGTTCCTCAAGGGAAGATAGTCAGCCCGCCTCGGCAAGGGCTGGCCGGCCAAGCATTCCAGACTACCACCCTTGCCAAGCGCCCGGCGCAAAGAGACTTCGTTGCTCGGAAAGATCGACGGCCAGGGTGTCTGCCGATTAAATTAGGGCTCTTAGACGCTATCTGGGGGAATTCGCAGAATAAAGGGGACTCGCATCCGCCCCGCGAATGCGCGACCATCGCAGATTGGTCGTCCGGAGGCCAAGCGCATTTGCGGGGCGGATGGACCAGTCGAATAATCTTGACGGGAGTGCTATGATGTAGCCATCCCCCCTCAATCTTCGGAGCGAGGGTGCGAGCCGCCGTAAGGCGGCTTTGCTTTTTCCAGGAGAATGGGCATTCGCACCAACGTCTACGTCGACGGTTTCAATCTATACTATGGTGCCGTCAAGGGCACGCCGTACAAGTGGCTCGACGTTGCGAAGCTCTGCCTAGGAGTGCTCCCGGGCCTTAGCATCAACCGGATTCGGTATTTTACAGCGCTCGTAAAATCGACGCCCGCCGACCCCCATGTGGCGAGCCGGCAGCAGTTCTTCATTCGCGCGCTCGAAACGATCCCGAGCCTTACCGTTCACTATGGCCATTTCTTAGAAAGCAAGCCGCGCATGCGGCTTGCCAACCCGCCCGTTGGCGGCCCCTCTATAGTTCAGGTCGTAAAGATGGAAGAGAAAGGCTCCGATGTCAACATCGCAACGCACATGCTTGTCGATGCTTTCCGCAACGATTGCGACCAGCTCATCGTCGTTACGAACGACTCCGATCTCGCTGAGCCCGTGCGAATCATCAACAAAGAGTTCAACATTCCGGTTGGCGTCTTCAACCCGCATTCGCAGAGCACGACTAATTGTCAGCAACGCATTAGCGGGCGTCCCGGATCGGCACCGCGAGCCAAGCAAAGCATTACGTTGCGCAAGGTTGCTAAATTCTCGCGCGACATCAGGGAAGAGCATCTGGCAGCGGCACAGTTCCCCGACGTCCTCATCGATGCCCAAGGCAAGACCGTAAAGAAGCCCGCAGGCTGGTAAGCATCGTATCTCAGCGGTCGCGACTGATTTCCATATCCTGCGTCTCGCGTTCTGCGTGCAAGAACTCGCCGCTCACAGCCCGCTCTTGCCGGTCTTGGTGAATCTTCTGCTCTAGCACCTCGCAGCGATCAACGGTCGGACGGACCCGCTGCCGCCGTTCTTCCCGCTCTTGAAGCCACTCGCTGAAGGTTGCGGGCGAAGATCCCTGTAGGCGGCAGCCAGCGATCGCGCGCTTGCGCTTCCGATAAGCTTCGCGCCTGGCCGATCCGATCTAACAGTACCGCTCGAAATGGCTCGACAACATCCGCCTCAGAGATGCGACGGAGCGGCAACGCTTGACGTTTCGCTTCAATATTCTGAACACGAAGCGCGGGAGGAGCGATGACAAAAACTTCAGCGCGCCGGGCACTCGGAACCGGCACCGCGAGGGGACCCTTTCCCAGGAAAAATCGCCTTACCCACATTCCGGTGTCGGAAATACGCGCTATGACGCCCGAAGTATCGCAAATGAAGTCTTTGCGATAGTTCAAAGAGACATAACAGCAATCACGGCGCGCCCACGAGCCGTGATTTCATTCTCTTGTGGCAGTCGATGCATACGCATTCATTGCATGCATAAGAAGTTACCGGACGGCGTCTGGAACAGGCTTCCCTATGCCTCGTGAATGGGCTACGGTGTGCACTCGCCGCGCGAACCGTGGTTCGGCAAGACGGAAGTTTTGGCATGGCACGGCCATTACCGTCCTGTATCAGCCAGCTCGTGCCACAACGGTGCCACACGCCTCGCCTACTTAGGACTGCTGCCGTTCCGGTAACCGCTGGTTACGGTCCGAAGCCGATGGTCTGAGGGGAAATTTGAGGGGAAATTCTGCGCAGGCCGTGCCGGGCGAAAAGCTCACAAGAGCAAGCTGGAAATTTATGGTTCACCGAACTCGATGCCAGTCAGATCGCACGCATTACGCCAACCGGGCTGTAATGGAATACGGGAACATCACGCAGAGAGAAACGCGCGGGCAAACACCAAAAGACCGTAGGTCCATCGGAGGGTTTATTTCGCCGTTTTTACGCTGCGTTTGTGCGGTACCCGTACTCTTTGCTGGGGCAGCTGCTGTGGCGGCCCCTTGTAGGAGATCAAAGGCCCCAAGTCGCCACCCGCGGTGGCAATCGGAGATCGCATTTTTTAATGAGACTTCATCTTTTCGCACTTCTCATGTTCATCGGCGCAGCGGGACTGCTCACGTCGTGCTCAGGCTCGTCGGTCGGCTCGACTCCGGGTGGCCCGGACGCAACAGCCCATAGCCTTTTACCGTCGGGCGCGGCTCAGCTCGCCTCGGGCCACTTAGATCTAGACTTGCAATCCCAATCGCACGGCAAAACGACCCGGGTGATTGCCGAATATCAGGTCTTGACTCCGAATAGCGCGCCATATAGGAACGCATTGGGCGCCGACGGCAACATCTGGTTCGGCGAGGGCCGAGCCAATAACATCGGACGTATAACGCCGCAGGGAGTCGTAACGGAATTTTCGATACCGAATCCCAACGGTAGACCCGATCGCCTCACGCTGGCGCCGGACGGTAACATATGGTTCGCCGAAAAAGGCAATGGCGGATTCATCGGACGCATTACTCCCTCCGGGAGCATCGTGCTCTTTGCTACGCCTACCAGAGGCTCTGCGCCATTTGGAGTTACCACCGGCCCCGATGGCAATGTCTGGTTCGCGGAAACGGGAGCGAATCAGATTGGAAAAGTCACGCCGGCGGGGGTATTCACCGAATATCCACTTCCATCGCCGGATCCCGGGGGCTCTGGCCCCATAGGCATCACAACCGGGCCTGACGGTGCTCTATGGTTTACTGAATTTGACCTTAATCGCATCGCTCGGATTACAACTTCGGGCGTTGTCACCGAGTTTAATATCCCAACCGCGAATGCAGGGCCAAACGATATTGTTACTGGATCCGATGGCAACTTATGGTTTGGCGAAGTGCAAACGAACAAGATCGGCAGACTTACGCCAAGCGGAAAGTTCACCGAATTCACGCTCAAAACATGCATAGAGCCACACGGAACCATAGCCGCGCCGAACGGGCACTTGTACTTTGCTTGCTTACAATCCAACCAGATTGGTCGGATCAAGACGAACGGCGAAGTCAAACTGTTCTCCATACCAACGCCGAACAGCCAGCCGCTCCAGCTCGCGCTTGGCAGCGACAGAAACATCTGGTTCACAGAGCTTAACGCAAATCAGATTGGCGTGTTTCAGATACGCATGGAAGACGAGGGCGACGATCACTGAACTGACTGGGACAGCTCCGAGGCCTAGCGTTGATGCTTCAAGTCCATGAAAAAGCCCTGAAAGCGTCCTGAGAGGCACAGGCCCTATCATGAAAAACTGGCAACATTAAACTTGCGTATATGCGCAGGAAGGGTTCACATGAGGTTTCTACCCTTAGTTACCGCCGCCGCCTTCGTGTTTTCCGGATGCTCCGGCGTAACGAACGCTACGCCGACGGCGCCGGGCGCACCCGAACCACTGGCCCAAGCTCAATCTCGTTCCCAGCAGCCAACGCCGTCTCCGGCGCCGACTGGCACGACGTCTTTAACGGGCAGAATCGCGTGGACGAACGGCACCCTTCACATCTATAATTTGGCAACGCGGACCGATGTCAGTTTAGGTGTCTCCGGCGTCAATCCTAAATTCTCGCCGAATGGCACGTTGATTACTTACCAGAACAGCGGTATCTACGTCGTGAACTCCGACGGGTCGAACAACAGGCAGCTCAACGCTACCGGCGGTGTGCCGTCCTTCGATCCCACCGGGACGACGATCGCCTACGGTGACTCGGGAATTTGGAAAATTAACGTAGACGGTACGGCACGGACGCGGCTCACAAGCGCGGGCATAGCGCCTACTTATTCGCCCGACGGCACGCAGATCGCATACATGCAAAGCACCGGCGCGGGTCAGCAACTCTTCATAATGAACGCGGATGGTACGAACGCGCATCAGGCGCTCACCAGCGCGGCGATCATTGACACGGTCTGGCGCCCGGGCAACATTCTCTTCGGCTTGGCCGTTGGCAAGAATTACCAGCTCTCTTCATACAACCCGCTCACAGCGACTCTGACACAACTGACGTCGAACACGAGTAGCAATGACGAGCCGTCCTGGTCGCCTGATGCGACGCATATCTCTTGGACCAACGGAACGAGCGGTACATCGGCGGGCATCTGGGTTATGAACGCGGACGGAACCGGTCAGCAAGGTCCCGTCATCCCCAAGGGTCGACAGGGCTCCTGGGGCCCGTAGTAGCGGCTTGAAGAAGTATGGAACGTTAAAAAGGAGTTGGGGTCGCCTGCGCAATAAGTTTTATGCGGGCGGCCCCATTTGCATTTAAAGCAGCGTTCCTCTCGTTTGTTTCTCGCGTTTTCCGTCCTGTGCGTTCTCCTCGCTCAGACGTATGGGTCTGCGTTCGCTGGAACATCGGGGATCTTAAGCGGGATCGTAACGGATTCAGTAACGCGTGCACCGATCGCGAATGTTCGCGTAGCAGTCGTAGCGCCAACCGGCCGTTACTCCGCGACCACAAACGACAAGGGCTTCTATTCGATCATAGGAGTGCTACCCGATACGTACGTCGTTTCGTTTCACATCGTGGGTTACGACGAAGCTTTCGTCCCGGGCCAAAATGTTTTCGCGGACGTGACAACTTCCGTCAGTGCGGTCCTAACGAAATCGTTACGAACGATCGCAAAAATGACCTCGCGCAGTGCGGCCGGTACGTTTCAGCCATTGCAGTCTATTGACACGTATAGCATTACCGATCGCCAAATCCAAATGATTCAAGGGAACGCCTTGAATCTCAACGAGTCGAACCTGATTACGTCACTGCCGGGCGGATCGCTGGACAAAGACGGCTATCCCGTTATTCGGGGTGGTCGCGAGTACGAACAGAACCTTGAATTCGAAGGCATCCAGTACACCGATGCTTTTACGACGCGATTCACCAACGCGCTGGCCATACCCGGCCTTGCTCTGCAGAGCGCGCAACTCACGCCTGGTCAAGGAAACGCATCGCAGGATAACTACGGCACCGGCACATTTAACTTGATCGCGAAGCGCGGCACGTATCCTGCGTTCGCAACACTGCAAGGAAACATCGGCGGCCCAGCTTTTCGGCATGGCTTCAACGGGGAATGGGGCTTTGCTTTGCCCAACGGCCATTTCTCAGGCTACGTGTCGATCGCGAACTCTGATAGCGCAAGCGCCTATAACAGCATATCATTCAACTGCGCGCTCCTGGGCACGTGCTTCTCTCAGTACTATCAAAGCGATCGAGAATTCGTCGGTAATTTCATCTACAAATTCGGCCGCGACAATAACATGCAGCTCCAAGCCTTCATAAATTTAGCGCAACACACGACCGATTCCGGATCGGTTGGGGCTCCGGGTTTCAACCTCTGCTTCAAAACCTGCGATCCGTTTTTTTTGCGGGCGACCTTGAACATTGCGGGACTATCCGCACCGCCGCTCACTGCGGCAACCTGTCCTTCCGCGTTGCAGTGCGTGGGTTACACCACGGCTCCTCCGCCCGGCTCTAGCCCGGCAGCGTTTGCAGCGTATCAAAATGTTCTGCTCATGCAGAGCATGTTAAGCTTACAGCGGGGGCAGGCGACGGCGAACGAAACTTTGGCCCAGGCCGGCAATCATCCACCCGCGATGAACAGTCAGCCGAATAATACCATGAAGCTCGGCTACGGATGGCATCTCGATCGCTCGACCTATTTGCAAGCGATGCTCTTTCACACCGATGCGGTTCAATACCTCAACAACGCTGAGGCAGGCGGTTACCAAGCGACCGGATTCAATGCGTTCGACATCTGGGCGGGCGGCAAACGCAGTGGTGGCCGGATAGACCTCACAAAACAGCTGAGCGACAAGAATCTGCTCAAGGCCGGTGTCATGTACCAATATCTCACACCGGTTTATGATCAAGTCGATCCAAGCTTCGGCGTCTTCAATCTCGAGTTCTCGCCGAATTTCGAACTGCCTGACTTTATTCCGCAGGCTTCATGCCCCGTGGAGTACGGCGGACCGGGAAGCCCGGTATGCGGATACATCTATAGTTTTCCCGGCGTCAGCTCGCCCCAGAAGATCACCGGCTCCTACGAGAGCTCGCAAGCACGTCGTAACGACTGGGCCTACTACGTTGATGACACGTGGTCCCCCAACGACAAGCTCATTGTAGAAGCGGGCCTTCGCATCGATCGAGTCAACTACCAAATTCCAACGCCGGCGATCGATCCAGCAACTTGTACCTCGCTCTATCTTCCAACCTATCAATCCGATGCGAATGGTGTTCTGCTGACCACGCCAAGCACAAATCCGAATACGCAGACGACGTACCAGAATCCGGCCACCGGCGCGATCGTTACAACACCGAACGGAGTCTGCCCCGTCGCGACTTTTCCGCAGTTTAACGGTCAGACCCACAGGCCGCTGGTTGTCGAACCCGTTCTCTCAGCCTCGTATCGGATGGGAGGGAACGATTCCGTGCGTGCCACCTGGGGACGGTCGGTCGAGTTTGTCAACCTCTCATTTGTCGATTTCACCGCAGATCCGGGATACTTCGGCGGACCGAACGGCGCGTTCTTTAACATTCCTGGCTACGGCACAAACTGCGGCCCGCTGAGCGACCAAGCATGCACCAATTACGCAGAACAACTCTATTGGGACAATGCGCAACTCGTTGCCGGAACGGTGCCTATGATGCCGGTTCGTCCCGTCGTATTCACGAATGCGGATTTCTCCTGGGAGCACCGGTTCACTCGCGGCTGGATGAACGGCGTGCAGTTTAAGGTAACACCATGGTACCGCAGGGCCCACGATCAGATCGCGATAGTAACCACAATCAAATCTGTCGGCGACGTTCCGCTGACCGATCCAATAACGGGTGCGTATCTCTACAATCCACCCACCACGACCAACCACGGCATAAGCCTGGCCGACGGACTGGAGCTGCAATTCACCAAGGAGCAACCTTACGGACTCTCCGGCCAAGTGAGTTTCACCTATCAGAATGAGTTCACGAGTGTGATACCCGGAGGGTTCTTCGAGGCTCAGTTCCCCACGATTCCCACGCCGTCCGCGTTGCTGGGGAACATCTATCGCGTCGGCTTTCTCTCTCCTTTTGTAGCCTCGTTCGACTTCTCGTATCAAACACACAGCGGCTGGAGGATCAATCCGAGAATCCAATGGAACGTCGGCTACCCGATTAGCCCAGGCCTCATCGCGGCCGGCTTCATTAACGGTAAGCCATACAACGTTCCTTTCACGAATGCTTCGGGTGTCGTGGCGTCGCTCGGTTCATTCGGCGCCGACCAGTACGTTGATCCCATGAACCCCGGCTCGTTCTTCAATCCCAACATTGTCGCTACGCGTGGCATTCCGGTAACCGCTGCTGCGGGAGGCAAACTCTCGCACCCGTCCTCGGTCACGAATTTGGCAATCGAATATGACGCCTCAAAAAATTGGACTGCCGGTATAGACGTGTACAATGTGTTTGGGGCGCTCTACGGCGGCCCCGTCCTGAACGGCAGTTATCAGCCCGTCGCAACGGGGATTTCGGGGCCGTTGACAGGGCAGAACGCCTCCGGTTACGCGTTCCCGCAGTATGGCAATATTGGCGACCTCGGGCAGCTGCGCCACGGCCGGGATGCGTATACCGATACGCCCAACCGTATCCGGTCATACTATTTCTATCTCACAGTAAAACTCTAAAGACCCTGACTTTCGCATTTTTACGCTGCCTTTTTGCCAGGGACGTACAATCTGACGATGAGGAAGCGAAATGACGATGAGCAATTCCGCGCTTAGAAGATTGTCTGCCGCAGGGATTATCACGATTGCGAGCTTCGCGCTGGTCTTCTATTGGTCCACGTCGATTGTCGTTACTTTTCGCATACCACAGTCGGGGGCAACCGTCAGATGGAAATATCCTTTGGGCTATCAAATTTTGAGCGTACAACCGGGTTCACCAGCCGCGCATGCTGGGTTGCGACGCGGAGACATCGCGCTCTATACGCCGTTACGGGATCCCTGCGGCGGATGGTTCAAGTGTCGTGTGCCCCTTGTGTTCTACAATGAAGGAGTGCCCGCTTACGAGCTAGGGCACCCCATTCGATTAGTGGTCACCCGCCACTCCAAGTCGTTTCTCACTACCCTTGATCCGCGGCCCGGCAATCGCCCGTATCCAATAATTAGTTCACTGGACTTGCTGACACGACTGCTCGTCTATACCTCTTTCGTCGTGCTCGGAGCTTGGCTTGTACTTTTGCGGCCCGGCTTGGAGGTCGTGCCGATGTTCGGGGAAATTCGTTTAGCGGCGTAACTCCGTTGGTGCATTATCTCACGCAGCTTGCTGATCTGCAACTGCGATGTGTTGGTACCCGTCTAAGCGGCGCCAAGATGACGAGAGCCGCTTGATGA